>DATGMH010000109.1:0-11881 GCA_035293725.1 Bryobacteraceae bacterium
AGTGCCGGCACAACGGAGCGGCCCGCCAGCATTTTCTTGACCGGATTGTGGGCGGCTCCGCCCTGTGCCGGCTATCAGGTTGGCTTCGAGCAGCGGGATGCGGTTGAGACGCCAGGAGGTGTCGACCAGTTCCTGGACGAGTTGGGTTTCGGTGGCGTTGGCGGGCTGGTATTCGTCGAAGAACTGGCGGCGGTGGGCTTCGTACCGGTCCGGGTCTTCGGAGGGCAGGACGACGGTGGCGGCGGTGAGGCCGTGCCTGATGGAGTTGAGCGAGGAGCGCTGTTTACCGGGTTCGGTACGCGGGCCGGTGGAATGCTGAGCATTGGCGCGGTTGACGGCGATGCGGTGGGCGCGGGCCGGGTCGCTTTGCGAGCGGTCGATCGCGCGGTGTAAATAGCCTAAGGGCAGTGCTGACATGTTGAGATCCTCGCTTTGGGCATAGCATGGGGCGGGGTGGGATTGGCGGAGGGCAGGAGTGGAAGTGGTTGATAATCGGGGAAATTGGTGTACGAAAGTTTGGTAACTGTGGGGAGCGGCTCGGGATGGCGTCGGGAAAGCTATCAGCGGCAGAACAGCTTGTTGAATGACGTAAGCCGACTTCTCGGTACTAATGCTACGCAGCCTCGGTACCTGCCTTGCAACTTTCAGCTAAATGGACGTAGGGCCGGACTATCGGAAGCGAAACAACTGTGTAGGTGTTAATGCGCCTTTCAAGGTCACAGTTTAGCTAACCGGGGTAAGGTGGATGCTGGTGGACGGCTGTTCCATTTCAGCGACCGCCCTTCGGACGCCCTGCACATAGTCGTCGTAGGACACGCATTTGCGGACATAGCGCGTGGCGCCCAGAACACTGGCTCGAAGCTCGGGCTTCTCGCTTCAGAGCCAGTGAGAATTCCAACCTGAGCATAGGTTAGTCTTCGCGTGTTCCAAATGGTGCGCAGGACATCCAAGCCGTCGCTCCTGGGCATATTCAGGTCCAAAAGGATCACGTCGGGGACGTGCGCGCCCTCTTCCATTAGGGCTCTTATCGCGTCACTGCCGTCCCGGAATCGCATTACTGCACAAATGAGGCCCGACGTGATAAGTGCCTCTTCCATGAGACGAGCATCGGCCTCGTTATCCTCAATGAGAACGATGCGCTTCATGTCTTCGGTTTTCGAGCACCCTATTCAGAGTCTCGAAATTCCAAGGGTTTAACTCTCCCTACTGCTGAGAATATCCCTCAGTACTTCGCCTACCTTCAGGTATTCGTCATAGCTGGAGGGCTTGCGGAAGTAGTGATGTGCGCCGAGTTCGGCGGCCTCTGCGCGATCGTGCGTTGAATCCGACGACGTTACGACAAGGACTGGAATGGCCCTGCATTTGTCGCTGCGACGAACACGCTGAAGGACTTCCTTCCCCGTGCGTTTAGGAAGATTGAGGTCCAGAATAAGCACCTGCGGACAGGGAGCATAGCTATCGTCCTCTGCAGCCTGAATAAAGTCGAATGCCTTCTGTCCGTCTTCCACGATGTGCAGGTCCATTGGCAGGCCATAAACTTCGATGGCTTCCTGGATGATCAGTGCATCCGCGCGGTTGTCCTCAGCCAAGAGTGCAATAACACGGCGCGACGAGCCCGCGCTGGCATTCTTTCCCGAGGCGTGCAGAGTCGTTCTGTCCGGACCAGGTAAGTCCACCATGCACCAAATTCCGGTTGCAGGCGAGGGCAAGTCCCTCATAGAACCGTATTGAGTGTTGTGAATCCTCAAATCATCTCTGTCCGCTCGTTCCATCACTGCGTTACTCAATCACCGCCTCCCGCAGGTAAAGTGAAATAGAATGTCGATCCTTTGCCTTCGCCGGCGGATTCGACCCACAGCCGCCCACCACTGCGCTCCACAATTTTCTGGCATATGGCAAGGCCGATTCCAGTCCCCGGATACTTTCCGTCCGTGTGAAGGCGCTTGAAGATGCCGAAAATCTTTTCCTTGTGGTCGGGATGGATGCCAATGCCATTATCTTGAACAGCGAACTGCCACCGGTCTGCAATGAGGTTTGCGCGGATATGTATGCGCGGAGACTCTGCATCGCGGCTATATTTGATAGCGTTCCCGACAAGATTTTGAAAGAGCTGCTGCAACTGGACCTCGCCGATGCGCACGACAGGAAGTGGGTCGTGCGTAATCGCCGCTTGGGTCTCTCTAATCGTTGTCGCGAGATTAGCCAGAGATCTCGCCAAAGCCTGTTCGCTATCGACATCCTCGATTTTTTGGTCACGGCCCGCGGCCTGGGTATAGGCCAGCAGGTCCTTGACGAGTGCTTCCATGCGTATTGCTCCAGTCCTAACGAACGCGAGATATTCCTTGCCCTTGTCGTCGAGGGCCTGGCCATAGCGGCGGCCCAGAATCTCGCCGAAGACGGCCATATTGCGGATAGGTTCTTGCAAGTCGTGACTGGCCGAGTAAGCAAATTGCTCCAAGTCAGCGTTCGCACGTTGCAGTTCCTCGTTCGCGCGAGCGAGTTCCTCTTTTTTTCGGCGAGTTTCCGTGAAGAGGAAGGCATTGTCGAGTGCGATCGCCGCCTGCCCAGCAATCGCACGGACTATGACGTCGTGCTGCTCTGTGAAAACATCCGTCCGCGCGTGTCCAAAGAACAATCCGCCGAGCACCTTGCCACCCCGCGACATGACAGGCGCGGCAAGATAGCTGCGCACCGGCAGATGACCCTCGGGCATGCCGCGATATGGCGCATTCTTTCCATATCGTGGGTCTTGGGTGATGTCTGCGGAGCGAACGACGCCCTCGCCCCTGAATGTCGGCCCGAAGACCGCGGTGTTGCGCGGCATCGGAAAATGAGCGAAAGCTTCGCGCGGAACGCCCGAGAGTGTGTAGAGGAGGTACTCCTCGCCATTTTGGTTGACGACATTATGGAAGAAGGCGCCAAATTGCGCGCCCGTGACCTCCGTTGCTAAATCCGTAATTGTTTGCGTGAGCCGCTCCGCATCAAGTTCGCTGCTGATCATAGGACTGATGCGGTTGAGCAGTTCAGCTGTTTTAAGTAGCTTCGCGCGCTCTTCGTCAGCCCGCTTGCGATCCGAAATGTCGCGCGTCACATTCGATGCGCCGACTACCTTACCGGATTCTATGATTGGCGAAACCGCAACAGAAACGTCTACGAGGGTCCCATCTTTGCGGCGGCGAATCGTGTCGTAGTGGTCTATCCGGCCGCCGTTACGAATTCGCTGCATGATGAGCTCTTCTTCGTGCATCCGCGCTGTAGGAATTAGCATCGTAACCGGCTGACCCACCGCTTCCGACGCCGTGTATCCGAAAAGCCGCTCCGCGCCGTAGTTCCACGTCTGAATGATGCCGTTAAGATCCTTGCTGATGATGGCGTCATTAGAGGACTCGATTATGGACGCAAGCTGCCCGACCGCCTTCTCACCGCTTTTGCGGGCCGTGATGTCCTCGCACAATGCGATTATGTTTTCCGGCCCACCCTCGCCATTGCGCGTGAGCGACACGCTGTTTTGTACCCACACTGTCCGCCGATCTTTGGTAAAGTACCGCTCTTCAATCGCAAAAGACGGAATGCTGCCGCCTATCAGTTGCTCGATCTTCCCCTGCATCGCCGCGCGATCGTCGGGGTGGGTCAGCTTCGCCCAATTGAGCTTTGTCATTTCTTCTTCGGAATAGCCCGTGATCGAGCAGTAGGCGGCGTTCACATGAATAAAACGCGCCTCCAGGGACAGAACGGCCACCCCAATCGCCGAGGAATTGAAAATGCTACGAAAACGCTCCTCGCTTTCCCGGATCTGCTGCTCGGCGCGCTTCCGTTCCGTGATATCCACCAGCATGTTGATGCCGCCGGTGATTTTGCCTTCGCTATCGCGCAAGGGCGTCGGATAGGGCGTGAACCAGATGCGACGGCCGTCCGGTCGTTCAGCTATTGCTTCAGCCCCGCGCACAATACGGCATTCCTTTAGTGCGACGGCCATGGGACATTCGCTATGCGGCATCGGAGTGCCGTTGGGGTGGAAAAGTTTCCAGGTAACGCACCATTCGTCCGTGCCCAATTCGGGCTGGCGGCCAGAGAATTCCACGGCGGCCGGGTTGAAATAGGTGAGGCGGCCCTCCGGGTCCGTCGTTTAAATAGCGGCAGGGAGGGCGTCGAACATTGCGCGCAAGTGGGCTTCGTTTTCCCGCAGGGCGCGCTGTGAGCGTTTTTCGTTTTCTACATCCGTGTAGGTGCCCACCCACTCGCGCACACTGCGGTCGGCGTTGAACAGCGGCGTCGCCCGGGCCATAAAATGTCGCCATTCGCCGCTAGCGGCATGCCATATGCGGCCCTCGGATTGGTACAGCGTACGGCTTGCGCAGGCCGTTTCCCAGGTCTCCTTCACCCGGGCGCGGTCCTCAGGATGAAGAGCTTCCATCCAGCCGAAGCCCTGGTGTTCTTGCCAGCTCTGAGCGGTATAAGCCTCCCAAGCTGCCTGCGGGCTCACAAAGCGACCAGCCGGATCGGAGACCCAGGGCACGTTTGTGATCACGGAAACAAGCGAGCGGAAGCGTTCCTCACTGTTACGCAGGGAGTCCAGCAGATGTGCGCGTTGGGTGGCGGTGCCGGCCTGCGTTGCCGCGACGTTAAGAATGACGTGGTGAATCGGACTGATCGGGTTTCCTTCGGCAAAGGCGACGCCAATCACACCCAGTTCCGCATTAAATCCGATAGCCCGCGTCACTACGCACAGCATGTTACCGTCGGCGGTCGGCGAGTTCAGAGGTAATAGCTCTTCCGGATCGCGCGTCCGCGCCCATTCCATGATCCTGGGACCCACTTGCTCCGCCACCGCCGGACTGGTCTCACTACGACCCGTTTGCGCAACGCTGACAGGAGGCGTTTGAGTACTGCCGGTCAGACAAACGAAGACGAACTCGGGAACGAGCATGGTGAATAGAGAGCCAGCCAAGCTTTCTGCGATGCGCGCCGAGGACGCGTTAGACCAGATCGCCGGCAGCGTCGAAAGCGCCACGATGTCCCGCAAACACCGATGGAGTGATTGCGCATCGTTCTCCTGGGCCTCTGGTGCGGACGCCGAAGCTTCCACACCACCGGTTACCCTGGCCCGGGTAGCCATGATCTCAGCCCTGGGCTGCTTTCCGGTGCGTTAGTTCGGAGAGAAGTTCGTCCGGCTGAACAAAAAGCGGATTTTCCTGAAGCACGCCGCCGATAATGACCATTGGATGGGTGCGCAGAATATCCATGATCACGGTGCCACTATGTTTGTTCAGGTCGTAGGCGCAGACGACCGGATCCGGATACTTAGGAAGGATGTAGTTCAGCTTGGTTTCATATTCCACAATGTCCGTCACGCCTGGCGCTGTTTCGAGCGCCCATTCCATGTTGCCCATCAGCCGGGTGAGCTTGTATTTCGCTCGATTACTCTCAAGGACGTCTTTAAGGATGTTGATCATGCGATCGCCATCGAAGTAGCCATCTTTGAGATAGGCGTCCTCCCAGCGTTGGACTTCAAGCTGACCGCTCGCTTCTCCCCTCCCCACGTCGATGCCACAGTCACGGCAGGCACCGAGATGGTCCTCGCGATGGCGCTTATCGACAATATGGAAGATCTTCTCGCCCCGTTCCATGCCTTCCTTGAAGAACGGCATCAGTATCCTGTTCTGCTCCTCACGGGAACTAAAGAATGCGCAGATGTGACGCGTCTGTTTAAGCGTGCGCCCCGCAAGTCGAATAGGGGCTTCAGCTGTGTTGTTCATTGCTGTAGTGTCACTCATGATAAATGTCCTCCACGAATAAAGAGCGAGGTTGTTAAGCGTGCAGGTCCCGAACCCGACCGGAAGTAAACTCCCATCGACGAAAGATTCATAAGTTCCTTTCGGTCGTTCAACGTTTCCGCGCGTCGGGGAATCTGCCTATTGCGCCCTGTAGAGCACAAGGATCTTTCCACCAGCTATTTTCGCACATCCCGGATCGGGTCGAGAGGGCTGGTGGCGGTGGGACGAAACGCAACTTCGTCTACACGATAAAGTACATTCCCATGTTGTAGGTGATGGAGGTTCGGACCGGTGTCCTTTCCCCTTTTGACAGATAATAAAGTAGTTATCGGCTAGTAAACCGCCCGGCTGGACAATTGCCCTACTCAATCAATGGGTGATGTCAAAACCCGATTTGGATATCGCGCTGGGGCTCTGCAGATGGTAACGATAACCGCGCGAGGCTTCGGCGGCGTGCTGATCTACTCGTTCTTAGGCGACATGCCGAGTTGGTCGGCGGTCAGTGCCAGCGGGGCAATGAGCTCAGCGCCCGGTGAGGCTCGGATTGCGGCTCATGCCGCGACGGTCACACGCTGGATGCCAACGAATTCGAGGTCTTGCCCGGGCACGCCCTCGATCTCGAGACATAGCTCGATGGCTTCGCGAACGCGCAGCATGACCTCGTCAAGAGTCAATAACGACATCGAACGGGCGTGCCATCGGCTGTCTCCCCGACTCCTATCGTAAACGGGGCGTGAAGCCGTCATCAGTAAACCTCTAAGGGTAGCCTGGAACCTACTCTGCCCATGGCGCCGAATCTCTAGTACGGTTGCCGCCCTGTCGAAATGTTGCGGCATCGAAGCACCTGGAAAGCGCGTGAAGTGACGGCCCTTCCGCGATCACGAAGGACAAGGGCACGGGCGATTGCTGATCTGAGAATATATTCGGCTGTACACTGGTTAGCGATGAAATGCCGTAAGCTGCTGATCCTTGGCCTGGGCGCGACCGCGCTGATTGCGCAGAGCCCGAACGCGCGCTTACAACCCGGATTCGAGACCATCAAGGCCGCGAATCTGCGCGCTGATCTATTCTTTCTTTCTTCGGATGCGCTCGAAGGGCGCATGTCGCTAGAGCGTGGTTCGGAAGTCGCGCTGCAATGGATCGCTGACGAGTTCACGAAGGCCGGCCTGAAACCGGCGGTTGGCGATTCGTTCCTGCAACCCGTTCCCCTGGTCGAATACAAAATGGATCGCGAGCAGACTTTTCTGAAAGTGCGTGTGCATGGAAACGAGGAGACGTTTCATGCTCCAGACGCCACCGGCAACTATCCTAACGACGGGGTATATCGAGGAAACGTCGTTTTCGCCGGGTTTGGAATCACCGCGCCTGAGCTGCACTACGACGACTACTCAACCATCGACGCACGCGGAAAAATCGTTCTCGTGTTCAACCATGAACCGCAAGAAGATGATGAGAGCTCGATTTTCAACGGAAAGGGAAACACCCGCTACGCCAATGCCCGGGCGAAGATGATGATCGCGAGGCAGCACGGGGCGGTAGCGCTGCTGGTCGCGCCGGATCCGAACCACAAGCCGGGCCGTGAACGTGGGCCGCTCGATGGCGCCAACGCTGCCGCTGCGAGTTTACGTACTCCCCGGCCGATCCAAGCGATTGCCGACGAAGATTCGATCCCTGTATTTAACGTCAGCGCGAAGATTGCGGAACAACTGCTCGGCGCTACCGGGAAAACACCCTCGGAATTGCAGAATTCCATCGACTCTACATTGAAGCCGGCGTCAGCGCTGCTCGGCCAGGACGAAGCGGAACTGCATGTGACGACTGCCTTGCGGAAACGGGCGATTTCTTACAATGTGGCGGGGCTCGTGGAAGGGAGCGACGCACAGTTGCGCAACGAAACTGTTCTGGTCAGCGGTCACTATGATCATGACGGCCTGCGCGTGGACGGGGCCATTTATCATGGCGCGGATGACAACGGGTCGGGCACGGTGGGCGTGGTGGCGCTAGCGCACGCCTTCGCATTGAATCCTGCGAAGCCGAAACGATCGCTGTTGTTCGTGGTGTTCGCTGCTGAGGAGCGCGGGCTGCTCGGATCTTATTATTATGCCGCTCATCCCTTGCGACCGCTCGCGAGTACAAGGGCGCAGATCAATTTCGACATGATTGGCCGGGATGAAAAGGATAGCGCGCAGACGCGAGGGCTCATCGAAATTGCACCGGACACATCCAACGAGGTGAACATCGTCGGGACCAAATACAGCCCAGATTATCGAGCAGCGGTAGAGAAGGAAAACGAGTACGTCGGCCTGCACCTGAGCTACAAATGGGATGACGATACGGTGCTCAACGTCCTGTTCCGCAGCGATCAGTATCCATTGCTGATGCACAATGTCCCGGCGATGTGGTGGTTTACCGGGTTTCATCCCGATTATCACCAGGTGACCGACACGGCCGACAAAATCAACTACGGCAAGATGGAGAAGATTTTGAAGCTTGCGTACTTAACGGGTTTCGATTTCGCCGACACGGCAAAACCACCGACATTCTACGCGTCGGGCGCTCCGAAATAGATCTACGGCATGCGCGCTACTGATGCACGGCCTTCTCTCGTGTACCGGCCGGCCCACTGGAGAGTGGGCGAGGCGCGCGAAACGGTGTTTGGGAGCCCATTCGCCGCCATGTTTTTCGGAGCACTCGATTCCAATACATCAGCAGGCCTGTTATGGTGAGCAACGGGATGGCCAGCCCGGCCGCCGCCCAGATCAATTTTACGCCCAAGCCCCAGTAGGTGCCGAAGTGCAGCGGAACCTGCAGCCAAATAAACCAGTCGCCCAAGGTGACGTTTACGCCGTACCGCCAAGTGGAAATATAGTCTCCGGTGTGCGGATTGAAATAGACCGTGTCGTCATATTCGCGGCCGGGGCTTTCGCGCCGATGCATCAAGACCCCGAGCGGGGCTCTCCTGCCGTAGGGAAACAGGACGCCGCCCAAGGTTGTATCAGGGTCGACCTGGCGCGCATGGTCGATGATCCGATGAAGATCGAGCGCCTGCGGCGCCTGCGTGGTGTCGTCCAGGGGGACAATGATGGCGGGTGGACGGGCAGAAATCACTGGCGAAAACGAATTCACAAACAGGAAAGTCTGGCGCGGCCATGCGAAATAAATTCCGGTGACGGCCCAAAACGAAACGATCGCCAGCGTCCAGAACCCGGCGGCGCTGTGGAGGTCGAAATTGATGCGGCGCCAGCCCCGTTTTAAGTCGACCACGAGCGCGCGGCGCCAGGTGCGAATTCCCGGCCACCAGATCACGAGGCCGGTCGCATTGAGCAAGAGAAGAAATGCGGCGCCAACCCCGTTCAGCACCCGCCCGTTGCGGCGGATGAGCAGGGTCTCGTGCAGTTCCCGTACAAAGTCCAACCAATTCGGCTTTCTGGAGAATTCGCCCAGGATGGCTCCGGTGCGGGGGTCGCAAGCGACGCGGAATTGGCGGCGGCTCTGAAGCACAGCGACGAAGGTGGACTGACCGGCACTGGGTGTCATTACCGAGACGATATGGCTGCGTGGGTACTTTTCTTGCAGATTGGCGACCACTGTGGCAATGTCCGCGTACGGCGGATTGGCGTGGATGTTCTGCCACTGTTTGAGGCCGCAGAGAGACTCGATTTCGGAGCGCAAGACCAGAATAGATCCCGTCGCGCCGATAACAACTAAATAGACGGCAAGCAAGATTCCGGCCCAGAGGTGAATGACAAAGTTCAGGCGGCGAATGGCTAATCGCCGGGGACGGCGCACGAAGGTCTGAGCGATGTTCATCCGTTCACATCATTACTGCCGTGAGAAGGTTTGTTTGGAGTGCATTGTGCGGCCTCCCAACGTTGATTCTGTTTCGCTGGTCAAAGTTTTGCCGCTCGGGGATACTGTGAGCGTGCCGTTACTGTCGGGGCGGTTAGGCGCCTTGAGAAGCAATTTATAGTGATACGGCGCAGCGGACGTGATTCGAATAGCTCCCACCGTTTCTCCGTGGCCATTCTTGACGCCGGACTCGGTTCCATCGAGCTTCACGACATAGGACATGCTGACGAAATAAATGTTGTTCACCGGCACGGAGAATGCGAAAGACAATTTACCGCCGGCTGCCTCAGTGATGCGGAGCACCATGGGATCGGTTTGAGTTGGTTGGCCGTTGACTTCTTGCTGATCCAGGCGCCAGGTTCCGACGAGCGGGTCGGCGGCCCAAAGCGGGAGCGAGCCGAACAAAAGCGCCGCCGCTGCCGCAGCGCGACCTGTAAATCTCATGCTCCTATTATCTGCTTGGGATTGGCCGCAGGAGAATATTGAAGCGCGGAAACCGCGAGCGGCCGCGCACATCGGCGATTCACAATTTCGGCGGAGGCGGCTGATTGCGCCAGGTTCCCAACCAGGCTATGCCGATATTGGCTTGCCGGCGGAGAAGCATGACTAACTGACCGGTGTGGTGCTGAGTGTGCCGCAAATTATTGAGAAGGAACTCACCTGCGGTCAAGTTGTACCACGGGAAGCCGCAGCGCTCGAGAGCCAGACTGTCTGTCAACTTCTTGAATGTTTCATCGCTCTTCCGGAGGCAGTGATCGGCGTATTCAAGGAGCTGTGTCCTGGTGAAGGCCTGCTCCGGAGTGGTGACCACCCCACCGAATTGCTGGTAGTCGCCGGGCAGAAACATCGCTTTGTCTACGTGGAACTCCGGCAGCGAGAATTTTTCCGCCACGTTTCTCACGATCGCCTGGAACGTCTCGGCATTGTCGGACAGGTAGAAGTCGGCGTAGAAAAGTGCATGGTAGGCCAGGTGCCAGAACGGCGCGCCATGCGCGCGGTCATCCCACAGATCGTCCGGGCAGGCTTCAATGGCTGACCGTAACATCTGGATCGCAGCGGCGAACTGCCGCCCGATCACGGATTGCCAGTAATTGTGCGTTTGTCACCGCCCGCCGGAATTGCCGCGCCGTTGAAGGGAGCAGCGGTTTCGCTTTGTTTCTGGGTTTCTATTATACGGCGCACGGGCAAGTAGACGACGCACGTGTCCACACCGCGCGGGTTTCAATCCGAGGTAGGATAAACCCATGCGATTGGTTCTGTTCGCGTTCATGATGCTCAATCTGACGGTCTGCTTGTCCGCTCAAACTGGAACACGCGGAGGCGGGCGTGGGGCCACAGCCCAGCCGATGACCATGACCGTGTCGGGATTCCCCGACGGCGGTCAGATTCCGGTGGAGTTCAGCCAAGCGGTTCCTGGCGTTGCACCCGGCGAGGGCAAGTCGCCGGCAATTCAGTGGGCCAACGCTCCCGCCGGCACGCAAAGTTTCGTGCTGAACATGCACGATATGGACCTGGCGCGCAACAAAACGACCGACGATCAGGTGCATTGGGTGGTGTGGAATATTCCCGCATCGGCAACGGGATTGGCGGAAGGCGCGCCGAAGGGGTCGCAATTGCCGGACGGCAGTTATCAGATCAGCGCCACAGGGCCTATGTACCGCGGTCCTGGCGCCGGCGCGAACGGGCCGTTCCATCACTATATGTTCGAACTCTACGCGCTGGACACCAAGCTGGATGTGATGCCGTCGAGCGATGCTTTCGAGACGCGCGCGAACGTCATGAAGGCGATTCAGGGACACATCCTAGCGAAAGCGGTGTATGGAGGCTTGTTCCGCCGGCCGCAGTGAGCAGTGCGCCATGGCGGATTCGAAGCCCACGTGTGTGCTGGTCCAGCGAAGCGTCGAGTACCAGGGCAAGCAAGGTCTGGAGTATTTCACCGGCGTTGCGGCTGAGACGGCCGGTTCGCGCGGGCTGTGCCTGCACATGGTGACGATTCCGCCTCTCGGGCGGGCCAAACCGCATTTGCACGAAGATCATGAAAGCGCTGTGTACGTGGTATCCGGCGAGGCGGGCATGTGGTACGGCGAAGGCCTGCGCGAGCACGTTTGGATGCACACAGGAGATTTCTTATACATTCCGGCGAACACGCCGCACCTGCCGTACAACCCGAGCGAGTCGGTGCCTTGCATTGGCCTGGTGGCGCGCACCGATCCCAATGAACAAGAGAGCGTGACGCTGCTTGAGTTGGCGGATCCGGG
>DATGMH010000110.1:0-2794 GCA_035293725.1 Bryobacteraceae bacterium
CTATTCCTTCGTCGCCACGGCAATCAGCGACAGGCCGCGCCAAGGCAGGACGCCATCGACACGCCGCCAGATCCAGATGGTCTTGTCGAATAACTTGAGCATTGGCTTATTGAGATGTTTGCGGCGCAGCACTTTGCCGAACAGCCACCAGCCGGGCGCGCCAACTTTATTGATTTGCCGCATTTCCCGCACTCGAAGGCCATTCTTCTCGAGAAAGGCGCGCAGACCGGCGCGGCTGAAACGCCGCCGCTGGCCGAGTGTTTTATCCAGAGTTCCGTATAGCGCGGGGCACTGCGGGGACAGAACGATGAGCGATCCGCCCGGCTTCAGAACGCGCGTGGCGGCGTTGAGCGCCCTCTCGGGATGATCCAGATATTCGAGCAAATTGATGCACAGCACGGTATCGAAGGGGCCGCCGGCCCGCACGAATTGTTCGGGGCACTCCGGGTCCAGCGCGACCACTCGAACATTGGGCGTCCGTAAAAAGCGATTGCCCAACGCGTGCAGATAGAGCGGATCCTTCTCGGCGGCGACGTACAGCAACCGGCGTCCCATGAGGCTGCCGCACAGGTTCCCGATGCCTGCTCCCAACTCGAGCACGTTATCGCCAAGGTGCGGCCGTACAATGCGGGTAAGCCAGGTGACGTATTGGGGAGTCCTCAGGCTGTTGAGAAATGTTCGCCCGTAAGGTTCGGAATACAGGTCGTCAATGAGCCAGAAATGCAGAATGACGCCGAGCGCCTTCAAACCATCTTTCCAGCCAATTTTTTTTCCTTCCTCGTAGGTGCGGCCGTGATAGCTGATGGGGACCTCGTAAATGCGAAGCTTCCGCTTGGCGCACTTCATGGTGATTTCGGGTTCGAAGCCGAAGCGGTTGGAGCGGATGGGAATGCTTTTGAGGAGGTCGGTGCGAAAGACCTTATAGCAAGTCTCCATGTCGGTGAGATTCAGGTTGGAGAAGATGTTGGAGAGCAGCGTCAGGTACTTGTTAATCATGGAATGCCAGAACGGCAGGGCGCGCGTTTGCTCGCTGACCAAGTAACGCGAACCGAACACCGCGTCGGCGTTGCCGTCGAGCAAGGGACGAAGGAGGCGCGGATATTCGGAGGGATCGTATTCGAGGTCCGCATCCTGAATGATGCAGAAATCACCGCTGGCTTGCTGGATGGCGGTGCGGACCGCCGCGCCCTTGCCCTCGTTAACCTTCTTGCGAATTAGACGGATGCAGGGCTCCTGCGCAGCCAGCCGCTCCAGGATTTCCGAAGTCCCGTCTGTCGAACAATCATCGACGAGAATGAGTTCTCGGTCCATATTTTCAGGTAGCGGCGCGGCGAGAACGAGTGCAAGGCTCCGCTCGACGACGGTGCGCTCATTGTAGACAGGAACCAGGATGGAGAGCCGCAATTCCTTAGTATATCGGGAGGTTGTTTTCGAAATTTCAAGGAATCCGCGTTTCGTGGTCACATGAGAACTTCCTATTCGAGGCAAGTAGAAAGTTCCTTATCCTGAACAAGCGAAGTTGGGAGGTGGAACGAGTCGAGATGAGCCAAAGGAATGAGATCGGCTGCACTGGCTGAAATTCGGGACTCGAAGCAGATCACTCAAGCGCAAGCGGCCGAACGGATGCAGGTAAACACGCGGTGGGTCAGGAAACCGTTAGCGCGCAAGAGGCGGGACGCGGACCGGGTGGTGATCCACTGCCTGCGAGGCCGCGGTTCTAACCGGCGGCTCGCCAAAGCCTGAAACGACGCGCGCTGGGGCTGATCGCGAACCGCTATCTCGATGTCGGACCGACCTTGGCAGCCGAGTATCTGGAGCAGCACGGGCTGAAAGTCGGTACAGAAACGGTGCGAAAGTGGATGATCGAAGGCGGACTATGGTAGGCAAAGCGGGCGCGCGTTTTGAAAGTGCACCCGTTGAGAGCGCGGGGTAGTTGTGGCGAACTGGTGCAGTGGGACACCAGCGTGTATGCCTGGCTGGAGAATCCGGGGGCGGAAAAGATGTACTTGGTAGCTATGATCGATGACGCGACCAACCGCTTGCATGCGCGTTTTGTGGACGCGGATACGGCCGAGCAGCACATGCGGGTCCTGTGGAGCTACCTGGAAAACTAGGGGCCGCCGCACGAGGTGTACACCGACAAGGCGCGAATGTTCGGCCGACCCTGGGCGCGTGGGTGGAAGACCGAAGACGCAGGAACGAAGACCGAAACGCAGTTGGGAAGAGCACTGCGAGAGCTGGGATCGAATGGATCGCGGCGCACTCACGACAAGCCAAAGGCCGCATCCATTGTAAAAGCGCGAGGGATTGAAGATGTGTTGGATGCGCTACCGCGACAAGGATGGTGTCCGCCGCCGAGAATCGACCCTTACCGGAAGACTGGGGCGAAGCGCAACGTGCCTCAGAGAGCGTTTGCAAGCCCGAGACAATAACACGCTGCCTGCGGTGCGCCGCCGGCAGGAACTGATCTTCGGGGAATGGTCGGATTTTTATTTGGGAGAGCTTTTCCAAGCCGCCCAAGGCGATGCGAACGTGTTCAAGAAGTACTCTCAGTTGAAGCGCGAAGCGCTGGCCAAGCTTAACTGACAAGCCAACGAAAGCCGATTGAGTTTTGGCACAGCACAACCAAACTGAACAGGATTTTGGCACAGTTTAGGACACAGTTGAGTGGATGGAACACGAAAACGATGGAGCGATAACAACGAACTCGTTTGCAATCAACACGACGTGTGGTGGGCGGTCGCGGGCTCGAACCGCGGACCTCCTGCTTGTAAGGCAGGCGCTCTAACCGGCT
>DATGMH010000111.1:0-148042 GCA_035293725.1 Bryobacteraceae bacterium
CGCAACATGCTCGGGATTGCGCCATGGTATAGCGTGGCGTCCGGGTCGACCTTGTCGGCGAAGTTGGCTTCCACCGCCTCATACACTTGCGTGAACTTCTTGATGCTCGCGTTCATATCCGCGTCGGATTGAGCCGCAAGATGGATCTGGATGGGCGCTAAGAAAACAGCCAGCGCCGCGAACGGCAAGCACCGGGGGGAAAAGGGCATCTTTTACCTCAGATCTTTCTATGGTAGCAGCAGTTTTGGCGAATCCGCAGAGGAATTTTAGGGCCCCGCGGGCGTTTTCAATCGATCCCATTCGAATTCGGGAAGATACGGCATTGAGGACGGTTCCCGAGGCCAAGAGGTTGCTAACATTTTCTAACGCCGGCGCCGCAACCGCTTTACCTGCCAGAGTTTACGAAGGCATCCCGGACCCGGCCTCCAAACGCCGGCGCGCCTTGCGGAAGACAGCCTGGAACATGGCTGGGGTCAGCTTTCCGGTAAAAGTGTTCTGCTGGCTGGGGTGGTAGGAGCCGATAAGCACTGGCAGACCGGGTGCGATCCGGTACTCCTGGCCGTGGGCGAAGCGGAAGGCGGAGCGCCGGGCGATTTTCCCGCCATCGCGCAAAATCGAAAGATAGACGTCGAAAGCGAGCCGCCCCAGCGCGATCACCACGCGAACGTCGGCGAGCAGCTCTAATTCGCGCTCGAGGTACGGCCGGCAGTTGCGAATTTCCTGTGGGAGAGGCTTGTTTCCAGGCGGGGCGCAGCGGACCGAGGCGCTGATATACGCATCCCGCAGCTCCAGCCCATCCTCCCGCGAAACGCTGGCCGGCTGCGAAGCGAACCCGGTTTCATACAGAGCGCGGTAGAGAAAATCGCCGGAGCTATCGCCGGTGAAAATCCGGCCCGTGCGGTTTGCTCCATGCGCGCCGGGAGCCAAGCCGATCAGCAGCAGCCGGGCGTTCGAGTCGCCGAAGCCGGGCACTGGACGGCCCCAATATTCCCAATCCAGGTAGGCCCGGCGCTTGGTGTGGGCCACGTGCTCGCGATATTCCACCAAACGGGGACAACGGCGGCAGCCGATAATCTGCCGGTTGAGAACTTCGAGCGCCTGCAAGCTATTTAGCTTCGCACAGACGAACACCGGCACCGCGCTAACGGGCGAGCTCGAGACGGAGGTTTTCGAGCGATGGCTCAACGGCGTGATCGCAAGCAGAGTCGCTTTGGATGATGGTGGCGAACAACGGTACCAGTTCCGGGTCTCGCCATCCGCGCCGGACCTCCTCTTCCATTACCGCAATAGCGGCCCGCGGAGATAGTGCCGGCTTGTACGGGCGCTCCGTGGTGAGGGCGTCGAAGATGTCGGCTACCTGGAGAATACGAGCCAGCAACGGAATGTCTTCGCCCGCCAGGCCGTCCGGATAACCGGAGCCGTCCCAGTGTTCGTGATGGTTGCGGATGATAGGGAGCACCGGCCAAAGGCTTTTCATGGCGCGGCAGATCTCTTCGCCGCGCAGCGGGTGGCTGCGCATGGTTTCCCATTCTTCCGCCGTCAGGGGACCGCTCTTGAAAAGGATCGCGTCCGGAATTCCGACTTTGCCGATATCGTGCAAATAACCGCCGCGGAACAGAGCCGTTAAATCCTGCTTGGGAAGGCCGAGCGCCTCGCCCAGCATCACCGAGGTGACGGCCAGGCGGTGGCAATGCTGGCCGGTGTTGGGATCGCGATGCTCCACCGCTTGCGCCAGGGCGAAAAGGATGCTTTCGGCCTCCTCGAGCGAATCGATTAGTGCTTTGTTGCGGAGCATGGCGCGGACGCGCGTGCGGACCACGGCCGGATGCAGCGGCTTGATGAGAAACTCGTCGGCGCCCGAGGATATGCCGACGATTTCGTTTTCAACGCCCTGCACGCTGGTCATCATAAGGATCGGGATCAGCTGCGTGGCGCGGTTGGCCTTCATCCAGCGGCATAACTCGGGACCGCTCATGCCCGGCAGCAGCAAATCCAGAATGACTAGGTCGATCTTTTCCGATTGGAGCAGCGCCATCGCATCGGAGGCATTCCGGACTTCCAGCATTCGATACGGCGAGGCTTTGAGGATGCCTCGGAGCAGGCGGCGGCTGATGTCCTCGGAGTCCACGATTAGGATAGCGGCGGCTGTGGCGGGGTTTTCGCCGGTCTCAAAGAATGTGACTACCGGCGCGGCCTGGAGTTCGGTGAGCGGGACGATTGGGTCAAGACTGGCGGACATTCTAGGCGGAACTGGGCCCACTTCTTACGTATCGGCAGGCTTTTACCTTACGTTTAGCCCATTAAACCCACGAATTAAATGAACGATAGCCGCAGATCTGTCGCCCGCCCATTTGGCTAGCTGCCGAACGGCTCTCCTGGTCCGTTCGCTTTCGGCGCCGTTCTTGCTCCAGGCTCTCGACTTCAATCAGCGCGTCAGGCTTTAAGCGCTGCCTGTACGTACTCGGGTTTCAGCGGTAGCCGGCGCACGATCTTGCCGGTTGCGTCGTGCAGCGCGGCGGCGATGGCGGGTGCGGCCAGCGCGTTCGCCGCCTCCGACCCTCCGCCGTAGGCCCCCACCTCGGGCTTGTGCAGCATCACCACCTTGATCTCGGGAACGTCCTCCATCTTGAGGATCGGGTAGGTGAACCAATCCCGGCTGGTGATGCCGCTCTCGTCGAAGCGCGCTTCTTCGAGCAGCGCGTGGCTGACGCCCATGACCGCGCCGCCTTCGATCTGGCGCTTGAGCTGCATCGGATTGACGACGATACCCGGGTCCACCGCAATGGTGTATTTTTCCACCGCGATCGCGCCGGTGCTGGGTGTGACGGCGATTTCGCACACGCAGGCCCAGTAGGTTCCCGAGCGGAGCATGAGCGACACGCCGCGGCCGCGCAGCGTCGCTGTGCCACTGGTCGAAGCGCTGGGATGCGGCGCGGGCCGTGTCTGCCAGCCCGACGCCTCGCGCACGGCTTTTAGAACACCGATGGCGCGATCCTCGCGCGCATGATCGATACGGAATTGAATCGCGTCGGCGCCGGCCAGCGCCGCTGCTTCGCTAATAGCCAGCTCGCGCGGGAAATTCTGCTGGAACTGGCCCGGTGTCCGCATGCTGTGATCCCGCAGACCGATCGCCAACGGCGAGGCCTTCTGCCCCACTTGGTATGTGCCGTGGCCGCGCTCGGCGAGCACCGCGACGCCGTCGTATACCCACGGGTCGGCGATATCGTTGACCGTGGATCCGATAAATTCCGCCTTCTCGTTCGGCGCGGCCATCGTCGGCAAGCCGGCCAGCACCGCGCCAATCGGCCGGTCATCCTGCATAGCGGGCATGTAATGGTCGATTTCATAGGCCAGCATCTTGCCCTTCGCATCCAGCCCGATTTGCACGTCGGAATACGCCGCCGGAGACTGCGTGGACCACTGCAAATCGTCCGGGCGCATCCACTGCACACGCACCGGACGCCCCATAGCTCTCGACAGGATCACGGCTTCGTCTTCGGCGCCCGCGTTGCCTCCGTTCGACCGGCCGTAATGACCCGGACCGGAGAAAACGCGCACCACGACGTTGTCCACCGGCGTGCCCAGCATCTGCGCGATCTCGCCGCGCAGCGCCTGCGGATTCTGATTATGCGTGTAGATATATACGGTACCGTCCGGCCGCGCATCGGCCAGCGCCATGGTCGGACCCATCGGCGCGTGCTTCATGAAAGGAAGCTCGTAGCTCGCGTTCAGCTTCTTGGCGGCCTTGGCCATCGCGGGCGCAATATCGCCGCGGGTTTTGTCGCTCTTCGCGACGCGCGTCGATTTCCAATCCGCTGCTTCTCGGAGGTGTTTGTGCAGATTCGCGTTACCGGGCAGACCTTTCCAGTCGGTCCACTTCGTCGCGCTGGCCACCTGCTGAGCGGCGCGGATGGCTTCCCATTCGGTGGGCGCGACCACGCCGACCAGGTTGCCCTTTACAACCACTTGAGCGTTCGGAAACTTGGTCTTGTCCACTTCGCCGGCGGAAACGAGCGTCGATCCGAGCGTCTTGGGATGCACCACGCGCGCGTGCAGCATATTGGGCAAGCGCACATCCGTGGCCCACTTCTCGCGGGCCGTGACTTTGGAGGTCACCACGGCGTTCTTGTACGGCTTGCCGACGATCGTGTAGTCTTTCACCGGCTTCATGGGCGGGTTGCCCGTCACCGTCAAACCCATAAGACTGGTCAGTTCGCCGCTGACCGGAATCGTAAGCTTTAGCTCCTGGCCTTTGACCAGTTCGCCATAAGTCATGCGCTTGCCGCCGCCCGAGGCGACGCCGTCCTTCATCGTGACTTGGTTCTTGGCGATGCCCAGGCGCTGCGATGCCAGATCGAGCAGGGCTTGATAGGTATAAGCCGCCGCCTTGCGGATATTGGGCGTGCCGCGGCCCAGAAAATCGAACGCGCCGCTGCCGTCCGGTGTGCGGTCCGTGTCGCCCGTCACCACTGTGGTCACGTCCTCAAACCGCGCGTTCAGCTCTTCGGCGACGATCTGTTTATATGCGGTGAAAGTAGTGCTCTGGCCGAAATCGCTCTTGCCCGTGCGAATCAGGATCGTGTTGTCGGGATGAATTTCGATCCAGGAGCCGGGCAGCGACGCATCCAGCGAATTTTTGGAGCGAGCCGCGTGGACCATTTTGCGGGAGGCGGCGCCGCCGGCCAGGCCGAAACCGACGAACAGCGCTCCGCCCGCTTGTACCAACTGGCGCCGCGTCAGGGTGGCGCCGAAAATGTCAACCGATTTCCCGGTAGCCATATTTACCTCGCTTTCGCCATCATTTGTCCGGCACGCTGCACAGCTTCGATGATCGCCGTGTAGCTGCCGCAGCGGCACAGATGCGCCGAGGGGCCGGAGGTGGTAAACGCCGCTTTGATTTCGGCGAGCGTCGGCGTGGGATTCTGCTCCAGCAGTTCCGTAGCCTTGATCATCATGCCGTTCTGGCAGAATCCGCACAGCGGCGTTTGCTCTTCGATCCAGGCCTGCTGCACCGGATGGAGCGTTTTCGCCGCTTCGGCTTTCGGCAGGCCCCGTTGCTGAGCCCACCTGGCCGGTAAGCCTTCCAGCGTCGTGATCTCTTTTCCCGCTGCAGCCGAAATGGGCATCACACAGGAACGGACTTCTTTACCGTCGAGCAGGACCGAGCAAGCGCCGCACTGCGAAAGACCGCAGCCGAATTGCGGCCCGGAAAGCTCGAGATCGTTTCGGAGAACGTAAAGCAGGGGAGTGTCGCCAGGCGCCTGGACGTCGTGCCGGACGCCATTCACATTGATCGTCACCATGCAAACTCCTTGAGGAAAGGTGTTACCGATCCGAGGTTCATGTTAGCAGGAAGCCGCCAATAACGCGATGCCTGAACGCCGATGCGGCGCCCATCATCCGCCCATCCGCGGCTATAAGTCAGCCGCGCTAAACCGTCCGTTGCGTGCGTCCCACCAGCGGCAGACGGATGCGCAGCACCCGCTCGCGGTTGCGCTCTTCTTCGAGATTGCGGCTGCGGGCCGTCAACAAATCGCGCAGGCTGATCATGCCGAGCAGCTTGCGGCGGTCCTCGCGATCCACCACCGGGAAGCGCGTCAGACCCAGCTCCGCCATGCGATACACCACCACGCGCAGCGGCTCGTCCGGATACGCCACTACGGGATCGATCGCCATATCGGCGAGGGTCCCGCTGGGCGGATTCGGATCCGACAGCAGCTTCTGCAGCCGGCTGCGCGTGATCACACCGTGAAATTCGCTCTTGCTGTCGATAACCGGGTAAAGCAGTTGCCCTCGCTGGCCATTCTTCGATGTCAGCGCGGAGCGTACCTCATCCAGGCTGCTGTCGGACTTAAAGGCCACCAGGTTGGTGCGCATCGCGTCCCGGACAAAGAGAATTTCCAGCGGATCGACGGCGTACTCACGGCTCAGGTGATAGCCGCGTCGAGCCACTTTCTCGGTCAGGATCGACCGCTTCAGCACCAGAACCGTGAACGCGTGCGAGATCACGCTGGCCGCCAGCAGCGGCATCAGCATGTTGACATCGTGCGTAAGCTCGAGCGCGAAGATAATGCCTGTTAGCGGCGATCGCATGGTGCCGCCCAAGATCGCGCCCATGCTGACCAGGGGCCAGAATCCAGCGCCCTCATTGGGCAGGAACATGGCCTCGATGCCGCCCAGCGCGCCGCCCATCATCAGCAGCGGGGCCAGCACGCCGCCCGACGTTCCCGACCCGAGCGATACGGCCCAGATCACCGATTTCACCAGCAGAATGCCGGCGATCGCGCCCAGAGCAACATGGCCTTGCAGCAGGTTGCCGATCGTGTCGTAACCGACGCCCAGCGCTTGCGGGAAGATCAGGCCGCCGATCCCTACTACTAGACCGCCGATCGCCGGCCACCACATCCAATGGATCGGCAGCTTCATGAACGCATCTTCCGATGCGTAAACCGCACCGGTGAGCAGCATCGACAACACGCCCGCCAAAAGACCGCAAATCACGCAGCCGAGCAGGCCTTCCGGGCCGATGAACACAGGATGGGACGGAACAGGAAATAAGGGCCCGGTCCCGAGAATGTAGCGCCGCGCAGCGCCCGCGGCCGCGCTGGCGAGCGCGACCGGAACCAGGCTTCGAGGCTTCCACTCGAACAGCAGCAGCTCGACCGCGAGCAGCACCGCCGCCACCGGCGAGGCGAACGTCGCCGACATGCCCGCGGCCGCGCCCGCAACCAGCAGCGTCTTGCGTTCCGCGCTGGTCAGGTGGAAGAATTGCGCGATCATGGAGCCGAATGCGCCGCCCGTCATAATAATGGGACCTTCCGCGCCAAACGGGCCGCCGCTGCCGATCGAAATGGCCGACGAGAGTGGTTTTAAAAACGCCAGGCGCGGCTGCACCCGGCTTCCGTTGATCAAAATCGATTCGATCGCTTCCGGGATGCCGTGGCCGCGAATTCGTTCCGAGCCGTAGCGCGCCATCAACCCGATAATGAGAGAGCCGCCGACCGGCACCAGAATCGCCCACGCGCCCAGCGTGTTATCGGCGGGAGACACCAGGCGAGCATCCCAGCGCTGGTAATAAAAAAGATTGGTAAACAGTCCAATGAGCCGCAGTAGTACCCAAGCTACACCGCTGCTGATTAAGCCGATAACCATCGCTAATAGCGAGATCGGAATCAGCCGCGAATTGGTCGTGAAATCACCTAAGGCGTGCGCGCGTTTGATCTTCGTGTTCATGCGGCGCTCCGTCGGGTTTTAGACCCGTTACCACGCGCCCGGCGCAAACAACGCAGCGCCGTTGCTAGCGCGGGACCGGCCGAATCCAGCTCGCGCCGGTGCGCGAGCGAAAGGCTGCGCAATACACCCGCGCCGGAGCGCGTAAGGTGCACGATCACTTGACGCCGGTCGTCTGCGCTGCTGGTCCGATTCACGTATCCGTGTTTTTCCAGCCGGTCCACCAGCTCCACCATGCTGTGATGTTTTAGCTGCAGGCGCGAGGCGAGTTCGCCGATCGTGGCCCGCTTGCCTTCCGGCAAGCCTTTGATGGCCAGCAGAAGCTGATGCTGCTGCGGCTCGAGCTCGTGCGTACGTGCCTGCTCCTCGCTGAAATGCAGATAGCGGCGGATCTGGTACCGGAAGTCCGCCAGGGCGCGGTATTCGTGAGGCGATAGGTCCATCCCATTTATATCGTACCACGATATAACCTCGGTCCCCGTCATCGGATAACATCGCATAAACTTCCGAACTGGACTATAGTAGTAACTCCATGGCAGCATCCCGAGGAAACCTTCGGCGTCACAACCGCTCGCCCGTCGAGTCGCCAATTCAGGTGCTCTGGACGGACTCGTCCGGAGTCGATAAGTCGGTCAACGGCCGCACCATCGACATTTCCGAAGAAGGCTTGCGCGTCAAAACGCCGGAGCCGATCGACCGCGGCACCTACGTCACCTTTTCCGCCCCAAAAATTCCCCTGCGGGGGCGCGCGTCGGTTCGAAGCTGCCGCCAGCAAGGTCTGACCTATCTAGTCGGCTTGGAGTTCACAAGCGGCCTGCGCTGGAAGCCCGCGCCACCCGAATCTGGCAGCAAATAAAAAACGCTGATTAGGCATATTCAATCTTTCGATCTGAAAACGCCAACCGACGCGATATCATGTTCGGCTATATGGGCCCACGTTGCTCCCTACTACTGCTGTCTCTTCCCGTCCTCGCTTTCGCTCAAGGAGCGGTTCCCACAATCGATACCCGGTTAGCCACCCTGGAGGCAGCCGTCAAGTCGGCGCAGAGCGCCGGCGACAACGCGTGGATGCTCACCAGCGCCGCGCTGGTGCTGATGATGACCGGCCCCGGCTTGGCGCTCTTTTATGCCGGCTTGGTGCGGCGCAAAAACGTTTTGGGCACCATGATGCACAGTTTCATCCTGATGGCTGTGATCAGTGTCTTGTGGGCGATTGTTGGCTATAGTCTCGCGTTCGGCGAAGGTTCGGCCTTTATCGGCGATCTTCGCTATGCCTTTCTGAACGGCGTCGGAAGCGCGCCCAATGCGGATTACGGCGCCACTGTGCCGCATCAGACCTACATGATTTATCAGCTCATGTTCGCCATCATCACACCCGCGCTGATCTCCGGCGCATTCGCCGAGCGCATGAAATTCAGCGCGATGCTGCTGTTTACTATCTTGTGGGCGTTCTTGGTGTACTTCCCGCTGGCGCACATGGTTTGGGGCAAGGGGGGACTGCTCAACGCGTTCCTCGGCGGCAAGATCCCGTGCTTCGATTTCGCGGGCGGAACTGTGGTCCACATCAGTTCCGGTGTTTCGGCCTTGGTGTGCGCGCTGTACTTGGGCAGGCGCAAAGGTTACCTCGCCGAACCCATGAAGCCCCACAACGTGGTGATCAGCGTGATCGGCGCCTGCCTGCTATGGGTCGGTTGGTTCGGCTTCAACGCGGGTAGCGCGGTTGCCGCGTCCGGCCTGGCCACCAGCGCGTTCATTGCTACGCATTTCGCCACCGCCGCGGCGGTGCTGGGCTGGATGTTCGTCGAATGGGTGCGCAACGGCAAACCGAGCGTGCTGGGCGCTATCTCCGGCGCAGTGGCCGGCCTGGTCGCCATCACGCCCGCTTCCGGATTCGTCAAGCCCTTTCCCGCGATGCTCATCGGATTCGCGGCCGGCGTCATGTGCTTCTTCATGGTGACCGTCGTCAAGAGCAAATTCGGCTACGACGACTCGCTGGATGCCTTCGGCGTGCATGGCGCGGGCGGCACTCTGGGCGCCCTGTTAACCGGCGTCTTCGCCACCAGCGCTGTGAACGACGGTTTGAAAGATGCGAGCGGGAAAGTCCTCGGACTCGGTTTGGTGGACGGCCATCCGGGCCAAGTGCTGAATCAGTTCATCGCCGTGGCGATCTCGTGGGGTATGGCCATTGTCGGCACCCTGATCATCCTGAAGATCTGCGATGCTGTATTGGGCGTTCGCGTGTCGCCCGATCAGGAGCTCGAGGGACTGGACGTGAGCATGCACGGCGAAGAAGGATATAATTTCGAGTCGTAAGCCAGACCCGCCTTACACCATGAAAAAAATCGAAGCGATCATTCAGCCCCACAAACTCGAGGACGTCAAGGAAGCGCTCAAGGCCATCGGCGTGGATGGCATGACCATCACCGAAGTACGCGGCCACGGCCGGCAGAAAGGCCACAAGGAGGTCTACCGCGGCATGGAGTACCAGGTGGATCTTCTCCCCAAGGTCAAATTGGAAATGGTGATTGCCAACGAGCGCGCCGACGAGGTGATCCGAACGGTCGTCAATAGCGCGCGTACGGGCAAGATCGGCGACGGCAAGGTTTTTATCTACGACGTAGCCGAGGCGATCCGGATCCGCAATGACGATCGGGGCGAGTCGGCCCTGTAAGCAGCTTGCGTGGACGAGTAGCCGCCCCGAAATCTACTCTGTTTCCACTCACAGCCCGTGCAGAACCCGAAACTGATGGGACGCTTCTTTGTCCGTCATAGAAGCGATATAGTCGGCAACGATCCGTGCCACTGATGGTGTTGTTTTAGGCGCCTCCTCGAGTTGTGCTTGTACGTTCATCGGAAAGACTTTCGAACGGCTGGTGCTGAGCGCTGCGTCAATAAATATATTAAACAGACCCTCTATAATCCGGTCCTGGCCGTGTCGGCCGGTCGCCAATTCGTGATGAAGGATTACGTAGTGCCAAGTTAATTCTTTAAGAACGCGCACTTCATCCAATGCATACGCTTGGATAAAGACCGGCGACGCGTGATCGCGTGGCTGCAAGCGAATTGCGTCAACGAAGCGTGAGATGAGAACGGTACTGAGCCGCCAAAGATGCCGCTGCTGGTCCGCCGTCGCAAGATAGCGTCGGCCGATGACAAACATCTCCGCTATTGTTTCGAACGCATTTTCAAACTCCGAGTGCCGAACCTTGAGTTCGGGGCAACGCTCAAAGACTTCCTTAAAGAAATCGTCCCGCTCTGTATCGCCACCTGGAGCCCCAAGCCGTTCAAGAGGGATTTGACCTGCGCAGAAAAAATCAATGAGATCATGTACCGCGTAAGTGATGTCGTCAGCCCAGTCCATCAGTGCGGCTTCAAGACTCTGCGTGAACGTAGGGAACGGCTGTTGCCGTCTTACATTTGAACACTTGTCGTTCAGAGCGATACGCGCCCCATTTATTCTTTTTCTTCGAATTGCCTCCATGTATCCACGGATACTTAAGGATTGCATTCAGGGTCGCTCTAGTAAGATTGAGCCCTTCGATTGGACTATTTGGCGCTATAGCGACTGCGTCACTGATAGCTAGCCTGCTGACTGTGCGAAAACCTGCGCATTTCCTTCAAACCCATCGGGGACGTTACCGGTCGCTTTGAGAACACGGTTCAGTGTTTCTTCAGCCGTGTGCCCGAAAGGTGGATGGCCAAGATCGTGCGCCAGGCCCGCCGATTCAGCAACGTCGGGGTCGATGCCACCGAGTGCGTTGGCTTCGTCCGGCTGCTCGCGCAGGAGCTTCTCGGCGAGACGGCGAGCCAGTTGAGCTACTTTGAAAGAATGCGTGAGGCGGTTGTGGAAAACATGTCCGCGCTCGGCCCCGACTACCTGCGTGACCTCGGCAAGCCGCGCGAGCGCCGGCGAGTATAGGATCCGGTCACGATCAATCTGGGCCGCCGTGCGATAGTCCTGACGCTGCTCGGGGACGAACCGATCATCTCTAGCGTAAGCCAGCCGTGTCTTACGAGGCAATGCGGAATTTGCGTGCCGGGGTAAGGATGATCTGCCGTAGATAGAGTAACGGCACAACAGCCGCCTTTATTTGGTGGCGTCCAATATTTGCCTGCACGCTAGCCACAAGTTCGTTCAACGAGAGATCCCCCTTCGCCTCTCGCAGAGCTCTGATAATTAGCTTCTGGACTTGAGTGCTTGGCATGTTCTCTACTCTGATTCTCCCTCCTACAATCCTCCGCAGTCAATCTCCTCTAGCACGCCTTGCGAGAGACAGTGTGTACGGGCTGCGAAAAATCCGGGCACCACTAGCCTGCTGTGGTGAGGAATCATTTTGTTGCGGCTCTCGTGCCAATACTGCTTCAGGTTTCAGCGCGCTCGCTATTACCAACTGCATCACTAGTTGCATTCCTCAGCCAGCGAACTATCCTGATCGTTTCTGATCTTTTCTGATCTTTTGGTTGGCATGCAAGACTACTGAGACGGTCGTACGAACGATGGAGCAGCTAGTCTTTCGCGCCGCCTGACGGGTCAGCTCCAACCTACCGCGTACAATAGTTCTGATGATTCCTAAAGTGCGCAAGGCGGTCTTTCCCGCTGCAGGACTCGGAACTCGATTTCTCCCCGCTACCAAGGCGCAGCCCAAGGAGATGCTGCCCCTGGTGGACAAGCCTTTGATCCAGTACGGGGTCGAAGAAGCCATTCATTCCGGCATTCAGAACATCATCATCGTGACCGGACGCGGCAAAACCGCCATCGAAGACCACTTCGACGTCAGTTTTGAGCTGGAACAGACCCTCGAAGCCAAGAATAAAAAGGATCTCCTCAAGATCGTTCGCGACGTGAGCGACATGATCGACGTCTCCTACGTCCGCCAAAAGGAGGCGCTCGGGCTCGGCCACGCCGTACTGCGCGCGAAAGAACTGGTAGGAAACGAGCCGTTCGCAGTAGTGCTGTCGGACGACGTGATCGACTCCGAAATTCCTGCCATCCGGCAATTACTCGATGTGTACGATTTCTACGGCGCATCCGTGGTGGCGCTGATGGAAGTGCCCGGCGACGCCATCTCCGCTTATGGTGCCGTGGATGCCGATCCTGTGGCTCACAATTCCGGCAAGGACCGGCTGTTCCGCATCCGAAACATGGTGGAAAAGCCCAAGCCTTCCGAAGCGCCGTCCAATCTGGCCATCATCGGCCGTTACGTCCTCACGCCCGACGTGTTTGCTTCGATCGAAGCGATTGAGCCAGGCAGTGGCGGCGAAATCCAGCTCACCGACGCCCTGAAGCACTTGGCGCGGAATCGCCCCATCTACGGCTATCGTTTCGAAGGAACACGCTACGACGCCGGCGACAAGCTGGGCTTCCTGAAAGCCACCGTCGAGTTCGCGCTGCAGCGCTTTGATCTGGGCGGCCCCTTCCGCGAATACCTGAAGCAACTCAAGCTGTAACTCCACCGACTTATGAGCCAACTCAACAACAAAGTTGCAATTGTCACTGGCGGAAGCCGGGGGATCGGCAAAGCTATCGCCGAAGTGTTCGCGCGCGAGGGCGCGACGGTCATCATCTGCGGCCGCAAGCAGCACTCGCTGGACGAGGTCGCTGCCCAACTCAAAAACCTTCCGGGGACCATCCTCCCTATGGCCTGCCACGTCGGAAAACTGGAGGAGCTGCAGCGGTTGGTCGACTCCACCAGCCGTGACTTCGGCAAGATCGACATCGTGGTGAATAATGCCGCGACCAACATTGCGCAGGGGCCGGGCATCGAGATGGACGATGCCCAGTTCGACAAAATGGTCGAGGTGAATCTCAAGAGCGCTTACCGCTTAACCCGGCTGGTGGCGCCCGGCATGTCCCAGCGCGGTTCAGGATCCATCATCAACATCGCGTCGATCGCCGGCCTGCGCCCGCAGTTCCATGGGCTTTTGTACAGCATGACCAAGGCGGCTCTGATCATGATGACCCAATCCTACGCCCTCGAACTCGGGCCCTTGGGCGTGCGGGTAAACGCGATCGCGCCGGGCCTGATCCAGACCGTTCTGAGCGAATACTACTGGAAAGACGAAAATAAATGGCAGGAGATGCTCGCCCGGCAGCCTTTAAAGCATCTCGGACAGCCGCTCGAAGTGGCCGAAGTGGCGCTGCTGCTCGCCAGCGAAGCTTCTTCATACCTGACCGGCCAGACCATCGTCGTCGATGGCGGCCGCGTATTATCCTCGATGTAGATGTCATCGAGACTGTTTGCCACCCTGCTGATCGCCTCGGCCGGCTATGCGGGCATTGTAACGGATGTTGTTACCGCTATTAAACAGAACAATTTCGCCGCCGCCGACGCGCTCCTGGCAACCTACCGCTCCCAGTCTGGCGTGACGCCGGATTATCTGGAAGCTTTGTCCTGGCTGGGCCGCGGCGCCCTCGCTGCCCGGCAGTTGGATAAAGCAGAGGCGTATGCGCGCCAGACAGAAACTCTGGCGCTCCAGCAACTCAAGAAACGGCCGCTCGATGCCGAGCCGCATCTGCCGATTGCCCTTGGCGCCGCAATCGAAGTGCAGGGTCTGGCGTTGAACGACCGCGGTGAACGCGGAGAAGCCATCGCTTATCTCCAGAAAGAACTCGCCGCGTATCGCGACACTTCCATTCGCACCCGGATCCAGAAGAACCTGAATCTGCTGTCGCTGAACGGCAAGCCCGCGCCTGCGCTCGACCAGCGCGCCTACTTAGGGGTGAAGCCGGCGCCGCTCGCCCGCCTGAAGGGCAAACCGGTTCTGCTGTTCTTCTGGGCGCACTGGTGCCCGGACTGCAAACAGGAAGCGTCGATTCTCGCCGAAATCCAAAAGGAGTATGCCACCAAGGGGTTAGTGTTGGTGGCTCCGACCCAGTATTACGGATACGTCGCGCGCGGTGAAGAAGCCGGCCCCGCGGCTGAATTGCAGTACATCGACCAGGTGCGGCATACCTATTATCCGAACTTGGCCAATGTACCGGTCCCAATCAGCGAGGAAAACTTCAAGAACTACGGCGCCAGCACTACTCCCACGCTGGTGATCGTTGACCGCCAGGGTATCGTCCGTGTCTATCATCCCGGCGCGATGACGCTGGATGAGCTGCGGGCGGCGCTGAACCGGATCGGGTGAGCATGCCTGAGGGAATCACCAAAATCGCGGTCGAAGGTTTCAAATCGATCGCCAAACGCCAAGAGGTCGAGATCCGGCCGCTGACCATCCTGGCGGGCGCCAACAGCTCCGGAAAATCCAGCATCATGCAACCGTTGCTGATGCTTAAGCAGACGCTGCAAGCAACGTACGATCCCGGGCCTCTGAAACTGGACGGGCCGAACGTAAAATTCACATCAGTTGAAGAGTTCTTGTCTCGGGTTAATGGACTACATCGCTCCTTGTCGATAGCGCTGTTTACTGGGGGATTGGATTTAGAGGTTAACTTTGGGAAGGCGGACTCTGGTTTCGATATTGTTGAACAGCTAGAAACCTATCCTGGCGGAAAACTGCGCCATCTTCGGCCCCAAAATGACGCCGGAAGAGATCGAAGATGCCTTCGGCCAGGCCGCACCAGCCCAAGTGTTTCGGGAACGCTGCTTTTTACATTGTGGATTTTCAGCCGGGATAGCGTTGAACCCCCTACGCATCGAATCCATGCTCCAGGAGATGATTCACGTCCCCGGCCTACGCGGGAATCCAGAACGGGCGTATCCAGTTACGGGAACCGGCCCCCTCTACCCCGGCACGTTCGAAAACTACACGGCGAGCGTGATTCTGCGATGGCAAAAAGACAAACTCTCGAACGACGTCGAGCTAATTAGCGATCTCCAGAAAATCCACATGGCGCGATCGGTGTTTGCACATCGAATCAGCGATGTCGCTATTGAGCTGCGGGTTGGCATGCTGCGCGAACGGGCTCACAACTTGGACAACATCGCCGATGTAGGCTTCGGAGTATCCCAGGTTCTTCCAGTGGTCGTTGCGCTACGCGCGGCGGACGAGGGGCGGCTGGTATATCTGGAGGAACCCGAGATCCACCTTCACCCACTAGCCCAAACCAAATTGGCTGAAGTCCTCGCAAACGCCGCCAAACGAGGCGTCCGAGTTGTGGCAGAAACGCATAGCTCTCTTCTGTTGACCGGAATCCAGACCCTGGTTGCGAAAGGTGAGCTTCCCGCGGAAATAGTTAAGCTCCACTGGGTGCAGCGGGATGCTCGCACCGGTATCAGCAGAGTTTGCAGCGCTGATCTTGACGAGAACGGCGCATTCGGAAACTGGCCGGAGGACTTTGACGACGTAACGCTCTCTGCTGATCGGCAATATATGGACGCTGTAACCGCGCGGAGCTCCGGCTAGTGGCCAAGAAGATATCGAGGCGTCTTGTCATCGACGCCTCGGTCGCCCGGTCCGCCACAATGTCCAACGACTCTACCTCGACCGCCTGCCGCGAGTTCTTGCAGGAAGTTCTGAGGGTCTGCCATCGGGTCGTCCTCACACCCGAAATCGAACAAGAGTGGCAATATGCCGCTCTGCAACTTCGTTCCACACCCGACCTGGTGAGGGCAAGGTTCCTGGTGGGTGGAGGTTCGCGATGGACAGAAAGGGCAAGCTGCTTCGGGTGCGTGTTCAACGCGACGGCGCGCTGCGGAACAAGATTAACCGAATGGGTCTGCGCGATCAGGACCGGCGAGCGGTTCAAGAAGACCTCCACCTGATCGAAGCCGCCTGTGCTTCTGATCGCGTGGTGATCTCCCGGGACGACGCCGCTCACGTTCTACTGAGCAGCATTGCCCCAAGCTGCCCGGGCTTCCGAAATGTGATGTGGTGCAATCCCGTCACGCGCGGGCCGCAGGCATTGGAATGGCTCAGAGACGGGGCCGCTCGCGTTCGAGCGTGGCAACTGCGATCAGCGAGGTCACCTGGCGTGTCCAGACACAAAAAAGGCCCCGATTGCTCGGGGCCGTTTGCATGAACCCTAAATTGACTGCAAGCCCTCTCGGGGCGCCGCTATTTTACTTTTTCTTCTTCGCGGCGGCTTTCTTCTTCGGCTTCGCAGCCTTCTTCGTTGCGTTCTTCATCGATTGATTCTCCCTAACATCAGATTTGCGATCACAGATCGCAGTGTGATTCATATATAAGGTGGATTGGATTGAAAGTCAAGAAAAAAATGCACATCGCTCCTCCCCACGCGCCTCCCTCCGTTCGCTTCGGCCACCGAAAACCATTCAATGCCTCAATTGTTCCCGCGCCAATAAATCAGATCCGGCCACTTTTGTTGTTGTCCGGCGCGCCGGACCGCGCTAGGATCGAAGAAAATGAGCTATCGCGCCATCCAGCACCTGTGCGCGCCGGTCTGCGCGGCCGTGTTGCTCTCCAGTTGCGCCCACCATCGCCAAGCCGCGCGCACACCGCTGCCGCCGCTGCCGCCGCCCCCGGCCGCGATTCAAAACACCGAGACCGGAATTGCCAGTTGGTATGGACATCCCTATCACGGACGCGCCGCTGCCAATGGCGAAATCTACGACATGGAGAAATTGACCGCCGCGCACCGCACGCTTCCATTCGGCACCTGGGTGCGAGTGACGAATCTGAGTAACGGAAAATCGATTGACCTCCGGATCATCGACCGTGGGCCCTTCATCGACGGACGCATCGTCGACATTTCCCATGCCGCCGCTCAGGCCATCGACATGATCGGCCCCGGTGTTGCCCAGGTGCGGCTCGACGTCCTCTCGCTCCCGGCCAGTACCATATCCACCAACTGGTTCGCCGTTCAGGCCGGCGCCTTCGCCGATAAAGATCGCGCTGAGCGGCTGCGTAGCTCGCTCCAGCGGGAATACGGACCCGCACGCTTGGTCATTCGCCCCGGCACCCCCTCGCTCTGGAGGGTGTTGGTCGGGAAAGAAAGCTCCCCCGATACCGCCGCCACCCTAGCTCGCCGCATACGAACCGAAGTAGGTCCTGCCTTCGTGGTACGGCTCGATCAGCCAGAGGCTTCCGCCGACTCCGCCGGCGCACAACAATAAGGTGAACCTCTAAGGCGCCTATACCGTCTAGGTTTGACGTACTACTGCCACCCCCCTCAAATGTGCCGATCGCTCTACCCTAAATGACCGCTCCATCTAAGATGTTGCGGTGTTGCTCAAACTCTAAAGTGCCAGTAGAGTTTATTGAGTAATGCAACACTATACTGCCTAGGGACGATTGACGAATGCTTGCCCCCGCACTCCAATCGACACCGGTCCTCGTTGGCCAATCGGCGAGGATCCGGAATGTCTTAAGAATGGTAGAAAAGCTCGGTCGATGCCGCTGGCCGGTTTTGCTGCTGGGAGAAACGGGTACAGGTAAGGAAGTAGCCGCGCGATCCATTCATAATGTTAATCCGGTAGGTCCGTTCGTCACCATCGACTGCTCGTCTCTGGTGGGCCCTCTGATGGAGAGCGAGCTATTCGGGCATGTGAAGGGGGCGTTCACCGGGGCAGTCGGCTCCAAGACCGGCCTCATCGAATTGGCCAACGGCGGTACCGCGTTTTTCGATGAAATCGGGGAGCTGCCGCTCGACTTGCAAGCCAAGCTGCTGCGCGTCCTCCAAGAAAAAGAATTTCGTCCCGTGGGATCGCTTACACAACGCCGGTCGGATTTCCGCGTGATCGCCGCCACCAATCGCGACTTGGCCAAAGAAGTGGAGAAGGGGACGTTTCGCCGCGATCTGTTCTACCGTCTCAATGTTGTGAATCTGCGGCTGGCGCCGCTCCGCGATCGTAAAGACGACATCCCGTCCCTGATCGCACATTTCCTGAACAAGTACGGCCGCGGCCACACGCTCACTCAGGAAACGCTGGAAGCTATGCTCAGCTACGATTGGCCCGGCAACGTGCGCGAGCTGGAAAACTCCATCCAGCACATGGTCGCCATCAACTCTGGCCCGCTGCTGCATGTCACGGAGCTTCCATCCATGGTGCAGAACCAGATTCTGGCGCGCAAGACCCAGTTCATGTCGGTTGCAGTGGGATCGCACTCGCTCGCTAAACCTCCGCAGGAAGCAGCCGCACACGACCACCGGACGGCAAGCGCGGAATTGAAGCGGCCGCCCATCGTACCACTCACGCAGATGGAGCGTCAGGCAATTCTGGATGCGCTGGAATACACCAAAGGCGACCGCGCGGTGGCCGCGAACCTGTTGGGAATTGGCCGCACCACACTCTACCGCAAGCTCAAGGAATACCAGCTCGCAGTCTGAGAACTCGCGCAGCACATCGCCACTAAACCAGAGTGGCAGACTCCAAGATCCTCAATCTGCTGGTAGTCGAAGACGATCTGGAAGACGAGCAGCTCCTCTGCGAAGCGCTGGCTGAAATCGAGGAGACACGCCAATGGTGCGGCTGGCGTGGCGCCGGCGTCATCCAAGTGGACCATCTCGCCGATGCGCTCGATTGCCTGAACCGGCAACGTTTCGACGCCGTACTGCTGAACTTAACCCTCCCGGACAACCCCGCCGTCCTCGATACCTTCCTGCAAATCCATGCCGCCGCGCAGGATGCCCCGATCGTCGTTCTCGCCGATGAGGAAGACGAAAGCCTGGCGCACCGCTTGTTGCGCGAAGGCGCCGAGGACGTGGTGCTGAAAACTACATTGGACTGCGCTCTGCTTGCGCGTTCAATCCGCTATGCCATCGAGCGCCGTCGGCGCAGCGCGGCCAGCCAAATTTACGCCCACAGCGCGGGCATCCTGGATCGCCACGCCTTTGCTTTGATCGCCTGTCATCTGGTGCAGTTGGCCTCGTCCCGACAGCTCGACCTGAACCTGGCCATACTCGAGATTAGCGATATTCCGGCAGCTACCCCTGACGATCGAGAAGCTCGCGAGCTTCTGCTGATGCGCGCGGCCGACCTGCTTCAAGACGCCATTCCCGCTCCCGCGGTAATTGGCCGCGTGGACAAATGCCGTTTTGCTCTGATCCTGCCGGCGCCGGGCGAAGACCCCATCGCCCGCGCCGCTCGCGAGATTGAAGATGTGCTTCGCCGCCTTGTTGCTGCCAGCGTGAGCTTCTCCATGATGCCGCTGAATGGCATCGAAAATATAGAGGGCCTGCTCAACCGGACTCAGCCCACCGAATCGCTTGTTGAAGCAAAAACCGTTATGCTGGCAGATTGAAAATCGCCCTGGATGCCACCTATAGCGCCGGCCGCAACCTGACCGGCCTCGGCGTATATTCCAGAGCCATCCTCGAGGGGCTCGCCGCCGCACATCCCGAATCTCGATTTCTCTGGTGCTATCGTCCGCACCGCTTTTTACGTTCGTTCTTGGACGCCGCTCCCCAAAACTGCCGGCGGCGTTTGCTGAACTCGGTACATCCACCGTCCGCGAACCTGTTCCACAGCCTGAATCAGCGTATCGACTGGAAACCGCGCGGCCCGGCCGTGGCGACATTCCACGACCTGTTCGTCATGACCGGCGACTACTCGACCCCCGAGTTCCGCGCCCGGTTCACCTCGCAGGCCGCCGCCGCAGCCGAAAGATCGGATCTGATCATCGCCGTTTCCGCTTTCACCGGCCTACAGGTTCAGCAGTTACTCAAGGTAGAACCGGGCCGCATCCGCGTGATCCATCACGGATGCATCGGCATCGATAACGCGCGCACGGCTAGCGAACGCGAGCCCATGATCCTGTTCGTGGGTGCGCTGCAACGCCGCAAGAACGTCGCGCGGCTTGTGGATGCATTCGAGCGAATTGCGCCCGGCTGGAAGTTGGTATTGGCCGGTTCGTTTGGCTTCGGCTCCGATGAGATCCTGAGGCGCATTCAGGATAGTCCGTGCCGCGACGATATTCAAACGCCGGGATATGTTTCCAGTGCTCAATTAGACGAGCTCTACAGGCGCGCCTCGATCTTCGCGTTTCCGTCGCTCGATGAGGGATTTGGAATGCCGGTGCTGGATGCCATGGCGCATGGCATACCAACTCTCGTATCCAATGTTTCGGCGCTACCGGAGGTGAGCGGCGGAGCCGCGCTGCTGGTGGATCCAACCGACACCAACTCCATCGCTGCCGGGCTTGCTCAACTCATCGGCGACCCCGCCCTGCGGGACACGTTGATCGAGAAAGGTTTCGCGCGGGCGCTGGAGTTTAGCTGGGAAAAAGCGGTTGAAAAAACGTGGAATGTGTACAAAGAGCTGCTGCCTTGAGGCGCCTAGCTCTTGTCTTCTTCTATAGCGATCTTCAGCGCCTTCAGGAACTTCTGATCCTGGGAGGTTAGCTTAATCTTGCCGGTGGATTCGAATTTCCGCTTCGGAGGGGCTTCGGTTTCGGCTGCTTCCGATTCCTCTTCGCCTTCGTACTCGCCGGATTCGTCGCGCTTGTTGAAACCAATGGTCGCCTCAAGCACCAGAAAAACGTCGTATCCAGCGCGCTTGATCTCCCCAATTGCGGCCGCTATGCGATCGGAGTCGGACAGGGACTCGTTGATTGCGTTGCCCAGTTCCTGCATCAGCTCTTTCAGTTTTTCTTCCAAGCAATGCCCCTTTCTTTGCGGGCCACCTTCAACATATCACTCTATCTTCTTGATGTTGGCAAGGCAAGCACAGTTTCACCCATTATTGTAAGTCCCGCTTTGGTTAGTGCCACCCGCGGGCAAATCCGCTCCCAGTTTCTGTATCGGCGGCTAATCCGTTTCCCAATAGCGGCCGGCGAAAGGGTACCAAGAGGGTACTATAGACACTTCAGATCTGCTTGAATCCAATGAGGTCCGCTACACTGAAAGAAAGCGATGTTCGCGCTGGCGAAAAAGTTTCTAGGCCATGTGATGCCCGGAGTAATCCGACCCATCCATATCCTCTGGAATCAGGTGATTGGATTTGTCTTTATCGTCCTGGCAGTAATTCCAGTACCATCGGCGATTCGAAGTTGGGGCAAGGACGGTAGCGGCCCGCGCTTGGCACTCACCATCCCGTTTGTGCTCCTGATGGCTTGGTTCGGCCTAGTATCATTCTGGAAAGCACGGAAAATCTCTAAAACATGACCGGCGAACTGCCAGGCCAGTATCCTTACACGCGCGGCATCTACCCTGACATGTATCGCGGCCGGCTCTGGACCATGCGCCAATACGCCGGCTTCGGGACCGCCGAAGAAAGCAACCGCCGTTATCGCTATCTGCTGTCGCAAGGCATCACCGGATTGTCGGTCGCTTTCGATCTGCCCACGCAGATGGGCATGGATTCCGACCACCCGCTAGCCGCCGGTGAGGTGGGACGCGTCGGAGTCGCAATCTGTTCGATCGCGGACATGCAGCGCCTGTTCGACGGGATCCGGCTGGCGGATATCACCACGTCGATGACCATCAACTCGACGGCGGCTATCCTGCTCAGCCTTTACGTCCTGGTTGCCAAAAGCCAGGGAGCGGACCTGCGTAAGATCTCCGGCACCATCCAGAACGACATTCTGAAAGAGTACATTGCGCGCGGGACCTATATTTACCCGCCGCGCCCGGCGATGCGGATCATAACCGACCTGTTTGCCTGGGCATCGCAAGAGCTGCCGGAATGGAACACGATTTCGATCAGCGGTTATCACATCCGAGAGGCCGGATCCACGGCGATTCAGGAAGTCGCTTTCACTTTGGCGAACGCGATCGCCTACATCGAGGCGGCGCTCAAGGCCGGACTGCAGGTCGATTCCTTCGCGCCGCGGCTGTCGTTCTTCTTCAACGCGCATAACAATTTTCTGGAAGAGATCGCGAAATATCGGGCGGCGCGGCGGCTTTACGCCACCATCATGCGCGACCGGTTTGGCGCGCGGAACCCGCGCTCGATGACGATGCGCTTTCATGTGCAGACTGGCGGCTCTACTTTGACGGCGCAGCAGCCGGATGTGAACGTGGTTCGGGTTTCGATGCAAGCCCTGGCCGCAGTGCTTGGAGGCGCGCAATCACTGCACACCAACGGCAAAGATGAGGCGCTGGGGCTGCCGACCGAGGACTCAGCGCGGCTGGCCTTGCGCACCCAGCAGATCATCGCCCACGAGAGCGGCGTTACGAATACGGCCGACCCGGTAGGCGGCAGCTATTACATCGAGCAGCTCACCGATGAAATCGAGCGCGGTGCGCGCGAATACATCGAGCGCATCGACGGCATGGGCGGTACGCTGGCCGCCATCGAGAACAACTACATCCAGACCGAGATTCAGAACGCGGCGTATGAATATCAGCAGAGCGTCGAACGGGGCGAGGCGATTGTAGTCGGCGTGAACCGGTTCAAGCAGGACGAAACCGAGCCGCCGCGCGTGTTCCGGCTAGATCCCCAACTCGAGCAGCAGCAGATCGCTCGCCTCCGCGAGTTGCGCGCCTCACGCGGCGCCAACACGGTTGAGACTCGTTTGGCAGCGCTAGAGGAGGCCGCGCGCTCCGGCGACAACCTGATGCCGCACATTCTGGCTTCGAGCGAAGCCTGCGCAACCGTGGGCGAAATCTCGGACCGACTGCGCGCCGTATTCGGCGAATATCACGAGCACTAAGCCACGCGCGCGAGCCTGGCCTGTGGCATGCAGCCGCTAATCCGGTTGATGTTTGCTGTCCTGGGGAGCGGGCTGTTTGCTGTCTCGGTGCGCGGGCTGACGATTACGGGCGCTGACTGCGATGCCGCATGCGGCCAGGAATGCCGCGCCGCTGTAAAGGAAGTAGAGCAAGTGCAGCGGCAAGGCTCTGATCGCGAATAACGCGCCGCGCCGCTGCGCCAGGAAGCGGTAAAAACCGTGGTTCATTGCGATCACGACGGCCGCGAACAGCAGCGATACGCGCCAATCGACCAGAATCATGGGCAACGCCAGAGACATCAGCGCGACGGATATGCGCTGGCTCCATTGCACGTTCAGATCGTTGGGGATGTGACGCTCGCGCAGCATTAGCAGCGTCCAGGGAATCGCGCGGTCCCGGATGTCGCATTCGAGGAGACCGAACAGCGTCCAACGCTTCAAATGCTTGACGGTCAAGGACGGCTCGAGCTCGATTTTATGTCCGGCGCGGATCAGGCGTGCGCCCAGTTCGATGTCTTCGGTGGAGGGACGGAGGTAGTGCTTGTCGAACCCGCCGGACGCTTGGAAAACGGAGCGGCGGACGGCGCCGCAGCCGGTCCAGAACGTACTGGCGCGCCGTTTCCCCTGCTGATGCACGAAGCAGTGCATCAAATTTTTATATTGCGATACGAACTTGGACTCGGCTGGATCGTCGTCATAAGACCCGATCAGCGCATCCAGCTTTGGATCGTCGGCGAACGCCTTCACGATGCGCTCAACAGTATCGGGCTGAATGCATACGTCCGCATCGATGAACAGAAGGATATCGCCCTCAGCGGAAGCAGCCGCCACGTTGCGGGCAAACGCGGGCCCACGGCGGCCGGCGATGGCGAGCACGCGCGCGCCCCTGGACTCGGCGATTTCAGCCGATTCATCCCAGCAGCCATCGTCGGCGACCAAGCACTCGAAATTCCGGTAAGTGGACCGGTTGACCGCATCCAGGCACCGGCCGAGCGTTGCCGCGGCGTTATGGACCGGGATGATGATTGAGATCAGCGGCTGCATACGAATTACGGAACCATCCAGCGCTCGCCTACCTCGAAGACTTTGAATCCGACGGACGGACGGAAACCAAGCATGTGATCGACGAAACGGTCCACTTCAATATCTTGATCGGCAAAAGTTCCGTAATGCATAGGGGCGACCCAGCTCGCGCGGATCTCTTCAGCGAGCTGGCCGGCTTGCGCGATATCGAAATTTCCCGGTCCGTGGATAGGCAGAAGCGCCAATGTGACGTTATAGGGGCGCAGCCGCCCGACAATGCCCTCGTACCAGCGGCAATCGCCCGCATGGTAGATGGTGCAAGCTCCGAAGCGAATCAGATAGCCGAGCTGGGGATAGCCGCCCAAAGGCGTCCAGTTCAGCTCTGGGTGCGCGGACGGCACGGCGTAAACGCGGCCGTAGGGACCACCCTTGAAGTACTCGACCCGCAGATCGGAATCCGTGGTGGTCATCCGTTCGTAAGGAATTCCCAGCGACTTGGCGTGCCCGGCCGTGCTCTTCGGCAGCACCACGCGGGCGCGGGGCGAGGCTTTGAGCATTTCAGAAAGTGTGGCCGGTTCCATGTGCGCGGCGTGCGCATGCGAGCACAGGATCAGGTCGGCATTGACGATCTCTGAGGGTACGAGCGGAGGGGCGAGCAGGCGAGTACGGCCGGGCGGCGTCGCAAAGCAGGGGTCGACATAAAAGACGATGTCCTGGAATTTGATGGCGAATCCGCTGTGGCCCAACCACCACAAGGCGGGCGACTCGCCGTTGGTGTTGTCGATCTCATCCAGCAGAGCGCGCCCGCTCTTCACCGGCTGTCTCATCGAGCGGCGGCCCTTTCCAGACGATCGCGGATTGCATCCCAGGAGGCATCGGAGGGAGGGCGCTCGACGGCGATCCAATCCCACTTTTCAGCGTCGAGTTCGTGCAGGGTTCGATACAACTCGGCGGCATAGGGTTCCGGCTGGTCCGGCATTTGGATGCAGCGGCCAGTATTAGCGGGATGCGCGATCCAGAGATATGCGCCGCGGCCTTGGGTTGGAAGCGACGCTGCGCTCACCAGCACGAGGCGAGTTTTCGGGCTGTAATGACGCGGGTGCATTCCGGGCGCGGGGTGAGCGATGCCTGCATCATGGGTGCGCACGGCGGAGACAGGGCCGATCACTGCCTCGATCTGCGCTTGCGACACCATACCCGGTCTCAACAATACCGCTTCCGAGCCTGCCAACGAAAGGACGGTGGATTCGATGCCGACGAGCGTTGGGCCGCCGTCGAGTATCATGGCGACGCGATCGCCGAGCGAATCGCGAACGTGCTCCGCGCGCGTGGGAGAGAGTTCGGTGAAGCGGTTCGCGCTCGGCGCGGCGAGCGGCACGCCGGATTCGTGAATCAAAGCCAGCGCAATTTCATTGGCGGGCATGCGGACGCCGACGGTGTGCAGGCCGGCGGTGACGCGATCGGGTACAAGCGATCTCTTCGGCAAGACCAGGGTGAGCGGGCCGGGCCAGACGCGGCGCGCCAACATCTCGGCTTTTTCGGGCCATTCGCGCACGAGTGAACGGGCCATTTCGACGGAATCGACGTGCACGATCAACGGGCTGGTAGGGGGGCGGCCCTTGGCGGCGTAGATTTTTTCGATAGCAACTGGATCGAGAGCGTTCGCGCCCAAGCCATACACGGTCTCGGTAGGGAACGCGACCAGTTCGCCCGCGCGGATGAGTGCGGCGGCGCGGCGAATCTGCTGCGCGTCCGATTCCGAGTTACTCAGGCAGCTCCTCTTTTCCGTCGCCGGAGACCTTGCCGGTGTGTTTGTAGACGAGGAAGGCGTGCATGAGCCGGTCCAGGTCGCCATCGAGCACGCGATCCACGTCGCCGATGGCGAGCTTGGTGCGATGATCCTTGATCATGCGGTACGGGGCGAGCACATAGCTGCGGATCTGACTGCCGAAGTTGATATCGAGCTTGGAATCCTCCAGCTTGCTCTGCTCGACGCGTTTTTTGTCCATTTCGAACTCGTAGAGGCGGGCGCGGAGCTGTTTGATGGCGCTAGCGCGGTTCTTGTGCTGGGAGCGCTCATTCTGGCACTGCACAACAATGCCGGTGGGGATGTGAGTCATGCGGACGGCCGATTCGGTGCGGTTGACGTGCTGGCCGCCGGCGCCGCTGGCGCGAAACACGTCGACGCGCAGGTCTTCGGGCTTGATGTCGATATTGATGTCGTCTTCGATCTGCGGGTAGACGAAGACGGACGCGAAGGAAGTGTGGCGGCGGGCGTTGGCGTCGAAAGGTGAGATGCGGACCAGGCGGTGCACACCGATTTCGGACTGGAGCAAGCCATAGGCATTGTCGCCGTTGATTTCGATGGTGGCGGATTTGATGCCGGCGCCCTCGCCTTCGAGACGATCGGTCACAACGGCCTGATAGCCGTGGCGTTCGGCCCAGCGGAGGTACATACGGAGGAGCATTTCGGCCCAATCCTGGCTTTCGGTACCGCCGGCGCCGGGGTGGATGGCCATGATGGCGCTTTTCGAGTCGTTGGGTCCGGAAAGCAGCATTCCGGTCTCGAGGGTTTCCAGGCGCTCTTCCAAGCGCTTGCTTTCACGCTCGAGGTCCGCGATAACATTTTCGCCCTCGCGCGCCAGCTCGAAGAGTGTGTCGAGGTCGGAGGTTAAGCGGGAGACCTCATCGGCATCGGCAATAGCCTGTTCCAGCCGCTTCCGTTCCTGCATCACCTTTTGAGACTTTTCGGGCTGGTTCCAAAAATCCGGGTCGGAAATCTGTTTCTCGATGGTGGTTAGCTGGTTTTTCTTGCTGGGGGCGTCAAAGATAGCTCCGCACAGCGTCGGCCTGCTGGCGGAGCGAAGCGTACTCTCTTTCCAGTTCTTCCAGTATCATGAAAGGTTATTTTAGCAAGTCGTCCAAATCGAGCAGGTGGCCGCGCTTGCCGACGTTCCAGCCTTGCGTACGGCCGAAGGTGTCCTGGACGCCGGCGGCTTCGTGGATATGACCGCAAAAGAAGTAGAGGGGCTGGCGGCGTTCGATGAAATCGCGGACGGCCTGGCTGCCGAAGTGCTGGCCTTCGCGCACGCGGTCGAGTTTAGTGGACTTGGGCGGGGTGTGGCAGATGAGGATGAGGGGGTCGAGCGAGGAGAATTTATCGAGGCGCGCGGCCAGTTCTTGTTCGGAATACTCGCCGGGGGTGTCGAAGGGGGTGGGGTTGGAGTAGCCGAGGCCGGCGACCGTTAGGTTTCCGATCTGGAGGGTCTGGCCGTGGAAGTTGTGAAAACCGAACTGCTCGCAGAAACGGGCGATGTCGGCTTCCGATTCATGATTACCGGGAAGAACGTAGATGCGGTCGGCACGCTTCTGCATAATGGGGCCGAGCTGGTCGAGGCCCCGGCCCCAATTCGTGAGGTCGCCGTCGGCGAAGTAGTAATCCGCTTCGGTGTTTACAAGTTTTTCCAGGGCCGATTTATCGCCGTGAATATCGGAGAAGACGAGCAGTTTCATGGGGAGCGACGCGCGGGGGCGAGAACTCGGCCGGGGCGCGAGGACATCTTATTTTAATCGACTGGGTGCAAGGGACGGGCCGCGCGACGGGGTTAGTGCCGATATATCGGCACTGATTTGACGCATCCTGCGTTTTTTCCCGGAGCGTTGGGAAAATTTTAATCCAAATTTACCGATTGGTGAGGCAGGCGAGAGGTCGCTCAGCCGTAGGCATACAGAGATAAACCGGGATCGCACGGCTTCACGATAGCAGGCGCAGCGCTTCACGGATTAATTCTCCGCGGCTAAATCATTAATGGATCGCTTGAAATTGAGGACACTGGCGCGTGAACGTGATGCAAGCAACTGACCGAGCATCGCGCTCACGGCGGCAACACCGCCGAGTAGCTTGCCCGTGTGATCAAAGTGCTGCAGCTTTCCTACCGGCGCATGACGATCTCCAGCGGAACTCGGCGGCAGTGTGCCGGAGTTTGCGGTCCCGGCGTGCGCCTAATCGCCGTGGCTCGCGATAGAGAATTAGAATATGAACCGCGCTCCCACCTGGAGCGCGCGCGGACCGCCGGAAGCGAAGGTGTATCCCTGCCCCACTCGTGCAGTCGGCAGCCCGAATTGCGGCGACGTGAGCCCGAGGTTGCCATAGGTTAAATTTCCGATGTTGAACACATTGAAAACTTCGCCGAACACGTTCAGGTTATAGCGCTCCTTGTACGTCAAGATCTTCGTGACGCGGATATCCTGGTTTACGATCGGAGCGCCCATATGATAGCTGGCTGGGAGCTTTAACGCCGGCACCTTGACGCCGTTCAAGGCTATCTTGCCGGCTTGCGTAGAGTTGAACGTGTCGACGGCTTTCGCCAAGTCTGAGTTGCCGCAGCTATACAAGAAGCACTTGTAAGGAACTCCGGGGACCGCCAAGCTGATCGGAAAAGTCGTGTTCCCGGAGCCATTCAGGTCGATACCGGAGATGGTGGGCTCGACGGGAGTGGGAGCAATCACGGACGAGTTGAGGCTGAGTGTGAAGCGCCATGGCAGATTGATTGTCCCGGCGATATTCAGGTTTTGCTTTGCCAGAATTGGACCGTACGTCGAGTTGTAATTCTGCAAATTAACCGACGCAGATTCGTACGTGAGCTTTTGAAGCGCATAGGAAACCGTGAACTGCACACGATTTGACAAGCGTTTTTGAGTCTTGACTAACAAGCCGTTAAAGCGGCTGTGCCCTTCCGGCACCCAGAAGCTGATGGGGCCGATGGAGCACTCGTCGTTGGGATTGAAATCCGGAGTGGTCGCGCAGCGTGGAATCACTGGACCGCCAATGACAGAGGAGTGATTTAGGTCGAGCGCGCCAAACGACTCGTTCTCGCCCTGGCGGCGAACCCAATCCGCTGATAACACCATGCCCCACGGGAGCTCGCGCTGCACACCAATCGAGGTCTGATAAGTGCGAGGCTCAGGATATTTTGACGGAAAGATGTCGACTCCGCTCTTGAGAAGCTGGATGCTGGTGACGCTGTACGGGCCTTTGGTCGGCGTGTTACCGAAAATGTTGGCTTGTAACACCGGCACTTGCTGATTCAATATCTGGATGAACTGGCCCAATGTGATGGTAGACAGCGTATTGGTAGGAATCGGAGCGCCAATCGGAAGAGGCTGCACGCCCGTGGCGGTCTGTTGATACATGTTGGGGAAAATATTGGTGAACGCATTCACGGCGACCGTGACTCGCCCGTCTCCGGCTGGTCCAGCTGCCGCAGTTGACTTGAACTGGTACCACACGGGAACCGTGTCCCAGTACATGCCGCCGCCACCGCGTATTACGGTCTTACGGTCTTTCCCGAGGGCCCAGGCAAATCCGATCATCGGTGCAAAATTTTTCTTATTAGACTGCGGGGCGCCAAGTCCGTAGGGAACACCACCCGTCTGCCCTTCTAAAATTGGAGCAAGGTATTGCGGCAACGGAATATTCGAAGGGAATAGCCCGGTCTCGATGTTATAACCCAATCCAAAATTAAGAGTCAGGTTCGGCCGGGCCTTCCAGGTATCGGCGACCCAGGGATGGATGCGGTTGTTGTACTCGCCGACATTCGGCTCATATATGCCAGGCCAGGTTCCATTCCCAATGCCGATACCCGCGTATGACTCGATCGGGTTCAGACCGAAGATGGGCAATGAAAGGAGGGCAGCAGTCGAGTTGACCGAGCTGGCGACGTTGGCAAAAGATCCAGCTGGAAAGGCTGCTCCACCGAGCAACGGAACGAATTCGGGGGCCACAACAGAAATACACGCCGGGAAGCAGTTATTCCAAGGCTTGTAGCGCGTATAGGAGCGCTCAAAGTCAACGCCACCACGAATCCGGTGTTTACCCTTTTGCCACTCGAGCGCTTCAATAATTTCTCCGGATTTGCTTTGGTGGAACTGCGGACCGTTGGGATAGTTGCCGACGCCGTAGATATACGACGAGCCGATCACGCCGGTAACGGCGGGCAGACCTGCGCCGAAACAGGGAGCCACACAAGCCGATGCGGGTGCGGCGGGCGCATTATTTTGCCAGTAGTGAAACTGCGCGCGAAGATCGTTGACGATATTCGGTGTGATGACGCTGGTCAGCCCGGCAATGAACTGATCGGACCAGTTCGAATTTTGTACCCACGCGGACGGATTCCCAGTTCCCGAGTACGGGCCCAGGTCCTTGTTGCCGTCGTGCGTGTATCGAAAGAACATATTCTCTTTGTCATTGAGGTGGTAGTCGAAGCGCGCATTAACCCAGTTGTAGTGCAGCGGACTAGGGTATACGCCGTTCAGTGGCTGAAGAGAAGCGAGATCGTTCACGTCCGCGATAGCAGAAGTCTGAGACAAATGCTCATAGCTGCCAAAGAAGAACAGCTTGTTTTTGATAACCGGACCACCCACCCAAAATCCTGGATTTTTTCGTTGAAAGAAGGGATCCAAGGCTAGAGCGATGCGCTTTAGGGCGGGATAAGCAGCCATGTTGTGGTCGCGGTAATAATAAAACGCGCTCCCATGAAAATCGTTGCTGCCCGATCGCGTTACGATGTTGACCGATCCACTCGCTCCCACGCCGGTAGACACATCGTAGTTCAACTGGGCGAGCTGGAACTCCTGCACAATCTCTTGCGAGAAGTTCATGGAGTTTCCGCCCTCAACCTCGTCGTTGATGACCGCGCCGTCCAGCGTCAGCCTGGGGCCGAGGCCGTCATACGTTCCGTTCACGGTGATGTACTGCATGGAGTTGAAGTTTGACTGGGACCCGGGGCCGACGGTCACGCCGGGCTCGAGCGATGCCAGTTGCAGCGCATTGCGGCCGTTGAGTGGCAAGTCTTGAATGGTCTTGCGCTCGATAACGCCGGCGACCGTGTGATTCTCGTAGTTGACTTGAGCGGCGACGGCATCCACGGTTACCACCTCGCGAGTTTCCCCAAGGGTCAGCGCAACATTGACGGTGGTGTCGGTGCCGGCCAAAACCTGCGCGTTGCGGACTTCTGTTTTGAAGCCCAGCATCTCGATGCGAACTTCGTAATCGCCTGCTGGAAGCGCCGGCGCGTTATATAGCCCTTGCGCATTAGTCGCCAGGGGACGAGGCACGCCGGTCGCCTTGTTGGTGACCGTCACAGTCGCGCTGGCAATCGATGCACCCGATGAATCGGTAACCGCTCCCAAAATGGAACCGGTTGCCACTTGGCCTCGGAGAAGACCGCCCAGTCCCGCTGTCAGACACACAGCGAAAGTTAGTGGAAATGCCGCCGTAAGTATTCGCGATCTAAAGTGCATGGATGGCTCCCCGTTTCGAAAATTTTGAAATCTTTCAGGTTGCGGAATTATATATTGAATTCTGCGCGCTGTCCAGAGATTGCGTGTATTTCTCAGCGCGATGCGAGCATGCCCTGCGAAGCTGCGACAAAACCGATGCTGCGAGCGTGCGACACAACCGCCGATTCGGAGCGATCAGTTCACCCAGTGCACGAATCCGAGACAGTTCGCGCGGCGCATTCTACAACGAAATTCAGCAACCCGATTACACTCCAGGACCTATTCATTAAAATTCCGTTGACTCCCACTGCCCATAGATCTACGATTTTTCCGTACTCTGGCTCGGTGGAATTACGCGCTGATTGAACGTTGCGTCTGGAGCGCGGACGAACCCAGGCAAGTTTTTTGTCTGATTACGCTGCTCAACATCAGGGCATCTGCGCAGCCGGCTGCGGGGATGATTTTTGGGGACGATCGCACGTAGGCCGGTACGAAATTCGTGAAGGCGCAACGATTCCGTCAAGTGTTCTGCTGTCGCCTACCGAGTTTTATGACCCGACGTATAATAGCGATGTTTCGCCTGACGAAAAGACATACGAGTGAAAGAGCGGTCAAACTTTCAGGCGTTCGGTGAGTTCTTCGACCCCTCCAGAATCGCGAATGTCAGCGCTTATTCGACCACGTTAGATAGGAAGATTCCCAACGCGTCGAAACAGACATTTTGCGGTACGAAAATTTGTGCGCCCGGGGGCGAGTGTTCCGGAAGATCTGCGGCAGGTTTGAAGCGCAGCTACGACGTGGCGGTAAATCAGAACGGGTCCACTCCAACGCCGTCAAATCCATCTTCGGCTCAAACCTATGAAAACCGAACTGCCGGCAGAAACGGGTGATGTCGGCTTCCGATTCATGATTACCAGGGAGAACGTACATGCGCTCGGCGCGCTTCTGCATAATAGGACCGAGCTGGTCGAGGCCACGGCCCCAGTTCGTGAGGTCGCCGTCGGCGAAGTAGTAATCCGCTTCGGTGTTTACAAGCTTTTCCAGGGCCGATTTATCGCCGTGGATATCGGAGAAGACGAGCAGTTTCATGGGGAGCGACGCGCGGAGGCGAGAACTCGGCCGGGGCGCGAGGAGATCTTATTTTAAATCGACCGGGTGCGGGGACAGGCCGGTCGACTGGGTTAGTGCCGATATATCGGCACTGATTTGACGCATCTTGCGTTTTTCCCCGGAGCGTTGGGAAAATTTTAATCTAAATTTACCGAGTGGTGAGGCAGGCGACAGGTCGCTGAGCCGCAGGCGAAGAGAGATAAACCGGGATCGCACGGCTTCACCATAGCAGACGTGAGTTGGCGTCGCGTGGGACGAGGCGAGTATGTAGCTGTGGAATGGGCACATTGACGTAATGCTCGCTCGTTACCGGTGCGGTGGGTGGGGTACCAGCGGACGAGCTTGGCGGCCGAATCGCAGATGTAGCATTTTCGGCAGAGCAGCGTCATATCCACAAGCAGCGAATTCGATGCTGAGTTTGTGTTGAGGGTGAAGAACTAATGTTTAACATCGCTGAAGACATTTGCTCGATGACGGAGTTCAAACGCCGTACCAGTTCGGTGATTTCCCGGCTGCGCGGAACAGGCCGCGCGGTCGTGCTTACGACGAACGGCAAAGCGGACGTGGTGGTGCAGGACGCAGCGTCGTACCAGAACCTGCTCGATCGTTTGAAGGAATACGAGAGCCGACAACCAACCTCCGGGCGCGAACGTTCCGCCTCCGCTGTCTGACGGTCCAGGTAACGAAGTCGCAATGCTGAAGGAAACCGCAGATTGCATGATCCTGGTCGTAGAGGATAACCCGGCGGACCTGACCCTGGTCCGGGAAGCGCTCAAGGAACATCAGATCGATTGCACCTTGCACGTCACGAATGACGGCGCAAAAGCCATTGCTTTCCTCAGCAGTCTCGATACAGATTCAAAGGCTCCCCGGCTGGATCTCGTTCTTCTGGATATGCACCTGCCAAAACGCGATGGAGCGGACATCTTGAAGAGCCTCCGGGCCACAGAACGTTATGGCCAGACCCCGGTGATCGTGATGACGGCCTCGGATGCGCCAGAGGATTACGAGAAGGCGGAAAAGAATGCCGCGCTTTCTTACTTCAGAAAGCCGTCGAGCCTGGCTGAGTTCATGAAACTCGGCGCTCTGGTGAAATCGGTGCTGTCCGGGAGTAACGAACAGCGGATATGGGGGAACGAGCCGAAGCGCGTCAATGGTGAGACGAAAAATGCGGGGGCGCCAAAATGACCGCAAGCAAATCCCGATCAGATTTTCTGGCATGCTCCGGAGAGATGGGGGCGCGGATTCGCGCATTCGATTGGGCACAAACTCCCTTAGGGCCGATCGATTCGTGGCCGCAAGCTATGCAAACCGCGGTCAGCATCTGTCTGAACTCCCGTTTTCCTATGGTGCTGTGGCTTGGGCCAGAACTCACCATGCTTTACAACGATGCCTGGCGGCCGGTTCTCGGAGCAACCAAACATCCCCATGGTTTGGGGCGGCCAGGGCGCGAAGTGTGGCCGGAAATCTGGGACATTATCGGCGCGCAGATGCGCAGCGTTATCGAGACCCAAACGGCCACCTGGTCGGACGACCTGCTTCTTACGGTAGACCGTTATAACTACACCGAGGAAGCGTACTTCACGTATTCGTATAGCCCGATTCACGGAGAAAACGGGATCTGCGGCGTGTTTTCCGCGGTGAGCGAGACCACGCTACGGGTGATCGGCGAGCGACGGCTCAAAACGCTCAGCGAACTGGGAGCGTTGATCAAGGCCAAAACGAGCGAAGAGGCGATTACGCTGAGTGCCGAAGTGCTGCGGGCCAACGATGCGGATGTGCCGTTTGCGCTCATTTATCTGCTCAGCGAGGACGCAAGCAGAGCCGAACTTGCGCAAGCGATCCGTGTGGAGCCTGGGGCGGCATATAGCCCGCTCAGCATCGACCTGTCATCGGAACATCTTTGGCCACTGGGGAAGGTAGCGAGAACCCAGACGACCGCAGTGGTGGATGACCTGCAGAGCCGATTCGAGAAACTGCCTGGCGGCCGCTGGCCGGCGGCGCCCAATTCCGCTCTCGTAATGCCGCTCCAGGCTCCGGGCAAAACGGAACTGGCGGGGATTCTGATCGCCGGCGTCAGTCCATACCGCCAGCTGGACGCCGATTACCACAGGTTTTACGAGTTGGTGGCCGGACATATTGCGACCGCCATCGCGAACGCGCGGGCCTATCAGGAAGCGCAGAGACGGGCCGAGATGCTGGCGGAAATCGATCGGGCCAAGACGGTTTTCTTCTCGAACGTGAGCCACGAGTTCCGTACGCCTCTGACACTCATGCTCGGCCCGCTGGAGAACCTCCTTCGGAAGCAAGAGATTCCGCCGGAAGATCACGAACAGTTGGCTACGGCGCACCGCAACAGTCTTCGCCTTCTGAAGCTCGTGAACTCGCTGCTGGACTTTTCCAGGCTGGAAGGCGGCAGGCTCAAAGCCGCATATCTGGCGACGGATCTGTGCACACTGACCACCGAGCTGGCTTCGAATTTCCGGTCTGCTACGGAGGCCGCGGGACTTAGTCTGGTAGTCGACTGCGAACCGCTGCCAGAACCGGTTTATGTAGACCGTGAGATGTGGGAAAGAATCGTCCTGAATCTATTATCCAATGCCTATAAGTTCACATTCGAGGGCCAGATAACGGTACGGCTTCACGGGGAAAACGGTGCGGCGGTTCTTTCCGTGTCGGACACGGGTATCGGAATACCGGACACCGAGTTACCACGAATCTTCGAGCGATTTCATCGAATAGAAGGCGCCCGGGGCAGAACGTATGAGGGGACTGGCATTGGGCTAGCGTTGACTCAGGAATACGTCAAGCTCCATGGGGGAGCCATCGCTGTGAGCAGCCGGGTGGGGGAGGGTTCGACGTTCACGGTCAAGGTGCCGTTCGGGACAGAGCACCTCCCGCCGGACCGCATCAAAGGCGCCGAGGAGAACCGCATGGGGACTTCCCACGCGGCGGCGTTCATTGAGGAAGCGATCGCGTGGGTACCTCCGAACGGTAGCGCTGCGGCGATATCCAGTCCCGGCGGCAGCCCGACGCGGAGGCCGCGGATCATCCTGGCCGACGACAACGCGGATATGCGCGAGCATGTGCGCCGCACGCTGGGTGAGGAATACGAAGTCACCACGGCGAGTGACGGGCAGGAAGCCCTGGAGCTAATCCGCCAAAACCCGCCGGACCTGCTGCTCACGGACGTGATGATGCCGGGCTGCGACGGGCTTGAAGTGCTTCGCGCGGTGCGCGAAGACGCCCGGACCCACACTTTGCCCGTCATTTTCCTCTCGGCCAGGGCCGGGGAGGAGATGCGAGTAGAGGGTCTTCAGGCCGGCGCCGACGACTATCTGGTGAAGCCATTCACTGCCAACGAATTGCGCGCACGGGTTCACACTCATATCCAGATGGCGATCGCCCGCCGCCAAGCAACGGAACGGGAAGCGGCCTTGCGGGCCGAGGCCGAGCAAGCGCGGGACCGCGTGATTTCTGTGCTGGAAGGCATCACGGACGGGTTCCTTTCGCTCGACCGCGATTGGCGTGTCCTTTACGCCAACGCCGAAGCCGAGCGGCTCAACGGTATGCGCCGCGAGGAGATGCTGGGCAAAAGTCACTGGGAGATCTTTCCGGCCGCCGTGGGGTCAACGATTCATAGCGAACTCCTACGTGCCGCGCGGGACCGCGTAATGGTGGATTTTGAGAGCTATTACGCTCCCTGGCAGAAGTGGTTTCATGTCAAAGCCTATCCCGGCGCCGACGGCGGTCTGTCGGTATTTTTCGAAGACATCACGGCACGAAAGATGGCGGAAGAGCTGCTGGGTCAGAGCGAGGAGCGGTTCCGGGCCATTGTAGAAACGACGCCGGAGTGTGTGAAGGTGGTGGCCAAAGACGGCACGCTGCTACTCATGAATCCGGCGGGAGTACGAATGGTAGGAGCGGGTAGAGCCGAGGAGGTTATCGGTCGAAATGTTTACGACTTGATTGCGCCAGATTGCCGCGACGATTTCCGGGTTTTCAACGAGAAAGTCTGTGGCGGTGAAAAGGGAACGCTGGAATTCGAAATCACGGGCCTGCAAGGGGAGCGGCGTCATATGGAGACGCACGCCGTGCCGCTCGAAAACCGGGATGGGAGCACGGTTCAGCTCGCAATTACGCGCGATGTTACAGAGCAGCGGCGCCGGGAGCGCGCGGCCCTGCTGCTGAGCGCGATTGTGGACTCCTCAGATGACGCCATCATCAGCAAGGATCTGAATGGAGTGGTTACCAGTTGGAACAAAAGCGCGGAGCGTTTGTTTGGATATACCGCGCAGGAGGCCATCGGCAAGTCGATCGCAGAGCTAATCATTCCGCAGGACCGGCAGGAGGAAGAGCCCGGGATTCTCGCGAAGCTCCGACGCGGAGAACGTGTCGATCACTTCGAGACCGTGCGTCACCGCAAGGACGGCTCGCTCCTGGATGTCTCCCTGACCATCTCGCCGGTGAAAGACAGCAAGGGAAATATCACAGGGGCTTCCAAGATCGCCCGCGACATTACCGATCGAAAGCGCATCGAATCCGCGGTGCAAGCGCTCAACGCGCAGCTCACGGCGGACATTTCCGCGGTCACCAGGATGCAACAGCTCAGTACGCGACTGGTCCAGGCGAACGATTTTCCGCAACTCCTCGGCGAAATCGTGGATGCGGGCATCGAGATTACCGGTGCGGATATGGGAAACATCCAACTGCTGGAGGAAGGCGTCCTGAAGATCGTGTCCCAGCGCGGCTTGGACCAGCCGTTTCTGGATTTCTTCAATGAGGTCCACGAAGGTGAAGCGGCATGCGGCACAGCTCTGGGGAGCGGTCAACGGGTGGTAGTGGAAGACGTCACGCAGAGTCCTGTTTTTGCGGGCTCGCCGGCGCTGGAAGTGATGCTCGCGGCCGGCGCCCGGGCTGTGCAGACGACACCGCTGGTCAGCCGGTCCGGGCAAGTGCTGGGGATGTTCTCGACGCACTACCGGATTCCGCGGATGCCGAGCGAACGCGAACTTCGGCTGTTGGACGTGCTGGCCAGGCAAGCGGCGGATCTGATCGAGCGCAAACGCGCCGAGGCGGCCCTGATCACCAGCGAAGGAAAGTTCCGGCAGCTTGCGGAGGCGGGACCACAGATCGTCTGGCTTAGCGGTCCACAGGGAGATCTGGAGTTTGTGAACCGGCGGTGGGTTGAGTTTTCGGGGCTTGATTACGAGGCGACCAAGGATCCGGAGCAGATCGCGACGCGGCTTCATCCCGAAGACCACCTCCTTGACCACTGGCGTAAATCCGTCGAGACCGGCACGCCTTTCGAATTAGAAGCGCGGTTGCGCGGCAAGGACGGCGAGTTCCGCTGGTTCATGATGCGGAGCGTCCCCGTTAGAGATGACGCCGGTCAAATCGTGAGGTGGGTCGGCACCTCGACCGACATACACCACAATAAGCTTCTGCAACTGGAGCTGAAGGGCGCGAACCAGGATCTGGAACAGTTTGCCTATTCGGCAAGCCATGACCTGCAGGAACCGCTGCGAAGCATCAAGATCTACGGCGAACTGCTGACGGAACGGCACGGCGGCAAGCTGAATGGCGAGGCACGTGAGTTCCTGGATTATCTGCGGACGGGCGCTTCGCGAATGGAGATGCTGGTGCGCGATCTGCTCGCGTACACCCAGGTGACGACAATCGAGGCTCCGAGCGAGCCAATCGACGCAGGCGAAGCGCTGGCGATCGCGCTGCAGAGCCTCAGGCAGGCTATAAACGAGAGCGGCGCCACGGTGACGCATGATCCCCTACCCGCTGTTCGAATGCACAAGACGCACTTACGGCAGTTGTTTCAGAACTTGGTTGGAAACGCGATTAAATATCGAAGTCCGGAGCGCGCGCCCGTGGTCCACGTCAGCGCCGAGAGGCAGAACGGGGCCTGGATCTTCTCCGTTCGTGACAATGGCATCGGCATTGAAGCGGACTATTACGGCTTCATTTTTGGTTTGTTCAAACGCCTGCACACCAGCGAGGATTACTCCGGAACGGGTCTCGGTCTGGCCATCTGTCAACGCATCGTCGAACGTTATCGCGGCCGAATCTGGGTGGAATCGGAGTTCGGCCAGGGATCCACATTCAGATTTGAGATACCGGGCGAGGACAATTTTCGGGTGAGTTGGCCTGAACTAGCGTCAAAAGAGGTGAATGGATGAATATGGGGAGCGCGTTGGACCGGTCCCCTGCAGTGGCGGAACGCAATTGGCAAGCGGCAGCGCATCTGTTTGACGGCGGCGGGGAGATGGGCGAGTTGATGCGCTCGCTGGACTGGAGCAAGACCCCGCTCGGTCCAGTCGAATCCTGGCCGCAAAGTCTGAGAACAGCGCTCAGCGTCCTTTTGAAACAGCGAACGGCCGTATTCATTTTTTGGGGCCCGGAACACGTGCAGTTCTACAACGATGCTTATCGTCCCATTCTTGGAATCAAGAAGCATCCGGCGGCCATGGGTCAACGGGGCGCGGAATGCTGGCCTGAGATCTGGGACATCATCCGCCCATTGCTGGAAACGGTTCACGGGGGCGAGTCCACGGGCGTCGAAGACGGCCTGCTCGTAATCGATCGCAACGGCTACCTGGAAGAAGGCTATTACACCTACACGTACAGCCCGATCGCCGAAGAATCCGGCACGGTGGGCGGTGTTTTTTGCATCGTATACGACACTACGGCTCGCGTGATAGGAGAGCGCAGGCTGCGCACGCTGCGGGATTTAGCCAGCAGAACGATGACCAAGGATGCGGAAGAAGCGTGCCGCTCCGCGGCCGCGACTTTAGCCGACAATCCCTACGATGTGCCCTTTGCAGCCCTGTACCTATACGATGACGACCGGAAGTCTGCCCGGCTGGTGGGAGCAACCGGCCCTCCGGCAGACGCGACGGTTAGTCCCAGCGTGATCGCGTTCGAAGATGCGGATTTATCTGTCGTCGCCCAGGCGGCGAGTCTATCTAGAATTATCGAGATTCCGGATCTGGCGGAACGGATCGGCCCTCTACCTGGCGGGCCGTGGCCGGTGGGAGCGGAAGGGGGAATCGTGTTGCCGCTCGCGATTCCTGGACAAGCGCTCCCGGCGGGATTCATGGTGGCCGGCATCAGTCCCCGCAAACGCCTGGACTCGAGCTATCGCACGTTTTTCGAGTTGGCAGCGGGTCAAATCGCGACCGCGATCGCGGAAGCCCGGGCGTACGAGGAAGAGCGAAAGCGCGCGGAAGCACTGGCGGAACTGGATCGAGCCAAAACGACCTTCTTCAGCAATGTGAGCCATGAGTTTCGAACGCCATTGACGTTGATGCTGGGGCCGATCTCCGACATTCTGGTCAAGCCGGGTATTTCGGCCGAGGAGTGCAAGACCGAGCTCGCCGTCGCTCACCGCAATTGCCTGCGGCTGTTCAAACTCGTAAACACGCTCCTGGATTTTTCCCGCATTGAAGCGGGCCGCATTCAGGCTCACTATGAGCCGAGCGATCTGGCGACGCTCACCAGCGATCTCGCCAGCGTCTTCCGATCGGCGACAGAGCGCGCGAATCTCCGGCTCATTGTACGATGCCCGCCGCTCAGCGAACCGGTCTTCGTCGATCGCGAGATGTGGGAAAAGATTGTTCTTAATCTTCTCTCCAACGCTTTCAAATTCACTCTGGAAGGGGAGATAGAGGTCACCCTGGCAGAGATCGAGCGATCTGCGGAATTGTCGGTGCGAGATACGGGGGTGGGTATACCGGAATCCGAGGTCACCCGGATATTCGATCGCTTTCACCAGGTACAAGGAACCAGAGGGCGTTCGCAGGAAGGCTCGGGGATAGGCTTAGCACTGGTTCAGGAATTAACACGGCTACACGGCGGTACCGTCACGGTGGAAAGCGCGGCTGGAAAGGGCAGCACGTTCCGGGTGCGCATACCGTTAGGAAGCAGTCATCTGCCGCAGGATCGAGTGGGCGTGAGCCGAACACGGCCGTCTTCATCGACTGGAGTTCAGCCGTTTGTAGAGGAGGCCCTGCGTTGGCTGCCGGACGCGCCAGCGGCCAGCCCGGTTCTCGATCCGCTCCCAACGCACCAACAACTGGGGAGCGGATCGGTAGTCGCGGCGGAGGATCTTTCTGAGGAGCACCCTGCCCGGATTCTGGTGGCCGACGACAATCTGGACATGCGGGACTATCTGCGCCGATTGCTTGGCGAACACTACCGGGTGGCGACGGTTTCCGATGGAACGAAGGCTCTGGAGAGCATTCGCGTGAGCCCGCCGGACTTGCTTCTCGCGGATGTAATGATGCCAGGGATGGATGGTTTTGGTCTGCTGCAGGCAATTCGCAATGACCCGAGGCTCAACACGCTGCCCGTTATCCTGTTGTCGGCGCGCGCCGGCGAGGAATCTCGCGTGGAAGGGCTCCGCGCGGGCGCCGACGATTACGTAGTGAAGCCCTTCAGCGCGCGGGAACTGCTGGTCCGGGTCTCTTCGCGGCTGGAGATTGCTCGACTGCGGAGGGATACTGCCACTGCCGAACTGAAGAACTTGCGCAGTCTGGTTGAAGAGGCTCCCGCCGCAATGGCTTTGCTGAACGGTCCGGAACACGTGTTTCAGCTTGCGAACCGCGAGTACCTGCGTGTGACCGGCCGATCGGAGGGCAGCATAATAGGAAAGCCGGTCCGGGAAGCGCTACCCGAGATCAAATCCCAGGTGTTCCCGGAGCTGTTGGATCGTGTCTATAACACGAGTACGCCATATGTGGGTTCTGAAGTTCTCGCCAGGCTGGACACGCGCGGAAACGGGCAATTGGAAAGCCGGTACTTCAACTTCGTGTATCAGCCGTGGAAGGATCTTCAGGGACGGACTCAAGGCGTTTTTGTCCATGCAGTGGACATCAGCGAGCAGGTTTTCGCCCGGCAACGTTTGGAGCAGAGTGAAGCGCGATTCCGCGAGCTCGCCGAAGTCGGCCCCCAGTTTATCTGGGTTTGCGGGCCGAATGGCGACGTGGAATATGTAAACAAGCGTTGGACGGACTATTCCGGTCTGGACTTCGCCACGACGGCGGACCACGATCCAATCATGCCGGCGGTCCATCCCGACGATCGGGACCCAATGGCTTCCCGATGGCAGGAGTCTCTGGCGAGCGGCCAGCCATTTGAGATGGAAGCCCGCCTGCGCCGTAAAGATGGCGCCTTCCGGTGGTTCGTCATCCGAAGCGTTCCCGTGAAGGACGCGAGCGAATGCGTTCTCAAATGGTTCGGAGCGTGCACGGATATCGATGAGCAGAAGCGCGTTGAGGCAGAACTTCGCCGGGCGAATCAGGATCTGGAACAATTCGCCTATTCGGCCAGCCATGATTTGCAGGAGCCGTTGCGTAGCATCAAGATCTACGGGGAGCTACTCACAACGCGATTCGGCAACAAATTGGATGGTCAGGCGACCGAATTCCTGGAGTACCTGCGAACAGGCGCATCGCGGATGGAAATGCTGGTTCGGGATCTGCTTGCATATACCCAAGTCACAAAGCTGAATACTCCGCCTGAATGGGTGGACGCGAATGTCGTGTTGAGAAGTACGCTCGACGATCTCAGTCAAGCTATTTCGGAAAGCGGCGCCACCGTCACGTTCGATCGATTGCCGTCACTTCAAATGCATCGTACTCATCTGCACCAGTTACTTCAGAATCTTATCAGCAACGCCCTTAAGTACCGCCGGCCGGATTGTCCGCCGGTAGTACACGTGGGCGCGGAGAAGCAAGACGGGTTTTGGACGTTCTCGGTGCGGGACAACGGTATAGGAATTGAAGATGAATATAGGGAGCACGTCTTTGGGCTGTTCAAGCGATTACATACAAATGATGAATACTCCGGTACCGGGATTGGACTCGCTGTTTGCCAGCGGATCGTGGAGCGGTATCTGGGTCGAATCTGGGTCGAATCAGAACCCGGAAAGGGATCGACCTTTAGATTCGCCATCCCAGTCTAATCCGGATTCCGCGAAGAAACGGCGGCAGATTCTAATTGTCGAAGACAACCGCGCCGACGTGTTCCTGATTCGCGAATCCCTGGAACGAGCCCAGCTCGAAGCGGATCTTCACGTTGTGCATGATGGAGATAAGGCCATTCGGTTTCTGGAGGCAGCCGATCTGGATCCGAGGGCGCCGATTCCCGACCTGATCATTTTGGACATCAACCTCCCGAAACGATCTGGCCGGGAAGTGATCCGTCGCATGCGTCAGAGTTTCCGCTGCAGCCACGCGCTGGTGGTGGTGGTGACCTCGTCAGATTCGGAGCGGGACCGGGAGGAAGTGGGGAAATTCGGAATCAACGCTTATTTTCGCAAGCCGTCGGAATATGCGAGTTTCATGAAACTGGGTGAAGTGGTTAACGGTCTGCTGAACAAGGCTTGAACTCCCAGCGGGTGCGAGGAGCTTTGATTGAAGAAGCGGGATCGTCAGTCGTCAAGTTGCTTCGATTGCCGTGACAGAAGTAATCGATCCAGACGCTGGTATCGACAATGATCAGCGATCGATCTTCATGGCGTTAAGGTCGCCGCGCCAGTGGAGTTTGCCGCGCCAGCGGCGAATCTGGGCGTGTTTGTTCACCCGCACCAATATCTCGAGGCCGAGTTGGACTGCTTCACGTTTGGTTTTGACCCCGGTGGCACGAAGGGCGTTACTGCCTGAGGCGCTGGGTGTTTACTTTGCCTTCTCCGGGTAGGCGACGAGGCGAGGCGGGCGGGCATCGGCTTGTAAGAGCCAGGCGGTGCGCGCCGGATAATAGCGGAGCAGCTTTTGGTTTTCTTCCTCGCCCAAGTCGCGGGCCCAGACGATGCGGGAATGGTCTATGTCGGCGGTATTGTGGACCCATTCGACGAACTGGTGCTGCGGCGAGTAATGGACGAAGACGAGTTGCGCGCCCTGAGCCTGGTTGAGCTGGCGGTTGATAGCGATGCGGCCGTCCGGGTCGCCGTGGTTGATGGCATCCCAGGTTTCGTATTGGCGCATTTCGCCGATCACGTTCGGATCGCCCCAGACGTGCAGGCCATACCAGAAGAGGAAGTGCCCGAAGCAGAGCAGAACGAGAATTCGAGCGCCGTCGCGGCCAGCGAGTTGGCCCGCGATGCGGATGCGGCTGAGGCGTTCCAAGCCAACGACACCGATCAGCAAGAACAGGCATGCAGTGGCGGCGATGTAATGGCTGTAGAAATACGGGTAGATGTTCGTGCCCAGGGCGAACAGCAACAGGACGGCCAGAATCCAGGCAAAACGAAACTGCTTGAGCCGGAGCGCGAAGAACGGAAGAGCGAGGTAGAGCGGCGCCAGCAGGAAGAAGCGATAGAAGCGAATGCGGCTCCAGAATCGGGCCCAATAGGTCGCGAAAGTGTCGGTTCCGGGGCCGTGCACGGCCGATTGCGCTTCGTAGTCGAGCTGTTGTTCGTGGGTAAGCGCGCGCTGCGGGATGGGGAGCGGTTGAACGGTGAACGTGGTGGGGACGCCGTATTGCTGGCGGCTGAGCATGTAGGGCATCGTGGTCCAACTTCCGGTAACGGCGCGGTTCTGGAGAAGGATCAGGACGAGCGCGGGCGCGAGTGCAGCGGCGGCGATGGGGGCCAGTTTCAAGATGCGCCTGAAGCTGGCCGCTCCGCGGAGAGCAGGAAGGAAGAACAGCAGCACGCTTACGGCGAGGAATACGGACTCATAGGGGCGCGAGAGGATTTGTAATCCCAAGCCGAGGCCGAGGAGAGCTGCGTCGCGCCGGCGTGCCGCTGAGAAGATACGCGGGAGGGCGCCGAACACCAGGCAGCCGGCAACCGCCGAGACCGCTCCGCCCCAATAGCTGTTCATCCATTGATTGAGAGGGCCGAACTCAGCGACGGCCAGCAATCCGCCGAGTAGGGCCCAGGCGGGGCCGATCCAGGCACGCAGCATCCAGTAGCAAAGAGCGCAGAACGCGGCTTCTGAAAGCGCGACTCCAGCCCAGGGATGGCCGAAGACGATCCAGCCGATTGCGATCGCGATGCCTTGGCCCAGCGGAAAGATGGAGGCATAGGCGGGCTGCTGGAGCACGAAGAAGGTTTCGAAGAACTGGCTGTACGAATGCGGCGGATTGGCGAGACGCAAGTGGCGCAGCGTATCGGCGAGCAGCAGATAGCTGAAGTCATCCGAGACGCCGGGCGCCGGGATGGGATAGCGCGGCAGAAGCGCGAGCCGCAGCACGACGGGGAGCGCCGCGAGCAAGGCCATGCTCCAGGCGGTGCTTTGGGCAAGGCGCCGGCCGTAGGGTTCGAGCCAAGGCCGCGAGACGATCCACAGCAGGACCATAATGGCAGCGACCGCCAGCTCGATGAAATCCGACGCGCCGAAGCCAATCGAATTGCGGCCCGGAACAAAGGAACGAAACAAGTGGAAGATGAACATCGCTAGCGCACCTGCTCGAACCGCAGCGGCGGAGGTTCGTTTTTGGACGGCTTGGCGGGTTGGACCGGCTCAGGTTTGGCGGGCGGCGGAGGCGCGGGTTCGGGAACGTAGGGGCCTAGCTTGGGCGGGCGGGCATCGGGCTCGAGCAGCCACACCGTGCGATCCGGATAATAGCGCTGGAGCTTTTGGTCTTCCTGAGCGCCGAGGTCGCGCGCCCAGACGATCTTAGCGGTGTCAATATCGGCGGCGTTGTACACCCACTCGTCCTGAAAAATATGCTGCGGCCAGTAGCGGACGAATACGAGCTGCTTGCCGGGTAATTCCGCGAGCCGGCGCGCCACCTGGATGCGGCGCTCAGGGTTGGCGTGGTTGATGGCGTCCCAGGTTTCGTAGCGAGTGAGTGCGAGCGCAGGATCGGAGTTATCGGTGAGATGGACACCGTACCAGAGCACGAAGTGTGCGATGCACAAGAAAACGATGAGGCGTGCGGCGCCCGCGCCGACGTCGCAGCCGTGGATGGTGAGCCGGGCGAGCTGCTGTAGCCCGATGACGCTGACCAGGATGAAGAGGCAGGCCAGCGCGGCGATGTAATGGAACTGGAACGCAGGGAAGAAATTGACACCGAGCGCAAACAATAGCAGCGTGGCGGCGATCCAGAGATAGGGGAGGTCGCGAATTTTGGCGAAGAAGAACGGAAGAGCGATGTAGAGCGGCGCAAGAAAGAAAAAGCGGTAGAACCGGACGCGATATTCCAGCCGCGTGAAGTAGGTGGCGAGCGTTTCCGGGCCGCTGCGGAAGGATAGCTGCGCTTTAAATTCGAGCTGCTGCTGAGGCGTGAGGTCGCGATGCGGGACGGCATCGGCCTGAAGAGTCAGCGAGGCGGGGACGCCGTATTGGTATTGGCTGAGCATTTCGGGCAGCGTGGTCCAGCTATGGGTGACGCGCTGGTTGTGGAGCAAGGTGACTCCGAGGGCGAGGACGACGAGGCTGCCCGCGGCTAGAGCCGGCCGGAGGGCACCGTGCCATTGGTTCATGCGGCCGAGAGCGGGTGCGAAGTACAGGCCGACGCTCGCGAACAAGAAGATCGATTCGTAGGGGCGGGTGAGGAAGTGCAAGCCCAGGCCGAGGCCGAGCCAGAGCCCGTCGCGCCATTGATCGCGTTCGCGCAACCTGGGAAGCGCGCCGAACACGAGACATCCGGCGGCGGCAGCGACGTGGCCGCCCCAATAGCTGTTGGTCCATTGATTCAGCGGGCCGAACTCGATGAGAGCGAGCGCGCCGCCGAGCAACGCCCAACCGGGCGTGGTCCAGCCGCGCAACATCCAATAGCAGAGTGCGACGAAGGCCGCGCAGGCCATCAGAACTCCGGACCAGGGGTTGCCGAAGATTGCGCGTCCCAGCGCCAAGACGAGCCCTTGGCCGATGGGATAAATCGAGCTGTAAGTGGGCTCCTGCAACGCGAAGAAGGTTTCGAAGAACTGGTGCAGCGGGTGGGTGGGATTTGCCAAGCGCCAGTGGCGTAGCGTGTCGGCGGCGAGCAGGTGGCCGAACTCGTCGTATAGGTCGGGCGTGGGGACTGGGTGGTGGGGGAGGAGGATCACGCGCAGCGCCACGGGCAGGCACGCAAGCAACAGCATGCACCAGGCGGTGTGGCGGGCCAAGCGCGCCAGGCGCAGTTCCAGCCAAGGTCGCGAGAGCAAGGTCAAGACCAGCAGCAACGCGGCCAAGCCGAGCTCGAGGAAATCGCTCGCTCCGAAGCCGATCGGATTGCGCAAGGGCAGAAACGACCGGAACAGATCCGCAACCAGCATGAAACTTTATTGTGGGGCAGGCATGCGGCTGTTGTGGAGGACGGCCGCGCGTTGCCCTGTGGACGGGCGGGTTTGCGCCTCGCACCGCGTCTGGCTGGTACGATAACGAAGGTTCATGGACCTTTTCCCGTGCAGTCCGGAGGAACTTGCGGCCCAACTGGCGGGGTGCGGCGCGCAGAAGCAGCCGATCACACTGCGCGGCAACGGCACGAAGGAATCGATGGCCGGCCCCATCGAGCCGTCGGAGGTGACGATCTCGACCAGCCGGATGAAGCGCGTGCTGCAATACGAGCCGCGCGATTTGACCATCAGCGTGGAGGCGGGGCTCACCTGGGCGGAATTCGACGATCTACTAGGCGGGCACGGGCAGATGGTTCCGCTGGATCCGCCGTTTGCGGGCGAGGCGACGATCGGGGGAGTGGTGGCCGCGAACATGTGCGGGCCGCGGCGGCGGTTGTACGGCTCGCCGCGGGACATGGTGATCGGGATGACGTTCGCGACGCTGGAAGGCAAGCTGGTGCGAACGGGCGGGATGGTAGTGAAGAACGTAGCTGGGCTAGACATGGCGAAGCTCATGATCGGGTCGTTCGGGACGTTGGCGGCGATCGCGGTGGTGAATTTCAAACTATATCCCCGGCCGTCGGGGACGCGCACGTTCGTGCAGGAGTTCGTGCGCGCGGCCGAAACGATGGCGGCGCGCGACCGAGTGCTGCGCAGCGTGCTGCAGCCGGCGGCCATCGATATTGTGAAGTCGCAGCAAGGCTACGATCTGGTGGTGCAGGCGGGCGGGAGCCCTGCGGTGCTGGACCGCTACGCACGCGAGTTGAGCGGTTTTCGCGTTCTCGACGAGGAGCAGGAGGATGTGATGTGGTGGAACATCCGCGAGTTCACGGCCGACTTTCTGCGCGATCATCCGGAGGGCGCGGTAGTGCGGGTTTCGTGCGCGCTCTCGGAGGTGGGGCCGGTGCTGGAGACGCTGCCGATTCCGGCCATCGCGCGCGCGGGATCGGGAGTGTGTTACGGATATTTCGCGAAGGCGCGCGAGGTGCCTTTTCCCGCGCTCGGGAAGAGCGTGGTGGAGTTCGCGCCGCAGAAATACCGCGAGGCAGCGGATCTTTGGCCCGCGCCGGGGAGCGACTTTGGCATGATGAAAAAGGTGAAGGAAATGTTCGATCCGATCGGACTGCTGAACCGCCGCAGGCTGTATGGCCGCATCTGAAGTAGTAACCCCCGATCGTCCCCGCCAATCTGACTTGGATGCCTGCGTACATTGCGGGCTGTGCCTGAACGCGTGTCCCACGTATCGCGAGCTGCACGTGGAGATGGATTCGCCGCGCGGGCGCATCTATCAGATGGCGCAGGTGGCCGCGGGCGCGCCGATCACGCCGTCGTACATCGAACACATCGGACTTTGCCTGGCGTGCCGGGGCTGCGAGACCGCGTGTCCGTCGGGAGTGCGGTATGGGCGGCTGGTAGAAGCGGCGCGGGCGGAGATGGAGCCCAAGATCGAGCGAGGATGGCTGGCGCGGACGGCGCGCGGGTTCTTCTTCCGCAAGCTGCTGCCGTCGCGGGGGAAGCTGGGAATCGCAGGCGCGCTGCTGTACCTGTATCAAGCCAGCGGGCTGAAGTGGCTGGTGCGGGTACTGGGGTTTTTGCCCGCGCGGCTGCGGGACATCGAGAGCCTGGCGCCGGAAGTGGAAGCGCCGTTTTTCCTTCCCTATTACGGGAAAACCTTGGAAGCCGAAGGCGAGCGGCGGTATCGCGTAGCGTTTCTGGGCGGCTGTATGGCCAACATCTGCTTCGCGCGGCTGAACGAAGCGACCGTACGCGTACTACAGAAAAACGGCTGCGAGGTGTCCATCCCGGAGAAGCAGACCTGCTGCGGGGCGCTGCACGTGCATGCCGGTCTGGCCGAGGATGCGCGCAAGCTGGCGCGGCAGAACATCGATGCGCTGCTCGATAGCGATTTCGACGCGATCATCACGAACGCGGCGGGTTGCGGGTCGACTTTAAAGGAGTACGGGGAACTGCTGGAGCATGATCCGGCATACGCGGAGAAGGCCCGCCAGTTCGCCGCGCGTGTGAAGGATGTCACGGAGTTTCTGGCGTCGATCGAGCTGAGCGCCGGTATGGCGCCGCTGAAGATCGTGGCGACGTATCAGGATTCGTGCCATCTGGCGCACGGTCAAAAGATCCGGGCGGCGCCGCGCAAGCTGCTGGGCTCAATTCCGGGGTTAGAACTGCGCGAGATGCCCTTAGCGGACGTGTGCTGCGGGAGCGCGGGTATTTATAACGTGCTGCACACCGAGATGTCGCTTGCTCTGCTTCGGAAAAAAATGGAGACCGTGAACGCGACCGGAGCGCAATGGATTCTGACGGCGAATCCGGGATGCATGCTGCAGCTGGAGGCGGGCGCGCGGAAATTCGGGCAGAAGCAGAGGGTGGCGCACGTAGTAGAAGTGCTGGACCAGGCTTACCGCGCCCAGCCAGACGCTAAGTCTGGATCGTAAAGACTGCGCCGCCGGTTGGTCCATTGCAGGCAGTCACAGTTCCACCGTTTTTTTCCACGATGGACCGCACCACGTACAGGCCGAGGCCGGAGATGATGGATTTGGTGGAGACGCGCTCCTGAAAAATGCGGGGCAGCAGATCGGGAGCGATGCCGGGGCCATCGTCGCTGACGACTATTTGACGGTCGCGCGCTGCGATGCGGATATTTTTCGCCCCGGCCTGGGCGGAGTTCAAGAAGAGGTTCACCAGGACGCGCTCCCACTGGCCGGGGTCGCCTTTGAGCCGGAAGTCGGGATCGATATCGCGGGAAAGGCCGATTTTCGGCCGGTTGGCGCACTCCAGGTAATCCTGGCAGAACTGCGCGGCGTTGTCGATGACCGGGATCAGCTCGGTGGCAGAGCGGTTGGTTTCGAGAATGCTGTTGGCGATGCGCTCGCCGCGGTCGACGCTGCGCTGCAGTGTGCGCGCCAACTTTTCCCATTTGGGGTCGTGGCCCAGCAGGTCAGCAGTCTCGGCGATGGTCTGAAATACGTTGTTGAGGTCGTGCACTAAACCTTCGAGGGTTAGATCGGCGACTGCCATTTTCAATTCATCCGGCAACACGACGTAGTGTATCGAAAAAATCCGGGAAGGACACGCTGGCCGCCTCGGCGCCGTTCATAATGCAGGGGCCGTCAGCGATTAGCGCGGCGATAGAGAAGGCCATGGCGATGCGATGGTCGCCGAAAGAATCCAGCTCGGTGGCGCGGAAAGCCTGGCGGCCGGGCACATCGAAGCCGTCGTCGCGCACGTCAATCTTCAGGCCCATGCGGGCGAAGTTATCGGCGATGGTGGCGATGCGGTCGGTTTCCTTGACGCGCAGCTCGGCGGCATCGCGCACGCTGAGGCCATCCTGGCTGGCGGCGCCGAGAACGGCGAGAACCGGGATCTCATCAATCAGGGCAGCGGTCTGGGCCTTTTCGAGGATGCCGCCGCGGATCGCGGATTTGCGAACCAGAATATCGCCGGTTAGCTCGCCTCCGGAAGCACGCACGTCCAGGACTTTGATCTGAGCGCCCATGCCGGCGAGAAAATCGAGCAAAGCGGTGCGCGTGGGGTTCAATCCAACGTTGTAGATGGTGAGCGAGGACTCGGACACAATGAGCGCAGCTACAAGAAAGAAGGCGGCCGAGGAGATGTCGCCGGGAACGTGCAGATCGCAGCCGTGCAGGCGCGGGCGGCCGGTTAGCGTTATGGTGCGGCCCTGCACCTCGAGTTCGGCTCCGAAGCCCTGCAGGGCGAGTTCGGTGTGATCGCGCGTGCGGACGGGTTCATGGACGATTGTTATGCCATCGGCATACAGACCGGCGAGCAGAACGCAACTCTTTACCTGCGCGCTGGCGACTGGAAGCGTGTATTCGAGGGAGTGGAGCTTGGCGCCGCGGATGGTGAGAGGCGGAAAACGGTTGTCGCGCGCTTCGATGCACGCGCCCATCTTGCGGAGCGGGTTCATGATGCGGTCCATGGGACGCCGGGACAGCGATTCGTCGCCGCCGATGCGCGTGGTGAAGGGCTGTGCAGCGAGGATACCCGAGAGCATGCGGATGGTGGAGCCCGAGTTTCCGGCGTCGAGCAAGCCGGCGGCCTCGGTCAAGCCATCGAGACCGCGTCCGGCGATGTGCACCACTTCGTCGCGCCGCTCGATTTCGACGCCGAGGGCGCGGATGCAGCCGAGCGTGGATTGACAGTCTGCGCCGTTGGAATAATTGGTGATGCGGGTCGTTCCTTCCGCGATGGCGCCGAGCATTCCGTAGCGGTGTGAAATGGATTTGTCGCCGGGAAGTTCAATGGCGCCGTCGACGGTGTGGGCGGGGAAGATTTGCGCACGCATCGAAAAGGTTAGTGTACCTGAAGACGCGTTGCAGCCGACTATTCCGGCAATGCCAGGCGGAGAGCGTTCACGGCGGCGCCGATGACGCCGATCTCGTCGCTTCCCGAGACTACTTCGAACACATATCCCTGCAGCGGGCTCATCTTCACCATTTCGTGCAGGTATTGGTTCAGCAGGGCAAGATCGACGTGCTTGGCATTAAAGCCGGAAATGAAGAACTTGCCGGGGCCAACCATGTGAATGGAGCTGGCGGTTGCCGCGGCGAGCGCGCGATGCCAGAGCTCGACGAAATTGGTGCAGCGCTGATCGCCAAGGCGGGCGTTTTCGAAAATCTCGTCGGGCTCCATATCGAGGAAGCGGAGGCGCATGGCACGATGGCCCATAACCCCTTCCAGGTGTCCCTGGCCGCCGCAGCCGCAGTAGCGCTCACGGGGATCGAGCGAAACGACCATATGGCCGCCCTCCCATACGCCCTCGCGTCCGGGATAGACGCCGAATCCGACACCGTTTCCGAGGGTCCAGACGCGGATGTGCTGGTGGAGCACACCGCGCGTGGCGGCGAGGCCGGCGGCCATCACGTCGGCATCGTTGAAAATCGAAACGGGCGCAGCAATGCCGGCTTCGGCCAGCGCATTCGAGATCAGGTCGCCCATGTGCGCGCCTTTGAGCTGGCGCAGATTGGGCGATTCCTCGATGTAGCCGCAGCGGACAATTCCGGGCAGCGCGACACCGATGGCGCAGGCTTGGCGGCTCGAATCTACGGCCTGAATCTCACGCACAAAGCAGGCGGCGATTTCAGCGGGCGGCATGCTCAGCAGCGAATCGGGCCCTGGTTCCGTGGAATGGATGCGCAGGGGGGCCGCGAGCTGGTGGCCATCGACCAGCCCGATAGCTATGTGCTCGGCGGCGGTGATGCCGATAGCGGGGGGCATCGCTTCAAGCGCTCGAGGCGCCCCCAACTCGCGATTCGCCGAATCGGGCGAGCTTGTTGAGGCCGTTGAACGCCGCAGCCTTGTAGCATTCCGCCAGGGTCGGGTAGTTAAAGACGGTATCGACGAAGTAATCCACGGTTCCGCCGAGAATCATGACGGCCTGGCCGATGTGCAGCAGCTCGGAGGCGCCCTCGCCGATGATGTGGACGCCCAGCACTTGCTTCGTTTCGCGATGGAAGATGATCTTCAGGCGTCCGGTGGTGTCGCCGCGGATTTGGCCGCGGGCGATCTCTCGATAAAAAGCCACGCCGACCTCGTAAGGAACGTCTTCGTCGGTAAGCTGCTCCTCGGTCTTGCCGATGAAAGAAATTTCGGGGATGGTGAAGATGCCGTAAGGATAGCTGGCCGGGTTGGAATGCAGGTCCTTGCCGAAGGCGTGCGCGGCGGCGATGCGGCCCTGCTCCATGGAGACAGAGGCCAGGCTCGGAAAGCCGATGACGTCGCCTGCGGCGAAGATGTGGGGCTGCTTGGTGCGGTATTCGTGGTCGACCGGGATTCGGCCGCGCGCGTCGGCTTCGAGGCAGGCCGCGGCGAGGTTCAGGTCGTCCACGTTGCCCTGACGTCCGACCGCGTAGAGCAGCGCGTCGCCGGACACACGTTTTTTGCTGGCCAGGTTGGCAACGACGCCGCCACCCGGCATCTCTTCCACGCTCTGAACTTCCTCGTTGAGGCGCAGGGTCACGCGATTGTCTCGCAGATGGTAGGAGAGCGCTTCCACCATTTCGCCGTCGGCGAAGTCCAGCAGGCGGGGACGTTTTTCGATCAGGATGACGCGCACGCCGAGCGTGGCGAACATGCAAGTGTATTCGACACCGATCACGCCGCCTCCGACCACCAGGAGCGTTCCCGGGATATCGGGCATTTCAAGGATATGATCGCTGTCGATGATCGTGCGGCCGTTCAACGGCACTTCAGAGCAGCAGGCCGGGCGAGTTCCGGTGGCGATGACGATGGTGTCGGCGGTAGCGGTCTGCGAGCCGCGGGAACTATCCATTTGCAGCGTATGAGGGTCAATGAATTTGGCCGCGCCGCTGATCAGCTCAATGTTGTTGCGCGACAACTGGCCCTGGATGACATCGATCTCAGTCTTGATCACGTGCTGGACGCGCAGCGCCAGGTCGGCCATCGTGATCTTGTCCTTAACGCGGTAGTTTACGCCGTAGATATTTTGGTAGTAGTAGCCGGAGAGGTGAAGGACAGCTTCGCGGAAGGTTTTGCTGGGGATGGTGCCGGTATTGACGCAGACGCCGCCCAAAACTTCGCGGCGCTCGACGACGGCGACGCGCTTGCCCATTTTGGCGCCCTGAATCGCCGCGCGCTGCCCAGCCGGGCCGGATCCAATTACGATCAGGTCATAGCTTTGCACGTGCAACTAATTTAACTCACCTTCTATCGGCTGGCTAGTTAGGACGTTATGTGTAATGGCTAACGCAACCGTGTCAAATCTGCCACCACAGCGCAAGTTTTACCTAGGTGTTTACATTATGCAGGTTTAACAAAATCACCGAGTTACGTTTTGGTGTGCCGCATGCTATCTTGGACGCGAGAGGAGAACGTCGAAATCTATGACGAAGAATACCCTTGTGTTCGTAGGCGCATTGGGCACGCTGCTCTTGACCAGCGCGGGTTGCGCCACTAAGAAGCACGTGCGGGAAGCGATTGCGCCGGTGCAGAACCAGGTGAATCAGACCTCTACGCGCGTGGACACTCTGCAGAAGCAGAGCGATGAGCAGAAACAGGCTATCGGCGATCTGGATCGCCAGGTAGCGACCGCTGACGAAAAGGCTGTAGAAGCGGGCCGGAAAGCAGCCGAAGCGGCCGAATCCGCCGCTAAAGCCAATAGTGCTGCCGCCGATGCTGCTCAGCGGGCCGACAGCGCCAACACCGCGGCGCAGCAGGCTCAGCAGAACGTGGCCCGAGTGGACCAGAAGCTCGAGAACGTGAACAACTATAAGCTGGTCGCGACCGAGCAAGTCCATTTTGGCTTCAATCGCAGCACACTGAGCAAAGATGAGCAGGCGAAGCTCGACGACGCCGTCCAGAAGCTCAACGGAATGAAGAACTACGTCGTCGAAGTGCAAGGGTATGCGGATCGCTCGGGCGATAAGAACTACAACCGCGAGCTCAGCCGCCGGCGCGCCGACAATGTAGTGCACTACCTGGCGGTGGAGCACAACATCCCGCTGCGCGCGATTCGCGAGCTGGGCGTTGGCAGCGATTTTCCGGATGCCGACAACAAGACCAGCTCAGCGCGAAAAGAAAACCGCCGCGTCGATATCAAGATCTACACTCTGGATTTGAACGGCGAAGGGGCGACCGCTCAGAATTCGCCGCCGTCGGCTCAATAACAACCGGCAGCGCTGCCCATCGAAACACACGCACGGCGCGTGGGGAGTAGTTTTCCCTCGCCCCGTGCGTTTTTTTGTTGGACGACGTTCCTTTTTTGTTGGACGGCGTTCTTTGTAGTGCCCGCAACCGATGGCAACGGAATATGCGGGCTCATTGCGAAGAGTTGGGGCGCGGCCGATCAGCGTAAGCTGCTGGCGAGGTTCCGGGCCAATACCTGTGCGCGCTCAGCCAGCCTGAGTGCGCCGGGCAGATCGGAGGGGCGCAGAGCCTGGGCTTGCCGGACGAAGTTCCGCGCCTCTTCCATACTGGCTCGCTGTTCCTTCGACAGGCGCCTTTGGGCGATCGATCGCAGGCTGCTTTCGGCGCTCTGGAGCTTTTGGTCGATATTGGCGTTGTACTGCCGCTGCTCATCGGGCGAAAGGACAATAACGAGCTGCGGCGCGGGGGTAGGGGGAGCCAAAGGCGCGGCTGGCGCCGTGGGACCGACGGGCGGGGCGGACGGTCTGGGCGCGCGGCGTGGTCTTTCGGCAGGCGGCGGGCCGACCTGGGGAGTGGGAATTACACCCCCGGCCTCGGCCGGTTTCTCCGGAGATAGCGTCGGCGGCGGCGGGATCTCCTGAGTCGCGGGCTTGGGTGCCGCAGGCGCGGAGGCGGCGGGGGTGGACGGCGCAGGAGCAGGCGGCCCCGTGGGCACCAGCACCTGCCGCTTATGACAGGAAGCTTCCAACAGGACCAGCAAGCCGAGCATGAAAACGCCTAGAAGTAGCCGATTCAGGCCCGCGCGCTCCGTTTCATGAAACGTTGCTGGCCGAGTGGAACACTTCACTTCGGTAGTCTACCATTCCAGGAAAACGCAGCCGGAATGTTGTGCCCTTTCCGGGTTCGCTCGCGAAATCGATGGTGCCGCCGTGCAGTTGAACGACGCGAAAAGTTGTGGCCAAACCTATACCCGATCCCTTTTCTTTCGTAGTGAAGTAGAGGTTGAAGATGCGATCGCGATATTCGGGCGCGATGCCGCAGCCAGAGTCCGATATCTGGAGCTGGCAGTCCGCGCCGTCGCGAAGGATGCGGACGGAGAGCGTACCGCCGCGTGGCATAGCCTCCAGGCCGTTGTTGATGACGTTCAAGATGGCCTGCTGGAGCAGATCGCTATCGCCGGTAATCTGGATTCCGGGTTTCAGGTCTGCTTCGATGCGAATGCCCTTGACCGCCGCCTCGGGCGCGACCAGATCGACGATCTGGCTGACCAGCTGGCCTAGATCGAGGATCTTGGCGGCGACTTCAATCGGACGGTTAAAGTTCAAGAAGGTTTTTACGACATTATCCAGCCGCTTGATTTCGCGGCCGATCACTTCCACTTCCGGCTGCGCTTCGGTGAGCTTAGACTTGAGCAGCTCGAGCTGCACAGCCATGGCATTCAGAGGATTTTTGATCTCATGCGCGACACCGCTGGTCAGGCGGCTGAGCGCGGCCAGCCGGGACGAGAGATCGAGGTGCCGTTCCAACTGACGCCGGCTCTCAACGTCGCGGACCTCGACCAAGGTGCCGATCTGATCTTCGCCGGGACGCCGCTGAAGAACTTGAACGCTCACCAGTAACTTCTGAGGAGGACCGCTATCGCGTTGGATAGCGACCATCTGATCGCGCACGGTGTGACGATTCTGGACGGCGGCGGCGATAGCACTGCCCAACGCGCTGGAGAGCGGGAAGAGATCTTCTAGCTTTCGGCCGATCATGTCGGCTTGGGTGGCGCCCAGAAGCCGTTCGGCGGGAGCTCCGGCCAGCAGCAGACGCCCGGAATTGTCGAACAGCAACACCGCCTCTTCCAATCGCTGGAGTAACTGTTCTACGTTGCTACGCAGTTCCAAGGCATCCTGCTTGGCGCCGCGAAATTGCTCGCCCAAGACGCTCAGCTTGGACTGAACGGCGGCGAACTCGCGCGCTTCCCATTGGCGCGCCGTAAGTTCGGGCGCAGCCTGGCCGGACAAGATGGAATCGATGGTGCGGCTCATCCGGCCTAAGGGATCGAGCACGATGTTTGGAACGACGAAGCCAAGAAATATCGCGATCAATAGCGACGCGCCGAAAGCCAGCGCGAGGTTGTTCAACGCCGGCTCGACGTCGTGCCGGACAAAATCCGATTTGATAGCGACGACGATCTGGAAGAACGTCTGATTGTTTACGCCCAGGGTCCGGCTGGTGGAATAGTCTTCGCTCTGGGTCATGAGCGCCAGCAGGTTTTCGATCCAATGGCGGGATTGAATGTCCTTGAAGCTGCGGGTCGGCCGCAACTTGGTCCCCGCGAGGCCAGGATCGGAGGCGGCCAGAACATTGCCCCGGTCGTCGGCTACACGAATGGAAGATACGAGTTTGGCGTTCGCCAGCATGCGGACCAGCATGCGGGCGATATCCGGGTCGTTACGAATCAGCGTGGTCCAGTGTTGTTTGAGCTGATCGACCGAGGCCGGCGCCGCAGGATCGGGCGGGGCGGCGCTCAGGCGCGAGGTGATATTGCCATTGACTTCGTCGGCGACGACATCGGCGCGATCGAAGGCGGAGCGGAAGGACAGGCTGGTGAAGTCGTACAGGTACAGCAGCGACATTGCGATCACAACCAGCGTGACCAGGGCCACGATCGCGATCCGCAGCCGGGTTCTAAGAGACATCGACTCCTATTCCCCTGCGCCGGCCTCCGCTTCCGCCGCTCCGTACTCCTTCAATTTATTGAACAGGGTTTTGAGACTGATACCCAGAATTTCCGCCGCGCGGGTCTTGTTATTGCGGGTGTGCTGCAGGGTCATCTGGATCAGCGCCTTTTCCGCGTCGCCCACAGTGGTGCCAACAGGCAAGCGCACGGCGTCCGGCTCGGCCACCTGCTGCGGCACGCGAGATCCGGGAGGAACGCCGAAATCGCGCGGCAAGTGGTGCGGTGTGATGCTGCCTTCGCCGGCCAGAATGACGGCGCGCTCCAGCACGTTTCGCAGCTCGCGCACGTTGCCGGGCCAGGAGTAACGCTTGAACTGGTCGGCGACGTCGGGATGGACATCCACCACGCGCGTCTCGTGCTTGCGATTCAAATTGTCCAGCAGCGCTTGCGTAAGCAACGGAATATCGCCGTTGCGCTGGCGCAGCGGCGGCAGGTTGATCTGGAAAACGTTAAGCCGGTAGTAGAGGTCCTCGCGCAGTTCGCCTTTGCGAAGCGCCTCCTCGACGTTTTTGTTGGTGGATGCGATGACGCGGACATCCACAGCGATTTCGCTCTTGCCTCCAAGGCGCCGCACGTTGGAGTCTTCCAAGACGCGGAGCAGTTTCGCCTGGGTTCCAGCCGGCATTTCCCCGAGTTCGTCCAGCAGCAGCGTTCCGTGCTGGGCCAGTTCAAAGCAGCCGGCGCGGCGCTCGAGCGCTCCCGTGAATGCACCTTTTTCGTGTCCGAACAGCTCGCTTTCCATCAACGTCTCGGGAAGCGCGGCGCAGTTAATGGCGACAAACGGCCCATCGGCTCGCGGGCTGAGCTGATGAATCGCGCGCGCGACTAACTCCTTGCCGGTTCCGCTTTCGCCGGTGATGAGAACCGGGGCCTTGGAAGGCGCGACCTGCTGGATCAAAGAAAAGACCTGTTGCATCGGCGGACAACCACCGACGAGATCCACCAGCACGCCTTGGTAGGCCAGCCTGCGCTCTAAGCGTTCGGCTTTTTCCACCAACCGGCTCTGCTCGGCGGCGCGCTCCAACAGAACTTTGAGCTGACTCGGCTGGACGGGTTTTTCCAAGAACCAAAACGCGTGCAGATCGAGCACGGTCTGAATGGCCGTTTCGATGTTCCCGAACGCGGTAAGAACGATAGTGGGAGGAAGCGTGCCCTGCGTGCCTAGCCGCTTGAGGAGTTCAAACCCGTCTACGCGCGGCATCATGAGGTCGGTGATTAATACGTGAACCGGGTTTTCGCTGAGCTTGTCCAGAGCTTCCTGGCCATCGGCAGCCATGTCGACCGCCATGCCCCAGGCTTGGACCATCTTTGCCAGGCCGGCTCGTTGATTTTCTTCGTCGTCCGCGACGAGAACGCGGATTTGGGGGGGAGTTTCTACTTTACCCATTCTACTTTAATTGTATCGAGCCTTTCGGAAAACAACCGGTCAGAACGCGCAAGAATGAGCAGTGCAGTACTGGGACCCTCTCAGGCGGTCACAGGAACCGTTTCCGCGTCTCGCTCCGGGGCCGGTCCGCGGGCGCGTACAACCGCCAGGATCTGGGGGAGCGCGGCGCGGGCGGCCTTCTCACCGAGATCGATCAATCGCTTTGCGCTGGCGAAGGAATCCCAGGTCATGTTGGCAACCGGCGGCGCAATAACGACATTGGAAAAACGTCTCCAAGCGTGCTCGTTGCGGGCGCTCATGACTTGAAAACAGCGGCTCACCACCGAGAACATATTCCCGTAATCTTCGATACCGTCGTTATTTGGGATGGCGACGGAAATCACATAATTCGCACCGAGCTGCGGCAGCACTGCAGCTGGAACTTCCATGGAAACGAAGCCATCCACCAAGAGCCGGTCCTGATGGCGCAGCGGGAGAAACAGACCGGGATAGGCGCAGCTGGCGCGAATCGGAAAGACGACATCCCCCTTCCCGTGGAACGTTACGGATTTCCCTCGCACCAGGTCGGTCGCGACGATGGCGAGGGGAGTTTTCATGTCTTCGAAGCGGGTGGCCTTGAGCAGCCGGGATAGAAACGAGATCATTCGATCGCTACCCGCCAATCCCTGGAGGTTTAAGGTCCATCTCGCGACGTCACGAAATTTCATCGATAACGCAATTTTTTCAATGTCGTCGGCAGTGGCGCCGCTACACGCGGCGGCAGCGACAATGGCGCCGGAGCTGACACCTGCGATGGCGCTGATCGGGATATTGTTGCGTTCGAGGACGCGCAAGACACCGATATGAGCGATGCCGCGCGCGAACCCCCCGCCTAAAGCTAAGCCAATACGAAGGCTACCCGGCCTTGCGACCAGACCGGATCTAATCCATTCGCCAGTCTTGCGCCACCAGCGGGGCGCTGGCTTAACGACGACACCGTTCATCGTTCTGCCTCCCTTGGGTCACGTATTATGCTTAATACGTGCGCCCACAATTTCATCGTCGCAAATCAGTTACCGGCGTATATTGCTTCCTGATCTGCGCCCTAGTAATTTATCTTACTTCACTAGACGGACAGCGCGAACTGTCGGGTACAGCACAGATCAAGCTCGCCCTGGACCGGCTTAATGTTACAGGCAGCGTGCTGATGATCGCCGCGCACCCTGACGATGAGAACACGGCGTTACTCGCCTACCTAGCGCGCGGGCGCAAGGTGCGAACCGGGTATCTGGCGCTAACGCGGGGCGAAGGCGGCCAGAATCTCATTGGCTCCGAGCAGGGCGACGCTTTGGGTTTGATTCGCACGCAAGAACTGCTGGCGGCGCGGCGGATCGATGGCGCGGAGCAGTTTTTCACGCGCGCAGTGGATTTCGGATTCTCGAAAACGCCGCAAGAGACGTTCGAAAAGTGGGGGCATGACAAGATCCTGAGCGACGTGGTTTGGGTGATCCGGCGGTTTCAGCCGGATGTAATCGTACTGCGGTTCAGCGGAACGCCGCGCGACGGGCACGGTCATCATCAGGCGTCAGCGCTGCTGGGCAAAGAGGCGTTTACAGCCGCGGCAGATCCTGCGCGCTTCCCGGAGCAACTTCAATACGTGAAGCCGTGGCAAGCCAAGCGCTTGGTGTGGAACGCGGGGGCGTTCACGCCGGAGCAGGAGCAGGAAATTCAAAAGCAGCCCAACAAAGTCGAAGTGGATCCGGGCGAATACGATCCACTGCTGGGGCATTCGTATGCCGAGATCGCGGGCATGTCGCGCAGTATGCATCGCAGCCAGGGGATGGGCGCGCCGGAGCGCAAGGGGAGCGCCAAGACATGGCTGCTGCCGGTAGAGGGCAGGCCTGCGACGCACGATCTGTTCGACGGCGTCGATATCGGCTGGAATCGTTTTCCGGGCGGAGCGCCGGTGGGGCGGGCACTCGCGGACGCAGCACGAGCATTCGACGCGCTGGATCCGGCGAAGGTAGTTCCGCTGCTGTTGAACGCACAGAAGGCAATGGCCGCGCTGCAGGATCCGCGGGTGGAGCTCAAACGGCAAGAGCTTCGAGAAGCGATCGCGTTGTGTTCGGGACTGTGGCTGGACGCAACGGCGGATAAGTACGCGGTGACGCCTGGTGGAACGCTGCGCTTGAGCGCGACCGCTTTGCGGCGGGAAAAACCGAGCGCTGAAGTGCAGAGCGTCGATTTCGAAGGCATGTCGCAGGCTTCGGCGAAAGAGCATGGTGTCGCGCTTCCGTTCAACGAGCCGAAGGTGTTTTCAGCCGAGCTGACCGTGCCGCAAAATCAGCCGCTTTCGCAGCCATACTGGTTGAGCGCACCCAAGCAAGGCGACACGTACACGGTGCGCAATCAATTGGACATCGGGCTGGCGGAGAATCCACCGCTGCTGCGCGCCCGTTTCCACTTGCGAATCCAGGGCGGCGAGATCGACATCGTGCGGCCGGTGATTTTCCGGTATATCGAGCGCGCTCAAGGCGAATTGACGCGGCCCGTTATCGTGGAACCTGCGGTAACGCTGGAATGGGCGCGGCGGGCGCGGCTATTCCCTAACGAAGCGGCAGAAAAAGTCGAGCTGCAAATGCGGGCGAATATCGCGGGAGCGGCGGGCGAGATCCGGCTGACGGCTCCGAGCGGGTGGAGCGCGACTCCGGTGTCGCAGAACTTCCGGCTTGCCTCAGCCGGCGACGAAGCGCCGATGTCGTTTCAGATCCAGCCGCCGGCGCAAGACAGCAAGGCTGTGTTGGAAGCGAGCGCCAGCGTCGGCGGACAGACTGTCGCGGTTGGGATGGAGACCATCAGCTATCCTCATATTCCCCCGCAGGTTCTATTTCACCCCGCCAATACGGAATTGGTTCGAAGCGACGTGAAACTGTTGTCGACGAACGTGGGGTACGTGATGGGCGCCGGCGACGAAGTGCCGGATGCGCTGCGGCAGCTTGGCGCGAACGTGGTTCTGCTGGATGCCGAAGAATTATCGCGCGGCGACCTGAACCGCTTCGACGCGATCGTGACGGGCGTGCGGGCGTATAACACGCGGCCCGATCTGCGGGCCAATCAGGAACGGTTGCTCAAATACGTCCAAAATGGCGGCACGCTGGTGGTGCAGTACATCGATGCGCAGGGCGGGCGTGGAGGCCGGGGTGGGCGCGGGCCTGGCGCGGGATCGACCGATGGCGGGGGAAGGGCCAACGGCGCTGCGAGAAACGGTGCGACGGACGGGCGCGGAGCAGCGCCGGCTGGAGGCGCGGCGGGACCGGGACGCGCGCAGGTGGCGTTCCATGCCGGGCCATATCCTTTCGCCACGGGCGTGGATCGCGTGACTGTGGAAGATTCGCCGGTGGAGTTGCCGAACCCCGCGAGTCCGCTGCTGCACCAGCCGAACGAAATATCGGCTCGGGATTTTCAGGGCTGGATTCAGGAGCGCGGGTTGAATTTCGCTTCCGAATGGGATTCGCATTACCAGCCGCTGTTTGAGACGCACGACCCGGGCGAGAAGCCGCTGCTGGGCGGCACGCTCTATACGCGCTATGGCAAAGGCGCGTACGTATTCACGGCTTTTTCCTGGTTCCGCGAGCTTCCAGCGGGCGTTCCGGGCGCGTTTCGGATTTTTGCAAACCTGTTGAGCGCAGGAAAAACGTTGTGAGCAAAGCGCCAGAGCACGCGCCCTCACGCACGGCGGAAGAGCCGCCGCCCTTCCTGAAAACCTGGAGGAACGTTTATATTTTCGTGGTTTGCTATCTGGCCTGCCTCATTGCAGGCTTTTATGTTTTCTCGCGGGCGCTGGCCCCATGAGGCCGCTCGACTGGACGGTCATGTTCGCGTGGCTGGCATTCATCGTCAGCTACGGCTTGTACCGCGGGCGCGGAAGCAGCACGGTGAACAAGTTCCTGCTGGCGGGCAAATCGATGCCCTGGTACGCGATGGGCCTGTCGATCATGGCGACGCAGGCCAGCGCGATCACGTTTATTTCGACCACCGGCCAAGCCTATGTCGACGGTATGCGATTTGTGCAGTTCTATTTCGGATTACCGCTGGCGATGCTGGTGCTGTCGGCGACCGCGGTGCCGATCTTCCACCGCTCCGGTGTTTACACCGCGTACGAATACCTGGAGCGGCGGTTCGATTCCAAGACGCGTTCGCTGGTGAGCGGGATTTTTTTGATCCAGCGCGGGCTGGCGGCGGGGCTGTCGCTGTACGCGCCGGCGGTGGTGCTGTCGATTGTCCTGGGGTGGTCAGACCGGCTGACAGCGGTGATGATGGGCGTTTTAATCGTGACGTATACGGCTTATGGCGGGATTAAAGCGGTCACATGGGCGGACGTTCCGCAAATGATGCTGATCTTCGCCGGCCTATGGATTGCGCTGTTTATGGCGATCCACCTGCTTCCGCGGGGTGTTTCGTTTCACGACGCGGTGTCGCTGGCCGGAGCGGCGGGAAGGCTGAACGCGGTAACTTTTCATTTCGACTGGAACGACCGGTACAACATCTGGAGCGGTGTCGTAGGGGGAATGTTCCTGGCGCTGGCCTACTTCGGCTGCGATCAGTCGCAGGTGCAGCGCTATCTCAGCGGAAAATCGATCGAACAGAGCCGGCTGAGCCTGATCTTCAACGCGATGGCCAAGGTACCGATGCAGTTCTTTATTCTGTTCATCGGTGCGATGGTGTTCGTGTTCTACATCTTTATGCAGCCACCGGTGTTGTTCCAGCCGGTGGAGCTCGAGCATGTACGCGGCGATCCGCGGCTTCCGGCGATCGAGCAGCGTTATGAAGATGCTTTCGCGCGCCGCAAAGCCGCGGCAGAGGATTACGTGCGGGCACACGGAGGCGCCGACCGGGCAGCGCGGCAGGAGATCATCACGCGATTTCAGACCGCGGAGCGCGATTTGAACCGGGCCCACGTGGAAGGCGAGCAGCTGGTGGACAAAGAGTTCGACGACACGAACTATGTTTTTTTGTCATTTGTAACGCGCTATCTGCCGGCCGGGCTGGTTGGACTTTTGATCGCGGTGATTTTCACGGCCGCGATGTCGTCCACTTCCGGCGAGATTAATGCCCTGGCGACGGTGACGGTGATCGATATCTATCGCAGGCATATCAGGCCCTCAGCTCCGGATCATCATTACTTGACGGCCTCCCGCATTGCGACCGTGTTCTGGGGACTCGTGGCAGTGGGTTTTGCGCAGTACGGCCGAAACTTCGGCGCGCTCATTCAGGCAGTGAACATTATCGGCTCGTTATTTTATGGCGGGCTGCTGGGAGTATTCGTGCTGGCGTTCTTTTTCAAATCGGCTGGTGCGAACGGCGCGTTTTGGGGAGTGTTGGCGGGCGAAGCGGCGATTTTCGCCGCAAATTTTTTCACGCGAATTTCTTTCCTGTGGTTCAATGTGATCGGCTGCGTGGTCGTGGTGCTGGTTGGCCTGGCCGTGTCCCAGGCCTTCGATTCAAAAAAGACGGTATCCAAGCACGCGACGTAAGGGCGGACTACAGGAGCGCGGTATCGATTCTCGATTCGCTGCTGCTGTCGATCATGACCGGCGGCCGGACTTCCGCGTTTCGTAAATAAGCCAGAAGCGCGTCTTCCGAGCCTTCGAAGAAGCTGTCCACAAGGTCGCGGATGGCGAGGCGCCGCAGCACATCGCGGCTGAGCACCGGAGCGTAAAGAAACGAACGTCCTACCTTTCGCCGGGCAACGCCGCCTTTACGCGCCAGGCGGTCCAGCACGGTCATGACCGTGGTGTAGGCGAGATGGCGGTTAGCGGTCAAGGCGCTGCGTACGTCTTTGACGCTGCCCTCGCCGATTTTCCAGAGGACCCGCAGGCATTCCAGCTCGAGCGGAGGTGGAATTTCGCTGCTTCCGATCCGGCGCATCATGAGTCCTTTTGCCAAGCCTGGCGCAATTTTTCAGCGAAGACCGAGTTGGGGGCGGCGGATTTGGAAGCGCGCGGCAGCGGATCGCCAGAAGGGAGCGCAAGGCTCGACAATACTGCTGCCGGGGCGGCCGGAGGAACAGCATCAAGAGGCGGCGCTACCACAGGAGCAGCGGGTAAATGGCCGTTTGTCGCGGGCTCGTTGGGCAATTTGGGGCTGAGTTCGGCCGGCCCGGATTCCTCCGGCGCAGTATGGGCTTCTTCCTCGAGGTATTTCGCGGTCTTGAGCACAGTCCGATCCAGCGAGGTGCTGTAGGCGGTCCAGCAGCCCTCGACGTGCCGATCGCCAGCCACCTGCTTGCGGATGCACTCCATCTTCGAATCCAGATTGTCGAGGTGGTGCAGCAGCAAGGCCTCGGCGAAGAGGGGAACCTTGGGGGATCCAAACTCGAGTTCGCCGTGATGGCTCACAATGAGATGCTCCACCAGCACTCGCAGCTTGGGCGGGAAGTCCGGCAATGTCTGGAGCTTCTCGTGCAGCAGCCTCAGCCCGATGATGATATGACCGAGCAACTGGCCTTCGGAGCTGTAGCCGAAAGTACGCTCGTAGGTCAACTCCGCCACCTTACCGACGTCGTGGAGAATTGCTCCGGTGAGCAGCAAATCCAGATCGACGTAGCGGTAATGCGCCGCCGTCATGCGGCACAGATGACACATCGAAAGCACGTGCTCGATGAGTCCGCCGAACCAGGCGTGATGGACGTGCTTGGCGGCCGGCGCAGTGCGGAACATCCGCGCCAGCGGCTCGTCATCCAGAAACGCTGTCAGCAGCTCGCGCAGGTGCCGATTGCCGATGCCGGCCACGATGCCGCGCAGCTCGGCGAACATCTCCATCGGCTCCCGCTCGGAGACCGGAAAATAGTCGCCAAAATCGACGTCCGAATCGTGAATCCGGCACATTTTGTGGATGGTGAGCTGGGGCCGGTTTTGAAAAATCTGTAGCAGGCCCTTCACTTTGACGAAATCATCGCGATCGAAGGTGTCCATCACATCGGCGACGTTGTCCCACATCTTGGCGTCCACTTCGCCGGTGCGATCGCCTAACAGCAGCGACAGGTACGGCTCGCCGGATTTCTTCTGCCGCACGTCTTTGATGTGAACGATAAAAGTGCTGGTGACGACCTCGTTGGGTCTGAGCTCTCGGACGTAGGCAGACTTCATGAACTATTTGGAGCTGCTGCTGGTCACTCCGGTGCTGGTTCCAGGCACCGGAACCATCCACAGCAGGCGCTTGCGATGGGCGACGTTGGCGACCTCAGCCTTGCTGACGGTCTCGGGCTTGAGCTGCGCCGGATCCACCCAGGCGGTGTCCTTGCCAGCCGCGGCGCCGGTGTCTACGTAATCGGCCTTGATTTCGAGGAACGCGTCTTGGCGCAGCTTGCCGAGGAACTCGCGCATGGCGGGCTCCATGCGGGGGCGCATCAGCCTGTCCATGACTTCGTTTTCCACTTCGGACAACTCGGCCTGTCCGGCCTTTTGATGCTCCTCCACGCGCAGGATCAGGAATCCGTTGGGCCGCCGTATGGGATCCGTGATGTATCCCTTGGGTTGATTCCAAACCAGGTCCTCGAGATCCTTAGCCAGGCTGCCTTTCTTGAAGGGCGGGAGCGCGCCCATGTCCTTGGCGCTGGGCGAATCGGAATTGTCTCGCGCCATTTCGGCGAACCGCTCGCCGCGGCGGGCGCGGCTGACCAGATCCTTCGCCTTCTTTTCGGCTGCCGCGACGCCAGCAGCGTCCTTGTTTTCCGTTGAGATAAGGATCTCGCGCAGGAACAACTGCTCCTCGCGGACGAACTCGGATTTGTGTTCGTTGTAATATTTCTCCACGTCTTCGTGCTTGACGGGAATTTTGTCGCTGACCTCTTGCCGGACGACGCGCTGCGTGAGCAGGCTCTTCTTCATTTCGTCCTTAAAGTCTTCAAAGGACAGCCCGCTCTGTTCTTTGATGTATTCGTGGAACTTATCGGGGTCGGCAATGCCGGAATCCTGTTGGATCTGCGACATGCGCTTGCTGACGTCACTGTCGACGTTGATATCCAAGTCCTTGGCTTTCTGGACCAACAAGAGTTGGTCGATCTTGTCGCGGAGCAAGTTCTTTTCTCTATCCGCCAAAGCTTGTTCGAGGGCTGTGCCGGCCAAACCGCTCTCACGAAGCTCAGTGACGAGCTGTTGGCGAGTCCGGGCAAGGTCGGTGCGGGTGATGATGTCGCCGTTGCACTTGGCGACGATCTCCTCCACGGTGGCAAGATCGGCGGCAAACACCGATCCAGATACCAGGAGCGCAATAGGAAACAACAATTGCATACCTCTATTATCTTACGATTTGTAAGCCCAGCCGCTCGCGCGCCCGGGTTAAGGATGCCGCGGCGCTAGCAAGCGGAGGTACTCGTCCAGGGTCGCGTCGAGACGCTGGTAGAGCAGTTTGTCAAATGCCTCACTTCCCAGGAGGGCTTGCGACTGCTGCAAGGCGCGAATATAGGCGGGCCGGTCTTCGGGACGGACCGCAACCGGAGGGTAGCCAGCGCGTATCAAGATGAGATTCATCAGCAAACGAGCTACCCGGCCGTTGCCATCATTGAACGGGTGGATATCCACGAGGCGGCGATGCGCGGTAAACGCGGCGGCCGGCGTATCGGGCGCCGTCCGCAGCCACGCGGCGAAATCGCCCATCAGCGCGGGAATTTCGGCGGGGTGGGGAAAAGTATGCTGGCCTGCATCGGTGCGAACGTAGCGCGGTAAATCGGCATAGCGTCCGGCAATGTCTGGACGCGAGCGCTTTACCACGAGGTTATGCAGGCTTCGGATGTCAGATTCGGTAATAGGAGCAGGTTGCTGGCGCACCAACTCGCGCACGTAACGGATCCCGTCATAGTGATCCAGTGCCTCAAGATGGTCCTTGAGGGGCTTGCCTGCGATGGTTATGCCTTTCTCAATGACCAGCGTGGTCTCAACGGGACTGAGCGTGTTTCCCTCGATGGCGTTGGACGTATACGTCAGCTCAATATCGTAGTAGTGTTCCAGATTGTTCAGCGCCTCGGCCGGTAAAGGACGTAAGGCGTCGAGTTGCTGTTTTTTGGCGGCAATCGCTTCGAGCAGCGTCTGCATGCGCATCCTAGAGATAGCATGAGTACGGGCGCGGGCCAAACTGCCGCGGAGTATTGGCATTCGCATCGGCGTTGCGCAGCGCTGTACCCTTAAAGACCTGTGTTAGCTTAGTGAACGGCTCAAGAACTCGCACAGGAGAGACCTGGAAATGACTACCTTAGCCGTGGCGGCGGAACTCGTCAAATATTGTTCGCAAGGCAAATTCGTGGATGCGGCGGAAGCACTGTACTCGCCGGATATCGTAAGCGTGGAGGCCGGGGCACCTCCCGGGCAGTCTCGGGAAGCCAAAGGCATTGCGGCCGTGAAGGCGAAAGGCGAATGGTGGACCAAAAACCATGAGGTCCATTCGACGGTGGTGGAAGGGCCGCTCGTCGCCGGCTCACATTTCGCAGTAAAGTTCGTGATGGACGCGACCTTCAGGCCCGATAACCGGCGCTTCACGATGGAAGAGATCGCGATCTACAAAGTGGTGAACGGCAAGATCGTTTACGAAGAGTTCTTTTACTCGATGTAAAACCGAATTGGCGCACGTGCAGGCCAGGTAGCGCGGCAGATTTATCGCACTACCGCAAGCCACGTGGGGTGCCGGTTGCGGTGGTATAACAGAACCTGAAGTTCAACAACTAGGGAGGCAAGTCACATGAGGGGACATATTGTAGCTGTCGCCGGCGTACTTACGGTGGCGCTGTTCGCGGCAACCAAGCCAGTCACCGTGAACCTGCAGGATGCCAAAGGCCAGAGCGTGGGCACTGCGGTGATTAGCGACCAAAAGGGCGGAGGTGTGAGGATCAAACTAGATCTAAAGAATCTGCCGCCGGGCGAGCACGCGCTACATATTCATCAAACGGCTAAATGCGAGGGTCCGGCATTCACGTCAGCCGGTGGACATTTCAATCCCGAAGGCAAACACCACGGAATGCAGAACCCCGAGGGGCCGCATGCGGGCGACATGCCGAATTTCACGGTGAAAGCGAACGGCACCGCCAAGGCCACCATCTCGGATCCGCGCGTGAGCATGGGCGACGGATCGAATTCGATCTTCGCCAACGGCGGCACGGCGCTGGTGATCCACGCCAAAGCCGACGATATGAAGAGCGATCCGGCAGGCAACGCAGGCGACCGCATCGCCTGTGGAACGATTACGAAGTAACTTCGGCGGCTATTGCGTACCCGTCGGCGTTCTGCTCTTGTCCGGGCGCAGAATGATCTTCTGCACGCGCCAGTTGTTCATATCAGCGACATAGAGCAAATTTTCCGACGGGCACGCCAAGCCATGCACCCAGTTAAACTGTCCCAAGTCGTGTCCGGACTCGCCGAACGATCCCATTATTTTCCCGTCCAGCGTCAGTTTGTAGATCCTGCCCGGTTCTGAATCGGAAGTAAATAGGTACTGCGTGGGACCCTGTGTGATGCAGATGGTCCAAGGCTGCGTTTCGTCCGGCGGATGCGGCGCGACATTGCCTAACACCGGGTGGCGGGTCTTGTCATACGGCACGTTCAGAAAGATGAAGCGCTGGAAATTGCCGTCGCGATCGAACACCTGGATGCGGCGGTTCTGCCGGTCGGCGACGTAGACGTTATTCTGGCGGTCGATGCCGATATTGTGCGGGATGTTGAACTGGCCCGGATTCTCGTTGGCGTGTTCGCCGCTGCGGCCGCGCGATCCCCAGGATTTGATCCAATTGCCGTGCTTGTCGAATTTGGCGACGCGCGAGTTGATGTAGCCATCGCTGATATAGATGTTGTCGTCGCTGTCGAAGGCGATGTCGGTGGGGGCACGGAACATTCCGTCGACGTGCACGGGCGCGGGCCGGTCCTGCCCGTTGGGTAACAATCCGTTGCCGCGGTAGTAATTCGGCTCGTCCGGACCTTCAGGGCGCCGGCCCAAGTTCAGCGTCACGTATCCGGCCGGATTGAAGCGAATTACGGCATGCGTGCCTTTGTCGACCACCCACAGATTGTCGTATTTATCGAAGCGCACGCTGTGGGCATAGCCCAGGCCATACACGGCCCGGCCGATTTCGCGTACAAACTTGCCGTTCTCGTCGAATTCCAGCAGCTGCGTCGAGGCGTTGCCGTACAGCGGGCCGGAGGTGGCGCTGCCGGGGTGATTGATTACGACCACGTGGCCTTTGGAATTGACCGCAACCGACAGCACTTCACCGAGATTCATATCGGGCGAGTACTTCAGAGGCTGCGGAACCGATTCGAACGAGAGCGTGGGTGTAGAAGACTGCGCGAACAGGGGAGCGGCGAACAAGGCGAGCGCTAGGACACGCATGGCGATTCCCTCCTTTGGATTGAGAAGCACGTGAGCCAGAGTATGCCGCGGCTCACGCGCGTGTCAAGGCGCTCGACACTCGTGGCGGAGCACAGGGTGGCCCGGCTCCGATCGGGCTCGCGGATTTATTGCGGCGGTACCAGCGCCGATCCGTGCGGCACGCCGCTCACCGTGGCAGTGGTCGCGGTAAGAGACTGGGTGTCGATGACCGTGACGGATTGATCCTGGCTGTTATCGCGGTCTGGGACAAGCGCCGCAACCGCGTCGCCACACACCGCCGGCTTCAGTTCAGCGGAACGCGCTGCACACCGCGGGGAAATGAGCCGGCATTCATCGTAATACCAAACGGCACCAGGCGCGTATCGAAGATCGTGATTGTTCCATCGAGGAAATTGTTGACGGTGACCGTTTGGCCGTCCGGAGATACCGACAAGTCGCACGCGCCCATGCCGGCCGGCACGGAGGAGACTTGAGTGTACGTGGTCGCATCGAGCACGAGCACCGATCCCGCTCCGCTCGCGATATACGCGACCGTGCCCGTGGGGCTGAAGGCAACATCGAACGGCGTGAAGGCGACCAGATGCTTGACCACCACGCCGGTCAGAATATCGATTACCTCGACCACGTTGTTCCAGGGGTAGGTTACCCAAGCCAGCGTCGCGTCGGGATTGATAAACACGGATTGGGGGAAAGGAGTGTCCAGGGGGATAAAGCCCGCGATCGACTTAGTTGCGATGTTAAGGACCGCCAACTCTGGCGCAGTGTCATAGTAATTGGTCACCAGAGCATACGAGCCGCCCGGAGAGATGGCGATTCCGGATGGGAAGAAACCTGGGTCCGTACGAATTGCTTTGGTGACCTGGTTCGTGGCAGTGTCGATGAAAGTGATTCCGTTGTCATAGCTGGTTACGATCGCCTGCGATCCGTCCGGAGTCACGCGAATCTGCAGCGGCCGGCTTGTGACGTTTACCGAGCCGAGCGGTTGGGAGGTACAGACTGCGTACTTAGTGACCGTCCCGTTCACGTGGTCCACGGCGAAACCAGTTGGGTTCAGTTGGCTGGCGCAAGATGTCGAGATCATGGGGGCGGTTTGAGGGAAAAACGGCAAAAAGGGAAGCGCGCGGTACGGCAGCGTAACTTCGTACGCTGCTCCGGCAGGACCTGCTCGAGTGACGAGTTGCTGCCGAACGGTATCGGCTCCCGCTATGGCTGCCGCAACGGCGATGCCCGGCGGCTGCGGGCCGGATCCTTGCGCGATGTTTTCGGGAATATAAGCCGGCCCATCTTCGGAGTTCGGATTCGGTGCAGGATTTCCGTTCGGATCCGTGCTTCCTTTATCGGGACAAGGAAACAGGGTCGGGAAAGCCCCCGTGTCGTCGGTAAAACCGTGAACGCCAGGATATGTTTTGTAATAGCGATACATCACCCAATAGCCGCCCACGCATTTCCAGTACTGGTCAATCTGGCCAGGAACATAGTTTTTCGTAAGCGGCGGCTTGCCGAAATTGTTTATGAAATTCATAATCTGGTCCGCGCCCCAGATGATTGGATTCTGCGGATTCACATAGCCGCTCCCTTTTTGAGCGGAAGCACAGAATGGCACGGCCAGTAGGAGCAGCCAGGGATGGTTCACCCTTCGTAGAAAGATCGAGATCATTGAAACCTCACCGTTTTTCCGGTCATCAGTACCGCCGCGGATCGGGCGACGCTCAGACCGCTGGCTGAAAAGCCGGAGTCGTTGGTGAACACAAGATAGATCGCGCTCTTCGAGCGGAGCGCACTGGGCTGGCTGGCGGGCACAGCCGATAATACTTCGCGCGGAATCGTGAGGCTGTTAGCTCCGGCCGGCCCGGAACACAGGAAAACGGCGCTCGAGTTAGACGGCAGATCGGAATCCATTCCCATGACGGTGACCATCTGGCCCGCCGCTCCGGACCAGCTAAGGGTGAGCGGCTGTGAGCGATTCACGGCTGTGATCTGATCGCGATTGGTCCACACCGGAGGCGCGGGTACGGAGACCGAAGTGCTGAAGGCGGCGACATCGGCGCCACCGGGCCCGCTGACGGTATAGCTGCCAGGCGCAAGATACAAACTATTAGGAAGCGAGTAGAGCGGCAGATAAGATCCTAAAGGCGCAGCCGAGGCTAGCAAAGTGATTTGTTGCGATGAGTTGGCGCTAGAGATTTGGATTTGCGTGCCTGGGTCGAGCGCGGTAGAGGCGCTCGCGACATCGGGCACTTTCCCGCCTTCGAAGAAGTCGCCGATTCCTGGATAAAGCGTGCACGTGCCGGCCGGCGGCAAAGAAGCAAACGGCGCGAACGCAAACGGGGAAGGTTTGTACTTGGTGGCGTTGAACGCGACAAAATCGCTGGTGACGTCGAGCGTTGCGGACACTCCGACATCTTCGTGGATGGTCATTCGTGTAAGTGTCAGAATTCCTAGCGAACTGCCATTCAGAATGGGACCAGCGAGGGGGTTGGCAGGTTCTAAGCAGGCGCCCCCATCGGCGCTGATGGCCATGCTCGTAAAGTTGCCGACGGTGGTATGCGAAGTGCGAACATAGACCGGCACCCAACAGCCCTGCGGCGCGTTGGGCGGCACCACAAAATCGATTTGATCGAGTCCCGAGCAGCACGGCGAGCGGCCGCTGTAGACAACGGTAGCGGGTACGCCTCCCACCCACACCTCCACGGGAGTCGCCGGTAGATTCGCGGGCGGCGCTTGATTGTCGGGCGCGTTGATTGGGCCAAGACCGGTGAGGTACAGCACCTCCGTCTGTCCGGGCGTCGCGGAAGCCTGATTGGAATTTAAGGGGAGGTTCGTCGCGCTCACCGCGTTCTGCAATGCGGCCGGCCCAATTCCGGTGCCGGTAAATGTGAAGACGCCTGGGCTGTCATGAACGATATAGACGGGAGACGGATTGCTCTTGGATCCGTTCACGGTCACCCACACCGACACCCAGCCCAACGGCGTATTGGATGGCAGCAAGGCGTTGATCTGCCCTTGCGATACGTACAGCGGGATGGCGTTGACCGTCGTCGATTTTTGAGTGACCTGGATGGAAACACCGGAGAAGGTAGTTGTGAGCGGAAACGAACTTTGCTGCACGCCCTGCACGGGGCCCAAACCGCTGCCGAAGATGGTGAATAGCGAGCCCTCGGCGATGGATCCGGCCGGGAGTCCTGGCGCGTAGTAGCTGGCGGCATTGACAATCTGGTGCGGATATATAACGGGCGCCGCCTGCATGCCACCACAAGCCAGCAATGCCGTGAACATCGCCGCGGAAACTCGGGTTTTCAATGATACTTCTCCAGTCCATCAGTGATTATAGAACCGTTGTTGTTATATAAGCGGTTTAAAGGAGAACCGGAGGAATTCCGAACTACACTGGGCCGCTAAGAATCGCGCCGTCGTAAGAACAGCAGGACGGCCGGCGTTGAGGACCTATGCTGCCGTCTTCAACTCGACTTTGATCCATCCCTCTTCCCGCTTGTCGAAGGTCTTATGGGCTTCCAACACATCCTCGATGGGCTGAACCTGCGTCAGGGTAAGCGCAAAGCAGCACGCGCGCCGTGGCTTCGTCGCGCTTCCCAACGCCCGGCACAGCGGCATACCTCCGCGACATGAAGCTAGTCGAACGAACTTGTGAGTGGGTCGGCCGTAAACGGTCGATTTGATTCTGGAGCCACCCGCCGGGATCGAACCGGCGACCTGCTGATTACGAATCAGCCGCTCTACCAACTGAGCTAGGGTGGCCCTCTCTTCTTTTATACATTACGCGACCGCTCGGGCGCAGTGCTTCGAAGCGGTCCAGAAATAACGAATCTCTGTCATTTCGCGTCTCGCCAATTGCCGCCGATTCCCACATCCACTACCAACGGTACGTTCAGCTTGTGGACGCTCTCCATCTCGCGCTTCACCATGCGCGCCAACTTCTCCGCTTCGGCCGGCGGCGACTCGAACAGCAGCTCATCGTGCACCTGCAGCAGCATACGCGTTTCGAATTTTTCGCGGCGCAGGATTTCATCAATGCGGATCATGGCCAGCTTGATCAAGTCGGCCGCGGTGCCTTGCAGCGGCGTATTGACGGCAGTGCGCTCGGCGAAACTGCGCGCGTTCGGATTGCGGCTGTGCATGTCCGGAATGGGCCGCTTGCGGCCGAACAGTGTGACCGCGAAACCACTCTTGCGAACTTCGGCGATGGTCTCCTGAATGAACTTGCGGACGCCGGCATGCAGCTCAAAGTAGGTGTGAATGTATGTTTCGGCCTCCTTGCGGTCGATTCCGAGCGAGGTGGCCAGCCCGAACGGCGTCTGCCCATACACGATTCCGAAATTCACCGCTTTCGCTCTACGCCGCATTTCGGGCGTCACCATCAGGGGCGGGACGCGGAACACTTCGGCCGCTGTCCGGGTGTGGATGTCTTCGCCGTGCCGAAAAGCTTCCACCAGAACAGGATCATGCGACATATGCGCCAGCAGACGCAGCTCGATCTGGGAGTAATCCGCGACCACTAATTTCCAGCCTTCACAGGGCACGAATGCGGCGCGAATCTCACGGCCCAGCTCGGTTCGGATGGGGATATTTTGCAAATTGGGATTGGACGATGACAGCCGTCCGGTGGCCGCGCCGGCCTGGTTGAAAGTAGTGTGCAGGCGGCCGGTTTTCGGATCGATTAAGGACGGCAGCGCGTCGATATACGTCCCTTTGAGCTTCGTCAATTGGCGATAATCAAGCACCTTGCGCGCGATTTCGTGCTCGGCCGCCAGGCCCTCCAGAACATCGGCGGCGGTCGAAATCGTCTTGCCTTTTCCATACTTCACCGGGGCGGGCAGGTTCATCTCCTCGAACAGAATCTTGCCGAGTTGTACCGGAGAATTGATGTTGAACGGTTTTCCGGCAAGCTGGTAAATCTCGGAGGCAAGGCGCTGGATCTCCGATTCCAGGCGTTCCGACAACAGCCTGAGCTGATCGGGCTCGATGCGGATCCCGGTCTGCTCCATACGCGCCAGCACATACGCCAGCGGCAGATCGATGTCCTCGTAGATTTTCCGGAAGCCTTGCTGTTCGATCTCCGGAACCAGCCGCTCGGCAAGCGTAAAAATCAGATCAGCGTGCTGCTCAGCGGCAGGGCCTAGTTTCCGGTCCAGATAGCGCTCCGCCAAGACCTCAGGGGAGCACGCGGCCGGATCCGCGCATAGCAGGAACGAATAAAGAAGGACGTCGTGACGAAAGCCTTGCGCCTCGATGCCGTGACGGGAGAGTGCCAAGGCCAGCGACTTCAAATCATGAGCGATTTTGACGCGCTGCGCGTCCTCCAGAATCGGTTTCAGAATGTTCAGATATTCTGCCGAAACGGCCCGCCCGACCCCGGCCTGGGTGGAAATACCGATCATCGCCAGCGGTAGATCGCCGTCGCCCCCGGATTGAATGGCGAAAGCGATGGGGTGGTCCGGCTCGAGCTTTTGAAGATCGGCGGCGTAGGCGGCCACCTGTTCCTGCCCGCTCAGGACCGCATAGTCGCGCGTGGATGAATCGTCGGTTGGCGCGAGTTCTTTCAGCAGGCTGTAGAACTCGAGTTCCTTGTAAATCTTCTTGAGTTCCGGAAGCTCCGGCTCCTGAGCTGCCAGACCGGAGATCTGGAACTCGATGGGAACCGTGCAATCAATGGTTGCGAGCCGTTTGCTGAGCAGAATTTGCTCGCGATTGTTCTGCAAGCTCTCGCGATAGGACTTGCGTTCGACTTCGGCGGCATGATCGAGCGCCCCTTCCGCGGAGCCGAAGCGCTGGATCAGATCGCGCGCGCCCTTGTCGCCAATCCCCGGCGCGCCCGGGATGTTGTCTACGCTGTCGCCGACCAAAGCCAGCAGATCGGGAATCTGAGAAGGCTTCACGCCCATGAACTGTTCCGCGGTGCCCGGATCGTACCAGATGTCCTCTTTCACCGGGTTGTACATGTGCACACGCTCATTCACCAGCTGCAGCATGTCTTTATCACTGGAGACAATGACGACATCGTTCAGGCTGCTGGCGCGCGCCGCGATGGCGCCAATCACGTCGTCGGCCTCGAAGCCCTCGTATTGAAGAATCGGGATTCGCATGGCTTGGAGCAGGCGGCGGATATAAGGGATCTGCTCGGCTAAGTCGGGCGGCATTTCCGCGCGATTGGCTTTGTAGTGCGCATATAACGTTTCTTCACGAAATGTCTTTCCGGACTCGAAAACTGCCGCAATGTACTGGGGACGATATGTGGCGCGCAGCTTGCGCAGCATATTGTGAAAGATGTAGACAGCTTCGGTTTGCAATCCGGTTGTGGTTCGCATCGGCGGAGCGCTACTACGCGCGCGAGCGTGGTAGGCGCGGAAGATAAACCCGTAACTATCGATCAAAAACAGCCGCGAACGTTCAGACACCAGAATCAGGATAGCGTGTCCGCAATGTACGGCGAACGATGAGGTCCAAACGTGAACGTGTTAGAAAACTCCCAAAAATCCAGAAATTTGCTGCTTCCGGGAATAGTATTTTCGATTTGTCTAACGGTTCAGATATATTCCAGCGTCACTGCGATGATACGGACGGCGCCTACAGATTGGCCTTTGTTGCGCCGGAAACGTACAACCCTTCCGCGCACATGCACCAGCGCGGTGGATACGCCTTGCCTGAATAGTACCCAATTCCTGCCCGCCGGAACGCTGAACGGCTTCGGGACCATGGGCCGCAATGCGATCTATGGACCGCATTTCTTCGATGCGGATATCGCTCTGATGAAGGACGTCCGCTTCGGCGAGCACGTCACCTTCTCATTCGGCGCTCAGGCATACAACGCCTTCAACCATCCGAACTTCGATCAGCCCGTGGCCGACATCTCCAATCCGGTGTTCGGTTCCAGCATTGCTAACGTGGGTCCACCGACCAGCCTGTTGGGTTCGTTTGTGGGTGCGGGAAGTTCTCCTCGATTCCTGGAGATCAAGGGTATCGTGCGCTTCTGATCGTGCGCTTCTGAACGGCGTCATGGGCATCCAGGGGTTTAGGTCCCTGTGGTTGCCCATCGATGTTTCCGACCGTCCAAAATTGGACCGTTTCGGCCACATCTTTGCGCCGGAAGTGTAGCATTTTTGCAACACTTAGCAACTTTACAAACCTTTTCGAATCAAATGACTAGCGTCCCGGGTTTACCGCTGTTAGAATGGCTTCGTTCGGAAAAACAGCATGGAGCATCCAGAGCGGCGAGCCCGCGGAGTCCGCATTGCGGTTTGAGACGACGGTGCAGCGCCCCGTTGAAGCGCGCGGCGTGGGACTTCACAGCGGCGTTCCCGTTTCGATTCGTATCCTTCCAGCTCCCCCCTCCACCGGCATCGTTTTCGTTCGCACCGATCTCGACAATTTCCAGGTTCCGGCAAGTTGGAGATACGTCGCCCGAGTCAGCTATGCGACCAGCTTGATGCGACAGGGCGTGCTGATCTCGACCACCGAGCATTTACTTAGCGTTTTCTATAGCTCGGGAATCGACAACGCCTACGTCGAGATCAACAATCTGGAGGTCCCGATCCTGGACGGCAGCGGATCGCCGTTTGTGGAGTTGCTCCGCGAAGCCGGCCTGAAGTCCTATAGGCGGCGCAAGCGTTTTCTTCGGGTCAGGCGGCCCATTATGGTGGAGAGCGGCGGTAAACGCATTTCCATCTTGCCGTCAGACCGCTTCCTGCTGACTTGCGACGTGTTTTACGACCATCCGCTGATTGGACGCCAGTCGCTGGATCTTGAGGTCACGCCGGAGCGCTATGCACAGGAGATCGCACCGGCGCGCACCTTCGGATTCGCGCACGAACTCGACCAGATGCGCAATATGGGGCTGATTCGCGGTGCCGCGCTGGAGAACGCGGTTTGTTTCGACCGGCAGGGCGTGCAGAATCCCGAAGGCTTGCGCTTCCCGGATGAATGCTGCCGCCACAAGGCGCTGGATCTGATCGGAGATTTGGCCTTGATCGGCAAGCCGCTACTCGGGCACGTGATCGCCGAGCGCGCAGGACACGCCATGCACACCGCTCTCGTGGCACGAATTATGAGCGATCCCTCGCTGTACGAGATGCTGAGCTTCGATCAACTGGCGACACGCGTAGCACACGCGCTAGTTTCCTGATCCATCCGGCGCTTCTCTTCGAAACTGATGCTAGCTTAAGGGTTGGTGAACGCTGCCAACCTTTTCACGCTGTTGCGCTTGGTATTGGCGCCGTTCGTGGCGGCGGACATTCTGCACGGCCATTGGACGCGGTCATTAATCCTATTGTTCGCGGCCGGATTCACCGACGTCATCGATGGGTTTCTGGCGCGGAAGTTTAGCCATCCCACCCGCGCCGGCGCCTACTTCGATCCGATCGCGGATAAGGTAATGCTCGTCGCTATTTATCTCGCGCTCGGCGCGGCGCGGGCCATGCCGGTGTGGATGGTCGCGCTGGTGTTCGCGCGCGACGTGCTGATATTGGGCATGGCCGCCTATGGCCTGTTGTTCACTTCCATCCGAAAGTTCCCGCCGTCTATATGGGGGAAAATCAGCACTTTTTTTCAAATTGCGGCCGCGCTGGTTGTAATGGGCGACCGGGACGGAATTCCGGCGCCGGTCAGGCTCGCGTTGGTGCTCATGGTGTGCGCCACGGGTTGGAGCGGAATCCATTACGCTTGGACGGGGCTGCTGGCGCTTCGGAGGCAGCCGCGTTAATTGCTGGCGGAGGCCAAAGTATCTCAATGCGAACGAGTTACGGCTAATGGTTTCGGCTGAAGCTGCCGATATTGAAGTTTGCGAGAAGAGCCGCAAACGGGTGATACCGGCCGCATGAACTGGCCCAGACGGGGCGCCATTGGCGCCGGGACGATCACTGCTGGCCTGGGCCTGGCAGTTCTGGCAGCGTGGGCCGCCCACTGGACATTTCTCATCCAGATCGCGCCTCGGCTGGCGCCCATGCAGCGAAACACCGCCGCCGGTCTTATTCTCAGCGGTCTCGCGATGGTGGCTTTAGCCGGCAACCGCCGGAAACCCGTTCTTCTTTGCTGCGGGCTACTGTCGATGCTTGCGGTAATCTCGCTCATCGAATGCGTGCTGACGGTTGACCTCGGAATCGATCAGCTTTTGGGTCCCGCCTACATAGATACGCTTGTTTCAGCACGCGGCCGCATGTCTCCGCTAACGGCCGCAGCTTTTCTGGTATTGGCAGTAGCGTGCGCGGTGAGCCAGAAAAAGCTCAGAGCCAGAGCGGCGATTCTAGGCATTTCCGGGGCGGTGATTGGCGCTATCGGCACGACCTGCTGCATTACCGCGCTCGCCGGAGTCGGCGACGCCTTCACTTGGGGCAAGGTGACGCAAATGGCCGTGCATACCGCGGCTTGCCTGGTCATCGTTGGCGCAGGACTGACCGCCTTAGCTTGGGACTTACGCGATGCAGGCCCGAGTGAGGACGTGAGCGAGCCGCTGTGGGTCTCTTTTGGCTCGGGTCTGTTCTTATTGATCGTCCGTCTCGGGCTCTGGCAGGCGTGGACGGCCCGGCAGCACGGGTGGTATGACTTTTTTTCGACGCTCACCTTGGTGCTGACCGTAGTAAGCGCGATCTGGGTTGCCGCGTTTGTTCACCTTCTGCTCAAGGCGCGCTTGCAAGGCGAGTCTTTGCGGCTAATCAATCGGAAGCTGCACCGGGAAATTGCCGATCGCCGCCAAGCCGAGCGCATCGCGCAGGAGGCTAGCCGCGCCAAGAGCGATTTTTTGGCAAATATGAGCCACGAGATTCGCACGCCGATGACTGGCGTGCTCGGCATGATCGATTTAGTACGATCCACAGGTCTTTCGATCGAGCAGAAGGAGCATTTGGATCTGGCACGATCATCGGCCGATTCTCTCCTCTCGCTGCTGAATGAAATTCTGGATTTGTCCAAGATAGAATCCGGGCGCCTAGAGCTCAGCCTTGCCCCTTTTTCGCTTCGGAGATGCATTGAAGACGCTGGGCGCATGTTCGAATTAAAGGCGCGCGAGAAGGGCTTGGAATTGAGAACTGAAATAGATTCGCGCGTGCCGGACTGGTTGGTGGGCGACGCATTGCGCTTGCGTCAGGTGCTCGTGAATCTGCTTGGCAACGCTGTAAAGTTCACCGATAGCGGGTCGGTTTCGTTGCGCGTGACGCTGGAAACTGAAACGAGCTCCGGCTCGGACCTTCTGATCGAAGTACGCGACACCGGTATCGGCATCTCACCCGAGAAGCACCGATTGATCTTTGATGCCTTCCGGCAGAGCGACGGATCCACAACGCGAAAATACGGCGGGACGGGTTTGGGGCTGACCATCTCGGCCCGTTTGGTGGAGCTGATGGGTGGAAATATAAGTTTGGCGAGCGAGCCGGGCAAAGGCAGCACATTCGCTTGCCGGCTGAGGTTCGAGCGTGCTTCCGCGCCGGACATGCCGGTCGCGGAGGGTTTGTTTCGACACGCGATCGCTGCTGCTCCCGAAAAGCGGCGCCTCCGGATTTTGCTTGCTGAAGACAATGTCGTGAACCAAAAACTGGTGGCGGAATTGCTGCGGAGAGAAGGACAAGATATTGAAGTTGCCGGCAACGGCCGTGAGGCGGTGGCGGCTGCCGAGCGAGCCGCATTCGATCTGATTTTCATGGACGTGCAGATGCCGGAAATGGACGGATTCGAAGCCACCGGCGAAATCCGGCGCATGGAATCGAATTCCGGCCAGCACACGCCCATCATTGCGGTCACCGCCAACGCAATGAAAGGCGACGAGCAAAGGTGCATCCAGGCCGGGATGGATGACTACATCAGCAAGCCCATTAATGTCCAGGACCTGCGGGCAATTCTCAAGAAATGGCCCGCTGGCGCGCAAGTTTCGCAACCGCTTTAGAATGCACGGTTGAGGCGCGTTCATAAACCTGGACATAGCGGACTAAGGTAAAAGCGAATTGACGTCCGCGCTGCCGAGGGGTAGTCTGAAAGTGTGCCCGTGCCGATTTCACGCTACCGAGTACCTCGCCACTATGCATGGGCGGGGATGGCAGCGTTAGCGCTGAGCGGGTTCTCCGCCTGGCTGTCGTTCCGCTCGCCGCTGTGTTGGATCGCGACCGGTCTTTCGCTTTTGACCGCGGGGCTGGTGCTGTACCTGGCTGCGCGGCCGGTGGTAGAGATTTACGAAACCCATATCCAAATCGGCCGGACGTCCATTCCGTGGAAACAGATTCGCCGCCTGGACCGTAGCGCCGATACTCCATTGGTGGTGCGGCTGACGTTGGCCGACAAGAGCAAGCGCCTGGTTGTTTTTCCGGGAGATCCCGAGGCGTCCAGCGGGCTGCTGCGAAACCTGCGCCGCTATTCTCGCGAGGCGCTGATCGATGGTGTGCCCTACCGGCAGTTCTGGGGCGAGGCTATAACGGCAGCCGCGGCGCGCAAGCAGTTGCCGGCTCCGCGTCCTCCGCTGCTGCTGCCCGAAGATGAGGCCGAGGTGGAACGGCTGTTCCAGCAATTGAAATCGGGCCATCTCGACCAGACTCGTTCTGAGGACAAATAACGCGGAGTGAACCGCGGCCGTTCTCGCTTCCGCTGGTTTGTTGCAGCGGTACTTCTTCTCGTCCTATTAGTGGCAACGTCGCGCCTGTGGCTCGCTCTGCTGGGAGGATATCTAGTCAAAGCGGACGGGGCGGCGCAAGCCGACATGGTGGTTGTGCTGGCGGGCGATTTCTCCGGTAACCGCATCCTGACCGCGGCCGACTTGGTCCGGCAGCGGCTGGCGCCGTTGGCGCTGGTCAGCGGCCCCGGCGAGATGTATGGCCAACATGAGTCCGATTTGGCGATCCCTTTTGCAACCCGGCATGGGTATCCGGAATCCTACTTCCTAGCGCTGCCTAACGATTCCCGGTCCACCATGGCCGAGGCCGACGTGGTGATTGCCGAACTGCGGCGGCGGAACGCGCATCGGATTGATATCGTGACCAGCAATTACCACACACGCCGCGCCGGTAACATTTATCGATCCAAAGCAAAAGATTTAGAGATTCGAATGGTCAGCGCGCCTGACGAGTTCTTCGCGCCGGACAGCTGGTGGAAGAACCGCGATGCCCGCAAGACCTTCGTAATCGAGTGGATGAAAACCGTGGCAACGTGGTTGGGGCTGTAGATGCGCAAGATCATCAAGAGCGCAGGGCCGTATCTTTGGCGGCATCGCGGCGGGCTAGCGCTGGGCATGGGGTCGCTGCTCATGCGCGATATCCTGCACGCTTCGCTTCCGCTGGTGATTCGCAGCGGTATTGATTCGCTCACCCGAGGGTTCCGCATCAGCCTGGTCTTCGAATTTGCCGCGCTGCTGGTGGCGATCTCGGCGGTAAAGGGTATATTCCAATACTGGATGCGGGTGATCCTGATCGGAATTTCGCGCGACATCGAATACGAACTGCGCAACGATCTGTTCGCGCACCTGGTGCGCCTGTCATCCGATTTCTATTCCAAATACCGCACCGGGGACATCATGGCGCGCTCCACTAACGACCTCAACGCCGTGCGCATGATGCTCGGACCGGGCGTGATGTACTGGACAGAAACCATATTTCTGTCGCTCTTCACCATTGCCGTGATGATGTCGACGGATTGGAAGCTGACGCTGATCTGCCTGATTCCCGCGCCGCTGGTGAGCGTGGTTGTGATTCTGTTTGGCAGCCGTATTCATGACCGGTTTGAGTCGATTCAGAAGATGTTCTCAGACATCAGTAGCCGCGTGCAAGAAAATCTTTCTGGTGTGCGAGTGGTGCGCGCTTACGCGCAGGAAAGCGCTGAGCTCAGGCATTTCGAGCAACTGAACCAACAGTACGTGCGCGAGAACATTCGTCTTGCGCGGCTGTCCGGGCTGTTTATGCCTCTGCTGCAGGCGTTGATCGGGATGAGCTTTCTGCTGGTATTGTTCGCCGGCGGCTATCAGTTGCTGCAGCACCGCATTTCGCTCGGCAGCTTCGTAATGTTCAACACCTACATGGGCATGCTGGTGTGGCCCATGATCGCGCTCGGCTGGGTGGTGAACCTGATGCAGCGCGGCACGGCCTCATGGAGCCGCATTATGGAGCTGATGCGCGAGCAGCCCAGCATTGCGGCGTCTGCGCCGGCGCTTGTGATGTCGCGCGGTGCGGCGCAGGGCGGTTTGCGATTCTCTCGAGTCGCGGTCAAGTATCCGGCGGGCGACGCGTTGCGCAATATTGATCTGGAAATCCCTGCCGGCAGCACAGTGGCATTGGTCGGACACACCGGCAGCGGCAAGAGCACCCTGGTCAGCCTTATCCCACGGCTTATCGACCCGACGCACGGCACGATTTCTCTGGACGGCGTGGACTTGCGCGAACTGGATCCTGAGTGGCTGCGGCATCAGATCGGCTTCGTTCCCCAAGAGACGTTTCTGTTTAGCGCCACGCTGGCAGAGAACATTGCTTTCGGGGTGGAGGGCGCGTCCCTGGAGGACATCCGGCGCGCGGCGGAACTGGCAGGATTGGGGCCGGATATTGCGGGATTTCCCGCGGGTTACGAAACGTCCATCGGCGAGCGCGGCCTCACGCTCTCCGGCGGGCAGAAACAGCGCGTGGCAATCGCCCGCGCGATCCTGCGGAATCCGCGCATCCTCATTCTCGATGACGCGTTGTCCAGCGTGGACACTCTTACTGAAGAGCGCATTCTCACCGCTCTTGAGACGGTGATGCAGGGGCGCACGACTATCCTGATCTCGCATCGCGTTTCCACAGTCCGCAGTGCCAGCCGGATCTTCGTTATTGATCACGGCGAGATTGTCGAGCAGGGCACTCACGCCGAACTGATCGGGAACGGCGGTTATTACGCGGAACTGTACCAGAAGCAGCTGCTCGAAGAAGAACTGGAAACGATCTAGGCTTCAGAAGAGGGGGGCGAGCATAACATTCCTCAATAGTGGAAGGATGAGGACAGGACACGGTTTAATGAATCCACCGTCGCGCTGGCGGTAAACGGAAAACGCCAGTCATGCAGTTCCACCCGGCGCGCTCCTTCCGGCTCGGCTACCGGCATCACACGCCACAGCGGATATTGCGAAAATTTCAGAAAAGCTTCCACGGGCGTGGTCTGCCGCGCCGCCTCGATAGCGGGACCCGGTTCCGCTTTGTAGATAGTGGTTCCGGCGGTTGGATCGAAGTCGTCGCGCAGGTTCATCGAGAAGTGCATCACAAATTCGGGCCGCTCGATCCAGCCTGACCACTGGAACGGGTTTACCGCTGAAGCCGGGAACGCGGCTGCACGCAGAGGCGGTCCTCCTTGATATACGCGCGAATTCAGGGTTTCGATTGCGCGCTGATGGGCTAACCAGCGGCCGAAGTCGTACACCACGACAAACGATAGCGCGAACAAGGCCAGAGCGCGCCCGGATCCGGCCGGCGCGCCCATCTCTGAGCTGACCAGCCGCGCCAGCCAGGGGCCAACCCAGGCCAGCAGCAGCACGCCCCAGATCCAGAGGTCGATCAAACTATTCAGATCCAGCTCAAACCATCGGCCGGAGAATGGCACCAGGAAGCGAATGCCATAGGCATTGGTCCAATCCAGCAGCAGATGGCTCGCGACGCCGATCAGACACAATCCCCAGGCCGTTTTCCACCCGCGCAGACTCCGGCTGAAAGCTCCGACCGCCAACACACAGAGCAACGCCATTACGGGCGCCATCGCAACGGAATGCGTAATCCCGCGGTGCGCTTCGAAATACGAAAGAGAACCCCGTGAGGCTGCGACGATGTCGCTATCGGGAGCGTTGGCCGACAACATGAGAAGTATGGCGGCTTGCGGATGCCAGCGGTTCAGCCCCGCGCGGCTGAGCGCCAGTCCGGTTAGCGTGTGGGTGAGGTTGTCCATGCCGGATCTTCGACGCGAGGGGGGCGGCGCGCGCGGAAGCCGGGCGGGACCAGCAGCGTCAGCGCGCTCGGAACGATTTCGACGCTGGCGGGAATCGCGCCCGCTGCTTCGCCGTCCACCTGCACGTACACCTTACCTTGCTGGCTGCCGGTGAACAACAGTTTGCGCGTGCGCAGGATGGTGACGCCGCGCATGCCCCGGATTCGATGCGCCAACACGCCCAGGAAGTATTTCACGTACGGCAATGTGGATCCACCCTCGAACAGCACCACTTCGAACTCATCATCGAGCAGCGAAATGGTGGGCGCGATTTCCAAATCTCCGCCATAGTTCCGAACACGGCTCACCAAGGCGAAGCTGGTACGGTAGGATGCGCCTTCGGTTTCCACAATAAACTCGGGTAAACGGCGGCCAAATCGCGCCACCCCCGCCACCCAGTACGCAACTTTTCCGATTGCATTCTTTACGCGTGGATTCAGGTGATAAACGATTTCGGCATCCATACCCGCACCCGCCATCAGCAGCAAATAGCGCGGTTCACTCAGGGCTGTGGAAAGCAAGCCTAATGAGATGCGTTCCGGGACAGATTCGAGCAACTTTTCCGCCGAGCGTTCCATGCTGTTCGGGATGCCGAGCTCGTTGGCCAACACGTTGGCTGTTCCGGCCGGCAAGATTCCGAGCGGTACGTTGGAACCCGCCATACCGTTGACGATCTCGTTAATGGTGCCGTCCCCGCCTGCAGCCAGAATCAGATCCGCGCCCTGATTCACCAGCGCGCGCGCCATCTCACCGGCCATAGCCGGTCCCGTGGTGGGGGTCGGCTCAACCGTTATGCCTTGCGACGCCAGCATCTCCACGGAACGGTGTAGGGCGCTGGATCTGTTGCGAAGTCCGCCGGCGAATGGGTTATAGATCAGGAACGATTGCTGGTAGATCGCGATAGTACCCTAATTATAGTAGATGGTCTCCAAGAACGTAGCCAAGGAAATCGAGGAACTGCGCGAAACGCTGCGCCATCACGAGTACTTGTACTACGTGCTGGACAAGCCTGAGATAACGGATGCCGAGTTCGACCGGCTGATGCGGCGCTTGCAGGAACTGGAGGCGCAACACCCCGAGCTAGTCACACCCGATTCACCCAGCCAGCGCGTAGGCGGCAAGCCGCGCGAGGGCTTCGTCAAGGTGCGGCACAGCTCGCCCATGCTCAGCCTGGATAATGCTCTGAACGAAGACGAAGTGCGTGAGTTCGACCGGCGCGTGCGCACGCTGCTCGGAGGCGAGAGCTACGAGTACGTAGCGGAGCTGAAGCTGGACGGCCTTTCGATGGCAGTGCACTACCAGGAGGGCCAGATGAAGCAAGCCGTCACGCGCGGCGACGGCATAGTCGGCGAGGACGTAACTGAAAATGCCCGCACAATTCGATCGCTTCCGCTGCGGGTGAAATCGAAGCTGAATCGTTTTGAAGTTCGCGGCGAGGTGATCATGCCGCGCAAATCGTTCGAAAAGCTGAACGCCGAGCGCGAGCAGCAGCAGCTTTCGCAATTCGCCAATCCCCGGAACGCAGCCGCTGGCGCTTTGCGCGCGCTCGAGCCCACCGTCACCGCATCGCGGCGTCTGGAATATTTCGCCTACTTTCTCATGGTGGATGGCAAGTTCTATTTCGAAAAGCAGTGGGATGCGCTTCAGACGCTCGAAAAAATGGGCTTTAAAGTGAATCCGTACAAAGCGAAGTGCGCCGATTTGGATGATGTGCTGAAGTTCTATCGCAACTGGGAAGGAAAGCGCGAGTCGCTGCCCTACGAGATCGATGGAGTTGTGCTGAAGGTCAACTCGGTGGCACAGCAGAACGCACTTGGCTGGACCGCCAAGGCGCCGCGCTGGGCAGTAGCGTTCAAGTTCGCCGCCCACCAGGCCGAAACGGTGGTTGAAGACATTCAGGTGTCGGTGGGACGGACGGGCGCGCTCACGCCGGTGGCATTTCTCAAACCGGCCAACATAGGCGGTGTCACCGTTTCGCGTGCCACGCTTCACAACGAAGACGAGATCGGGCGCTTGGGTGTGGAGATCGGCGATACAGTGCTGGTGGAGCGCAGCGGGGATGTGATCCCGAAAGTGCTGCGGGTCGTGCGCGAAGGCGCGCATCGCCGCCCATTTCGCATTCCCAAAACCTGCCCGGTCTGCGGAGGCGAGGTGGTGCGCGAAGAAGGCGAGGCGGCCAGCCGATGCATCAACACCAACTGCCCGGCGCGCTTGCAGCAATCGATCCTGCACTTTGCCGCCCGCGGCGTCATGAACATCGACGGCATGGGCGACGTGCTGGTAGATCAATTGGTGACGAGGGGCATGGTGAAAAGCGTCGCGGACATTTATGACTTGACCCTTGCCAAATTGCTGTCGCTGGAACGCATGGGCGAGAAGTCTGCCGACAAAGTCCTGCGAAATATCGACGCTTCGCGCCAGCAGCCGCTCCCGCGCGTACTGAACGGCCTTGGAATCCCTTTTGTGGGGGAAAGAACCGCGCAAATCCTGGCAGAGACCTTCGGCAGTCTGGATGAGATCATGAACGCCGACGAGGAAGTGTTGCAGCAGGCCGAAGAAGTAGGTCCCAAGGTCTCGCAGAGCATCCGTCAGTTTTTTCATGAGCGGCGTAACCGGGAACTGGTAGAGCGTCTGCGGCAAGCGGGCCTGACCTTTACGCACACGCTGCGCAAAAAGTCTGGCGGCCCTTTGACGGGTAAAACGTTCGTGCTTACCGGGACGCTGCCCAGCCTGGCGCGTGACGAGGCCAAGGCGCGCATCGAATCCGCGGGGGGCAAGGTGACCGGATCGGTCAGCAAGAAGACGGACTACGTCGTGGCGGGCTCCGATCCCGGCTCCAAGCTGGATAAAGCTAAGGACCTGAAGATCCCGGTGCTTGACGAAGAGCAGTTGCTGGCGCTGCTGGGAAATCGGAGCGCAACTGTCTAAGCTCGTTGCACTGCTGCTTTCCTGGGGACCGCTCGGCGTCTTGCTGATCGGGGTCATCGATTCCGCCGGGCTTCCCATTCCGGGCGGCGTCGACGCATTGGTGGTGCTGGTTTCCTCCGTTCACCGGAGACAGGGTTATCTTGCCGCGGCGGCCGCCACCGCAGGATCGCTGGTTGGAAATCTGATTCTGTTTCTGATCGCGCGCAAAGGCGGCGAGGCCTATCTCGCGCGGCACACGTTGCACGCGCGCGGCCGCAAGCTGCGCGCCTGGTTCGAGGAATATGGGCTGCTGACGATTTTTGTTCCCGGTGTGGTAATCGTGCCGCTGCCGCTGAAAATCTTCGTGCTCTCGGCAGGCGCGCTCGGCGCCAAACTAGGGCGATTCATTTTCGTGCTGTTGATCGCGCGCGCGCCGCGCTACTTCTTCCTGGCTTGGCTTGGCTCGCGCCTAGGAAAAGACACCCTCCCTTACCTCGCGCACCACGTGTGGGAGTTTCTGGCGTTCGCCGTGCTGCTGTTCATCATCCTTTATTTTTTCGTGCGGTACGCGCACCACCGGCACCGGCATCTGTTTATTGACCTAACGTGAAGTACACCTCGATGGGGGCGATCACCTCCACCTGCTCGCCATTGAGCAGTGTCGGGCGGTAGATCCATTGCCGGACCGCATCCATCGCCGCATGAGCCAGCAGCGGATGCCCGCTGACGAGCTGCAAATGCTGGATCGTACCGTCGCGCGCGATCATGCCGATCAATCGCACAACGCCCGAAATTCTCGCTGACTTGGCCAGCGGCGGATACTCGGGAATTACTTTTCGAATCAGGTTGGCGCTTTGCACGTCGCCACCGACGCGAATGGGAACCGAATTGCGGAGCTGTGCCGGTGGATCGCGAACCATTGGCGGCGGAGGCGGGGGCGGCATCGGACCAGTTGAAAGAATATCGGTGGCGCCGCTGGGTCCCGAGGCCTGGCCGCCAACCACCATGTCACCCGTCGGCACGTCCAAAATCGTTGGACCGGAAGTCTCGGCTCTGGGGCCGCTCGAATATTCAAAAACCGGCACGAACACCCGCAGGGCTGAAAGACGGGATGCGGAACGTAAGGCGTGCGTTGCGGCGGGTATCGGCTGGGCCGGCTTGAGCGGCGCTCCCACGCTAACGCCTCTCCAGTGAAACTCCGGCAGGCGTTCGTTATAAGCCAGCGGGATCAGGATCAGAGCGCCTATTACGACGATCTCTGCCGTCAGGGATGCAGCAAAGCTCCACGGGCGTTTGCTTCGTTCGCGAGGGAGAACCGATTGTTCAAACACGTCTAAGTAGACACCGCGAATTTGCGGTTGTTCCCAGAACGGGAACGGCGATGCGCAGAGCCGACCAATCGCCACCTGCCGATACATCGGCATCAGCAGCTTCTAACGTATTGAAAACACAGATATGAAATTCGGCACGCCCAGTGCACTCTAATCTCTGACGGAGATGATTCGCCGATGTTGAAAATCACCACGCACGACAGCCAGACGGCTGTCACGTTCCAGGTGGAAGGCAAACTGATTGGCGCGTGGGCGCGGGAACTGGAACGGAGTTGGAACGGTTGCCGGGTGGAGCGCAAGGCGCGGGTCGTAGATCTAACGGGGACGCTCTTCATCGATGACGAAGGGAAACGGGTGCTGACAAAACTTTTTCGCGAGGGCGCGTTCTTCCGCACGTCCGGCCCGCTCACCGGCTCGATCGTGGCCGAGATTACGGGAAAGCCGCAGCGGCCTTGGCGCGGTATCCTGGTCCACTCGATTTTGGTCCTGTTGTTGGCGGCGGGTTACAAGGTGAGCGCCGCGGACCCGTCGCCGCTGAAACTGACCATGCACGATGCGGTGGCGATGGCGCTGAAGCAGAATCCTCAGGTGCAGATCGCGAATCTAAATATTGCTCAGAGTCTTGAAAATCAGAACATCGCCAGGTCGGGGCTGCTTCCGCAAGCCAATTTGAACGCCAGTGAAGTGGTCCGCCGGGAAAATATCGCGGCGTTGTTCGGCTCAAAACCGCCGGGCTTCCCGGGGCACATCGGCCCATTTTGGGCGACGCAAATGGGCCCCGCCGGATCGGCTCCAGTGTTCGATTTAACAGCCTGGCGGCGCTGGCAGGCATCTAAGGAAAACGTGACGCAATCTCGCGCTCAAAATCAGACCGTACGCGAGCAGTACGTGGAATTGGTGGTGTCGCAATACCTTGGGGGCCTGCGTGCCGCGGCGAATGTAAAGGCGGCGCAGTCGCGCGTGGATCTCGCCAAAGCACTGTTCGATCAGGCCAGCGACATGCAGCGCAACGGTGTCGGAACCGGGATCGACACGCTCCGAGGCAACGTTCAATATCAAAACGAACGGCAGCGATTGATCGACTCCAATACCGATTTGACGACCTCGCTTTACGGCTTGGCGCGGCTGTTGAACCTGGAGCCGCATCAGAACATCGAACTCGCCGATGAGTCGCAGTTTTTTCGGACCGAAGAATTCAATGCCGACCAGACGGTGGAGCGCGCATTTGCCGAGCGGCCGGAAATGAAGGCCCTCGAATCGCAAATTCGTGCGACGACGCTCGACAAGCAGGAGGCGCAGGCGCAGCGCTTGCCCAGGCTCACGCTGGCGGCGACCTGGCAATTGCAGGGATTGACCCCGCTTAACATGATTCCCACCTACGATTACGAGGCCGATATCACGGTTCCACTATTTACCGGCGGCCGGATCAAAAGCCAGATAGCGGTGAACGAGGTCGAGCTCAAAAAGCTCGCACAACAGCAGTCGGAGCTGAAGGATCAAATCGCGCTGGAAGTCAAGACCGCAGTGGCGCAGTTGGAAGCGGCGCGAAGCGAGGTCGAGGTGGCGAATCAGGGCGTGGATCTGGCGCAGCAGGAAGTAACGCAGGCTCGCGATCGTTTTCAGGCCGGTGTCGCGAACAATATCGAAGTGATCACCGCTCAGGACGAACTGGCGCGCGCCAACGATAACCAAATTGCGGCGCTGTACCGGTACAGCCAGGCGCGTGCCGACTTAGCCCACGCCACCGGCCAGATGGAGAACTTATATGGCAAATGAAAAACAAGCCACGATCGACCGGCCCATCGATCCGGAGGTGCAAGCAGCCTCGCGCGAGCGCCTGGTAGCCGAGACCCGGCGCGAGGACAGAAAACGAAGCAAATGGGCCAGGCGGCTGCTGATTATGGGCGTGCTGTTGCTGCTTGCGGCCGGGGGCCTGGTGCTGTGGCTGCGGTCGCTCGGCCACGTCTCCACCGATGACGCCCAAGTTGACGGGCATATCGCCCCGGTATCGGCCAAGATCTCGGGAACCGTAGTGGACGTACTGGTGAACGATAACCAGCAGGTGAAACAGGGGCAGGTGTTGGTGCGCCTGGATCCGCGCGACTATCAGGCCAAGGTGGACCAGGCTCGCGCTGCGGTGGCCTACGCTGAAAGCCAGGCCCGCGGTGCAACTGTTAACGTTCCTTTGACTCGGGAGACTACGGCCAGCGGAACCTCGGGCGCGCAAGCACAGCTGAGCGCGGCTGAAGCGCAATACGATCAAGCCAAGCTGGATTATCAACGCGCATCCACCACCGACATCGCCTGGGCCCGATCGAACGTAAACACCGCGCAAGCCAACTACGACCGCGCGCAGGCAGACCTGAACCGGATGAAGCCGCTAGTGGATAAAGCCGAGATTTCGCGCATCCAATACGATTCCTATGTGGCCGCGTCGCGGGTTGCAGAAAGCGAGCTGCAGGCTGCCAAGGATAAGCTGAACGGCGCGATCCAGGAAGCCGATACCAAGCGAGCCGCCGTGACCACCGCGCAAGCCAAAGTGGAGCAGGCGCGCGCCGGCGTGACCGAAGCGCAAGCCAATCAGCAGCAAGTAAATGTGCGCGCGGCTGACGTCGCCTCCGCGCAAGCGAACATCGCGCAAGCTCGCGCGAACCTGGAAACCGCCGAGCTGAACCTTAGCTACACAACGATCGTTGCACCCATGGACGGCGTGGTGACGAAGAAAATAGTCGAGGTCGGCCAGATTCTTCAACCGGGACAAGGCCTCATGATGATAGTTCCGTTGAACGACATCTGGGTTACGGCGAATTTTAAGGAAACGCAGCTCGCGAACGTACACCCGGGGCAAAAGGCCGAAATCAAAGCCGATCTGGGAGGCCAGAAATTTTCCGGCCATGTCGATTCCATCGCGGGCGTAACGGGAACGCGCATGAGCCTACTGCCTCCGGAGAATGCGACCGGCAACTACGTCAAGGTCGTCCAGCGGATTCCAGTGAAGATCGTGCTGGATGGGAATGGCGGCGGTAACAACCTGCTGCGCCCCGGCATGAACGTGGAAGCGACCATCTTCACGCAATAGATTCCGGAGCAGTATGGCGACGCAAGTTCTGACATTTGGAGCACGCGACCGGGCGGAAATCAATCCGTGGGTGATCGCTGGCACGGTGATGCTGGCGACGTTCATGGAAGTGCTGGATACGAGCGTCGCCAACGTAGCTCTGCCTCATATCGCAGGCAGCCTTTCGGCCAGTGTGGATGAAGCCACGTGGGTCCTGACCGCCTACCTGGTCGCGAACGCGATCGTACTCCCGCTCAGCGGCTGGTTTTCGTCGTTATTCGGACGGAAGCGCTTCTACATGACCTGCGTGGCGCTATTCACCGTCAGCTCGACCTTGTGCGGCTTGGCGCCGAGTTTGTCGATGTTGGTCTTTTTCCGTGTGCTGCAGGGGCTCGGAGGCGGCGCGCTTCAGCCGGTGTCGCAGGCCATCCTGCGGGAGACGTTCCCGCGGGAAAAGCAGGGCATGGCCATGGCCGTGTACGGCATGGGGGTGGTGTTTGCGCCTGTAGTTGGCCCGACGCTGGGCGGCTGGATCACCGATAACTTCACCTGGCGCTGGATTTTCCTCATCAACATCCCTGTTGGGATTTGTTCGCTGCTCTTCACCTCGGTGCTGATCTTCGATCCGCCGTACCTGTTGCGCCGCAGCCTGCGCGGATCGCGCATCGACTACATCGGGCTGGGGCTGCTTGCCACCGGGTTGGCGTCGCTCGAGATCATGCTGGATGAAGGCCAGAAGAACGATTGGTTTTCGTCGCACGGTATCGTGATCGCCGCAATCATCGCCGTGCTTGCGCTGGTTTCGGTGGTTGTCTGGGAATTCAAGCAACGGGACCCGGTGGTCGATTTTCACCTGCTGAAGGAGCGCAACTTCGCCATCTCAACCATGACCATGTTCATCCTGGGTTTCGTGCTGTATGGAAGCACGATGGCCATGCCGTTGTTCCTCCAGACATTGCTCGGATACACGGCCACGCAGAGCGGGCTGGCGCTTTCGCCGGGTGGGCTCGCGATTATGATTATGATGCCGCTGGTCGGATTCTTGCTTTCCAAATACGAAGCGCGCTGGCTGGTGATTTTCGGCTTGCTGGTGTCGGCTTACGGATTGTACGACATGTCGCGCTTCAATCTACAAGTGGACTTCCGGCACGCCGTTATGGCCCGCATCGTCCAAAGCCTCGGGTTGGCGTTCCTGTTTGTCCCGATCAACACGACCGCGTTTTATTTCATCGCCAGAGAGAACACCAGCTACGCCACCGGCCTGATCAATCTGGCGCGGAATATGGGCGGGAGCACGGGCATCGCGCTTTCCACAACGTTGATTGCGCGTCGCGAGCAGTTCCATCAAGCACGGCTGGTGGAACATCTATCTAGCGGCGATCCTTCGTATCAGGCGATGCTCGAATCCACCAAGCAGCTGTTCATGTCGAAGGGCGCCGACGCTGTGCATGCGATGCAGCAGGCACGGGGCGTGGTCTATTCGATGCTGCAGCAGCAGGCTTCCATGTTGGCATTTCTGGACGATTTCCGGCTGCTGGCGTATGCTTTTGTCGCGGTGATCCCGCTGATGTTCCTGATGAAGAAAACCAGGGCGGGGCGGGGCCCAGCGGGCTCGATTCACTAGTCGCGGACGTGTGCGCGCGACATTGCTGCCAGCGGATACGGCTACCTGATCTTTTCGTCTTTTTCGACCTTGCCGTCGCGGATGTGGATCACACGCCGAGCCCGCATCGCGATGTCGGCTTCGTGTGTGACCACCACGATCGTGTTGCCCTGCTGCCACAGGTGCTCGAACAAGCCCATGATCTCGTTGCCCGTGACGCTGTCCAGTGCTCCAGTGGGCTCATCGGCCAGCAGGATTGACGGATTATTCACCAACGCGCGTGCCACGGCCACGCGCTGCCTCTGGCCGCCGGACAGCTCGTTGGGCTTGTGGTGCATGCGCGCTTCGAGATCGACGGCCTTCAGCGCCGCCTTGGCTTTCTCGATCCGGGCCGCCGGCGGCACGCCTGCATAAATCAGAGGCAACTCGACATTGTGCAAGGCCGACGCGCGGGCCAAGAGATTGAAGGTTTGAAAAACGAACCCAATCTCCTTGTTGCGGATGTGCGCCAGCTCGTCGTCTTGCATATCGCTGACCAGCGTTCCGTTCAAGTAATACAGGCCTTTGCTGGCTGTATCCAAACAGCCGATGAGGTTCATCAAGGTCGATTTTCCGGAACCGGAAGGACCCATAATGGCGACATATTCGCCGCGCCGGATCTCGATGTCGACGCCCGAAACAGCGTGGATCTCCTGATCGCCCATCACGTACGTCTTCCACAGATCGTAAGTGCGAATGACGATGCCTTGCTGCTTCAGACTCTCGCCGCGCTCGACGAGCTCCGGGGTGGTTGCTGTAGCCATCTATCCGTTAGCTTCCCATACCAACCGTGGGCAGCTTGTTATCGATTTTGATTTTGGAATCGTTTCGCAGCGTGCGAATCACCTTGTAAGGTCCGATTACGATGCGATCGCCTTCCTGGAGTCCGCTCGTTACCTCGATATCGGTGGTCCCGCTAATGCCGGTGTTCACCTGCGCAAACTCGGCGCGGCCATTGCGGATTACAAACACGCCCTGGAGCTCTTGTTTCCTGGTTTTTTCAGCCGCCGGGTCCAGTTTCGAGGCCGCCTCGACACCTTTGTTCTTGTTAGGCGGCTCCAGATCACCGCGCTGCCGCACGGTCAGGGCTTGAATTGGAATCGTCAGCGCGTGCAGCTTCGTCGCCGTGACAATATTCCCGGTGCAGGACAATCCGGGGCGAATCTCGTCCGGCGGGTTCTCCAGCGCGATCACGACTTTAAAATCCTTCGCTTCCTGATTCGCAGTCGTGCTGGTGGATGCGGCCAAGCCCGTCGATCGCAGGATCGCGGTGTTGCCGATCTCAATGACGCGACCTTTAAACGTCTGGTTCGGCATCGCGTCAATGGAGACATCGGCGGGCTGATCCACCTTGACGTTAACGATGTCAGTTTCGTCCACCTTGACTTCGGCAGTGATCAGCGACATGTCGGCGATAGTCATGATGGTGCTGGCGGCGGAATTCTGAAGACCGGGGACCACCGTTTCTCCGACACGCACGGGAAGATCGGTAACGATGCCATCGAGAGGTGCGCGCACATAGTATTTCTCAAGCACGTCTTTGTAACGGTCTAGCTGCGCCTGCATCTGCGCGATGCGCTTCTGCGCCGATTCCTGCTGCTGGCGAGCCTGGCTCACCTGGGCTCTAGCCTGCGCCAGCCGAGCTTGTGCTTCACCGATAGCGGCCACGGCTGTGTCGTACTCGGCCTTTTTCTGATCGAAATCCTGTTTGGCAATCAGCTTGGAACTGTACATCTCGGTGGCGCGATCCAGGTTGAGCTTGGTCCGTTGGAGTTCGGTTCGGTTGCGTTCCAGCGTAGCCTCGGCCGTCCTGACGCCGTCCTGCGTGGCCGTTATGTTGGCTTCCGCCGCGGCGGAATCGGCTAGCGCCGTGGCGATCGCCGCCTTCTGGGCGGACACATCAGCATCGGCCTGCACGGACTGTAACTCGGCCACCACTTCGCCCTTCTTCACGTGGTCGCCTTCTTTCACCAGAATTTTGGTGATCGGCGCCGCGCCGACGGTGTTGGCGCCCAAGGTGATGTAGTTTTTCGGCTTAATTTCGCCCGAGGCGGTGACAATGGCGGTGAGATCCTGGCGCACGGCGCTCCCACTTTGCACGGTGACGAGGCCGCGCTGGTTCAGTTTAATGCTGGCAAAGACGCCGCCGCTGACGAGCGCGATGAGGCCTAACGCAAGCAGGATCTTCCATTGGGGCTTCACTTGGGATTGGTTCCCTCCAACGGGATTAGACGTGGGAGTCGAACGCTTTGTTCGATTAAATCTTAGGATAACACGCTGAAATTACGGGGCGTAGCCAGCGCGCGCTCTACTGAATACCCATATATATGTTTGACGCGCTGCTTTTACCCGCAACCGATACGATAACCGGCACTTGACTCCCCGGCGCGATGCCCGGCGGCACCACAGCATTCACTTGGTACAGGCCCGCCGATCCGGGCGTCAATCCGGAGAAGATTACCGGAGCTTGCACCCCGCCAATCGTCAGCGTCACCGGAGCTGTCGTGGTGCTGGGCGGATTTGAACCGGCCGGATCGCCTGCACTAACCGGCGGATCCACCGCGCCGAGCCCGACGGTGTAGATCACCAGGTAATCGCCCGCCGTAGCCGGTGCGTTCGCATCGGCCAGGATCTGATTTCCCGAGGAATCGATTTTGTAAATGTGTCCTTGACCAGTGCCGTTGCCCGCGGTGGCGAGAATGGCGGGCTGGGAGTCGAAGATCGCGATCGGAACCGGTACGGAAATAGCGCTGCCGCGCTGCACAATGAGCTGATGCGGCGCATTCACGGCCAGGTCGTACGGAATCAGTACGTTTACCTGCTGATCGTTTACGAACAGCACGGGGAGTTGCTTGCCGGAGACGATCACGCTGGTGGAGCCGACTTGGTTAGGCAATGGGAGGCTGCCGGCGCTCGCCTGGCCATCGGCCAGCGCGCTGCCGAAGATCGAGACCAGCAGGCCCAGCGCCGGCGAGCTGCTGTAGTCTCCCGAACTGAGAACGCCACCCGGAGCGACCAGCGGCACATTGGGGTTGGAGTTGACTTGTCCTGTAACTTGCACGCTTCCGCTCACAGGCGGTAGTTGTGCATCCGCCCGGACCGAAAACGCCGTGCTCGAACTATGCACCGGAACCCACGTTCCCGTCCACGTTCCGCTCCCGATCGACAGAAGCGAAAGCGGCGCGTCACCGTTGCTAAAGCTCACGGAAACGTTGCCGCTGTTGATGGAATTCCCGCAATCGTCGACTACCTGCACGGATAATGCGTTTGGCCAGGCGACAGGTGTTGCGAACCCGGTACCGAGCGAAGTAAAGACCGGAAGAAGCTTTGTCGCCGCACAAGCGGTGCTCGCTCTGGCGGCATGCGACGTTGTCGCTGCGGTTTGCGATAGGACCAAGAGCACATCAACCGTTTGCGTCGTCTTGTCGCTGAACGACAGCGTGATCGAGCCACGATACACGCCCGCCGTTAGCCCCGTCAGAACCGGCGTAACCGTTATGGTCGCGCTTTGCCCAGCGGCGAGGCCGGCGGCTTTCGGTGTAAACGTAAACCATGACGCTGATGACGTAGCTGAGAATCCGATCGTGCTGGATGTCAAGTTGGTCACGGTGACTGACTGTGCTTGCGGCGTAGCTCCAGGCGCGGCCAGGAACAATAGGCCGCTAGGCGACACGGCCGGAGCTGCCACCGATCCAGCGGGCACGATGTTGAGTACGACGGAAACAGAGACCGGGGGATGTTTTCCGTCGGTGGGAGTCAGCGTCACGGAGCCGTAGTAGTCCTGCGCCGCGAGACCCGCCGGGTTTGCAGTAATCGTGATGATTACTGGCGGGGCGCCAGGAGCGCTGGTCCCGCTAGACGGGGTTGCTGTCAGCCAACCACTGCCGGTAAATGTGCGTGTCGAGACGCTAAACGAAATTGTATCGGTGGAGCTGAGCACTGCGACATTTTGCGACGAAGCGGCGCTTGCGGACTGCGCCGCACGAAAGGTGAGTCCGGTTTGCGAGGTCACCAGTCCTTGAGTAACCGGCGTGTAGAGTTCCGCGGAAGCGACCGGAGCCAGGTTATGGTTGGTAACCCCTCCCGTTACGAGCACTCGCCCGTCCAGCAACGTCGTGGCAGTTGTCTCTCCCCGAGGCACACCCATGTTGCCGGTAATCGTGAACGTTCCGGTGGCTGGATTGAAAAGCTCTGCCGAATTGGTCGCGACCGGAAAATTTGAGTATCCGCCCAGCACCAGCACTTGCCCATTTGACAGGAGCGCAGCTGCGGATAAATCGCGCTCGGCGTTCAAGCCGCCGGTAAAAGTGAATCGGCCCGTAGCGGGATCGAAAATCTCGGCGGTTTGTGGCGCCGGACCATAACCTCCCGCTACCAATACCCGGCCGTCTGCAAGCGATGCCGCGATATGGCCAGCACGAGCATCTTGCATGGGATTCGCGACGGAAAACGCTCTGGCGGCCGGGTCGAAGATCTCCGCGGAATCCAACGTTGGGAGGGTATTAATGTTTCCAGGGCCAGTTCCTCCGGCGATCAGAACCCGGCCATCCGGTAGCAAGCTTGCCGTATGTCCCTGACGATTGGTAGCCATCGGGCCAACGCTGGTGAATTTTGCGGCCGTGGGGTCGTAGATTTCCGCTCCGGAATTGTTTATGGGCGCGGATCCGGAAAAATCCGCGCGGCTAGAGAATCCGCCTACCACGAGCACGCGTCCGTCCTTCAGCAGAGTGGCGGTGAAATAGGAACTGTGGACTTGCAGCATATTGCTGGTAGCTGTGAATTTTCCAGTATTCGGATCGTACAACTCCGCGCTGGAAGGCTGGTTCACACCGCCGACGACCAGAACGCGGCCATCGCTCAGCAGCGTTGCATTCAAATCAGGCCCATGACTGTAGACCGTTTGGCCTGTCACCGCGAATTCGCCAGACGCTGGATCGTAAAGCTCCGCCACCGTGCCCGGGCCGACTACCAGGACCTTGCCAGTAGGCAGCAGGACGGCAGCGTGTTGGGTACGGCCGACCGACATCGATCCGGTCGGGTTCCAGCCTTGAATGGCCGAGGCCGCCTGTACTGGTCCCATCCGCCATGCGTAAACCGCGCCCAATTGGGCCGCCGGAATCATGCCGTTCGCATACGGCTGGTTTGTCGCTGGATTCACCAGCAGTCCCGTGAAAGCGGGGAAGTTGCCGGTCCGCTCGGCAGCAGTCGGCACGTACACGTTCGCGTAATACTGTCCGGGTGCGAGCTGCACTTGACCGCAAAAGGTTTGATTCACAAATGCGGGCAGGGGGATATTGGCGTTGATCGCGTTGATTGCGGCGGTGCCGCCTTGGAGCGAACCAACCACTAGGTGGTCGCCGGCCGAGTTCGCCGCCGTCACGTAGGCGATCGAAGCAAACGGAATGCTCTGCGCACTCGGAAAATCTAAGCAGGTGTTTTGCGCGAATAAAACCGCAGAAGAGAATAGGAAGACCGCAAAAAGCTTCATTGAATGCTCATGTAGATATTGCCGGCGCTGCTCTTGCCTCCAACCGAGACTGCCACCGGTACCTGGGTTCCTGGCGTGATGCCGGCCGGCACCACGGCGTTCACTTGATAGAGGCCCGCCGAACCGGGCGTCAATCCGGAGAAGAATACCGGCGCCTGTATGCCGCCGATGGTCAACGTCACGGGAGCCGTGGTGCTGCTGGGAGGGTTCGATCCGGCCGGATCGCCTGCGTTCACGGGTGGGTTGACTGCGCCTAGTCCTACCGTGTAGATCACCAGGTAATCGCCTGCCGTAGCGGGCGCGTTCGCATCTGCCAGGATTTGGTTGCCGGAGGAATCGATCTTGTAGATGTGTCCTTGGCCAGTGCCGTTGCCCGCGGTGGCGAGAATGGCCGGCTGGGAATCGAAGACCGCGATCGGAACCGGCACGGAGATTGCGCTGCCGCGCTGCACGATGAGCTGAAGCGGTGCATTCACCGCCAGATCGTACGGAACCAGGACATTGACCTGCTGGTCATTCACGAAAAGCACGGGCAGTTGTTTGCCTGAGACGATGACACTGGTTGATCCGAGCTGGTTAGGCAGCGGCAGACTGTTCGCACCCGCTTGTCCATCGGCTAGCGCGCTACCGAAAATCGAGACCAGCAGTCCCAACGCGGGTGAACTGGTGTAGTCGCCGGAACTGAGCACGCCTCCTGACGCTACCAGCGGCACGTTGGGATTAGTTGCCACTTGTCCAGTGACCTGTACAGAACCAGTCAGCAGCGCCAATTGCGCATCCGCGCGCACAGAAAATGTTGAACTTGTGCTTCGGACCGGAACCCACGTTCCCGTCCAGGTCCCGCTCCCAATCGACAAGAGCGAAAGCGGCGCGTCACCGTTGCTAAAGCTTACCGAGATGTTGCCGGCGTTCATCGAGTTGCCGCAATCGTCCACTACTTGAACGATGATTGGCGTCGGCCAGGCAACCGGAGTTGTGAAGCCGCTTCCGATTGACGTGAACACCGGCAGCAAAGTGCTTGGATTACACGCCGGTGACGCTTTGGGCGAGGCCGCGCCGGACGGGCCTGACGGCGATCCGGTAGTAACCAGCAGAAGGTCGACCGTCTGCGTAGTTTTATCCGTGAACGTCAGCGTGATAGATCCACGAAAGACGGAGGCATTCAATCCGGTCAGAGTGGGTGTCACGGTGATGGTCACGCTTTGGCCCGGGCCAATTCCGGAAGCTTTCGGAGCGAAAGTGAACCAGTTCGGTGTCGCGGAGGCCGTCGCGTTGAATCCGATGACATTCGAAGTCAGATTCGTAACTGTGAACGACTGCGGCTTCACGATCGCTCCCGGAGCAGTCAGAAACACAAGACCGCTAGGGGAAACAGCTGGAGCGGCCGACGTTCCAGCAGGCACGATGTTCAATACGACGCTGATCGATACCGGCGGATGCTTGCCGTCAGTGGGTGTAAGCGTCACCGAACCGTAGTAGTCCTGCGCGGCCAAACCCGCGGGGTTGGCGCTGATCGAAATAGTGGCTGGGGCACCGCCCGGCGCGCTGGTCCCGCTGGAAGGCGTCACGGTCAGCCAGTTGCCGCCCGTGTAGGTGTGAGTCGATACCGTCCAGGGGATAGAGTCAGTTGAGCTGAGTACTGCGACAGTTTGCGGCGCCAACGTGCTCGTGCCTTGGGCAACACGAAACGTCAGACCGCTTTGCGAAGTGACCAACCCTTGTCCGACGGGAGTGTACAGTTCCGCGGAAGATAGTTGAAAGTCGCAGCAAATCTGCGTATCGCCTCCGGTTACTAAAACCCTGCCGTCGAGCAACTCGGTTGCCCTGCTCCCGTTGCGGCCGATCTCCATACTTCCGGTCTGCGAAAATAGTCCCGATGTAGGGTTGTACAGTTCGGCTGAGCTATCGGCGACAAGTGGTGTGTTTCCGCCTGCGACAAGTATCTGGCCGCTGGAGAGAACCGCCACGGCGGGATTTGCGCGGGTCACGCGCATGCTCCCGGTAGGCGTGAAGACGCCCGTTGTGGGGTCGAACAGCTCAACTGCACCGCCTGGAAAGAAGCCACCTCCAACCAAAACTTTGCCATTGGAGAGTTTTCGTGCAAAAAAGCGATTGCGTTGCACCTGCATCGAGCCAGTCTGAGAGAAAAGGCCCGAGGCCGGATCGAAGATCTCGGCCGTGTTCAAGGGAGGAACGTTTGAGTTATTGAGCGGCCCGGTTTCGCCGCCGGCAATCAATACTCGCCCGTCGTCCAACAGCGTGGCCGTGTGAGCGCGGCGATTCACAACCATCCGTCCCGCACTGGTGAATTTAGAGGTCTTGGGGTCATAAATCTCGGCACCCGAATTCGCTCCACTGCTGGTGTCGGCCATGCCACCGACCACCAGTACCCGTCCATCGCTCAAGAGTGTTGCCGATTGCATGTAACCGTGCATTTGCGCGGGGCTGCCTGTAGGCGTAAAGGTCCCAGCAACAGGATCGAAGAGTTCTGCCGAATTTGGCGCGTCTGTGCCGCCCTCGATGAGCACTCGTCCGTCATTCAGCACTACCACGCCGGCGGTGATTCCGTGCGGAAGAAGCGTGTGTCCGGCATTTTCAAATAGGCCAGTGGCTGGGTTGTACAGTTCGACAGCTCCGGCCGCGTCCCCGCCGACCAATAGCACTTTGCCGCTCGGAAGTAGAACGGACGAATGAAGGGATCTTGTAACTGCCATTGAACTAGTGGGGCTCCAGCCTTGGATGGCTGATGCTGTTTGCACCGGACCGATGCGCCAGGCATAGACCGCTCCCAATTGTTTGGCCGGAATCACTCCATTTGGAAACGGCTGGTTGGTCGCTGGATCTACCAGCAGTCCCGTGAGAGCGGGGAAGTTGCCGGCCCGCTCGGCGGCGGTGGGCACGTACACGTTCGCGTAATACTGCCCGGGTGCGAGCTGCACTTGACCGCACAAGGTTTGATTCACAAATGCGGGCAGGGGGATATTGGCGTTGATCGCGTTGATTGCGGCGGCGCCGCCTTCAAGGGACCCGACCACCAGGTGGTCGCCGGCCGAGTTCGCTGCCGTCACGTAGGCGATCGAGGCGAACGGGATGCTCTGCGCACTTGGAAAATCTAAGCAGGTGTTTTGCGCGAATAAAACCGCAGAAGAGAATAGGAAGACAGCAAAAAGCTTCATTGAATGCTCATGTAGATATTGCCAGCGCTGCTCTTGCCTCCAACCGAGACCGCCACCGGGACCTGGGTTCCTGGCGTGATGCCGGCCGGCACCACCGCATTCACTTGATAGAGACCCGCCGATCCGGGCGTCAACCCGGAGAAGAATACCGGCGCCTGTATGCCGCCGATGGTCAACGTCACGGGAGCCGTGGTGCTGCTGGGAGGGTTCGATCCGGCCGGATCGCCTGCGTTCACGGGTGGGTTGACTGCACCTAGTCCTACCGTGTAGATCACCAGGTAATCGCCTGCCGTAGCGGGCGCGTTCGCATCTGCCAGGATTTGGTTGCCGGAGGAATCGATCTTGTAGATGTGTCCTTGGCCAGTGCCATTGCCGGCGGTGGCGAGGATGGCAGGCTGAGAGTCGAAGATCGCGATCGGAATCGGGACCGAAATAGCGCTGCCGCGCTGCACGATCAGTTGATGCGGAGCATTCACGGCCAGATCGTACGGAATCAGCACGTTCACTTGTTTGTCATTGACGAAGAGCACCGGGACCTGCTTGCCCGATACAATCACGCTGGTGGAGCCGAGCTGACTTGGAAGCGGAAGACTGTTCGCGCCTACTTGGCCGTCGGCCAGAGCGCTTCCGAAGATCGATACCAGCAGGCCAAGCGCAGGCGAACTGGTGTAATCGCCCGAACTGAGCACGCCTCCTGACGCTACCAGCGGCACGTTGGGATTGGTAGCGACTTGTCCGGTCACTTGCACGCTTCCGTTCAGCGGCGCCAGTTGCGCGTCGGCGCGCACGGCGAGTGCCGTCGTTGAACTGCGGACGGGAACCCACGTTGCGGTCCAACTTCCACTGCCGATGGATAACAGCGACAGGGGCGCATCGCCATTACTAAAGCTGACCGCCACCGTTCCCGTGCTGATGAGGTTTCCGCAATCGTCTACCACTTGCACCACGATCGGGGTCGGCCAAGCTACCGGCGTTGTAAACCCGATTCCAAGAGACGTAAAGATCGGCACCAATTTCGCCGGTGTGCATCCCGACGTCGCTTTTGGCTCCATTGCGGGCGCGGATGACGAAGTGGTTGTGGACGAGATCACCAACAATAAATCCACCGTTTGAGTGCTGTTGTCGCTAAACGTCAAAGTTATCGAGCCGCGATATACAGCCGGGGTGAGGCCTGTCAGCGTTGGCGTTACGGTGACTGTGGCGGTTGCCCCGGGAGATATTCCTGAAGCTTTGGGTGTGAAGGTGAACCAGCTTGGATTGGCAGTTGCAGTAGCATTGAAACCGATCACGCTGGAGGTCAAGTTCGTGATTGAAAAGGACTGTGGCTTTACCGTCGCTCCGGGCGCCGCCAGGAAAAGCAGCCCGCTGGGCGCAACCGTCGGTGGGGCCGCGGTACCCGCGGGTACGATGCTCAAGATCACGGAAATCGAGACAGGGGAATGGACAGTGTCGGAGGGACTCAGCGTCACGGATCCGTAGTAGTCCTGTGCCGCAAGTCCGGCCGGATTTGCGCTGATTGAAATTGTCACCCCCGCGGTCCCGGGCGAACTGGTTCCAGCCGAAGGGGTGGCGGTCAGCCAGCCGCCTCCAGTGAACGTGTGCGTAGAAACCGTCCATGGAATCGAATCGATTGCGCTGAGTGCAACTACGGTTTGTGACAGTGACGCGCTTGCCCCTTGGGCCGCGCGGAAAGTCAATCCAGTTTGCGAGGTCACCAGACCTTGGATGACCGGAGTGAATATCTCCGCCGAAGCGGTTGTCTGAAAAGTGTAATTGAACGCGCCTCCCGCTGCCAACACTTTTCCGTTCACAAGAAGCGTCACGGTAAGTCCCGCCCGGGGGAGACCCAGACTGCCCGTGACGGAGAACGTGCCGGTGGCGGGATTATAAAGTTCGACTGCGTCAGTTGGAGTACCAAGCACGCCTTTGCCGCCGGCGACGAGCACTTGCCCGTTCGGCAACAAGATCGCGCCCGCAATGGCGCGCGAGATGTCGCTCATGCTGCCCGTCGCCGTGAATGTGGCCGTGGCCGGATCGAACAGTTCGGCCGAGCCTTCCGCGGCATCGCCTCCGCCGAGCAGCACCTTTCCACTGGGAAGAAGCACGGCAAAACCCGCTCCGCGAATTTGCTGCATCGGGCCCGCGGACGAGAAAGCGCCTGAAGATGGGTCGAAGATTTCTGCCGAGTTCAGCTCCGCGTTGCAGGGCGCCGAGAACGCGCCCTTGAGAATTCCTCCGGCGATCAAGACCCTTCCGTCCTGCAGCAAGGTTGCCGTGTGATAATTGCGATTCACTTGAAGAGGTGCGGCCTTGGAGTAGGTTCCGGATTTGGGATCAAAGAACTCCGCCCCCGCATTCGTATCCGAACAGGACCCGCCGGTGCCTGGGAGGGTCAAGCCGCCGACCAACAGCACGCGGCCGTCATTGAGCAGCGTTGCTGAGTGCGCGTATCCGTGGGGTTGGAGGGGCGCGGCGGCCGCTGTGAATTTGCCCGAGACCGGGTCATATAGTTCAGCGCCCGAGGGCGAGTTTGTTCCGCCCAAGATGAACACGCGACCATCTCCGAGGAGCGTCGCCGTAAGAGTGAATCCATGGTCAAAGAGTGTTCTTCCTACGGGTTGGAAGTTACCGGTAGCAGGGTCGTAGAGATCGGCATTCCGGGCGCTTCCCACCACAAATACTTTGCCATTGGGTAGAAGAACCGCCGCGTGGTCCGCCCGAGCCGCTGACATCGATCCCGTAGGATTCCACCCCTGAATCGGCGAGGTGGTTTGTACCGGTCCGATCCTCCAGGCGAAAACGGAACCCAGCTGCGCAGGCGGAATGACCCCGCCGGAATAAGGCTGTTTGGTCACAGGATCAACGAGCAGACCCGCAAATCCGCTAAAAATCCCCGACAGCTCGCTACTTGTGGGAACATACACGTTCGCGTAAAACTGTTGGGGCGCAAGCTGCACCTGACCGCAGAACATCTGGTTCGGAACGGTGGGAAGAGGAATGTTGGCTCGAATTGCGCTCAACTCCTTCGCTCCGTTCAACAGCGAACCGACAATCAAGTGGTCGCCCAAATTATTGGCTGGTGTGACATAAGCGATCGACACAAATGGGATGCTATCCGGCGTCTCCTGCGGCGGGAAGTTAATACAGGTGCTTTGAGAATATGCGGCGAACGGAAGCAGTGCAAAAGCTAGAGCCCTGACGGCCGATACGATTTTCATTGAACGCTCACGTAGATATTGCCCGCGCTGCCCTTGCCTGCGACAGAAACCGCAACGCCGACCTGGGTTTCTGGCGTGATGCCGGCCGGCACGCACAAGTTGGAATAGCTGAACCTGACGGCAGGAAGGGTGGTTCGTAAATGGCAGCGGGATGTGGCGTTGATCGCGTTGATTGCCGCGGCGGCACCCTGGAATGACGCGACCACCAGGTGGTCGCCGGCCGAGCTAGCCGCTGTCACGCAGCCGATCGAGGCAAACGGGATGCTATGCGCAGCCGGAAAATCTAAGCAGGTATTATCGGCGAACGCCAGCGGCGAGGTCACCGCCAGGAGTAAAAATCCAATCCTAGTCAGTTTGCGGTCTCCAAGCAAGTGGGGCGAGTCAATATCTTAACAGGCCCGGTCTCGGAGGTGCGGCGCGGCCTGCCTTGGTGTAGGCGCGGCTCGCCTAGGTGCAGGCGCGGCTCGCCTAGGCGTCAGCTAATGCGGCCACCAGCGCGCCCCGCGCCGAGGTATGCAGCGGATCGTTGGCCAATCGGATATCGGAGGTCGAGATGGGCAACTCAGCTTCCAGCAGAATCTTCTCGAATCTGCTCAAGAACCCAGCGGGCAGGGCCGTGCCGCCGCTAACTACGATGGGCAGCGGACGATTCTGTTTGGGCAGATTGCGCGAGTTGGCGAAGGCCTGTTTCATGGCCTGCACCAGCGCCTGAATCATCTCGTCGTAGTACACGCTGAGCGCCTGTTGGAGCTTATCGGCGAAGAAGCCGTTGAAGTGGAATGAGTCTTCCTTGGTAATGCGCACGCGATTGGCGCGCTCGCCAGTGATCGCCGCCGCTGCCGAGTCGATATAATCGCCCGCGCGCGGAACCGAGAAGCTCAAGACCGGGACCGAAAGATACGAGACGCATACGTTGCAGAGGCCGCCCCCGCAACTGATACCGATGCCAGTGTAGTTGGAGCTTTCCAATTCCGAGTAGACCACCGCCAACCCTTCGTTGATGCTCATGACATCGTAGCCGAGTTCGTTCAGCACCTGGCGCAGCGTGGTTTCGTGATACGTCAGATTCTCTTCGGCTCCCAAAGGTGCGGCCGGCACGGTAAAGCACAGCTTGCCGCGATCCTTAGTCCGCGCCAGAAGCGACTCCACGATCTTTCGCAGCATGTCCAAGCTGGCCGGTTCGGTGGGATTCAGCAATCCCTTGTTCATGGTGCGCCGCGTGTCGACATTCAGCAGGTCGGCGAAGCGGTCCGATTCGTTGCCGTGAACGACGATTTCCGACCCGTTGATGCTGTGGGGAACGTTCTCCTTCTGGAGTACGTTTTCGGTGATTTTCGAGTAAGGAATCGACACGAACGCATTCAGCTGCGTCTCGTATTGGAAGCCGTCGCCGGCGATCTGCGCCAGGCAGACGCGGCTGGTCCCGATGTCCAACCCAATGGCGGAATTTTTTTGGTTATGTGGCATGAGCTGTCTCCTTCACGGCTGTCGCGGCCTTCACGGTCGCGAGAATCTGTCTGTACTTGTGTCGAAGAAGGGCGCGGTACTGCGAGACGCTCACGCCGGCGGCCATCGCCCGAATGCGTGTTTCGTCGTCTGCCAATGCCAGTCCCTCCCAAAGCCGCACTCCGGTGGCGTGCACGAACGAAGGGTCGTACTCGAAACCAAAGGCGTAGATACTAGCGGGCGGAATCGCGTAATTGTCCTTCAGCCCTAGGTCAAGAAACGGGAAATTGCCGGCCCAATCGGTGTGATACCCGATGAGCATGTTGTTCGGATTGACGGAAACCTGCGCGTGAGTGACGCAATTGCCGGCCGGAATGTGATACTTGCTGCGCAGCATCTCCGTCAAGACGCTGGCGGCGTGAATCTGCGCCGGGTTCGCGCTCGGTTGATCCTCAGTGCGTTGCGTCTGAGTTTCGAATGCGATGCCTAAAAAACTGGTGTTCAGGTTTACATACACCGCTTCGTCATCGGCCCAAACGGAATTGCCGGCATGATAGGCTACGTCCGATTCGCGGACCACGCGGTGAACTTGTCCGAAGCGGTCAATCACGAAGTGATACGCGCGCTTATCGCGCACGAAATTCAGAACCTCCTGCCCGATTCGCTTCAGGCGTCCGTTCTGCCCCGGTTCGAAGCCGGCTTGATCGCTCTCGGTTGTGTGATAGACGATACCGGCCGGCTCGGTGCGCCACTCGGGCTGATCGGGATCGATCGAAGCGCGCTGATACACCGGAAAAAAAGAGCGGACATCGTTGGACACCGCATAGCGGTCGTCGATTCGAAGCCCGTTGCTGTAAGTCTCGAAATCATTGGTTTTATCCACCAGCCAGACTCTAGAGAACTGGTCCACGGAAGCGGATGCAACGCGTGCCGAAGGCCGGGCGAGGGCTTTCTCGCGGTCCGACGCTTGATAACCTGGCAACAGCAACGCGGCTAGCAGGAGCGCGAAGCAGATAGCCGGGCCGCGCTGGATCGGGCACCCCGGTTCGGCCGCAACGAAGTTTTCGTCGGCCGCCGCGCATACTTTCAGAAAGCGCAGCCGCATGACCGGATCTTCGATTTGGCCGGCTTGGGATTCGACCGAACTCCAAGGAAACAGCCAGACTCTTTTCATGACCTGTGACTGGTTTATCGTCCGCCCGGTACTAAAACCTTATAGTCCCTAAGGTCGGCGTTAAAGACGGATCGGCTAAAAAGCCGAGATGTCCAATGTAATCGATACAAGCAGAACGGTTTATGTTTTCGGCGGATCTGGGCGAAACTAGGGCCTCAAGGCATGCTCTGCCTCAGGTCAACAGCCGATCAGCGGTCCGTCAGTTAGAAAAAAGGGTTGAAGGCGGGCCGCTACTGTGTCCGGCCGGTATCCTCGTTCGTAACTTCGGCCCCACGCCTATAGCGGGCGGCTATAGAAGTTATAGCCGGGCGAGCGTACGCCAGCGGAGAACTGGGCTGCCCGTACGACGTTCTCCATCAACGCGGCCACGGTGACTGGGCCTACGCCTTTGGGCACCGGAGTGATGAACGATGCGATGTTTTGTACACGTTCGAAGTCGACATCGCCATGCAGCTTGCCGTCTGGGCCGACGCGTGTTGCAACGTCGATGACCACTGCTCCGGGCTTAACCAGGTCCGCCGTGATCCGGTAGTGTTCGCTACCGACTGAGCTGACGATGATGTCCGCCGATCGCAGAAAAGCATCATGGTCCTCACGACGCGTGTAACGATGGCACCATACCGCGGTGGCATTGCACATGCGCCCGCCGAGCATGTGATGGATGGGTTTGGCTGTGATGTCATTGCGGCCCAGGACTACCGCGACCTTCCCTTCTGTTTCGATTCCGTAGAAGGCCATCATCCGGCGGACGGCTAGTGCAGTGGCGGGCAGATGAAGCATATTTTCGGTCTGAGCGCGATACAGTTCTGGAACAGTGTCGCGCGAGACGCCATCGACGTCTTTGGGGCCGGGGATCGCGTCAAATACGTCAAACTTGTTCAGGCCGGTGGACGGCTCTTCAATATGGCGGGGCAACGGCAGTTGGACCAAAATGGCGTGCACTGCGCGGTCACAGCCAAGACTGTGCACGTAATCGCGTAGGGCCGGAGCGCTGATGCCGTCATCCAGGTGATGCAACTCGGCCTTCATGCCCAAATTACGGCAAGATTCCATTTTCTTTCCGACATAACGCAGCGAGGCGGGACTTTTGCCGACAAGCACGACATCCAGGCGCGGGATGAGGTTATGCTTCTTTAGCAGTTGCTCTGTTTCGATGCGGACACACTGCTCAATCTGGTCGGCAACAGGCTTGCCGTACATTATTTGTGCCATCTGCATCGATTATATGGTGAGCGTCAAATTCAGCGAATTAGCGAGACTCGGTTGTCAAAGCGAATGCTGTGTCTGGGCATCGATTGTGCACTGCAGTCTCCAGGAAGTCGCGGACAGCCGTGGATACTTCCTCGTTATGCCCGAGCCATAGGTGGCCACCGGTGGGGAATCCGATGAAGCGCGCGTTCCGGATTTGTCCGGCCGTGTATTTCGCTCCCGCAAGTGTCCCGTATCGATCGTCTTCGACGCTGATCAAAAGCGTGGGCATCAATTTGTTCCAAATTGAATCGCGTGAGGTGGGAAACTACGGCGCCGTCATTCAGAAGACCGGCCCGCCGGCGGCTCACTGGAAGAATGTTCATAAGGATTGTTTGAATGCGCTCACGCTCGGCTGGATTCGCGTGCTCGACAACTTCGTAGGGAGTGGCCAGGATATTCTCTATAACCGCTCGGCGCGCCAGACGAATCATAACCCAGAACGCGAAATCGGACTTGAGAACCGTATCCGCCAGAAGTGTCACGGTTGACGGTGCGCTCGGTTGTATTCCCGCTCCGTCAGGTGCGAACGTCGCCGGAACGAGGAGAACAAGAGCCGAACAGCGCCGCGGATGCCGTATCGCGAATTGCATGGCCGAAGGAGCGCCGGCCGAAATTCCGAGAATTGCCGCTGCGGGAATTTGAAGCGAGTCAAGAAGACTGGCATAAAGATCGGCTTGCGCCTCAGGCGACGCATCGCCGGCGAGCGGTGTTCGCAAGTAGCCGAAGCGGGAGACGAAAATACAACGGAATGCGGGATTCAGCCTAGCCGCGAGGTCGAGCGCATGATCGAATCCTCCTCCGGCGCCGTGAACCACGAGCAGCGGGAAACCCTGTCCAACCGAGGCGTACTCAATTGTGCCACGCTCCGTATGAAGTATTGAACTGCCGGTGGAAATTCGCGCCTGGGCCTTCTCGAGGTCGCGCCGGTACGCGCGATAGATGGCAGCAAGACAGCCGAGAGAGGCGGTCGCGGCGAGTGGCCACAAGATGCTTCTGGTCTGCATAGCGTTTCGTCGCACGGAAAGGCAATTGGCAGACCAAACCGAAATCTTCCGGCTGCTCAAGCTTTGCTGCAGCCGGTTGGGTGCTGTCGCGCAGCTGCGCATGGGGCTTGGGTGCGGAAGGCGGGAAATCCAACTCGGCGGAAATCGAGCTTTTCTGGGCGAGGGGCGGCCGTGAGGGGTGCCGCAGACACTGGCAGGGCAGGCTCGCCTGCTATTTCACTTCGATGGAATACGGCATCAGCTTCATAAAGCCGCCCCGCGCCAGCGCTTCAATCGGAATATGTCCCAATAATTTTCTGATCCCCACTTTCGCCTCCACCTCGGCGAAATCATCGGAGCGGCTGAAGAGCATATCGAGGACACTGCGCTTGCCCGGGTACGGTACCAGCGTGATGCGCTCGGTGGCTCCGATGTGGGCCTTTTGCTTGAGCAGTTCGATAGCGCGATCCAAGCCGCCCAAGTCATCCACTAGCCCGTTTTGCTTGGCCTGCGCGCCCAGCCAAACACGCCCTTGGGCCAGCGACTCAATCTGATCGGCAGGCCGCCTCCGGCCTTGCGCCACGACGTTGATGAAGCCTTTATAGAATGCGTCCACCTCCGACGCCAGTTTGTCGCGCAGCTCGGGGGTTAAGGGGACGTATTCGGAATCCAAGTCGGCGAAGCGCCCGCGGGAAAGTCCCTGTTTGCCTATGCCGAGCTTGTCATAAAGCCCGTGCAGGTTCGGCCGAATCAGCAGCACGCCGATGGAACCGGTTAGCGTGTTGGGATAGGCCACAATCGGATCGCCGGTCATGGATGCCAAGTAGCCGCCGGAAGCTGCCAGATCGCTCATCGAGATGATCACCGGTTTCTTCTTACTGAGATTCTTAGCTTCGTGCAGTATGTCGTCCGACGCGGTTCCATCCCCTCCCGGAGAGTCGATTCGCAGAATCACGCCTTTGATGCTGGAGTCATTCCCTACCTGCCGCAGCAGCTTGACGAAACCAGTAGAGGTAAAGCCCTGATCGTTTGCGGACTCGTTGCCGGATCCCGTGGTGATATCGCCTTCGCCCACCACGAGCGCAATGCGGTTCGCAATTCCGCTCGAGTTCTGAGGCGCCTTGAGATAAGCCTTGCCGGAGACGCGCTTCAGGTTACTGTTGTTGGCTCGGTTCTTGAGATTTTCGATGGCCTGATCTTCATATCCGAGCGAATCCACCAACGCATTGTTCAACGCATCGCTGGCGATGAACGGGCCTTGATCGATCAGCGCTTTGACTTGGTCCGGTTGCTTTCTGCGGCCCTGCGCGATGTCGTTCACCAGGCTGCCGTAATATTGGTTCAAGACATCATTGAGGACTTCCTGCGTCTCCGGCGACATGGAAGTGCGGGTGAACATGTCGCCCGCATCCTTGTATTTGCCCGCGTGAATCACGTCCACGTTGACGCCGATCTTCTCCAGGCCGGTCTTCAGGAAGACGGATTCGACGCGCATGCCTTTCAGATCCAGCTCGTCCTCTGGGCCCAGGAAAATCCGGTCCGTCGCGCAAGCCAAGTAATATTCGCGCGCGCCAGGGCTGCGAAGATAAGTGACGATCGGTTTGCCGGACTTCTTGAACTGCGCGATTTCCTGCTGGATTTCCTGAAGCTTGGCAAATCCGATTCCCAGTCCACGCGGTTCGAGAACAATGCCCTTGATGCGCGGGTCGGAAGCCGCCCGGCGGAAGATTTCCCAGACTTGATAAACCGCGAGCGGCGTTTGAGCTTCAATGAACGGCACGGGAATTTCCGGCGGCGCGATCTCGGGGAGATCGCCGTTCAGATTGAGCACCAGCATGGAATTGTCGCTGACGGTAGTAGTGCGCGCGGCAAAGGAGCCTGCCAGCCGTACCGCGGCGAAGAACAGGATGAATAGAACCAACCCGGAAAATAGGATGCCGACAACCAGTCCAATGAAAAAGTTCTTCATGCGCGCCCGACCTAATTTTACAACCAGCGCGTGACGGAGGCGGGAAAGGGTCGCACCGAACCGGACGGAACGCAGGCAACGGAGCAGGTGAACCGCGGGGAGCGCACAAAGTGCACGCGGCGCGATATATGCTAGGCAATGGACATTTATGGGAACTCATGCCGCTATCGATACCGTGCTCAAGGAGCAGCGCGTCTTCGAACCCTCCGAGGAATTCCGGTCTAAGGCGCACATCAACAGCCGGGCCGAGTACGACCGCCTCTATAAGCAAGCCGAGCAAGATCCGGATGGTTTTTGGGCCGGGATCGCGCGCGAATTACATTGGTTCAAACCGTGGGATCGGGTGCTGGAATGGGATCTGCCGTTCGCCAAGTGGTTCGTCGGGGGGCAGCTCAATCTCTCGTACAACTGCCTGGACCGGCACGTGGCAACGTGGCGCAAGAATAAAGTCGCGCTGCTATGGGAGGGCGAGCCGGGCGATTCGCGAGCACTCACCTATCAACAACTGCTGCACGAGGTCTCGAAGTGCGCCAACGTTTTGAAGTCGCTCGGCGTCAAGAAGGGCGACCGGGTCGCCATCTACATGGGCATGGTTCCGGAATTGCCGATCGCGCTGCTGGCGTGTGCCCGAATCGGCGCTCCACACACCGTCATTTTTGGAGGATTTTCATCCCAGGCGCTCATTGACCGGATCAACGACTGCGGTGCCTCGGCGGTAATCACACAGGACGCCGGGTATCGCCGCGGTACCGAGGTCAAGCTGAAGGAGGCTGTGGATCAGGCGCTGCCGCAATGCCCCACGATCAAGAACGTGCTGGTGTATCGCCGGACCGGTTGTCAGGTGAATATGCAGGCCGGGCGCGACCACTGGTGGCACGAGCTGATGCGGACCGCCTCGGCGGATTGCCCGGCCGAACTCGTCGACGCCGAGCATCCGCTCTTTCTGCTTTACACCTCCGGGACCACGGGCAAGCCCAAAGGCATTCTGCACACCACCGGTGGCTATTCGGTCGGGACCTACATTACGACCAAATGGATTTTCGATATCCGCGATGAAGACACGTTCTGGTGTACAGCCGATATTGGCTGGGTGACCGGCCACACCTATGTGGTCTATGGTCCCCTGCAGAATGGCGCGACCTCGTTGATGTACGAAGGCGTGCCGACACATCCTGAGCCGGACCGGTTTTGGCAGATCGTCGAACGTTACCAGGTAAATACCCTCTACACGGCGCCCACCGCGATCCGTGCATTTATGCGTCTGGGAGAACAATGGCCCCGCAAGCACGAGATGAAGAGCCTGCGGCTGCTCGGAAGCGTGGGTGAGCCGATCAATCCCGAAGCCTGGATGTGGTATCGCGAGGTGATCGGGCGTGGGCGCTGCCCCATTGTCGACACCTGGTGGCAGACGGAAACCGGCGCCGCGATGATCAGCCCGCTCCCTGGCGCGATCGCGACCAAACCAGGATCCGCGACCCTGCCATTGCCCGGCATCATCGTAGACGTTGTGAACCGCGAAGGCCAGCCGGTGCCTAAAGGGGCCGGCGGATTCCTGGTGATCAAGCGACCCTGGCCGGCCATGCTGCGCACCATCTACGGCGATCCTGAGCGCTTCAAGCAACAATACTGGTCGCAGATCCCAGGCATGTATTTCGCCGGCGACGGCGCGCGGATCGACCAGGATGGTTACATCTGGCTGATGGGCCGCGTCGACGATGTTGTGAACGTCGCGGGGCACCGGTTGAGCACGATGGAGATCGAGTCAGCGCTGGTGGCCAACCCGGCAGTCGCGGAAGCCGCGGTGGTGGGCCGGCCGGACGAACTGAAAGGCCAAGCCGTGGCCGCATTCGTCACGTTGAAGGCGGGCCAGAAGGCGGGTGAGCAGCTCAAGAACGAATTGCGGCAGTGGGTGGCGCACGAAATCGGCCCCATCGCCAAGCCCGACGATATCCGCTTCACCGATTCGCTTCCCAAGACGCGCAGCGGCAAGATTATGCGGCGCCTACTGCGGGAAATTGCGACAGGTGGCGAAGTAAAGGGCGACACAACCACGCTCGAGGACCTTTCGGTTCTGGCGAAGCTGTCGGCTGAAGAGGAGTGAGGATCTAGTTGCGAATCACGACGGGCTCGCAACTCTGCGCCTGCAGGTAGTTTTCAAAATCGCGGAGCCCTTCCGGCGAACCGATTTCGTAAAAGCGCTGGTCCACTTCAAATCCGGCGAGTTGATCGCGCAAGCTCAACTGGTGGAACAGCGTCGCGAGATCGAACACCTCGTCCTGGATGCCCTCCAGGACCTCGCGGCGAAGAGCAGAGAGCCCGTAGTCGATGTAGTGCATGGCCAAGTGGCCTCTTTTGTCGTAAAGCAAGACTCGGCCGTCCTGATAAATGGCGTTGCTGTGGTCCCAACGGCCTTCGTTGCGTAGCACCGTCATAAGCGCGGGCATGCCGCTGGAGCGAAACGCGTTCCAGACCGGTCCAAAGGCAACGGGCAGGAACGAATCGCCGTACAGGACGAAGAAAGATTCGTTTAGCGCGCCGGCTTCGGAAGCGAGCCGCAGCGCGCCGCCGGTGCCGCGCAGGCGCTCACCTTCGTCCACGTAACGCACGCAGGGAATCGGACAAGGCGTCTGCTCCCAATAGCGGCGGATCATGCCGCCGTGATGGCCGATCGAATAGACCACTTCCGTGATGCCCTGAGCGGCAAGCCAATGCAGTTGGTGATGCGCAAACGGCCGTCCACATACGGGCAGCAATGTTTTTGGGCAGGACTCTGTCAGCGGACGCATGCGCGTTGCCAATCCGCCCGCCAGTATGACGCATTGCATTCGGATTACTCCCGCGCCAGCAGTTTCGATCCTTCGTGGTCGAAGGCGAAGCGCACCTCGCGGAGCCCTTCGCGCGCCATGGCCTTCCGGAGCGCATCGCGGTCTTCGGCGTAGAACAGCAAAAAACCGCCGCCGCCGGCGCCGACCAGCTTACCGCCGAGAGCGCCGTTTTCGCGTCCGATGTCGTACCAGCGATTGATCCCTTCGTTGCTGGTTCCCGGCGAGCGCTGCTTCTTGTGCAGCCAGTGCTCGTGCATCAGCTCGCCGAAGCGGCGCGTATCGCCGTTCTCGAGCGCGAGCTTGATACACAGCCCGAGTTGCTTGATGTAGTGCAAGTTTTCGAGCATGGCTGCGTCGCCCAGCTCTGAGCGGACTTTTTGGTCATCTAACACGGCCGAGGCGTTGCGCGAATAGCCCGTAAAGAACATCAGCAGGTGTTCTTCGAGATCGTACAGGGTACTGTTACTGATGTTGAGAGGGCTGACGGCAACCTGGCCGTCCTCGTGAAACTCGAAGCACGCCAGCCCGCCGTAGGCCGCGATGTACTGGTCTTGTTTGCCGACCGGTTGCTGTAGTGTCTCGATCTCGATCTTGCACGCTTCTTCGGCGACCACTCCGGGATCCACATATTTGCGTTTAAGCGCATGAACCGCGCGCAGCAGCCCTACCGTGAACGCACCCGACGAGCCGAGGCCCGTGCCTGCCGGAATATCCGCCATGCTGACTATTTCAATCGGCGGGGGCACTTCGTGCAGCCGCAAAACTTCGCGTATCAGAGCGTGCCGGATCTCGTCAATGCTGACTGCATGCTCCAGAGATGAATATTTGAGGAAATATCCGCCGCTGAACGTCTCGTTAATTCCGACGTAAATATGTTTGTTCACCGCGGCGGCAATTACGAACCCACCGAAGCGGCTGTAGTACGACGGCAAGTCCGTGCCGCCGCCGCCGATCGAGATTCGAAGTGGTGTGCGTGTGATGATCATGGGACAAAATTGTCCACATGTTTGATCGGCCGAAATGAAGCCTTGCTGTAGAGGGTGGCCGTTCAAGACGTTGCCGCCAACATTTCGCGAAAATGATCGTCTATTATTGGGCAATGGCCAATTCCAGCGCGCTATTAACATCACCCGCCCAGGGAGAATCGAACCGACGTGTCATTGTGCGCAGCTTGGAGGCGGCCACCGACGATAGCTCCACCGAGCCGGGCCGCGAGTTCCGGGTACAGGCGCCGTCCGATGAGGTGCTGGGCCACTGGCGCGAGGTAATGAAGAGCAAGGCGCCGTGGGAAAGCGATAAACGGGCGGCGGACGCCGAGCGCAAGAAGGCGCGGCAAACACTGCAGAACATGTTCGACGGCAGTTATGCGGACCTTTCTTCGTCAATCAAAAAGGCAATCTATGTCGAAGTAGTCCTCAACCTACAGAAGGACTGGGCGTGGACGGTGCCGTGGGAATTCTTGCTGACCTCGGTTTTCGAGTCGCAGGAACAAGCGCCGATCATCGTTCGGACTTTCGACCAGGAAGGTCCGCCCGCCGGGAAACAATGGGTGTCTGGGCGAAACAAGCTTCTGACGGTGCTTAGCAATGCGGGGCCTTTGAAGAAGCGGTATCCCGACGCGTCGCTTACGTCAGAGGAACGAGTGGTGTCCGGCAATCTCGCCCTCAAGGAGCACGCCTCGCTGCCTAACGCCACACTGGAGGCGGTGCGGGGAAAGATCGATGAGCATCCTTGGGCGATTCACTTGGTTTGCATCGACGTCCGGCGCGCGAGTCTGTTCCTAAAGCCCAGCGACTGGAGCGGTCCGCTGCTCGGTGAGGACGAAGAGGGCATCGTGTTGGGCGATGCGTCCCCGCGGCAGATCGCAGCCAAGGAATTCGCCGATGCGGTGTGCTCGAATGCTCAGATACCCGCTTTGCTGGGCTGCAATTTGTATTATTCCAATCTAATGGCTGCCTGGTCGGTCGCGGACGGCGTGGCGACGGCCATTGGAATCGATGGCTATATCGATGATGTTTCGGCGGAGAATTTTTTCGCGGATTTTTACCTGGCGATGCATCTATACTCCACCGAGAGGCTGGACGGCTACGAGGTTCTCGACTCGTTCCGGCTGGCATTTGACAAACATGTCCGCGGAAGCACAGAGCTAAGCAGTTCCATCGTGTTGTACAACCGGACCTCGCTCCTCAAGCCGATGGGGAAGTTTGTACGGGTGTCCGTGGTTAGCCCTCGTTCTCTTTTGGATTCGTTCAACGCGCAGCGCGACGCGGTGGCGGAGCCGGGCGAAGGCGCGGTCGACATTGTATGGATGAAGCCGAAATCCGAGCTGAATTATTCGATGCTGCACAACGGCGAGCGAATTTTCGAATACTTCATGCTGGCCAAGACGCCTCCCATGAAGACGCTTAAGAATGTACGAGTGCAGGTGGCGCTTTGCGCGGGGGCCGAATCGGCGAGCTTCGAGCGATCCAAAGATATGCCGTATTCTTATTGGCCTTTGGAAAACGAGGTGCGAATTCCATTAGTGTCGGGGCTGCTTCGCTCCAGCCGCTCCACGGTCGGCACCAATCTTACGGTACGTGTCACCTATGACGGGCGCGAGTTGATTGAAACCGTGCCGGTACGTATCTTACCCATCGATCAATGGCAGGACGACGATTTGAACCGGCAGTGGCTGCCGTCGTTCGTTTTTCCCGGAGATCGCGCCGTGCGCAAGGTGATCGATCAGAGTCAACGTTATCTTGTTGCGCTCTCGGACAATGTTGCAAGCGGCTTCGGAGGATACCAGGATTCCGATGAAGTGCTGGGCCCCGATGGCGGGCGCTCCTCTCCCGTGGTTGACAACCAGGTCCGCGCGATGTGGTGGGCGCTAATCAACGAGTTGCCACTAAGCTACGTGAATCCTCCGCCTACTTATAGCCAATTGGCGCAGCGTATCCGCACGCCGTCCGACGTTCTGGAGAGCAAGCGCGGAACCTGTCTGGATCTGGCCCTATTCTTTGCTGCCTGCTTGGAATACATCGACCTTCGGCCGGTGATCTTTCTCTTATATGGGCATGCGTTCCCCGGCTACTTCCGAAGCGAACGCGCCTATGACCAACTGCGCGAAAAGCTTGCGACGGCTACCGAGGACCGGGCCATCTGGATGTTTCGCGGCAGCGAGAGTTATCGGCTGATTCTGGACCTGGTCGGCAATGGCGACCTGGTGCCGATCGAAACGCTGGTTCTCAACGAACGCGGAGGTTTCGTGGACGCGGTCGAGCAGGGGAGCATAAATCTGAGGGCGCCGGGTGCTTTTCAGTCACTGGTAGACATTAAGACAGCTCGCGACAAAGGCGTGACGCCTCTGCCGATCGAGGAGGCACGATGAGCGATGCCGTCTTGAATACCACAGACCTGGCGAATTTGAGAAAGATGGGTATCCTCTCGTTAGAGGACACATCGTTCCGCGAAAAAGACCCCGCTATCCACCAACTGCGTCGTGCGATGCGAAAATCGACTCTGGCGTCCAAGACCCGGGTGTTGACTATTGTTGAAGATCCTGAAACCGGCGCGCGGTTCTGTTACGAAAGCTTCGGCGTCCTACCCTATTCGGATTCCGCGATGCGTCGAGGCATTCCATTCTTCGGCGGAAAGATCGTACACCGGCTCACGTATGAAGAGGTAGGGCCGAATCAGATTACGTCGCATCTAGTCAACTTCGACGACAGCCTCACTCCGGGACCTGGCCTGAAACGGTTGAAGACTTGGGATACGGACGAAGCTCAGCGCGAGATCGTGAACGTCTCCCAGCCGGCTTACGACAAACCGGCGGTCCTGCTCATTGTCCACGGCACCTTCAGCAACACCAAGAATGTGTTGAACGAAATAGCGAAGACCGCGGAGGGGAATACGTTTATTCAGGAGGCATTAAAAGATCACGAGGTCTTACTGTTCGACCACCGGACGATTTCCGTAAGTCCGGTATTGAACGCGCTGGATCTGGCGCGAGCTTTCGCCAACTGTTCCACGCCGGTTCGAGTGGTCGCTCATAGCCGTGGCGGGCTGGTGGCGCGGTGGTGGCTCGAATCGTTCGACCAGCCGAATGGGCACGAGCGTAAAGTGGTTCTGGTCGGTTGTCCGCTCGAGGGCACCAGCTTAGCGGCTCCTAAGAATCTGCGCAACGGATTGGACCTGCTGGCGAACATCGAGAAGTTGGCGGGCGATGCCGCTTCTCTGATTCCTTGGGGAACTGTTGTGGCAGGGTTGTTCAAAGCTCTATCTATCGTCACCTCGATCGCAGCCAAGACGCCCGCCATGGATGCTGCCATCGCGATGATACCGGGCGTTTACGCCATGTCGCGGACGGGTGAGGACAACGCAGAATTGCTCCGCCTCAATCAGGACCGCACCGGAAACTGGCCGAAATACTATGGCGTGCAGTCCAATTTCAGGCCCGAAGATGTGGGCCTCAGGATATGGCGATTGTTTAACAAGGATCACATTGCCGATGTCCTTGCCGACCGCTTAGTTTTTCCGGAAGATAACGATTTGGTCGTAGACACGCGCTCGATGAAACGGCTTATGGGCAGCAGTGCCATGGAGGACTGCTATAACTTTGCCGATGAGCCCGCGGCGAAGAAGCGGGGCGGTGCGACAGTGCACCACACGAATTATTTCCGGCAGCCGGAAACGATTGCGCGGATTCGGCAATATTTGGCAATTTAGAGCGGGCACTATTGGCCGCGGGCATCATTGGCCCTCTTGGCTGGATTTGTGCGCTGGTGGTGGTTATCGGCCAGGGCTGCCGCCGCCGATGGAGCCTAAGTTCCTGAATTCCGGCAGATTGGACATTGGCACCGCGCTTGCATTTTTCCTTGCTTGAGGAGGAACCGGATGAAAACGAAATTACTTGCACTGATACTTTTGGCGGGGAGTTCGGCCTTTGCAGGAACGCACTTCTTCTTCGGTGTCGGAGTGGGCCCGGCCTATGGGTATTATGCGCCGCCACCGCCTCCCCCAGTTGCTTATGTCGCACCGGCGCCCGGGCCGGGCTATGCGTGGGTTCCGGGCTACTATTATCCGGTCGGGCCGCGCTTCGTATGGCGCGCCGGATATTGGGCTCGTCCACCGTATCCGCGTGCTGTTTGGGTCGGGCCACGTTTTTACGGCGGCCACTATTATCGCGGCTACTGGCGCCACTAACCGATAGCTCGACCTGAGCCGCAGGCCTCTGTTGCGGGCGCCGCGGCTCTAGTCGCGGTGGGTGGGATCGATCCAACGGGTTGCGGATGGCGTCTCGGGACTGGGGATATCCAGATTCACGACAATGGGATCCTGCCCACTGCGAACTACCACTGCTTCCACCGGCTGGCCGGGATCGGCATTGATCTCCTGATGGGGGACGAAAGGCGGCACGAAAATGAAGTCCCCAGGTCCGGCCTCATCTACGTATTCCAATTTTTCGCCCCAGCGAAAGCGCGCCCGGCCGCGCACGATATAGAGCACGGTTTCCAGCTCGCCGTGGTGATGCGCGCCAGTTTTAGCGTTCGGTTCCACAACGACTGTGCCGGCCCACAGCTTGCTTGCTCCAGTGCGGGCGTGATCGATGGCCGCGGCGCGAGTCATTCCCGGGGTTTGCGGCGTGTTGCAATCCAACTCGCCCGCATGGACGATCCGGATGCCGTTCCGGTGCCAGTCTGGTCTGGGCGGCGCGCTCATGCGTGGACCGGCGCCAGACGCGAGGCCGCTTTGCGGGTCCGTAACAGGTCGCAGATGGCACGGCATTCGTCAGCCAGCTCCTCGAACTGGTCAGGATAGAGTGACTGATAGCCGTCTGATAGCGCCTTATCAGGATTGGGGTGTACTTCGACGATCAGCCCGGCTGCTCCCGCGGCGACGGCCGCTAACGCCATGGGATGTACCTTGTCGCGCTTGCCCGTGCCATGGCTGGGATCGACAATGATCGGCAGATGGCTCAAGCTTTTCACGGCGGGGACGACGCTGAGGTCCAGCGTGTTACGCGTATGGTCGGTGAAGGTGCGCACGCCACGTTCGCACAAGACCACCTGATAATTGCCTTCCGAAAGAATGTACTCGGCGGCCATTAGGAACTCCTCAAGCGTTGAGGACATGCCGCGCTTCATCAGAACCGGTTTGCGCGCTCGTCCTGCGCGCCGCAGCAGAGAGAAATTCTGCATATTGCGGGCACCGATCTGGATGCAATCGGCATATTCCTCCACCAGGTCGAAAGTTTCCACGTCAATGGCTTCCGTTACGATTCCGAGGCCGGTCTCCGCGCGGGCTTCGGCCAGGAACTTCAGTCCTTGCTCGCCCAAGCCCTGAAATGCGTAGGGCGATGTGCGCGGCTTATAGGCGCCTCCGCGCATGAGTTGAGCGCCGGCGGCCTTGACGGCACGGGCCGACGTGAGGATTTGCTCGCGGCTTTCAACCGAGCATGGACCCGCAATGAAGGCGAGCTCGTCGCCGCCAATACCCACACCGGCAATGTGGACCACAGTATCGTCCGGCTTCACTTCGCGGCTGACCAGCTTGTAGGGCTTGGAGACACGGATGGCCTCGGCGACGCCGGGCAGGTCTTCGAATTCGGCCGCAGGCACGGGGCCGTGATTGCCCGTAATTCCGATCGCGGTCCGCTCGGCACCCGGCATGACATGCGGGCGGAATCCGAGGCTCTGAATTTTCTCACAGACACGGGCGATGTCCTGTGGGGTCGCCTGCGCCCGCATTACGACGAGCACGTTAAATATGTCCTTTCGGGTCCAGTGTATCGCGTTGCGCTCGCGGTCTGTGAAATCAGACCTTCATGGAACCGCGGATCACGACAGACCAACGTTTACTTGATCCTTACCTTGGTGACGTTCCATAGAATCGCCGAACCGAGGTACACCACGTTGGGATCCTTGCAGCCGATCTCGTGGATTAGCCGTCCAGCATCGTCCTCTCCGCGGCCGAGGCTGGTCTGCGCCCAGCCAACCACTTTGCCGCTGCCGAGATCGATTTTGTACAAGCGGCCGGACGTGCCGTCGGAGCTAAAAATATATTGCTTGCCGCTGGCATCGGCCTTTGGGATGCAAAGACCCCAGGGCGCGCCCACGCCAGTGATTGACTTTTTGAAGTTGAGATCGTCGTCGTAGACCTGGATCCGGTGGTTGTTGCGGTCAGCGGCGTAGATATTGTCCTGACTATCGACCGCAACGCTGTGAACGATGTTGAACTGGTTGGGTCCTGTGCCCCATGTACCTACCCATTTCAGCCAATGGCCGCCGGGCGCGATCTTCACCACGCGTGAATTGCCGTACCCGTCCGTGACGAAGACATTACCGGCAGAATCCCAGGCCACGTCAGTGGGACGGTTGAACGTGCCCACCCCGCCGTCTGGATGCAGCCGTTTGATCACTGGCACGGGGTGTTCCTCCCGGCGCGCCTCGCCTTCAAAGCCGCGGCCCTGCTTTTCCACGCTGGCTTCCAGATAATCGATGGCTTCCGGCGTGCGTCCGAATTGTTCGAGCGGAACCGCCTGGGGACTGTATTTGACGATCATGCCCGACCCTTCGTCAACCTGCCAGACGTTGTCGTTCTTGTCCACCCGGACGGAGTGAGCGAAAGACGCCGCGTAATTGTGCGGCCCCCATTCCTTGACGAACTTGCCGTTCTGGTCGAATTCCCACAGCATCGCCGCAGTGCCGCCCCGCGCGATGCCCTGCGGGTTCGTGCGGGAATAAACAAAAATGTGATTTTGGGAATTGACATCGACCCCCACTGTTTCGCCCATGGTCATGCCAGGAACCAGAAGCTGAAGCACTTCTTCGGTGTAGTTCAGCTTGGGAGTCTTGGCGTCCCGTGCATCCTGCTCGGCTTGTTGTTCCCTGGTGGAAATCTGCGCATGAGCATCCGTGAGACCGCCAAGCGCAACGAGCACTCCAATAAACAGCGTGGCAAGTTTTCCTATCGTTCTCCATTCCTCGCACTTCGTCATGGTCAATCGTCCTTTCCTGGTACTCCGTCATTGTTGCAAAAAACGTGATTCTCTAGTCCAAAGAAACGATCACCGGGGCCGTGACCTGTCGTCGACTGCAGCCGTGCCGGAGGCCGGCACTGTAGGCGTAAGGGCCGTCTCATTAGCACGCATGTAGCGGCGTGGCCGGAAGCGCCCGGTTACGATACTATCGGTAGGCTGAGGAAGCCGCGATGAGCCAAACAGAATATATAACGATTCCGGTAAGCGATGGGACGTCGATGCGAGCCTTCGTCGCGCGTCCGGAAGGAAAACCCCATGCGGGACTGCTGGTTTTTCAGGAAGCATTCGGCGTGAATGCGCACATCCGGGATGTAACCGCGCGGTTCGCGCGCGAAGGGTACCTCGCGATCGCGCCGGAACTCTTCCATCGGACCGGCCCCGGCTTCGAGGGCAGCTACACCGATTTCGCGGCAATTATGCCGCACTTCAAAGGATTAACCGATGCCGGGCTGGAAGCCGACATTCGCGCGAGCTTCGACTGGCTGCAGCACAGTGAGGCGTTCGGGTTGCCCATCTCCGCTGTTGGATATTGTATGGGCGGACGAACCGCGTGCCTGGCAGGCTTGGTGGTTCCTCTCGCCTGCACGATTTCTTACTACGGAGGCGGCATCGCGCCGAGCCAGTTTTTCCCAGGCCTGCTGGATCGGCTCAAAGAACTGAGGGCGCCCATTTTGTTGGTCTGGGGCGGGAAGGATCAGCACATTGGTCCCGAGCAGGTCCAGGCCGTAACCGGGGTACTGAGGAGCGCAGGGAAAGCGTACGTGAACGTCGAGTTTTCCGACGCGGACCACGGCTTCTTCTGCGATGCCCGCGCCAGCTACAATCCGGTGGCCGTCGCGCAAGCCTGGCCGCTCACGCTGGCTTTCTTGAAATCACATGAGGGTGCTTCGGCGCGCAAAGCAGACGCCTGACAGCGAGGCGGCCCGCTATTCCGACACGTGACCGGTGGACTTGGTTGCGTTCGTAGCTACTAGTTCCGGCGGCACGTGCCACTGCGACGATTGCTCGATCATAGCCTTGATCTGCGGCGTGACGTCCTTGAGGATTTGCACCGCTAGCGCGCTCGTAAATCGATAGGATGCCGCTTTGGCGCCAGGGACAAAAGCCAGAACGGTGCCGTAATATCGGTCGCCTATAAAGAAGACGAACGTAGCAGTCCGGCTGACCGGTTTAGAGCCGATCACAGCGCCATGAGCCGTGAAACTTTCCAGACGGTTGTCGCCCGTACCCGTCTTGCCGCCGATCGGCAGCGCTTTCCCGTTGGACAGCACGAGGCCGCCGTGCAGTCTCTTGCCGGTTCCGTTCTCCACAACGCCGACCAGTTCTTTCCGAACGAGCGCCGCGATTTGAGGATCCATGACACGCTGCCCGGGCGCCGTTTTCGGACTCATGACCGTTTCCGTCGGCGTGCCCGCGCCAAAGTGCAGGTTCGTGATCCGAAGGGCGGGATACCGCATGCCTTCGCGCATAATCGTGCCGACCAGTTCGGCCAAAGCCGCCGGGGTGTCGCCGGACACGCCGATGGTGGTTGCGTATGAAGGAACCAGCGAATCGAACGGATAGCCGTGGCGCTTCCAAGCCTTGAAAATCTCCTTGAAAGCGTCTTGCTCCAGCAGCGTGTAGATGCGGTTGTTTTGCGCCCCTTTATGCGAGGTTTTGAATAACCACCAATACACGTCCTGGCGTTCGTTGGCGCTCGCTGCCCAGATATCTTTCAGATGCGCATTCGGATGATGCTCGCGGTAGTTCAGCATCCAAAGTTCAAGAGGATGCACGTGCGCCAGATAGCCGCGGTCGGAGAGGTTGAACTTGTCCGGACCGTACTTGTCGTACAGAGTCGCCGGGTCTTCCTTAATGAGCGCCGCCTTGGGTAAGTGCGTCTTCAGGAATTGCGTGAACTGATCCAGGTTGGCCTGTGGACGCACCGAACGGAAGATCACAGCGGCACGCAATGGTGTAAGCGCAATACCTTTTGTGAGGAGGTCCAGCGACTCATTGGGATTCTTGCCCCTATATTTGGCATAGAACCGGGACTCATACACTTTGCCTTCCTGGTCGGCGAACCGGGCCAAGTACGCTTTGCGCGCGGGGTCATTGGCATCGTCCAGCACCGCAGGTGTGGCCCCCGGCACGCGAAACCGGTAGTAATAAACGATGTCGCGCATGAGGCGAATGAAAACCAAGTTGACCGAATTCTCAAACGCCTGCCCCACGGTCAAGTTTGCGCCGCTTTCCCAAGACTCGAAATTGTCAAAGTGGTGCACGCCGCCGCCGGTATAGAAGGACTCACCGGTGCTGCCCGAATACTTTCGGTCCATGGCTGCCTGCAACATCGCACCCAGGCTGCGGTCCTTGGTGCTGGCCAGATACTTCACGGCCCACTCCGTCAAATGATCCTCAGGCGGAATCGGAACTTTCGCAAGCTGCGCCGCGGAATAACCCGAATATTGCGCGTGCAGATCCTTTACGATTTCCAGGTAATTGATCATCGTGCGCAGCTTCGCGGTAGAGCCCAGTTCCAGCTTCGTGCTCTGATTGATGTTGAGCGGCTCGTTGAAGTTGTCGGTCTGGACACGGAGGACATTTGCGTTCGGCGTTGCTTCGTAAAGCGTGACGCTGTATGTGACTTTGCTGGGATCGCTCTGCTCCAACAGGCGGTACTGATCGAGACCCGCGGCCGAGGCGGCCTGTCGATTGGCGATCTGTTCGATAAACTGCGTGATACCTTGCTGCGCTGGCTGATCGATCGTGGTCTGAACGGAAAGATCGAGACGGTCCAACTCGTAAGTAGTGTTCAGTCCCAGCAGGCCGAGCAACGACATTCGAACTGTGTTGGTGGCTTTGTTCTCCACAAAGTTCACCCGCTCGGGCGAAGGCACACCATGACGAGGCGCGGTGTACTCGCGCAATCCCAGATCGCACAGCCGCTGAGAGATGATTCCCTGGTGAACCAGGGCCCGCAAGTACCTGTCCGTCTGGACCCGCAGCGCTCGTTGATCCTGCACTAAATAGGTGTTCGGCGAACGCAGCGCGAGCAATAGAGAAAGCACTTGTCGGTAAGCGCGCGCCCGTTGGCGCATTTGCGCATTCGTCAATGTGCTCTCTGGCGCTTTAAGCAAGGGCGTGATCTTCGCCAGATCGGTTCCGTACCAGGCCCACAGGCCGTCGCCTAATCCTTCCACATCTCCATATCCGGCCTGAGCCGCCAAGGGAATAGAGTTGATATAGTCGAGTACAATCTGCCGCTGCATGGGCAGCGTCGACATTCCCTTCTGATACGCAGCCAGCGAGGCCGAGGTCATCTGGCGCAATTTCTCGAGCGGCGAGTGCGTCCGTCCTCCGGGTGAGTGCCGCAGCTTCTCCAACTGCGTTGCGAGCGTGCTCCCTCCGATCACCGGATGCCCGCGGTCCACTACGTGAATTCCGTAATCCAACATCGCTTTAGTCAGCCGGTCCCACTCTACGGCTGGGTTGCGATAGGGATGACCGGAGTCAAGCATGTGCCGATTTTCGATAAACAACAATGTCTCGATCACGACCGGCGGTACGCTGGCATATGTGTCATATACTTTTGCCGGCCGTGTAAACGAATACAGGACGTTTCCGCGCCAATCCATGATACGAAGGCCGGCCTGATCTTTCCGGCCGTAAACCGGATTTACGCCGCCTCGGTAAAGCGCAGCCGCCAGATGAGAGTCACGAACCTGAGCGTCGATTTTGTAGCCTGCGCTCTCGAGATGCGCCAGCAGATCCGGAAGACGCGCGTAACCTAAAGTCCAATCGTAGGGGCCAGGTTGCGGATACTGAATTCGCGGGCTGGGACCTTGCCCCAGGCTGAAGCTAATCCTCCGGTCCAGGCTGCGAAACAGAAGCGATTCCAGCCAAGAAGTTCTTAGCTCGAAAATGACGCCGAACAACAGAACGAGCCCGGCCACCACGCTCACCGCAATCCGCTGAATCTTTTTGGACTTTAACCATGACGACTTCAGCGCTGCCGTCCGACTCCAAGCTGGCGTCCGGAGGTATTCTTCGGCCCAATCCCGCACAGGGTGATGCACAACTCAACTCCCGCAAGTTAGATGCGTGGAGCGATGCGTTGGTTTTTGTCTTAATTGTTTGGCCTGGTTCTAGGCCGGTGGTTACAGATGGTGCACGCCGCTCCAGCATAACTGGACGCCGAGCAAAATAAGCCATAACGTCAATGCAACGCGGAAAGCTCGCTGCGGCGCGACCGCTGCCAGATAAGTCCCGGCGAACGCACCGAATACACCGCCAAGAGCAAGGCTTGTAAGAATAACCGGGTCAAAATTACCAGCGCTAACTTGGAATCCGCTCCCCACGAGAGAAACGCACAGCCCGAAAAAGAGATCCGTGCCGACGACTTCGGCGGCGGTAAGGGGCGTGATTGCCAGCAAAACCAGCGATCCGAGCGCGCCAGCACCAGCCGACGAGAAACCAACCTCGGCACCTATGGGCAGTGTTATGAGCGGCAGCCAAACCGATCTATCGACGGTATTTTTGCGTGCGGATTGCCGCCACAACCTGTAGAGAGTGAAGGCGGCCATCGCCACAATTGTCGAACCAAGCGCCGCATATAGGATTCCCTGGCGCTCCGGCGTATTGAGTTTCGAAAGAACCGCCGACCCAACCAGCACGCCGGGCAAACCGCCCGCCAGCATATAACCCAGCACGCGGAAGCTCACTTGCTTGCGGTACAACTGCATCGGCACGACGAGCAGCTTGACCGCTACGCCGAATGCCAATGCCGTTCCGACTGCCTTCGCCGGCGGAACATGCAGGAACAGAATGAGCACCGGAGCCGTGATGATCCCGGCACCGACGCCTGTAACGCCGATAGCCACCGCGATCAGAAATCCGAGCAGAATCACCATAACTTTATTCGCTGGAAATATGAATGCCGCACTCGAGCTTGCGCCCGCCCCATCTTCCAGAACGAAGATTATCCGGATCGACTGGCGGCGTGGTGCAGGGCTCGCACCCGATGCTGGTGTAGCCTTGATCGTATAGCGGCAACACGGGAATGCCCCTCCGCTTCAGATATGCCCACACATCGGCGTTGGTCCAGCTAGCGAGCGGGCTTATCTTCAGCAAGCGTTTGCCGCTGGGCAAGCGGAATTCGTCCAACGGTTGCAGATTGGCGCGCGTGGGCGATTGTTCGCGCCGCAGCGCCGTGAACCAGATGCCGTAATTCTCCAATCTAGCGAACAGCGGCTCCACTTTACGCATTCCGCAGCAGCGATCGGGGGCATTCTGATACAGAATTCCGAATTGAGACTCCTGGGCTGAAACGGTGAGTTTCGGCAGGACGTTCACCAGGTTCAGCTTGAGCTCCTGCGTCATCCGGTCGCGATACGCGTAGGTCTCGGCGAAGTGATAGCCCGTGTCGAGAAAAAGCACAGGAATGTCGGGCTTCCGCGCGACCACCAAGTCCACCAGGGCCATGCATTCCGTCTGGAAACTGCACGTGACGCAGCCCGGCTCCAAGTAATTGACGAAAACTTCGCTAATCAGGGCCGAAGCCTCTTCGATCTTCAGCTCAAGGCTCATACTTAGATTCCTTCCCCGCCGGTCAGCGACTCTTCAGCGAGAAGGAGTCCAGACTTCTCCAGTTCGCCGATGATCAGCGAGGCAGCCTCGGCGACATCCGGAGGCAAGTCCCAGGCTGGCTCTGCGTCCGAAATGAGCAGCACCAGCAAACCAGCCTTTTCGAGCGCATCGATGGTTTCATCCGCGGCGCGATCAGCGATTGTGACGGCGCAGCCTCGATCGAAAAGTTTACGCTCCAGCACAGCAGCCAGCTCGGCGCGTGAGCCGAGAGCTAATGTGGTGCCGGAGTGACGGTATCGCGCCATGCGTTCGGCCGGAGTCACGCGATCGGCTTTAACCGTGATCACCTCTCGCGGAATCTGGCGTTGCTCGCGAGCCACGGCGGCCAGAATCATCCCCGCCGCCGAGGTGGCGTTCGTTGCCGGATCTATCAGGATGAAGCTGCCGGTTCCGCGGTTTTGCCTGTAACCGTCGAAATAAATCGGGCGAGCCGTTTCAATCCGCAGCACTCCGATTTCATTCATGTCCAGCCGCTCGGCCGGCTGCGCTTCCACGGTAATGACGTCTACCCGGTGCCGAACCGATTTGATTTCGGCAGCCACGGTTTGGGTCGCATGTTTGAGCACGTAGGTCTTGGCCGGATCGAGCGGGTGCTCACTCATCCAGACCACGCTGGCGTCGAATTGCCGCGCGACTTCCGGGACATTGCGCGCCGACGCCAGCATGTCGCCGCGGCTGATGTCCAGTTCGTCTTCGAGCACCAGTGTCACCGACAGGGGCGCAACTGCCTCGGGCAACGCGCCATCGAAGGTCTCGATGCTTCTTACGCGCGAGCGCCTGCCCGATGGTAGTGCTAAGACCGGATCGCCCGTCCGCACGGTGCCGGAAGCCAGTTGGCCCGCATAGCCGCGGAAGGTCTGATCCGGGCGGATTACACGCTGCACCGGAAACCGGAATGCAGCCGACCGGGTGTGATGGTACAGCGGGACAGTTTCCAAAAACTCCAGAAGGCTGGGGCCGGAGAACCACCGCATGTTTTGGCTGCGCCGGACGACGTTGTCGCCGGCCAGCGCGCTGATCGGGAGGAAGTAGGCTTGCGGCGCGCCTAATCGAGCCAAGAAGTCGCGGAATTCCGCTTCGATCGACCGAAAGACGCTCTCGCCGTAGCCGACCAAATCCATCTTGTTCACTGCTATCGCGAAGTTCGGAATCCCCAGAAGCGACGCAATGAAGGCGTGGCGCCGCGATTGTGGAAGGACGCCATTCCGCGCGTCTATCAGAATAATGGCCAGATCGGCTGTCGACGCTCCCGTGGCCATGTTGCGCGTGTACTGCTCGTGCCCGGGAGTATCGGCAATGATGAACTTCCGCCGGGCCGTTGCAAAGTAGCGGTAGGCAACATCGATCGTGATGCCCTGCTCTCGCTCCGCTCGCAAACCGTCGGTAAGCAGCGAAAAATCGATCGCCCCGGCCGACCGGTTGACAGAAGCCTTGGTCACCGCCTTGAGCTGATCCTCGTAAATGTTCTGGGAGTCGTAGAGGAGGCGTCCGATAAGCGTGGATTTGCCGTCATCGACGCTTCCCGCCGTGCTAAACCGCAGCAGATCCTTAGATTGCTCCTGCGCGAGAAACTCTTCGATCTGGAAGGCCCGTTCCGCCACCGCGGCCATTAGAAATAACCCTCGCGCTTCTTGATTTCCATGGAGCCGTCCTGATCGTGGTCAATCACTCGGTTCTCGCGCTCCGAGCGGCGGAAAGAGATCAGCTCTTCGATGATCTTCGGCACGGTATCGGCGTCGGATCGAATCGCGCCCGTGCACGGACTGCAACCGAGCGAGCGCATCCGGCATTTAACGATTTGCGGTTTTTCGCCCGGCAACAAAGGAATGAACGGCTGCTCCAGCGGAATCAGCGTGTCGCCTCGCACCAGCATCTCGCGGTGTTTGGCGAAATACATCGGGACGATCGGGATATTTTCGACATGGATGTACTGCCAAACATCCATTTCGGTCCAGTTCGACAGTGGGAACACGCGCAAGCTCTCGCCCGGATGGATACGCGTGTTGTAAACGTTCCAGAGCTCCGGCCGCTGGTTCTTGGGATCCCACTGGCCTCTTTCATCGCGGAACGAGAAGATGCGTTCCTTGGCGCGCGACTTCTCCTCGTCTCGCCGCGCCCCGCCGATCGCGGCATCGAAGCCGCCCTCGCGCAGTCCGTCCAGCAGCGCCTTGGTTTTCAATAACCCGCAGCACCTCTGGGTGCCCAAGCGGAACGGGTCCGCGCCTTCCGCAATCGCCTCCCGATTGGTGTAGACGATGAGTTTCGCCCCGATCTGCTTGGTGTACGCGTCGCGAAATTCGATCATCTCGCGGAATTTGTAAGTGGTATCGATGTGCAGCAGCGGAAATGGGATGGGCGCCGGATGGAAAGCTTTTTGCGCCAGGCGCAGCAGAACCGAAGAATCCTTGCCAATCGAGTACAGCATCACTGGACGCTGAAACTCGGATGCTACCTCACGCATGATATGGATGCTCTCGGCCTCCAGCAACCGTAAATGACCCAAGTTGCGCATCAGAGGCAGCATATCACGACAATCTAGATGAAGTCCATCGGGATTAGGATGCTTGAAATGTAAGTCCTTCCTCATTAAGGTCTTGCATCAGATTTTGGCCGGCATTGTTCGGGTAGCCGAAGTCCCACGGAGCATCCCCGGCCGAACTCTCCCAGACCCTCACACCCCGATTTGTCAACCGAGCCTCAAAACGCCGGTCCAGATCCCGAACCTGGTCGTCCAGACCAACGAGAGCGATAATCCCGCGCACGTCGAGGTCGTTTCTATAGTCTTCCAGGCCCAGTTTGTACCCGTGCTCGACCTCCTCGACGAAGCGCCGCCAGCGATCGATCAGTCCGGCACTCCCGCCTCGGACCAGATGCTCGGGGTATCCGTTGACGCGCAGGTATTCGGATATTTGGTCTTCCGTCATCGATGAGATCTACGGGCCTGCCGCCAGAAGTAGCGTTCGCCGTCGTTGGGAATAAAGAACGTCCGGATGCTCCCGTCGCGGTTGTAAGCACCGAAATATCCGTGCTGACGATCGAACCGGCTGAACTCGCCATCGTTCCGCCGGGCTTCGAGAATCGGTCCGCGAGCAGGAGCATCGCGCAGCGCTTGCGCTAACCGAAGGTATTCCTGTTCACTAATGTGCCCGAACTCGGAGCCGTGTTTTTGGTAATGTTCGTCGAGTTCCGCTCGCGAACGAAACCCAGGGCCGACGGCCCAAAGCAGCAGTGCCAGAAAGGAAACCGCAGCGACCATTCGGGCGATTCGGATCATGCTACTCAATCGCGATCGTTACCATGTCCGCGAAGCCGTTCGTGGTCTGGATAGCCAGCGGGACGGCCCCGCCGGCTGCGGCGGTCAACGGGATCGTAAAATTCACCTGGTATAAACCTGCGTAGCCGGGGGTCAATCCCTGATACACAATATTGGAAGCGTCGCAGTTCGGAGAATTGGGACAATCGCCGTTTAAGTAGATGGTCTGTACCGAAGTAGTTTTGCTCAACGTCTTCGATGGTGCAGCGACTCCGTCGGGGACAGGCGGGGAGACAGCGCCCAAACCAGTTAAGTACAAAACGACTGTCTCCCCGCGGACCGCTGGAGCGAGAGATGTGACCAGGGTGCCGTCGGCATGCGTGATCGCACCGGCTCCGAGTCCGTTTTGAGTCTGCGATGCCACGCCGGGGGAAGTGGCCGCTACGGGCACAACGATTGTGTTCGAAGTTGTCCCGTTGTTCGTAAGTACGATCGATGCCGTTGGTCCGCTCACCGAATATGGCACCACGGCAAACACCTGCGTGGCTGTGATGGCATACAAAGGCGCGGGTGTGTTGTTAATCGTCAGTTGCACTCCGTTCAGGTTCGCCGGGAACGGCACGGAAGCGGCATTCCGCACGGGCAAGCCGCTGCCGAATATGGTGATGAATTCCCCGGGTGCAATCGGATTGCCGGGCGGCGCGTAGCTGAACACGTTGGCAACGCCCTGCGGGTTCAGAAACATTCCGCTTGGCGAAGCGCTGATCTGCGGCGCCCTTACTCCGAGAAACAGTTCGTACCTGTCTGTACTCAGAGTGCTTAGGCCGCTCCCGATGAAAACCTGCCCGTTGGTCGAGATAGCGACGTTGTTGTCCAGAATGGTCCCCGATCCGTCGGCATTTACGGTGTAGTTGGTTACGGTAGTTACGTCCAGCGCTCCTCCGGCTTGAGCCAGACGCTTCGACCAAGTCATAGTGCCGGGACTGACGGCATCGGCCGACCCCACGAATGACGAATAGGTTCCCTCGCGCGCATAAAGATCCGCGCTCCAATAAATGCCGTTCAAAATCGACTTAGCAGGCGCGGATGCCGCTTTCAGGCCGATGAGCAAACCCTGGCCTCCGGCCGCCGCCCCGCCGCCGATAAAAAAACTTCCATCGCCCGCAACATAGACGAACTTCGTTCCGCCAATGAGAACTTGCGCAGGATCGTTAGCAACCGCCGGCAAGGTGATTGCCCCGCTCCCGTCGGCATTAAGGGAATACACCGCCCCACTGATCGTTTGCGATAGCCGAGTATTGCCGAGATTGATTGCTTCTCCGGCGGCGGACGGGCTGCCAAACCCACCGTTAGCATTGGCGGTCATCTGAAAGAGTGTCTCTCGCGCGAATGCGGGATCGCCGTTCAAGAACTCCAGCGACGCCACCCAGTAAGTGCCGTTCAATGCGGAATTGCTCACCGGCGAAGATGGCGGGGGAATCGCAATAAAAAGGCTGTACGAATTTGTGCTGGCTTCGGTGTTCGATCCCAAAACTGCGCCGGCGGCCACTCGCACGTTAATTTGCCCGCCCGGGGACAATGGATCGCTCACGATTGCGGCGCCACTCGGTTGCACCGAGTAGGTGCCACTCGTTCCATTGGCGGAAGCAGGCGCGCTATTGCCGGAAAGCAATTGGGCCGAGTAGCTGTAGGCTCCCTTGCCGTCGAAGGTGATCGTGCCCAACAGAGTTTGTACTTGCGTGGTTCCGGCATTCAGAACCAATTCGCGAAACCCGTACTTACCGGTCAAGGACGCGTTCGAGAAAGACTGTGCTGCCAGTGACAGGCCAGCCGCTGAACACACGCAGGCCAGCCGCAGATACAAACTCATGTAGCCATTGTAAGTTTACGGCAAGGCCCATTGCCGCTTGATCGGCAGGCCGAAACGCACTAAAACGGCCTCCACGTCCTTCTGGCTCAGCCGCGAAGCATCATATTCCACGTGCAACTTATCCGTTGCCGCGGCCGGAAGAACACGCAGAATGCCATACCAGCTATGCACGTCGGCCACAGCGCGGGCATCGCCGTCATTCAAAGGACGAACGAGATCGTACTGCAGTTGAACCTTTGTCATTTATCGGGGAGTCCGATCCTCAGCATATCATTGGCGCTTGCGCCCCAGCTTCCATTGGATCTGGCGAATCATACCCAGCCAAACTTCGGCATCGTGCGCCGCCAGGTCGAGGCGCCGCACCAGCCGGCGGATCTTCGCATCGGCCGCATCTGAGTGCATGTACCCAGATTCTTTGAGCACCTCACTCAACAGGTTTGTCAGGCGTTCCAGGTCGGCTGCGGCGGCGGTACGCTTGCGCGGCACCGCTTTAGCTGCGGCGCGCTGGCGCACCAGCTCGTACAGGCAGACAGCCACCGCCTGTCCCAGGTTCATCGATCCTTCCGTACTGATCCGCACGAGCCAGTGACAATAGCTAAGGTCCTGGTTCGATAGCCCGAATTTTTCAGAACCGAAAAGCAGCGCGACCTTCCCGGAGAACAGCCGCTTCCGGATTAAGCGTCCGCCGGCTTCGAGTGCCCTGAGTGGGTGCTGCAGCTCGCGATGGCCGAGCGAGGTGGTCCCCACTACCAGTTCGCAATCGGCGATCGCTTCCGGCAACGTAGAAAATTCCTTCGCGTGCCGGAGTATGTCCCCCGCGTGTACCGCCGAGCGCGCCTCTTGATAGGCAACCTGATACGGGTTCACGAGCCTCAGGTTCAGAAATCCGAAATTCCGCATGGCGCGCGCAGCGGCGCCAATATTCAAAGGATTGCGCGTAGAAACCAGGACGATGTGCAGGTTTTCGCGGGGTAAAACAGGATCAGCCGCCTGGCTCCGGCCGCGCGGCAATTATTGCTCCAGGTAAGTGTACCCGTTCAGGCCGTCTTCGTAGAAACGCAGCAGCCGGCCCGATTCCTCGTAGCCGATCTTGCCCTCGCGCAGCGCGGCCTCGACGTCGCGCCGAAACTCCTCAAGCAGTGTCTTGGCGCTGAACTGAACGTAATCCAGAACTTCTCGCACGGTATCGCCCCGGATTACAGTGTCGAGAATGACATCTCCGTTATCGCCCAGGCTCACATGCACCGCGTTGGTATCGCCGAACAGGTTGTGAAGATCTCCCAGAATCTCCTGGTATGCGCCCACCAGGAACGCTGCCAAAACGTAAGGCTCGCCGTTGAAGGGGTGCAACGGCAGGGTTTTCTTGACATCCCGCCGATCGATAAATTGGTCGATCTTCCCGTCCGAATCGCAGGAAATATCCCCCAGAACGGCGGCTCGCGTCGGCATTTCCTCCAGCCGGTGGATGGGCATGATCGGAAAGAGCTGCTTCACCGCCCAGCTATCGGGAACGCTCTGAAAAAGCGAGAAGTTGCAGAAGTACGTGTCGGACAGCATGCCGTCCAGGCCTTCCAGTTCTTCGGGGAAGAATTCCAGCTCCTTCGCCATCTTATGGATGCGCCGGCATATGGCCCAGTAGAGGTTCTCAGCCATGCTGCGCTGGGCCAACGGAAGATAGCCCAGGCTGAACAGGTTCAGCGCCGCGTCCAAGGCCTGTTGGGCGTCGTGGAAACTTTCGAGCAAATTCTTGGAGCTGAGGGATCGGAACGTTTCCTGGAGGTCAATCAGCGGTTGTTCGGCGTCCTCGGGCACCGGCGTGACCGAATCGTCGCCAAAACCGCTCACACCGAGCACGTTGAACACCAGCACGCTGTGATATGCGGCTATGGCGCGCCCGCTTTCGGAAATAATCGTGGGATGCGGGACTTCAGCCTCCTCGCACACGTTCTGAATATGAAAGACGACGTCGTTCGAGTATTCCTGGAGCGTATAGTTGACGCTGGATTCGAAATCGGTCTGCGATCCATCGTAGTCGATTCCCAACCCGCCGCCGACGTCCAGGTATTTCAGGCCGGCGCCCGATCGCTTCAGCTCCACATAGATACGGGCCGCTTCGTTCACCGCGCCTTTGATCTGGCGTATATTCGTGATCTGACTGCCGAGGTGGAAGTGCAGCAGTTCCAGGCAGTCCTCCATGCCGGCGGACTTCATCTGATCGAGGGCTTGCAGAGCTTCGCTGACGGTCAGCCCGAACTTCGACCGGTACCCGCCGGATGACTTCCAGCGGCCAGAGCCCTTGCTGGCCAGCTTCAATCGCAACCCGATGGCGGGACGCACTCCGACCCGCTGCGAGTGCTTCAGGATCAGGTCCAGCTCGGTGTACTTTTCGACAACCGGAATGATCTGCCGGCCGATCTTCTTGGCCAGCATGACCATTTCTATGTACTCATCGTCTTTAAACCCGTTACAGATGATCGGCGTTTCGTTATCCGAGATGGCGAGTACCGCCAGCAGTTCCGGTTTCGAGCCGGCCTCCAACCCGAAGTGGAACGGCCGCCCGAACCTGAGGACCTCTTCGACCACCTGCCGCTGCTGGTTGACCTTGATCGGATATACGCAGCAATATCCGCCCTTATATCCATGCTCGGCGATCGAGCTCTGAAAAGCCTGATGAAGCTCGGCTAGCCGATGTTTCAGGATTTCAGCGAAACGGATGAGAATCGGCAGGGAAATTCCGCGCAGTTCCAGCTTCTCCACCAGTTCGCGCAGATCGATCCGCCGGTTGGGTTCTTTGGTGGGGTGGACCCAGAGATGGCCGTTTGAGCCGACCGAGAAGTAGCCCTTCCCCCAACTCGAGACATCGTACAGTTCTGCCGCATCGCTGGTTCCCCAGCGCTCAGTCGGTTCCCAAGCGACAGCTTCGCTCAGTTTCAAAAGCCGATACCCTCCGCAAAAGTAAGCACCAAATCACAGTGTCCTTCTAAACGCGCGGAAGGGCAAGTATTTTTTCGTTACAGCCGCCAGCAGATGGCCGTCCTGGATAGGCCGAGCGCATGGCTCGGAGGTTGGTTGGATTTCGCGTGCCCTTGTACGGTCGCTGATAAACTGAGGTCAGAGGAAAGAGCCACAACGATGGCGACGCCAACCAGCATCGAAACCTCGACCTCCGCCCTGCCCTTGCGAGAAGACCTGATCAAGGCTTATCGCGCCATGTACATGGCCCGGCGGCTCGACGACCGCGAAATTCTGTTGAAGCGGCAGAACCGGATTTTTTTTCAAATTAGCGGAGCCGGCCACGAGGCCGTCCAAGCAGCCGCGGGGTTGACCCTTCGCCCCGGCCACGACTGGTTCTATCTTTATTATCGCGACCGCGCACTCGCCCTCACCCTCGGCATGACGGCTGAGGAGATGCTGTTGGGGGCGGTCGGCGCTGCTGCAGATCCATCCTCCGGCGGCCGCCAAATGCCGTCTCATTGGGGCTATCCGAAGCTGCATATCGTCTCCGGATCGTCTCCCACAGGCATGCATTATTTGCAGGCTGTCGGATGCGCGCAGGCAGGCCACTATCTGTCGCCGGATTCTGATGAAGTCACCCTCATCTGCAGCGGTGAGGGGGCTACTAGCGAAGGGGAGTTTTGGGAGGCCATAAACGCCGCTTGCCTGGGAAACCTGCCGGCCGTCTTCTTGGTCGAGGACAACGGCTACGCCATCTCGGTGCCGGTAGAGTGCCAAACCGCCGGAGGAAACATCGCGCACCTGCTGGCCGGTTTTTCCAACCTCCTGCGCGTTGAAACCGACGGCACGGATTTTATGGCTTCGTACCACGCCATTTCCGAAGCCGTTGCGTACGCACGCGCCCGAAAGGGGCCTGCCCTGATACACGCCACCGTGACTCGTCCCTATTCCCACTCGCTGTCCGATGACGAAAAACTATACAAGACGAAAGCCGAGCGCGAGGCCGAGGAAGCGCGAGACGCCATATTGAGATTTCCGGAATGGCTGGTCTCAGAAGGCATTCTGGACCGCCAGGCGCTGGGCGTGATTGTCCATGAAGTCGATCAGGAGATCCAGCGCGCCACCGACCGGGTGTTACGCGCTGAGGCGCCGCCCAAAGGTTCGGCGTTGCACTATCTTTATTCCGACCGGGTGGATCCGTGCTCGGACGGGTTCCAATCCGAACCACACTTCAGCGGCGACCCACGCACCATGGTGGACGAAATCAATCTCACTCTGCATGAGGAGATGAAGCGCGATTCCCGCATCGTTGTGTTCGGCGAAGACGTGGCCGATTGCAGCCGCGAATGCAATCTGGCCGAGGTCAAGGGCAAAGGCGGCGTTTTCAAAGCTACCGCCGGGCTGCAGATTAAGTTCGGCTCCGACCGATGCTTCAATACGCCGCTCGCCGAGGCATCCATCATCGGGCGCGCCATCGGCATGGCCACACGCGGACTGAAGCCGGTTCCAGAGATTCAATTCTTCGACTACATCTGGCCGGCCATGATGCAAATCCGCGATGAATTGGCTACTCTCCGCTGGCGCTCGAATAACGGATTCAGCGGCCCGGTAGTGGTTCGTGTCGCCATCGGCGGTTATCTGAACGGCGGCGCAATCTACCACAGCCAGTGCGGCGAGGTGATCTTCACTCATATTCCGGGGCTGCGCGTGGTGATGCCCTCCAACGCGCTGGATGCCTGCGGTCTCTTGCGGACAGCGATCCGCGCCGACGATCCGGTGCTGTTTCTGGAGCACAAGCGCCTCTACCGCGAGCCATACAACCGCTCGCAGCATCCGGGGCCGGACTACACGATTCCTTTTGGGCGCGCCAATATCGTGAAGGCTGGCCAGAGCCTCAGCGTAATCACCTATGGAGCGCTGGTGCAGAAATCGCTGCAAGCCGCCGCGCAGATCGAGCAGCGCTACCCCGACCGCACGATAGAAGTGATCGATCTCCGTTCACTCTCGCCCTACGACTGGCAGGCCATCCGCAACTCGGTGCAGAAGACCAGTCGCGTACTCATCGCGCACGAAGATTGCCTGTCGTGGGGCTATGGAGCCGAACTGGCAGCGCGCATCGCCAACGAATTATTCGAATACCTGGACGCGCCGGTAGGCCGAGTCGCGGCCTTAGATACGTGGGTGGGATACAATCCACAGCTCGAGTACGAAATTCTGCCGCAGGTAGACAACCTGGTGGCGGAAGCCGAGCGGTTGCTCAATTTCTAACGCGTCGCGCCGAGGCGTCTATGTAAGTCTCAAAAGCACCAGGCTTACCTGGCGCAGCGACCTCAAACCGGATCGCCACCCGATCGGTCGCGGTCTGCGTATAAGTAAGCCGATAATTGCCGCTCAAGAATCGCACGCTTTTCCCATCCGCTGCTGGCGTGACATCGTAATGAATGACGTGATCTTCGGTGTCGAAATAGATGGCGCGCAGCTTCGAGTCTTCTTTGTAGACGATCATCAGGTCTGTGTGCGAAAAGGCCGGCCGGTCCTTAGACGCGGGATAATCAGCGCGATTCTTACGGACTAGGATTTTTCCGTCCTGATCGGGCAAGAAAGAAAACCCGCCGGTGCCCTCGCCCGGGCCGCCGCCTCCTTCACCCGTCCATTCGCCGATCAGAAATCCGAGCGGCGCCCAACGACCGTCCACCTTGTGGGTCTGGGCCGACGCGGCGCAAGCGATCAGCGCAAGGAGTAGAACGAATCGCATGGGGTCCATTGTACTCGCTCCCTTTTTTCGCAGGGCGGGCAACGCATTTCTATGCCACGGACCATTCGTCACGGTTCCTGACGGCAGGAAAACTGCGTCCGGCAGAGTGCTACATTCGAGCTATGTTCGCCAGGCTTGCGCCCATGGCGCTCGCCCTCGCCGCGCTTTTGCTCCACCCGGTTGAAGCGGCTGCTTCGGCATGGAATCGAATTTCGACCGAACACTTCGATATGTATTCGCAGGTCGAACCAGGGCGCGCTGAATCGCTGCTGAGGTGGCTGGAACAGCTGCGTGCCTTTCTTACAGTCCGGGCGATTTTTCCGATCCACAGCGTGCCTTCGGTTCGTGTGGTGCTCTTCGCCTCACCGAAGGAGTACGAGCCCTTCCGTGCCGGCGGAGAGTCGGATGCTTACTATGCAAGTTCCGAAACGCATCGATACATAGTAATGGCGCAGGGGCCGAACGAACGCAGCATCGCGGCCCACGAGCTTGCTCACGCGGCGTTATCAAGCGAAAAACACATGCCGTGCTGGCTAAGCGAAGGCTTGGCGGAATTCTTTTCCTCGGTTCGACTCGACGAGAATGGCTCGGCTGTTGGCGAGGCGCCTCTTGGGCATCTACAAACGTTGCGCCAACGACATTGGCTGGCGCTTTCGGAGCTTTTGTCGCAAGGCTCGGTCCCCACGGATCGTGCAAACGCTAACCTGTTTTACGCCGAGAGCTGGGCGTTGGCAGATATGCTGGTACAATCGTCCAGCTACAGCTCGCGCTTCCAGGATCTGCTGGCTTCCTTCGGAGCCGGATCCTCTACCGCGCATGCTTTTTCATCGGTGTACCGAAAGCCAAGCACTGAAATCGAGCTCGATCTGCATGCCTGGGTCGCAGAGCACTCCGCCAAACTGATTCGCCTGCCGCCTGTGACGGTGTGGCTTGAACCCGCCGGCAGGTCGGATGTGCCGGATATTGACGCCGCGCTCATTTTGTCGGATATGCTCGCCTCCGGTGGCCAATGGAACCATGCCGAATCGCTTCTTAATGAGCTGGCCCTGAAAAATCCGGCTCACCCGGACATCCCGGCGGCGCTGGGTACGATTGCGCTGCGCAAGGGAGACACGCGGTCCGCGAGAGACTTCTGGAAACGGGCGATAAGCCAAGGCACGCAAGATGCCGACCTGTGCTATCGTTACGCTCTCCTGGCCGACTCTGCCGACTTACCTCCCAACGAGATTCGCGCCGCGTTGGAACGAGCCATCGCGCTCCGGCCTGATTTTGACGACGCCCGCTATAAGCTCGCGCTGCTCGAAAAGAATGCTGGGCATTACAATATCGCGGTATCGCATTTGCGCGGCATGCACGCTATCGCTACTGCGCGCGCATTCAACTACTGGATCACCTTAGCCGATGCACTCAACGAGGTGGGCAAGCACGACGAAGCGATCGCTGCGGCGCGCCAAGCTGCCCCGTTCGCTCGCACGCCCGACGAACGGTATTTGGCCGCTCAGTTGGCCTACTTCGCTCAAACCGATGTCGCCGTCCAGTTCGCGCGAGATTCGAGCGGCCGGGCGGAGATTGTGACCACGCGCGTTCCCCACCAGTCGGCCAGCGACTGGAACCCATTCGTCGAGGCCGGCGACGATCTGCACTCGGTCCGCGGATTTTTGCGAGAAATCGATTGCAGCGGCAGCTCAATTGGCATTCAAGTGGAAGCGGACGGTGCGCTGCTGCACCTTGCGATTTCGGATCCTACGCGCGTGCGGATGCGCAACGCCCCCGATGAGTTCGTCTGCGGACCGCAAGAAAGCGTCCCTGTTGAAGTGCAGTATGCCGCACACCAAAGCGCCGGCTCCAACGGACTGGTCCGCGGTATCGATTTCCTGCGCTAAGCCAGCACAGCGTCTCCGGTTCCAAGCGCACGTCTTTCTATTTCCACGTCTTTCTATTTCAAAGATCCGCGCAGGAACGCCAGCGCCACGTTCACAAACTGCTGGCTGGCATCGCCGAAGATCGGCCCGTGTCCGCCGCCCGGCACGATCCAGAGGTTCGATTTCGGAATGGACGTATGCATCTCCACAGGAATCTGCACCGGATAGAGCGGGTCGCGGTCTCCGAAGACCAGCAGCGTCCGTGCCGTGATGGTACCCAGGTATGGCGGCGTAAAAGTCATGTCCTCATAGCTCGACTCGAACCCTTTCGCCAGCTTTAGCAATGCCTGCACCTGCTCCTCGCCGTGCTTGTGTCTTTGCCGCATCGCCTCCAGCTCTGGCAGAGGTAAACGCTCGAGGGTGAACTGCCGCATGAACGCGCGCGCTTCCTTCGGGAAGTAATGGCCGCCGCTGACCAGCACCATCGCGTCGATGCGCCCCGGTTGTTGCGTGGCAATATGCAGCAGCGTTTGGGCGCCCCCGCTGACCCCGATCGCTTTGACTTGCCCGATCTGCAGATGGTCCAGCAAGGCTAGAGCATCGCGTGCGGATTGCGCGAACGTAAAGGTGCCGGCCGGATTGTTTGAACGGCCATGGCCTCTGAGATCCGGGAAGATCGACCGGTACCCATCCGGCGGGCTCTTGAACACGTGCGCCCAGTCCGCGCCCGATCCCATGAAACCATGCAACATGAGCAGCGGCTGACCCTCGCCATACACCTCGAAATACATTTCAAAGCCATTGATGGCTTTCGTCTGCCCGCCCGGGGGTAGCTCGACCATTTAGCTATCGTAACGCGAAGATTTGAGCTGCCTTCACAAAGCCAATTTGGACCCCCCGCGTGCCCCAATGTAGATAGACGGCGCGTCCGCGGTTGATTTACATGCGGCCCAGGATCGGCCCTTGGATCGTAACATCCGTTAGCGACAAAACTGATACAAATCGGTGGTAACTGCACCCCCGAAGGAACGCGTCTTCTTGTTCGATAAAGAAAATTTTACTTGTTCGTGTAGTTTCTGTGTAGTTTCTGCAGGCATTATCCCTAATCCCCTTCGACAACTAACATGAAAATCGCACTTCGTATCGCCGTCATTGCATGCGTTTGCTTAATTTTGCGGGAGGTAACAGTGTTGTTAAGAAGCCGCACGTTGCATCCGGTCGCGATGTTTCGCATTCCCGCGCCAGCCATTCCGCTGGAAGACGTAATACACGCTGCAGCTCACAAGTATCAAGTACCGTCCGCGTTCGTCAAAAGCATCATTGCGGCTGAATCGCATTTTTCCCCTAACGTGGTGTCTCCCAAAGGTGCGATCGGCCTCATGCAGCTCATGCCCGCCACGGCTCGGCAGCTAGGCGCCGACCCCGCGGTTCCCGAGCAGAACGTGGACGCCGGAACGAATTACCTGAGCTGGTTGCTGCATCGTTATGCGAACAAAAGGACGCAATTGCGTGACGCGATTGCGGCTTACAATGCCGGGCCGGGAGCGGTAGAGCGGTACAGAGGTGTGCCGCCGTATCGCGAGACGCGGGCTTACGTGAAGAGAGTGCTCACCTTCTTCGCGAAATACCAGCGGGAGGAAGGACAACTCTCCTCAATCCCCGCAGTGGCGACGGCTATGGAGCGCCCGAGGCACCGTTACATGGCGGCATCGCTGACGTCCCGCGGTGTTGGCCGCTGCCGCGGTCGGCGAGCGAATTGCCGAGTCCACGTAACGGCGGCATAACGCGGGCCCGGTTGGGCTAGGGCTCGGCACCGCATCCGCCTGCACTCCGGCGTTTGTCAGCTGACGGATAACTTCGATAAACTAGAAGTATCTCAATAGTATTCCGGAGCACGGGGGCCAGCCGACGAGCTGAGCATATCGCGGGACGGGCGACTCCTGCGTTGAGGTGGCGTGTTTTGACGCGCTCCGAACTGGTCCGTATCTAAGAGGCGCCAACCATTGGAGAAACCACTCGATGCGATTCGGCCGCGGCAAGCGCAGCCGGACTCTCAAACGGCACGTTTGGAGTCCGCGCGTTTGATCTCTTCGGATTCGGACCCGCTGGCCAGAATTCTCGACCTTGCCGATGACGCGATCGTCTCCATTGACGAAAACCAGCGCATAATTCTATTCAATCAAGGCGCGGAACGGATCTTCGGCTACAGTTATTCCGAGGTCGCGGGCCAATCTCTCGATATGTTGCTGCCTGCGCGTCACGTAGCCGTTCATCGCCAACACATCCGCGATTTCTCAGCCTCGAAGACTTCAGCGCGCCGGATGGGCGAGCGCAGCGAAATCCGCGCGCGTCGAAAGAGTGGCTCGGAGTTTCCCGCCGAGGCTTCCATCTCGAAGGTCCAGGTAGATGGAAAAACGATGTTCACTGTAATTCTTCGGGATGTCACCGATCGTGTAGCAGCCGAGGAACAGATTCGCAACTCTCTGCGCGAAAAAGAGGCGTTGCTCAAAGAGATTCACCATCGCGTCAAGAACAATCTTCAGGTTGTTTCCAGCTTACTTGGGTTGCAGTCCCGTGTGGTCGCCGATGACGCAACGCGCCGCATGTTCCAGGAGAGCCAGAACCGGATTCACTCCATGGCCCTGCTCCACGAGAGCCTGTATCAATCCAATAACCTGTCGCGCATCGACTTTCCCGAATATATCCGGCAGCTCGCGGCTCACTTGTTTCACTCGTACGGCGTACCGGCCGACCGCATCCATTTGCGGACGGACTTGGATCGGCTTTATCTCAATCTCGACGCGGCTGTCCCTTGCGGGTTAATCATCAACGAGTTGATCTCCAATTCGCTGAAATACGCGTTCCCTGACGGGCGCACGGGAGAAGTTCGGGTGGAACTGCGTGAGCAGCCGGATAGTATGGCCAGACTAGTGGTGGCCGATAACGGCATCGGGTTGCGCAGCGATGTAGATTGGGAAACGGCGCGATCGCTCGGGCTGCGTCTGGTCAGGACTCTAGCCGACCAGCTAGGCGCTAAGCTAGAAGTGCAATCGCGCGAGGGCACGGAAGTCCAGTTGACGTTTTCCGCAATGGCCGCTTGAGGCCAGGGCACGAAGGTTGGCATGTCTGCAAGAATTCTCATAGTTGAAGATGAGCGGATCACAGCCGAGGATCTGCGCGATATTCTCACGGATCTCGGCTACACCGTTACCGCCTCTGTTTCCAGCGGCGAGGAGGCAATTGCCCGCGCCGAGGAGACGACGCCGGATCTGGCGCTGATGGACATACGGATCAAAGGCGACATGGACGGCACGGAAACGGCACGCGTATTGCGCGAGCGGTTCAACATTCCGGTCATCTATCTCACAGCCCATGCGGACAGCGCCACCGTCGCCCGGGCGAAGTCGGCGGAGCCGCTAGGCTATATCACCAAACCTTTTCAGGAAGCCGAACTTCACGCCAGCATTGAGATTGCGCTACATAAGCATCGCGAGGATCTTAAGTTTCGCGAGAAAGAACGTTTGCTCGCCTCCACTCTGCGGGCGCTGGCCGAAGGCGTCATTTCACTAGACCAGAATGAGATTGTGACCCTGTTCAACCCGGCTGCTGAGGCCTGGACCGGCTGTCAGGCGCGAGATGCGATGGGAAAGCACATCGATGAAGTGTTGAACCTGGTCGACAGTGCCACGGGCGAAAAGGCCCACACACCGCTGTGGCGCGTGCTGGCCGAAGGCACGCTCGCCGAACTGCCGCCCAGCGTACTGCTGGTGTCGCAGCAAGGCGAAAAGCGGCCGATTAACGGCAGCTTGTCTCCCATTCGCGACCACAAGGGGGAGATCGCGGGGGCGGTCATCGTGTTCGGACGTTCCGCCGATACCAGCGGTGCGCCCGTTCCGCCACCTTCCGCCCCGCAAGCGGACGACGACGGAATCGGCTTGGGCACTTTCAAAATGGTAGCCGCGTCGCCTGCCATGAAGCAGGCCCTCAAATTTGCCCGCCGCGTCGCGCAAAGCGTGGTTTCGACAATTTTGCTGGAAGGCGACAGCGGCACGGGCAAGGACGTTCTGGCGCAGTTTATCCATCACTACGGAAGGCGCAGCGACGGCCCGTTTGTGGCCTTGAATTGCGCGGCGATTCCTGAGACGCTGCTCGAAAGCGAACTGTTCGGCTACGAAAAAGGCGCTTTCACGGATGCCCGCGCGCCCAAGGCCGGAATCCTCGAGATAGCCTCCGGCGGGACAGTATTTCTGGACGAGATTGGTGAAATGCCGCTGGTCATCCAGGCCAAGCTGCTGCGGGTTCTCGAAGAGCAGACTTTCCGCCGGCTGGGCGGCGTGCGCGACATCCAGGTGGACTTACGCGTCGTGGCGGCAACCAACCGCAAGCTGACCGAAGCCATCGAACAAGGCCGTTTCCGCTTGGATCTTTATTACCGGCTGAACGTGATTCAAGTGCTTCTTCCGCCGCTCCGCGATCGCGCCGAAGACATCATTCCGCTGGCGGAGCACTTTGTCCGTTTGTACAACACGAAATTCAAACGGCACGTCAAGGGTATTTCTCATTCCGCAGCGGCGGCGCTGCTGGCGCATGACTGGCCCGGAAATGTGCGAGAGCTGCGCAACGTGATCGAGCGCGCCATGGTACTGGAAGAAGCGGATTATATTCAGGCTTCGAACCTACAAATCGCTTCCGATCTGGCCAAACCGCCGCTGCTCGCGCTGGAGCAAAGCGCCGCAGCCGACGACAGCGGAATTCCGGCGCCAGTTCAGCCGCAGAGTGCGGCGTTCGAGGTCAGCCTGGAAGAAGCAGAGAAGAACCTGGTCAGGAAGGCGCTTGAAAGAGCCGGCGGCAACCAGACCCGCGCCGCCGTGCTTCTGGGCGTGACACGCGATACGCTGCGCTACAAGATGAAGAAATTCAATTTGCGCTGATGGGGGCCCGCCGGCTTCAGTGCGTAAGGGCGTAAACGACGTAATTAACACCAATCCGGATTCCTAGCGCCGAGTACTTCTCCGGATATTCGGGATCGTCGGCCCATTCCCAGGAATCGCCGACATCGGAGTTGAAATCCATGACGACCATCAAGCGCTGCTTGTCATCGTAGATACCGCGCCAGTGCGCCGTCTCGCCGCCCGGGTTGCGATAGGTTGTTCCGCGCCGAATCGCCCATTGGCCCGGAACCTGGTACCGATCGTCCAAATCGTAAACGGTGTGGAACACCGAATCCGCGTTATCAATCTCGACAATGGGCCGGTCCGGAAACACCATGCGCATGCTTTCGAGGAAGCGATCCCACTCTTCGTAGCCCCAGAAATCATCGAGCATCAGGAATCCGCCGCGCAGCAGGTAATCGCGCAATTTCTTGGCCTGCGCCGCGGTCAATTTCCAATCGCCCATTTCGCCCGCGGCCAGCCAGGGCCAATAGTAAACATCATCCCCATCGTCCAGGTTTACCGGCTGCTCCACCGAGCGCACTTGAACACGAGTCAAACGCCGCAACGCCAGCGAGAAGTGCCGGTCCGCGCGCGGGTAATCTTGCGTCCAACTGGTCCCGCCTTGCAGCCAATTGAAATTACCCCAGCCATAGTACCGTCCGAAGCGCGCGCGGGGATGCTGCGGATACATCAAACGCGCGAAGATCCACTCGGTCGGCTCCTGCCAGTCGGGCGGAAGCTGCACGTCGTCGTAAGGCTCCATGCTGCGGTACACGCGGAACTCGCGCTGGAATCCATACAAGGAGGCGACGGCGGCTATCGCGGCGCAGATCAGGACCGCGCTGCGCTCGGGCCTGCGGGAGAGAATCCGGCCTAGGTAAGTCATCACCGGCGCGCCACTAGTGTAACAGAGAATATTGCAATGCTTGCTACGTCATCCGCTGTTCCTGCATGGGTTGCAACCAAGCACTTAGGAAAATCGACCTGAAGCGTCTGCTGACCGATCTTGCATTCCAGCTTCCCTGTTGGGTGTTATTCCCAAGCTCTTACAGCCGCCCGGAAAATGTGCCGGGTTATCGCCACAACCTGAGCGGGTCCGAGCAGATGAAGCCGGTTTGGGGGTCGTAATGCGGGCCGATCGTCGCGCATCAACGAGCGGCGCGACTACAGCGACGCACGCGCGCGCTTCGGCAAATACCCGTTTTTTCGCCTCGCCGCGTCGCTGAAAAGTGCGGTTCTATGCGAGAAATGACCCTCCGATATACTAAGGAATTGCGGCTCTCCATCCTGGTTCCTGTCTACAATGAGCGCACCGTGGTCGAGCGCAGCCTTGCACTCGTGCTGGCCGCGCCGCTGCCTGAAAACATGGACCGCGAACTCATTCTTGTCGATGATTGTTCGACAGACGGGACTTCGGAAATCCTCGAGCGGCTGGCTGCGCAGGAGCCCTGCATCCGCCTCATTCGCAAGAAGGTCAACGAGGGTAAGGGTGCGGCGGTCCGCACCGCCATCCAGCACGCCAGCGGCGATTTCTGCATCATTCAGGATGCGGACCTCGAATACGATCCCTCCGAATATCCACGCCTCCTTCGTCCCCTGCTCGACGGCAACGCCGACGCGGTGTTCGGCTCGCGTTACTTGGTCAGCGAGCAAACGCGGGCCCTGCCGTTCTGGCATTCCATGATAAACAAGTACCTGACGCTGCTCTCCAACATCTTCTCCAACCTGAATCTCACCGACATGGAGACTTGCTATAAGGTCTTTCGCACCGACCTCCTCAAAAGCATTCCCATCCGCTCCAACCGCTTCGGCTTCGAACCCGAAAT
>DATGMH010000112.1:0-13323 GCA_035293725.1 Bryobacteraceae bacterium
AATCAGATCGCCCGCAGTTGTTCCCTCGGTTAAGCGACCGTTCATCGTTATTTACACAAAGCCGCCGTAGCTGGTTTGAGCTGGCCGCTGCCGGATGATCTGGATGATCGACGGCTGGAGGAGTTGTTGTTCCCGGCCGCAGTCGGGCGGCCTAGCCACGCGATTCGATCCCTACATGGATTAGGCGTGCAGGCTCGTTTGCGCCGATTGTTACACGAAACTCATTAAGTGGTGCAGATAAACCATCTCCGATCGCTTTGACATATGCCTCCTTGCGCGTCCAGCATCGGAAAAATGCAGGCAAGCGTTGGCCGTTTGGTACAGACATCAGTTCTGAAGCCTCCTCGACTGAAAAAAAACGATCTGCGATATCCTGAATGTCCGAAAGCGATCGAACCTGTTCTATATCAATACCGATGTCGCAGCCGAGAGTGAATGCGAAGACAGCGAGCCCACCGGAATGCGAGACGTTAAACTGAAGATCTTTCCCTCCGAGAACGCTAGGCTTTCCTTTGATTCCATACTTAAACTGAACAGCGGCCGGGGCGATGCCCAGGTAAGATCCGAGCAGGATTCGGACACACGCGCGCGCCAAGATAAATGTACTTCGGAGGTCATCAAAGCGGAAGCTCGCGGCGCGATATGTTTCCTCGGGCGATAGGACCGATCGAAAGCGTGCGACCTCAGATTTTATTGCCTCCGCGCGGAGCGCCCACGCCTGGACAATTCTGCCTGCCAGCTCGGATACGGATGGATTCTGACTAACATCCATGTCTGTAAAGTATAGGTACTTAAAACACCGCAAGTCCTCCCCCAAACAGGCAAACAAGTTCTTCGGGATCCCGGTTGAAATCCATGCACGAGATCGAATACTATCATGCACGAGATCGAATACTATCTGGCTACGGATCCCCGTGCTCCCGGATGGGGCACGAAGCAAGGATTTCGTCTTCCGCCGCATAATTGAACATCTGAGGGTCGATCTCCCGTGGCGGGGTGGGCCAACTCCCAGGAGCTGGTTCTCGTCAGCCTTTCGTCTCGAGTGACAAAATCCTCACATCCGAGGTGGCGGCGTATTTTCGAGCTGTCCATCACTAAATACTGCGCGGTATTGAACTGTCCGGACATGCTCGGCGGAGGGCATTCGCCAGCCACTACGATTAACTCTCCGCGCCAGCCGACAGTCTCCGCAAGGTCCCGTACCCATTCGGCGATTGTGGGGCTTGTAGCATCCCCGATATTATAGATCTGACCAACCCCACAATCGCTTTCGACTACGGTCGCAATCGCTCCTGCCACGTGATCAATATAGCCCCAGGGGCCCCGCCAACTTGCTGTACCTCTGTCTAGTAAAATTGCCGGCCGCTTATCGTCCATACGTTTCAAGTAGGCGAAAAACCGACTCTTTTGACCTTCGTGGTCTCCTGGACCGTATATCAACCGTATATCATTGGGAGGCGAAGGATCGTGGTCGGCAGCTCTGGAGCGGATTGCGCTTCCTGCTCGACATCAATTTTCTCGTACTCGTCCCAATTAACCCAGGGTACAGTCGGCATCGCAGTCCCACGGAATGGGTAAAGCCGAGTTCGGAGGCGGGCCCCCTCCGACAGAGGAGTTGGCTCCAGCGGGCCAGATTCACGACGGAAGAATACGTCGTATGCACGATACACGTCCCCACTGCTCAGAACGACGGCGCGATATGCGATTCCCCGAAAAGTATCCACGAACGTTTTAGTATCGCTCCTCGCCCCGGCAATAATGTCAACGACCACCTCGATACGAAGTTGCCGGAACGTGTTCCGGTGAAAGAGCAAATCGCGACGCTCCCCCAAAACATGTCGAGTTTCCCGGGGCAGATCGCCAACGGTTTCACCACGATGGAAGATCGTCACCTCGTGCCCCCTGCTTAACAGCTCGTATACCACTGGGGGGCCGATGTAGCCAGTGCCGCCGATAATCAGAACGCGCAAGAATCCTCCTATCAATCATAATGTTTCCACATTCATTCCGGGGATCTAATTCAAAACCCTTGCGCATATCCACAGCCTCGACGGCGATGTAGAGCCGGATTATTATTACTCCGTTCCGTATGTCTATCCGTACGCCTATTGGGGGTGGGGCGGCCACTTTGACCGGGATTACCACCAGGACCGCGACCACGATCGCGGCTTCCGCGGCGGTCATGTCGAAGGCCATTTCCGCGGCTACGGCGGACGCAGGTAATGTTTAAATCAGCCGCTGGAGTTTTGTTCCGGTCCGGATGATGGTTTCATTCCTCTCCGGACCGATCGAAACTCCGCCGATTTCGACGCCGGTGCTTTCTTCAAGAAAGCGAAGATAATCCCGCGCGGCGCTGGGCAGATCCTCGAAGCGGGAAATGCCGCGCGTCGGAGCGAGCCAGCCCGGAAGAGCTTTATAGATCGGTTGAATCGCTTCCAGCTCGCGATACGTCGCGGGCATTTCTTTTAATTCCTTCCCGCACAAGCGATAGCCGATGCAGACCGGAATCTGTTCCAGATGATCCAGAACGTCGAGCTTGGTAATCACCAGCGTGTCGAAACCGTTGACCATCGCGGTATAGCGCAATAGCGGAACATCGAACCAGCCGCAGCGGCGCGGGCGTCCGGTGACGGCGCCGAACTCGTTGCCCTCGCGGCGCAAAAGATCGCCGGCCGCGTCCTTGCTTTCGCTCGGAAACGGACCCGAACCGACGCGTGTAATATACGCCTTCGAAACACCGGCGATCCCGTCGATTTTCGTGGGCGGCACGCCGGTTCCGGTGCAGGCTCCGCCGGCGGCGGCGCTGGAGGAAGTGACAAAGGGATACGTCCCGTGATCGATGTCCAGCATGGTGCCCTGCGCGCCTTCAAACAAAATACGCTTGCCGCGCGCCATCGCCTCGTGCAGAAACGCCGCGGTGTCGCAGACCAGCGGCCGGATGCGCTGCGCGTATTCTTCCGTTTTTTCGCGAATTTCGGCGTAGTTCACGGGCTCATCGAGGTGGAACGTCGCCGCCAGAATCTGCTTGTCGGCGGCCAGAATATCGTACAGCATCCGGAAATTTTCCGCGTCCATCAGATCCGCCACGCGGATGCCGCGGCGGCCGGTTTTATCTTCGTAACAAGGTCCGATGCCGCGCGAGGTGGTGCCGATGGGGATGCGATTTTCGCGCGCTTCCGACATCTTTTCAATCAGCCGGTGGAAGGGGAAGATCACGTGCGCGCGATTGCTGACGCGCAGGCGATTGCGAACATCGATTCCGGATTCCTCCAGTTTTTCGATCTCCTCGATCAGGGCCGCCAGATCGATGACTACTCCGTTGCCGATGACGACTTCGGTATTCGGCCGCAAAATTCCCCCGGGAATCAGCTTGAGGACGAATTTTTGCTCGCCGATATAGATGGTGTGTCCGGCGTTGTGCCCGCCCTGATAGCGTGCAACAACATCGAAGCGGTCCGCGAGTAAATCGACTACTTTCCCTTTTCCTTCGTCGCCCCACTGCGCGCCTAGAACGATGAGATTGCTCATTTTGTTTTGATCGGGCTGCCGTTTTCGCCGATATCCATTGTACCGTCTCCGGTTCCATGCGCCGAAGGGAAACGCGACATCGCGAACCCGGCTCTGTCCAGCCCGCTCGGGCGGCAGCCGCAAAACAGGCCGTAGCCGTTGTTGAATGAAACGAGAAAATGGGGCGCGCACGTTCGCGCCAACAAAAAGCCCTGAAGCGCGTACGCCGCGCTACTTCCCAAAACGCGCCTCGCCCGCAGAATCCGTAAAGGAAAGGGCTTCACGCTATGTTTCGGAGCTCGCCGTAATCGGGCGTCGGCACGTCCACCATGCGATTCTTCAGCACCCGTCCGAAGTGCCGCGCCCGTGGCAGAACGCGGCACTGAATGTTCGAGACCTTCCCGTAGTGCGGCTTCGTGAAGAAGGCAGTGAAGGTGCCCGGACCAACAGCTAGGACCTTGACAACTTCGTCGTTGGCGCTGCCGATGTCGATGCCGACGTAGTCGCCCACCCGGATTTCAGCCGAGGAGGCGACTTGCGCGGTGTAGATGCCAGGCACGGATCGGCTCAGCGTGGCGGGCGCCGAGCCGCTGTTGGTCGAGACCTCGACCGGGCCATTCACGCCCGGCTCAAGAGTGACAGTGATGACGTTGCCCGAGACGGTGCAATCAACGAGGTAACTCGAGAGGCCGACCATCGAAGCCAGGCGCGAGGCAATGTCTGCGGCATCAATCGCGCCAGCCTCCTGGATGCCCGCACCGCCGTTGTTCACCAGCAGATAGTGCCAGAAGTTCGGGTCGTCTTGCCACCAGATGGCCTGCTCGCAGGAAGGAACGTCAGGCGCGCTGATGTTGTTGAGGAGCTGCGTTTCGAGGTTGCAGAAGGCGATCGCCTCGGCCGAGGAGCAGGACCAGCGCGTGCCCATGAAGTAGACGTAGGCCTTGTCGGTGAGGGCTGGCCGACGAGCAGTTCGTCGAGAGACTCCGCGTCGCGGTCGTGGAGCGAGAATTCGAAGCTGCCCCTGCGACGACTGCCGCGTGGTTCATCAGCGGGACTTCGTAGATGTCCCCCGCGCCCGTGGTGATCGTGAGCTTGTCCCAGCCGACCGAGGCGTAGCGGACGCAGTCGGGCCGGACGTTTCCTTCCTCGCCGTTCACGGGCAGGATCTCCATGTCGTAATGGAGCGTCAGCCCGGAGAGATCCGTCACCGGGAGCGGCTTCACGCGCAGGTGATTGAAGTAGTCGTAGGCCGAGAAGAGCTGCACGTTGGCGAAATCCTCGGCCGCCTGAAAGATGCCAGAGATTTGGAAGCCGGTTTCGGTGGCGTCGTGGAGCGTGGTGGTCGCCGCGTGGCCGGAGAATCCCTGGAGTTGGATGGTGCGGCGGGGGTCGAAGAGGAGGAGTGGGGCGGAGGGCATGGTCCGTTAACCGAATGCAGCCCGGCGACGGTACACTTGAGTTATGGCGCGAAAGGCGAGCGTGATCATCGAAAAAGACGAGCACGGCTATTACGCCTGGTGCCCGGAACTGAAGGGCTGCCAGTCGCAAGGCGCCAGCCTTGAAGAGGCCCTGGCCCACATCCGCGAGGCCATTGAACTCTACCTGGAGACGCTGCCTCCTGACGAGCGCGACGTGCTCTTGAGTCAGGAGATTCTGACGACGGCCATTGAAGTCAATGCCTAAGCTGCCTCGCTGGACGGCCGCAGAGGCTGAAAAGGCGTTGCTTGCTGCGGGTTTCGTTCTGCTGCGATCGAAGGGCAGCCACCGCATCTTCCTGAAGGACGCGCGCCGCATTGTCGTACCGTTTCATTCTGGCGTTGTCCTCCATCCGAAGATCGTCAAGCAGTCCTCGAAGCCATCGAAGAGACGCGCGACTGAAGCTCCGTCAGGTCTGAATGACGACGGTGAGATCCGCGCCCGCGTCGGGTGTCGGCACGCGGTAGATGTTGTAGCTCAGATCATCGCCTTCTTTGAGCACGGGCGTCGGCCAGATCGTCGGCTGAATCATCGTCTGCGCCGGATGGTCGTTTCGCACCACAGCCGTGAACTGCATGTTGGGCAGGTCCACGGAGAGGACGCGCACGTACTCTTCATGAGCGGTTCCCAATCCAAGATGGACCCACATGCCGGGCTGGAGTAGAAAGGCATTTTCATCCTGGATTATCCAGCCAACGGTCAGCGTCTGTGGTTCAGGGCTGCCGGTGATCGGGTCGAGAATCACGTTGCCCCAATCCATGTAAGGCAATCGCCGCTCGTCGGGCGGGGCCTTCCCCTCGTAGGTGCTGGTCAGCGGCGGGTCCCACGTCCAGATAGCCATGTACTCGAGCGGCTCCCACGCCGCGCCAACGGCGCTACGGCGCTTGACGGTGAACAACTGCGCCCCAGGATCGCTCGTTCCGCGCTGCACGTAGGCGTAGATCGAGCGGATGCTGGCCGAGTCTTGTACGCGCACTGGCATCGCTGCCGTTTCCTCGACGGCCAGTGGTCCGGGGCGCTGGAAGATGTAGGCGCCGCCATTGCAGGTCCGGAAGCCGGGCATGTAAGGTTCGTTGTGGCGCGACAACGGGAAGACCGTGAAGGGCCCGTAGCCGAAGTGGTTGGCCACGCCGGCGAGCGCGGCCACGACGCAGGCGCTTGGCAGTTTCGCTTCAATGCGCGCGGGCAGGCCCGGCGTCCGGAAGAAGCCCTTGCGGACGCTGAAGGTGAAGGTCTTTTTGTCGAGCTTGTAGAAGCGGATGCCAGCCAGATGGGCGCAACGCAGGGTGCCAAACGTCGCTTGGCCTTCGGAGACGTCCGGGTAGGCGCGTTGGAAGACGAACGTCCCAGACGGCACGACTTCGCCCTCGGCGCCGGGGCCGATGATCTGGGCGCACTCATACGAGCGGCGGCCCGGGTTGGACGGGTCGGCGGATTCGTCGTTGAACACCACGAAATCACTGACGCGGAAGACGCGCTCAGTGTCCGGATTCACAGCGCAGATAACGGTGGCCGGATCCGCGGTATTGTCGAGCGGCTCGTTGATTGAGGCCCAGAGGTCCGTGGTCAACTCATCGACGTAGTAGAGCGCGAGCGTGATCTCGTGCGCACCGACGATGTTGGCATTGCCTGAAGCATCCGGCGCAACCGACATGTCGTCGATGGCGAAGGTCCCGTAGTCGCCGAGCCGCGGCGTGCCGGTCAGCACGCCGGGCACACCCGTGTCGATGAGCACTTCCTCGGCGGGCGGCTCCGGCACGACGTCGGCGGGCTTCGGGCCTGAGACCAGGTCGTACATCGAGTCCGTCACCGTGCGGCCCTGGATGTCAATCGAATAGTCCTTGTTCAGCCGCCAACCGGTGACGCGGAATTCACCCGCGCCGCCAGGCATGTCGGGATGCGTGAGCGAGCAGACCATGCCGGGCTCGCTGTTCAGAGCCAGCACGGTGGTCCTGAAGGCGATCTGGCGCGCTGCCTTCCACTCGGTCGGCGTGGTGCCGCCCAACTCTTCGCGCAAGCGAACCGTGATGATCCGCGCTGCTTGGGACTTCGACGCCGTGCCGGACAGGTTGACGCTCGACTTCAGAAACAGCGGTCCGCTTGCGCCGCCGAGAAACGACGCGTGGTCGATATCGTAGAGCGAGATCGAATTGGCGACGAAGTCGAAATCCTCGTCGGCGAAGTTGGCCGTCAGATGGTTGAAGCTGGGCTTGAGCGGCGCCAGTTGAAGACTACGGAACAGAATGTTGCCTTCGGTGAAGGCCTCGACTGCGGAGGAGTTCACACGCACGCCGAGCTTGAGCTTGCCGTTGGCGAACGTGTAGTAGCCCAGGCAGTTCATCAGGACTTCCTGAAGCCAGTCGCGAAGGGGTTTCTCCTCCTGAAGCACGCCGCGGAACTTGAACTGGGTCTCGGTGCCCGTGCCGACCAGCTTTGAAACCTGCTCGTCGCAGATGGCCGCCGCCGCGATGGCCGCTTCCAAATCGAACAGCGTCTCGGCAAAGTCGAGTTGCTCCGCGGTGGCGTTTGCGCCCATCCGGATGCCGCGAGCCCGCAGGAGCATGTTCACGGCGATCCAGATGGGGTTGGTCAGCGCGGGCTGCCATGCGCGGTTGCTGGGCGCGGTCCACATCCAGCCGCCGAGGCCCTGCGCGACGACGACTGCCATGGAGTGCTCGCTCAATCGCGAAAGCTGCAAGCCCTTGGCGTCTGATCGCCGGACCATGACGAAGGCTGTGCCCGCGGCGCGTTCGGGGATCACTGGCGCATCGGTGTCAAAGCCGAAGGGCGTGGGATTCGGATCCAGCCCGCGATTCTCGAGCAGACCAAGCGCACCCGGATAGCCGTGATGATATTGCCCGTCAAGCTTGTGGCCGATGCCGTAGGCGCTGAGCGGCCCTTCGCCGACGATGCCGACCGCCGAGTAGAAATCGCTCTCGTCCCGCCCCATGGCGATCTTGGCGTTTACGGGTATGGCCGAGTCGGTGTAGATCTCGGGCAGGACCTGATCGTAGATCGAGTCGGCCACCAGTGAGACGGAGGTGAGCGTCGAGCGGCCGAACCCCCAGACGCCAGTCGAGTTGTCCTTGATGCGCACGCCTTGGGGCTTGGCGATGATGCCGCCGAAGTAATTGTCCATGCTGTGCGTGCGGCAGCCGTTCGGAGTGTCGAAGCCTTTATCGCAGGACGTGTCGGGGCCCGAATATGGGCAGGCCGGCCCCTTGAACTGCTTCCAGCACGTGCGGGAAATCCTGCGCGTCGGATACGGCAGGTTGAGTTCATAGAGGCCGTCGGCGGCAGTGACGCGGAACTCTGGGCCCGAGTCGCAGGACCAGTTGACGAGGTTGCCCTTCCAGAGATCGACCTTGATGCCGGTACCAACGTGGAACAGGCTGAACGCGATCTCCGCGCGGAAAAGATCGACGTCGTTGGCTAGATCCCGCATCACGCGGTCGGCGCTGCCGAAGGTGAACTGGGCCTCGTCGGACTCGTTGCCGATGGATTGCGAGATGCCGTCGAACTCGATGAGCCGCGCCTGGTAAAGCTGGACGTCGATCGTACATCGGCGATCACTGAGATGGATGGCGGGATAACCAGGTTGAAGGGGTTGAATACGGATGAGCGGGATGATCTCCTGGACCTGCGACAGCAGAGCTGTCTGGAGCGCCGCTGGCGGGAAGCGGTTGACGGTCTGGTTGAGCGGGTAGGACGGCGTCGCCTGCGGGATCTCGACGAGCGTAACGCCGAGCGAGCACGCCCAGTCGGCGACCATCTCCCAGGAGAGCGGCTCGTTGGCGAAGCGGCAGACGACGGGCGTGGTCCCAACGCCATTGTCGTTCGGCGCGTTGAAGGTGAACGCGCCGTCAAGTCAGGCCAGTTCGATCAACTCCAGCGACAGATCGGTGCGCGCCAAGCGAAGTGCTCTGTTCCCACGGACCGGCGAAGCGAACGGTATAGCGGCCTGCGACAGCCTGCCCTGTCGGGTCGTGTGAGAACTTCGGGTTCGTCTCATACGGGTCGTAGAGGTAGAACGGCTCACTTGCGCCCTTGCGGGCTTCGTAGAAATCGCGCAGGGCCGAGAACTGCGCCGCAGTCAGCCGCTTGGCCAGCCGCCAGCGTTTGCGGCTGTTGGTTGCCTGAACGGACCGTTGCGATTCCCCGTTGCGGTATTCGTTGTCGAGCACCGGATACTCGCGCTCGTGGACGAACGCGCGCGATAGGCTCGCCGGTAGCACGGTCATCGGCGCTGCATTCTGGACCGAACCCGGCATCAGACGGTCACCAGGTCGATGAGTCTTTGGTCCGGCCGCGCGCCGATCTTGCGAGCCACGAAGCGGGCATAGTTGGCCGGATGGTTGCCGTCGGAGGATGGCGCATACACGCGAAACATCTCCTCCGCCGTCGGCGGCTTGCCCTGCGTGTAGCGGCCATCCAGATACTGGCCAATGAGCACGCGCAGAATGCGCCAGCCCTCCTCCAGTGCCCGGCGGCTCATCTCCTCGCGCGAGGCGCCGGGAAAGCGCTCCGACGCTCAGGCGACGAAACCAACGTAGCCTTTCGAGGTCGGGTAGGGCCTGCCGCTCTGGTCCCGCCACCGGCGGATGTTGCCCGGGTTCGCGTTGCGCTGAGCGAGGGTCGGGTAGCCGATGCCGCGTGCATTGGCTTGGGGCTCGGTGAGGAAAAGACCTTCCTGTTCGGCGATGGCTCGCGAGAGTTTGTCGATGAGTTCAGTCCGTGTCATCTATCAGGTGATCAAGCAGCAGAGCATGGAACACATCTGTTGTGAAAGAAACAGATGTGTTGTACTATCAGTTGGGTGACAAGCTCCGAGTTCAAACGGTGGCTGGAAAAGCAAGGATGTACGTTCGAACCCGGCAAGGGAGGCCATCTCAAGGTGCGATTGGGGCGGCGTTTCTCGGTACTTCTGATGCACGGCTCCAGGAAAGAGATCGGCAGAGGGCTCGCGGAAAAGGTCAAGAAGGATCTCGGTCTCAAGTAAGGAGGCATCATGTTGCGATACCCCGTTAAACTGCAACGCGATACCAACGGCACGATTCTGGTCAGCTTTCCGGATGTGCCTGAAGCTCATACATTCGGCGAGGACCGCGAGGAGGCCCTGGCCCGTGCGGAGGATGCCCTCGAAACGGCCTTGATCGGTTATATGGAGGATCGACTGCCGATCCCCAAACCCTCGCCATCCAAACGGGGACCGTTCATCGTGGTCCCGGCATTGGCGGAGGCGAAATTGGCGCTTTATTCAGCGATGCGGGCCGGGCGGATCAGCAAGTCCGAGCTGGCCAGGCGGCTGAACTGCCATCTACCCCAGGTAGACCGTCTGCTTGATTTGCGCCACGGCTCCCGGCTAGACCAGTTGGAGGCCGCATTCCGCGTTTTGGGCAAACAACTGTCTGTTCAGATTCTGGATGCCGCATGAACCGCTGAGATTGGGCGGTTGGATCATCGAAAGAGCGGCGCGTGTACGTTTGGAATTACCGGATGCCGCGACTTCCTTGCGTGACCTCAACCGTCGGGCCTCCGATTGGAGGACCTCAAAGGGGATCACAACGGCCAGAATAGTATCCGCATCAACAACCAGTTCCGGATCTGTTTCGAGTGGCGGGACGGAGACGCCCACAACGTGGAAATTGTCGACTATCACTAGAAGGAGGCGCCGACATGGCAACCAAACAACCGAAGCGCTTGCCGCCAATCCACCCCGGTGAAGTCTTGCAGGACCTGCTGGCGGAGGCCGGCTTGACGGCGAATTCTCTCGCCACCGCGCTGCGTGTGCCCGCGAATCGCATCGGTGGCATCCTCAAGGGGCAACGCGGCATCACCGCGGATACGGCACTGCGGCTGGCCCGCTATTTCGGCGCCTCGGCGCAGATGTGGATCAACCTTCAGGCCAAATACGACCTGGCGGCTGCCGAAGATGCTCTCTGGAACAAGATCGCGCGCGAGGTTCTCCCGCGTAACGCCGCCTGAGTGTCATGACACGATCAATCCGGGACTGAGTTGCAGGCCGGTCATCTCGCGGCGGCCGGCGTTCTGCTTGGTTGCCGCCATCGTTGCCGATTGAACGGCGCGCGGATTTTCAACCACCACGCGCACCGTTTCCTTCTCGAAGAACTCCTTCGCGCCGGGCACCGTGATGTTGATCACCGTGGGCGCTCCGGCAGATGGCGCACTACCGCCGATCCGGTCGAACGAGAGTCCGCTGCTGCTCTGCTGAAACAGCGCGCCTCCACGCTCGAGCAGCGAAACCGGCTTGACCGTGGCCGGAAGCCCAGAAGTGCTCTGGCCCGTGGACAAGGCGTAAAGTTCGACCAAGTCGCGGATCTGCTGGCTGCGGATGGCCATGTCGAGGTTGCCGCCGAAGCCTTGTTTGGCGATGTTCACGATCTCGGCGAGGATGTTCTTCTCGCGAATGTCGACGCCGTAGGTCGCTTTGATTTTCTCGCGAGCCTTTTCCTGCGCGCCTTTGACGAACAGCCGCACCAGCCCGGCAATAGCGCCCACGCCAGCGCCGATTGCCGCGCCGACGGGACCGCCATACTTGAATCCGATCATCGCGCCGCCGGCCGTGGTCATTGCGAGACCCGAGAGGCCGCCGCGCTGGAGGCCCATCAGCGCGAGCGTTGCGCCGCCCAGCAGCGCGGCATTCGACCGCCCAAGCGCCGAAAGCTTCTGGCCCATGGTCGCCGCCTCCCAGGTCACCGCCTTGCCAGGCGCGTATTGGACGCCGCCACCGAAGCCCAGAAAGTCCTTCCAACCGCCGACCAGACCGCCCCATCCGCCACCACCACTCGATGGGACAAACGGAAATGGGACCGCCGCCTTGTCCGAAGACCGGCACTGCGCCGACGCCGACCAACCCGCCCAGCCTACCGAGCGCGCCACCGCCGGAAGCGCCTCCACCGGCCAGCGACACTCGCGTGCCGGTGAATAACTGCATCAGCATCGCGGCCACGCGGCTCGTAACGACATCCTTGATCGCGGTGAGCAACGCGGTCTTGAGCGAATTGCCGATGGCCGACCAGATGGATTGCGACTTGGTGAGCAGCGCGTCGAAGACACCCTCAGCCTGGCGTTTGAAGGCATCGAAGATGCGCTGGTTCTGATCCCGAATCAACTGCGCCTGGCGGATCGCCGTCTCGCGTGCGCCCTGGATTGCGGCGTCAGTGGCTTCCTGCTGGAACCGCCGGATCTCATCCCGTTGTGCGGTGAGCTCGGCGATCCGCGCCTGGATTTCCTCGGCCCGGTGGCCCAGCCGTTTCAAGTTCGCCTCTTCCTCGATCACCATGCGCGAGGTTTCAAGATCAAACAGCCGCATGCGGATCTCGTGGACCCGCGTCAGGTATTCGACCTCGATCGCCGCCTTGCGCTGCTCGACGGCCACCTTCTGCTCAAAGGGTCTGCGCGTTCGTGGCATCGAGTGCCCGTAGTTGGGCTTCGCGCGCGATCCCGGCGCGCTGCTCCTCGATCCCAAGCACCTGCTCGAGGTGATCGAGGTTCCGCTTCGAGATCTCCTCGTTGTAGGCCAGCCGCTGGGCGAAGACCTGCGCGTCGACCTCCATCCGCCGCCGCGCGGCTTCCTCTTCCGCAGCCAGATACTCGGCGAGGTTCTTGCGGTTGGTCTCCTGCACCTCTTTCTGCCAGTTGGCAAGCCGCTCGCGCAGTTCGCCGATGACGTTTTCCCAGGCCTTGCGGGTGAGAGCGATCCGCTGTTCATTGCCGCGCTCATCGACAAACGTGGTCCACTTGCGGATCTGCTCTTGGACGTCAGCCATGTCCCGCGCGAATCCCGTCAGGCCCCGCCGGCGCGCTTCTTCCAGTGCGCGTGCACTCTCCCGCTCGACCTCCATCTGGCGCTTCCGGATCTCGGCGGCGCGCTTCAATGCTTCGAGGTCCGGCTCCGGTGACGTCTTGATGGTCAGCTTCGGACCTTCATACTCGAACGGCTGCTCGCCAGGGAGCCACTGCTTGCCCATCACGAGTTCGCGGATCTCGTCGTCGGTCATCCCTTGCTGGCGCAGGGCGTCCACGCTCGTCTTGCCGCTCAGCAGGTCCTGCCGAATGGCCTTGCGGCGCATCTCCTCGAACTGCCGCTCCATCTGATCCTGCGTGTCCTTCCACTGCGAGTAGATGGCGAAGCCCGCGCCCACCACGCCCACCGCGACCAAGGCGTACGGGTTGATGCGTGAGCTTTCGGGAAGGCTGCGTACGTCAGCCTGGCAGGTAAGATTCGTCTGCTGTTGTGGTGCGTTCAGTGCGCGGATTCGTCGGGCTGATCCGTGTGGGATTCCAGGGCGTTCACGATCCGACTGTACAACTGGCGAA
>DATGMH010000113.1:0-2369 GCA_035293725.1 Bryobacteraceae bacterium
CCAGCGATTCCCTGCTTTCGACTGAAGCAGAGTCAGCGCCAGGGACGCCGATTGTGGATCTACGACTTGTGCTGCTACTGACATGTGGTTTTCTCCTTTTGTGGATTGGTGGCTGGAATGGCCGAACCCGCTCGCGCGAGATCGGCTCTCCCGCAATCCAGCCGGTGTGAATCGGCGTGGGAGCGCCGCCGAGCTTCTTGTGGATTGAGGTTTGTGGGTTAAGGGGTTTGTGGGTAAAACTCTTTGGCGGCACTTAGACACGCAATGGCATCAGGAGATGCTGGTAGCGGAAGGCGTCAAACAGAGCGACCTCGCAGATCGCTTTCGAGAACAGCTTCATCGAGATGGTGTCGGTCTCAAGGCTCTTCACATACTGAGTCAGGTAGTGAAGATTGAAGCCGATGTCTCGCGCCTTTCCCGAAATGCGAGTGTGCTCCAGAGCGACGCTGTTTGCGGTGCCGTCGTTTTCGGTTTTGATTGAAACGGGTGAATGCGAAAGCTCGAGCTTCACCGCCGGAACTTCTGCCTTCCTAGCAGTGGGCGAGAGCTGCGCGAGGCCCTCCAGCAGTTCTTCGCGCCGGAAGACGACTCTGGCTTCGAGCGGTGCCTTGGGCAGGACATTCTCGTAATTCGGGAACTGACCTTGCCCTCGGCGGGTGATGAGTCTGGCTCCATCAGGCAGCACGAACAGGTTGAATTCCTGTTCAGAGCCGCAGGTGGAAAACTCGACCCATCGAGGCTCATCCGCCAAGCCCAAGCGGCTCAGAATGGCTGCGCTTGAGCGAAGCAGAAGTGCCGAAGATTCGGGGTTTCCGTTTGTCTTTGCCGCACCTTCGGCGACCGACAGGCGGTGGCCGTCGGTCCCGACAATCCGAAAGACCGAACCGCGCAGTTCAAGTTTGACGACATCGGTGCTGTAGCGCCCTGATTCGGTTGAGACACAGAACAGAGCGCGGCGCAATGCCGCATCGAATGCCGACGCAAGGACTTGGCCTTGCGGCTTTAGCTCCCCGGTTGGGTTTTCGGGGAAGCTGTTTGGATCGGCACACGACAGAACGACTGTGCGCTTGTTGGCGCTGACCTCGCACTTGCCATTGCGGATTCGGATCTTCAGGCTCGGAGCCGATTCGGTTTTGACGAGTTGGCAAAGCTCCTTCGCCGGAACGAGCGCATCAACATCGCTGTCGATGGCCTCTCCGACGAAAGGGATCGAGATGTGCAGACGGTTGTCCAGGTCGGTGGCGGTCAACTCCAGATGGCCTTTTGCAGCACGCCATCGCAAGTTTTCCAGCACCGGCAAGGTTGCTCGCTTCGGCACGACAAGGCAGAGCCTTTCGAGCGCCGATTTGAGGTGATTGGTGTTGAGTACACTCATAGACAAAGCTCCTTTTGTGGATTCCGACACCCGCGCGATTGCTCACGTGAATGCGGTTGTGGTTGATTCAGGGTTTGTGGGACTGAGAAAAGGTTTGTGGGAATAAAATCGGAAGCGTGAGTTACGCGATTTTTAGGCCGCCGTTGCCGTCTCGGGTGGCAGGGGATTTCCGGCGGCGAAACTCGATGGCTCGAAGGCGCGATGCAGCGCGAACTGCGTCAGGATTTCTAGTTCATAGAGTTGCAGAGTTGAGAGTGCAATACGCTCCATCGCGCCGTCGTGCTCGAACTCAGCAAGAACCTGTCCGTCGTTCCGTCTCCGCAAACCAAGCTGATGTTCTTCGCTCCCAAACCGGATGGGAATCGTCTTTTCCTGACTGATGGCGCGGCGCGTGAAGACAGCGAGCGTCGCGAGATCGTTGGCTTTACTGATAACGAACTCGGAGCGCCACAACGGAGCCTGCACGGTAAACCGCAACCCGTGGGTGGAGGCGCTAAGAGTCACGCTCACCGAAAGCTCGTCACGAAGCAGCAAGCCAATCTGCTCGCAGGAAAAGAGCGCACGTCTAGCCAACGAGTGCATGGCCTGAACCTCACCGGGGTGCAGATCGAACCGGGCCACGCGCTTCGCCTCGTCGCGGACGGCAAAGAACACCCGCAGCCGGCCCTGGTCTACCTGCTCGTACACGAGAAACTGGGAAAAGCGACCATAGATTTTGTTCTTCGATGGCGAACCGTTCGAGCGGAACAGATCCTCCTCGCCGCAGATGGTTTCGTCGAAAGGACTCTGCTGGTCAGCGGACTCGCCTGCCTTGCCGTCGCGCAATTGGAACTGCTCGATCCGCCGCTCGACCGCGCGCAGGATGGCGAGGAGATGGAGCTGCTGCTCGACTGAGTCAACCCGCGTTTGGAGCTCGACCGATTCCCGGCGCGGGGTTTGAGCCGTTACGCATAACGTCAGCCCACAGCCGCCCGCTTCGCCTTGGACTCGGCCG
>DATGMH010000114.1:0-3831 GCA_035293725.1 Bryobacteraceae bacterium
CGGCCTCAGCCTGCGCGACACCATCGCCCGCCTGCGCGATTCCGGCCTCGATTCGATCCCCGGCGGCGGCGCCGAAATCCTCGATGACGCCGTGCGCCACCGCATCAGCCGCCTGAAGTGCTCCGTGCAGGAGTGGATCGATGTCCACCGCACCGCGCACCAGCTCGGCATGCGAACCACCGCGACGATGATGTTCGGCTGCGGCGAGACCATCGAGCAGCGCATGAACCACCTGGAACTCGTCCGCAATCTGCAGGAGGAAACCGGCGGCTTCACAGCGTTCATCCCCTGGACGTTCCAGCGCGAGAACACCTCGCTCGGCCGCTTCGTCAAAGAGGAAGCCACGGCCGTCGAGTACCTGCAAACGCTGGCGATTTCGCGCATCTACCTGGACAACATCGAGAACGTGCAGAGCTCCTGGGTCACGCAGGGCCTCAAGACCTGCCAGCTCGGCCTGCGCTTCGGCGGCAACGACGTAGGGAGCATCATGATCGAGGAAAACGTGGTCTCCGCCGCCGGCGCGCACCATCGCGCGAGCGAAGAGGAACTGCGCCGCATCATCCGCGATGCCGGTTTCGTCCCCAAGCAGCGGGACACGCTCTACCGGACGTATTTCCTGAACTGATGCCGTTCTCGCGCACATCAGGCGCAAAAACGGCGGCTGAAATCCGGCGCCAGTTCGCGTATAATGCCGGTAGCGGGGAACTGGAGGGTGGTACTCCAGCCCCCGCGACGGTCCTAACTGTGACGGTTACGCGGCCACAGTACCGTAAGCCGCCCAAAGAAGGGCATTGACATACTTGATGACACCAGCTATACTGTAGCTGATGGACGACGCCACCAGCACCGAAACGCCCCTTCCCGAACCGACAACGCTGCTGGAAGCGATTCGCTACTATTCTGATTTAGACATTGCTACGCAAGCCTTTGCCGCCCTGCGATGGCCTGATGGTCCGGTCTGTCCGTGGTGCGGCTCGAAGGAGAACTTCTACACCCCAAGCCGCCGTGGTTGGAAATGCAAGACCTGTCGCAAGCGGTTCTCGCCTAAGGCCGGAACGATCTGCGAAGATTCGCCTATTGGTTTCGACAAGTGGTTGCCAGCCATGTGGATGATAGCCAACGACAAGAACGGCATCAGTTCATGGGAACTCCACCGGGCGCTTGGCGTTACGCAGAAATCGGCGTGGTTCATGCTTCAGCGCATCCGTCTGGCGATGCAAACCGGCACATTCGAGAAGGCGGCTGGCCGGGTTGAAGTGGACGAGACGTACATTGGCGGCAAAGCTCGTTTCATGCACAAGCATGTTCGGGAACGGAAGATCACAGGGACAGGCGGCAAAGACAAAACCGCCGTCATGGGCATTCTGGAGCGCAGCGGTAAGGTGCGAACCAAGATCGTCACCGGCACGAAGAAGAAGCTCCTACAGGACGTGGTTCGCCAACACGTAGAACCGGGCGCTGAAGTGTTCACGGATGCCCTGAAATCGTACGACGGGCTGGACGGCGAATACCTGCATCAAGTAGTAGACCATGCGGTCGAATATGTGAAGGGCCATGTCCACACCAACGGTCTGGAGAACTTCTGGAGCCTATTGAAGCGTACGCTCAAGGGAACCTACGTCAGCGTCGAACCCTTTCATCTGTTCCGCTACCTTGACGAGCAGACGTTCCGTTATAATGAGCGGCGACACGAGCACGGCGATGCTGGAAGATTCAGATCCGTCGTGCGTGGCTCCGCTGGCAAGCGGCTCACGTACAGGCACCTGACGGGAATCGGAAACTCCGAGTAGGAGACGCAGTGTCCGGCTATCGAGATACCTACTCAGTGATGACAGACGATCAACTCCTCAATCTCGCACTCGAAGCCGAGTCGCTGGTGTCGGAAGCGAGAAGCGCACTGAGCGTTGAGCTTGCGAATCGGCATTTGGGCAGGTTAGACGTTGAAGAATATGCCGATCACCTTCGCAGAACCGAACTCATCGAAGCGCAGCGCAAGCCTCTGGCGCAAACCTTCAACGGCTTCGGGACGAAGCTCTATGGGAAGCGAAGACCCGCACCGGACGGTTCGTTTCTAACGACGAAATGGGTCGTGTTCTTCTGGATTCCGTTGATACCGTTGAAAAGCTATCGTGTGAAGTATGCTGGCCCCGGCGAAACATCCTTCTTGCCCGGATGGTCCCGAAGGTACCTAGTTCTTTCGGAGTCCGGTCCTGATGTTGGGCAGGTCGTCAACGTTTACTCGTTTATCGCTTTGTTTGTTCTAGGCGGTGGCCTATTGGGTGAAGTCAATGCGGGGCCGATCCTTAGTTGGAGTGCCCTAATCGTATGGGTATGTATTCCTTGGCTTTTACGCAGGGTCGCTGGAGCACGAAGGCGGGATCATCAAATGACGGGAGTCGGCAAGGATTGACGGCTTATGACGGCAAAGGATTTGTGGCTTTATCGAGACGAACGCTACATCGAAGCTCACGAACGATTACTGCGGGAATCGAATGCGCTGTGGGATCTTCTGGACGAGATGGGCTGGAAACCGTCAACTACGGACGAGCACGAGAGTGTAAGGGCAGTCAGAGAACTACGAGAGCGATTGATGGCCGCACATAACGCCGAACCGCTGGCGGGAAGATAGCACACCATTTAACCCGCCCGTCGCTTCGGGGGAGTCGTTTTCCTTTTTGACAGTTCTCGCCGCACCTCTGCAATCTTGGCGTCAACCTTCTGTTTTTCGGATTCCAGCTTTTCCAAGACCTCTTCGGCTGGCGTGATCTCGGTCTTGGGCACGGAGAGCACCGCTTTGGCGAACCGTTTGAATCGGTCGTGCACGGAGCCGCCCAACGATTCGGGCAACGGCGGGATCATTTTTTCACGAGGCATACCTGCATTTAGCGTGGATCGGAATGGTGGCGCTGTCAACCGGGCGACGGCGCTAAATATTGGTGTGGACGATCCTGTTTATCTTGAACCGATTGACTGGCGCATTAGGCCACGCTTCGAGCTATCTGTAGTTGCGGCAACAGGCGACGATGGCGGAAGGCTTTACCGCTGCCGGGTCGGAGCAAAGACGATCAACGAGGCTTACGAAAAGTTGCGGAATACCTATGGCTTCGCATGGTGGATTGCGGAACACGCCTACCGTGGCTCTAAAACGATGGGAGAGACGGGGGATCGGATTGTACGGAGTATCCTTCCACGTCGTCTTTGTTGAATCGTCCGGTTTCGTTCCCTTGGGAGTCCCGGAAGACGTAGCAGTGATCTTCCAACTTCACCGAGGCGGCTTCCAACGAGTGTTCCTTTTTCTTTGAGCGCAGCGTGACGACGAGTGCTTTTCTTCCATACGAGCATCGTATCATGGAGCACTGGTGTCGTCAAGTATGTCAATGCCCAAAGAAGGCATGGCGAACTTTACCAGCACATGGATCATAGGATGATCCACCGCATTGGAGAGCCCGGGCTCAACTCCCGGGCTTTCCTCTAATGAAGCATCCTCAGAGGACTCCACTTCTCCGACCTCCGCGAAAAGGAACGCCATCGTAGCACGCTTGTGCCGCCGCCGGCCCTCACGATTTCCCGATAAGGACTTGACATTTTTCCCGTCGTCTGCTTGCAAAATGAAAACTCCCGGTATATAGTTCGCAGTGGACAAAATGCACCAGGCGAACGAACCGGCACACATGAGAGACAAGGCAAGAGGCGGGCTCTATAAGCATTACCCATTTCAAAAGGGCCACTATTCTTAACCGCACGGGCTTGGTTTAACCGCGAGCCTGCATCCCGGCCAGGTCCTCATAGCGATCGGGGCGCTCTCTGGCGAGCACTCTGAGGGAAAGCCCT
>DATGMH010000115.1:0-9274 GCA_035293725.1 Bryobacteraceae bacterium
TGCGCCCTTGCGCCGCGATTCGTTCGGCCCACTCGTCTACTTTCGGGTTGCCCGGCTTCGCCTCAACGACAGTATCGCTCATGACACCACAATGCACCGCCGACCGGTGCGTCAGAAAGAGCGGTTTACGAGACGCTTACGTTATATTATGCGGGACTCGATAGGACAAAGGTCCCCAGTGCAACTGCGACAGAGCTCAACAGAAGATTCATCGCTGTCCCGACGTCGGTCGAGTGGTCGTCTTCCTTCGGACGATATTTTCCTCAATTTCAATGGCACGCCCCCAAAAGGCATGGGCTGCGTACACGAACAATGGTCTTTAGAGACCGACGCGCCTGGAATTCCGCTCGATCTCAACCTTATCCGCTCTCAGATCCTCGGCTGGCTCTTTCCAACTCAATTCTTGGGTAAATCCGAACGGTTCCACCAGCCGCCACCTAGAGCTTGAAATAACGCAACCGTATCGGCGTAACGATTCGATTGAGCCTGCACCTGGCTGATCAAGGCCTGCTGATAGGATTGTTCCGCGCTCAGGAGCGCTAGGTAGTTCGCGTAGCCGCCGTCGAACTGTTTTTTCGTCAGCTCGAGCGTGACGGCGGCAGCTTTTGTGGCGTCAGAGGCAGCCTTTAAAGCCTCGGCATCTTGTTTGATCGCGTGCAAGGTGTCCGCTACATTTTGAAATGCAGTGACAACAGCGCTGCGATATTGCTCTTCTGCCTGGGTGTATGCTGCCTTCGCCGCGCGTTCCCGGTGAAGCAGCGTCTTGCCATCAAAAACCGATTGTGTCAGGCCTCCGGCTACGTCCCAAAAACCTGCGGTGAAAAGATGGCCTAAGAGAACTGCCATGCTGCCAGCATCCGCAGTCAAGGTAAAGCTCGGCAGCCGGTTTGCGCGAGCTACTCCGACCAACGCGCTCTCCGCGTGCAGATTCTCCTCGGCTTGATGCACATCGGGGCGTTGTTCCACAAGATTTGATGGAAGGCTGAGCGGCAGCTCCCTAGGTAATTGAAAATTGGAAAGCTCAAACGTTTCCGCCATCTTGTCACTGGGAAACCCACCGGAAAAAGCCGCCAGCAGATCACGTTGTTGAGCCAGTTGCTTGAGTAATGGGGGCAGCGTCGCTACGACTTGCGCCAGTTGCGCTTGCTGCGCCGCCACATCGAGTTCGCTGGCATAACCTTTGGCATACTGGCCGCGCAAAATTTCCAGCGTTTTCGTGGCGATCTCGATAAGTTGTTGAGTAGCCGCAATCTGTCCTCGCAACGATGCTTCTTGAATGGCAGCAGCGGCAATGTTCGAACTCAGGGTAATGTGAGTTGCGACCAGTGCGAATCGGGCCTGTTGTTCCTGCGCCTTTAAGGATTCGATTGTTCTGCGGTTCAAACCGAAGACGTCAGGCACATAGGAAACGACTACCTGCGGCGTGTAAAGACTGTAGCTGAGGGCACCTGAGAAGGTGACGGGCGAAACATCTGGGGATGACTTCCCGCGGGCAGCCGAGAAGCCGGCCGAAACATTTGGATAGTAGTATCCATGCTGCGCCAGCGTATTCTCTTTTGCAACCAACAGCGCCGCTTGCGCCGATTTCAGATTAGGATTGGCCTTAAGAGCCCGCTCGATCAAATCGTTGAGTTGCTTGGAGTGAAAAAGTGTCCACCAGTCTCCTGGGATATCGCGATTCTCGACAAAGCTTTGTGCCTCACCGCCTGGAACATTGGCAGTGCTCGTCGTGGTAGTTGGGTTTTCGGGCGTATAGCCTGGAACCTGCGGAGGCGCGGGCGTCTTGAAGTTCGGCCCAACTACGCAGCCCACGCTGAGGAGCAAGACTGCCAAAGTTGTCGAAATTAAGAGGAGACGGCGCAATTGTCGAATGAGACTCATAAGACATTCCACTCCTTAAGGCCTCCGATGAACTTCCGCGCCGTCAATTTTGCCTGTGTTCCTGTTGGGTACGTGTGCTGATCCGGTAATGACGGCCGGGTTGGTACTGCGACGATGCAGATTCGTTGGCAGCGGCGCAGCAGGTCGAGAGAGACCGGGCACTGGACGCACTGGAATAGAGTGACCGGCTGTCGCGTTCTGAATTGGCGCACTTTTGGCGTCAGGAGAAGATCGCTCCAAATTCTGACGCGGATTCAGCGCATTGAATGGCTTAGAATGTCCTTGGCCGTTTGGCAGTCTAGAAACCCTTAAGCTTGCTCGATCTTTCCGGCGGGGCCCTTTTTCCTTTCGGGCAATATGCTCGTCACTCCGGTCGCGCTGCCCATCCGGTGCTGGCTTGTCCGCATAACTGATGCGGCAGGTCAAAGCCAAACAGGCGAGCACGACGAAAACAAAACGAATGTTCACCTTGACTCCTCCGGCGCGGGATTTCTTTCACCGCCCAGGAAAATCAGCCGCAGCGCGGGCACGGCCAGCAGTAGCATGATCGGGCCAACCAACATGCCGCCAACAATCACGGTTGCAAGTGGCCTCTGCACCTGGCTTCCGATGCCCGTCGAAATAGCCGCGGGAAACAGTCCAATGCAGGCGGACAATGCCGTCATTAACAACGGACGCATGCGTGTAGTGGCGGCGCGATACATTGCCTCCGCAGGGGCAAACCCTTGAGATCTTTCTTGGTTGTAAAAACTTATCATCAAGATGCCGTCCATGACGGACACGCCAAACAGCGATACGAAGCCGATCGCCGCCGAGATGCTGAAGTTGAGGTGGGTGACGTACAGCGCAAGGATCCCGCCGACAATCGCATCAGGTATACCAGCCAGCGCCAGAATGGAATCACGGAAATTGTTGAACAAGCTGTACAGGGCGCCGGCGATCAGGATGAAGCTGATTGGCACAATCACCTCCAGCCGTTTTTTGGCTTCCTGAAGGTCACCGAACTCACCCGCCCAGATCAAGTGATATCCGGGCGGCAGCTTCACATTTTTTGCAATCCGATTCTGTGCTTCCTCGACCGTTCCGCCGAGATCCCGGCCTCGAACGCTGAACTTCACCGGGATGAAACGTTGCATGCTTTCGTGATAGATCCAGGCTGCTCCCGTATCCAAAGAGATGTCCGCCAACTCGCAGAGCGGGATGTAAGCATTTGCGCCGCTAGCAGTCGTGTAACCCACTTTGATGTTGCGGATCTCATCGATATTGTTGCGGTAATCCGGTGTGTAACGGACAACAAGGTCGAAACTGCGGGGCCCCTCGAGGACGGAAGTTGCAACAGCTCCGCCAATCGCCGCTTGGATTACTGAATTCACGTCGCCGGAGTTGAGCCCATAGCGCGCCGCCTTCTCTCGATCCACTTTGATGTTCAGGTTCGGCTGGCCGAGCACCGGAAAAATGCCGAGATCGGTAACACCGCGAACCTGGCTCATCTGCTCGCGAACTTGATCGGCCAGCCTTGTCAGCTCCTCCAAGTTTGGGCCGACGATCTTGACCGAGTTGACGCCTTTAACGCCTGAGATTCCTTCTTCGATGTTGTCTTCTATATATTGCGAGAAATTGAAGACGACGCCCGGCAACTCATTTTGGAATTCCCGTTGAATTTGGTTGGTCAACTTCTCCTTGGTCAGACCGTGTGGCCATTCGTCGAAAGGTTTGAGCGGGGCGAATAGCTCGACGTTCGAAAAGGGCGAGGCATCGCTGCCATCATCGGGCCGGCCGTGTTGAGAGACCACGGTCAGCACTTCGGGATGCCGCAGGAGAATTTCGCGCATCTTCCGCGTGGCCGCCTCGCCATCTTGCAGTGAGAGCGTTATAGGCATGGACGCGCGTATCCAGAAGTTGCCTTCCTCCAGGTGAGGAAGAAACTCGCTGCCAAGCCGGGGCGCGATGATGAAAAAAAGTTCCCAGCGAGAGTGCCAATTCCAATCCGACGATCAGGAAGCGGTTTTTCAGCGCGAAGCGTAGCGTTGGATTGTAAATGCCGTGGAGCAGGCGGACAACGATCGTTTCTGTCTCTCGAAGGTGTTCGGGGATCAGGAACGACGCAATCACAGGCGTCACCGTGAAGGTCGCAATCAACGCTCCGGCCAACGCATAACCGTAGGTACGCGCCATGGGGCCGAAAATCTGTCCCTCGACCCCCTGCATGGTAAACAGAGGCACGAAACCAGCCACTGTGATCAACGCTGAGAACAGGACGGCTTTGTCGACCTGGAGCGCACTAACCAGAATCATCCGCAAACGGTCGGTCCAACGGAACATTGCTCCTGCTTCCGCGTGCTCGCCTGTGGTTGGGTCCGGCCCCCACGAACCTCTCGCAAGGCGCTGCAACAATCCCTGTCTTTCTTCGGGGTCTCGTTGAAAATTTCGAAACACGTTCTCAACCAGGATTACCGCCGAATCGACAATGATCCCGAAATCCACGGCGCCCACCGATAGCAGGTTCGCGCTTTCACCCCGAATCACCAGAAGGATAGTGGCGAAGAACAACGCGAAGGGAATGTTGATCCCAACAATGATTGCGCTGCGAAGGTTCCCAAGAAAGATCCACTGGATCAGAAAGACCAACAGACATCCGTAAACCAAGTTGTGCACAACCGTGTGTGTAGTAATCGCAACTAGGCTTGACCGGTCATAGTAGGGAACAACGCGGACGCCCGGCGGCAGACTCCCGTCGCGATTCAGAGCGGCGATCGCTTCCTTGACTTTGGGGATCATGTCGGCGGTCTTTTCGGTTCGCCGTTGGACAACGATTGCCCCGACCACGTCGTCCTGGTTATCCCGGCCCAAAATTCCGAGCCTTGGGCGGTATCCGACGGAAACCTTGCCCACGTCCTTAATGAGAATCGGTACGCCGTTCTGCTGGCTCAGAACGACGTTTTCGATGTCGCCTACTTTGTACCCTTCGGTCAAATCATCGTTACCGCCGTCGTTAATCAGGCCGACACCGCGAATGTTGATGGACTGTTGGCCCACGCGGATTTCGCGTCCGCCGACGTTGGTGTTTGCGTTACCAAGGGCGGTTAAGATTTGGGGGACGGTAACGCTGTAAGCTTCCAGTTTGTGCGGGTCAACTTCGACCTCAAATTCCTTAGTGGGGCCGCCCCAACTATTGACGGCCGCGATCCCTGGAATCGTGAGCAGCCTGCGCGCGACGATCCAGTCTTGAACGGTGCGTAGATTGGCGATTCCGAAATGAGGCGGGCCCACAACCTGATAGCGATAAATTTCTCCGGTCGAGCTGTTCGCCTGGATGGTTGGCACCAAATTGCCCGGCAGGCTGACATTCTGCTGCATCGCCACCGATGTCTGGCTGTAGGCGAAGAAATAATCGACCCCGTACTTGAAACTGACGCGGACGAATGACAACCCATAAAAAGAAGTCGAGCGGATCACGTCAATGCCGGGAGTGGAATAGAGGCCGATTTCCATCGGAATCGTGTAGTAGCGCTCCATCTCCTCAGCCGAAAGGCCGGGCGCCTGCGCCGTGATTTCCAGGATTACTGGAGTCGGGTTTGGATAGGCCTCGATATTCAGTAACTTGAATGCGACGAGTCCGGCACCCGCAAAAAGCAGCAGACTGACAATGACAATCGCGCGCCGGCTCAAGCAAAAGGCAAGAAGAGATCTGAACATGGTGGCTTTACTCCGCTTGCTGTGCCGCTACCATGTTGCTCAAGAACACGGCGCCATCTGTCACGACCAACTCGCCCCGGCGCAAGCCACTGATGATCTGAACCCGGTCATCCCGCCGCAGGCCCGTTTTAACGACCCTTTGCTCAAAATGGTGACGGTCAGTCGTCACCCAGACGGTCATCGTGCCATCTGGTTCGCGCACCACACCGTTGGCAGGTACCCCGATCCCAACTTTCGGACCATCTACGCTGATTACGAAATTGGCGAGCATTCCAGGGCGTAGTTCGTCCTTGGGGTCCTCGACGTCTGACCGGATCGTCTCCCGATGGGTATTCGGATTGACTGCGGGGTAAATCTTCGTCACCTTGGCCTTAAACATACGGTTCGGGTAAGCCATCACCTTGACCTGAACTCCTTGTCCCAAGTGAAGCAGGGCGATGTCGCTCTCGATGACATCTGCTAGCATCCATTTGATCGAGAGATTCGCTATCGTGTAAGGCGCTGGCGCGTTCCCAGGCTGTACCAGCAGCCCCGGCGGTGCGTTATAGGACGTAACTTGGCCGGCGATAGGGCTGCGAACAACAAGTGCGGGGTCGATCTTGCGGGAAGCGATCATTTGGTCGATTTCTTCTTCGGTCTTGCCAAAGACCCGCACAGCTTGTCGCGCGGCCTTGAGAGCGCCATCGGCCGTTTGCTGATCCGAGATCGCCTGCTCCACTTCCCGCTGCGCAACTCCGGGGAGTCCCTTGACGCGCTCCAGTTCCTTGGTGGTCAATTCGAACGTTGCCGCGGCGCCGATCATTGTTGATTCGGCCTGGATGAGGTCGGGGCTCTTGATCGTATACAGCGGTTGGTCCTTCTCCACGTGAGCGCCGAGTTGCACGAAGGACTGGATAATAGTTCCTTGATAAGGCGGAAACACTTGAACGGATTGCTCATCCGCAAAGCTGATGTTGCCAACCGCTTCTATCTCAACCGGGAACTCGTATGCTCCCACTGGCTCGATCTTGATCGAGTTTAGTTGCGCCGGCGTTAAATCCACACTAGGGTTGGCGGCCGACTTTGCGGCGTTCGGGTTTTTGGTCGGCTCCTGCGGGAGCTTTGCATCCGCAGCCTCACCGGTGGGGCTGAAGTCCAGAACAGATGCAACGAGTTGTTTCAGATGAGCGGAGGTCAGCCGCCAGACTTCACGGCCGCGGCTGGAGAGCAGAAAGGCCGCCGCGATAATAATCGCTACGACAATTACGCTCAAGATAACAATTCGTTTGCTCGACATTTTTATTCGTTGGCGTAGGAGCGCTCACAATAGATCGCGACCTCATGGGCCCAGCAATGCAAGGTTCCTATTGCCTTCTGTAGCGCTGATTTTGGCCTCGTATCGGAGTCCTGTTCACATTTTGTTTGTGGTTTCACAAAATTCATAAAAGCGAGCGCAAAAACGTTCGCGTGCGCAAGCACCCTTATGGGGGCAGATCTAAAATGTACCGCGGGATGCCCTAGCGAGCCCTCTGCCGTAAACGATTCACCGTCGCCGCGATGGCCCTGGCACTGCATCGACGTGCGAAACTGGGGTGCGTCCTCCCAGCGTAGCGCGTGATGCAATTCGGGTAGAAACGCAGCGATCGGGCTTCCAATCAAATGCCCGTTCCGCGGCGCCATCATCTGAGTGGCTGCTTGATTGGCCAATTCGATGAATCCGCGGTCGTTCACGGTCACGATGGCAGCCGGGCTGGTTTCCACGAGAGCCCGAAATCGTTCCTGCGCCTCCAAGGTCATCCGGCGATTACGAACAAGCTCCGCCACGAACAGCCCGCAGCCTGCGAGTGCGAGCATCTCAAGAGATAGTCGAGTGAACGATCTGTTCAGAGAACTGAAAATCTCCGCCAGAACTGCGCAGCCCATACCAAGCAAGACGATTGCCCAGCGTGGCAAAAACCCGGCCGCCAGCATGATCGGGAACAAATACAGAAAGCCCAACGACACGTAGGGCATGGTCCACCAGTCCACCACGGCCACGGCAAGGGTGATTGCGCCGCTAACCAGCAGAACAGGCGTCCGGTTCCTTGGTTCCCACACGTTTTCCAAGGGCGGCATGTTCTTTGAGTGCATTAAATTATCTCATCGCGGACAACCGCTGAAATCCAGTCAAATTAGCAATCTGCTCACACTGGCGCGATCCTTTAGCCAATCGAACGACCGCCATCATCAATGTTCGTAGATTCCCGGAACGTCGATTTCTCAATCCGGGCGGCGATGCTCGGGCACTGGCACCTGCGTACACAACGGTCTTGGTTTGCGAGTGGGGCTTGTATCCCAACCGGCTTCCGGGCCATTTTGTCCGTTGCCAGGCTGGGTTCGGTTTTTCGCCTCCTCCACAAGATCGTGGACGGCCAACGGCCTTCCGTCCGGCGCTGCGGTTTCCGAAGCCAGCACTGGCGAACAATCGTTAACGGCGGCGGTGACGTTTATCCGGTGCTCCTCGACATCGACATACCGGGCCTCAGGCGGATCAAGCGGCGCAGCCCTGATTTTGTCCGAACGCTGAGCGATGGTTGAACCGCAGTTTGACACATCTTGTTCTCATCCGCTAAGCTTAAATGGTTAAGAACTTGCACGGAGAAGGTCTGTCTACATGAAAACCGCAATCCCTTCGCCCGAGGCGATCGAGCGCCATTGGCACTTGATCGATGCCGAGGATGTGGTGTTGGGCCGTATCGCCAGCAAAGCGGCGATGCTGCTGCAAGGCAAGCACAAGCCTACCTACACGCCGTTTCTCGATACGGGCGATCATGTGGTGGTGGTCAACGCCGCCAAGGTCCGGCTGACCGGACGCAAAGAAGAGCAAAAAATTTATCGCCGTCACTCCGGCTATCCCGGCGGTTTGACGGAAACCGGCGCGCGCGTGGTGCGCGAAACCCGTCCGCAGCGGATGGTGGAGGAAGCGATTCAGGGAATGCTTCCCAAGACCAAGCTCGGAAAGCAGATGTACCGGAAACTGAAGGTTTACGCGGGTCCCAAGCATCCGCACGACGCCCAGAAGCCCACGACGTTAGCCATTTAGGAGATTTGAGGAGAGAGTGCCGCTCGTACAACATTTAGGAACAGGCCGGCGCAAGACCGCGGTGGCGCGAGTGTTCTTGCGTTCCGGCAAAGGCGAGATCAAAGTGAATGGCCGCGCGTTCGAGGATTATTTCACGAGCGAAGCGGCGCGCGCCATCGTCCGGCAGCCGCTGCTGGCCACGGAAACGGCCGACAAGTTCGACGTGATCATCACGACCGATGGCGGCGGGATTTCGGGGCAGGCCGGGGCGGCCAAGCTCGGAATCGCGCGCGCGCTGATCGAATTCAATTCGGAGCTGCGCGGCAAGCTGAAAGAGCTCGGTTTTTTAACGCGCGACGCGCGCCAGCATGAGCGAAAAAAGTACGGCCAGAAGGGCGCGCGCAAGCGCTTCCAGTTCAGCAAGCGCTAAAGTTCCGGAGCCGGACCACGCTCGGTCCGGCCTAGATTCACACGTACCTGAATCGCAAATTCCGCTTTGGGCCGCGATTCGGGATTAGACTCGGACCCAAAAGGAGGGTTTTTGCCGTCGATTAGCATGAAAGAACTGCTCGAAGCCGGCGTTCACTTCGGGCACCAGACCAAGCGCTGGAATCCAAAGATGAAGGAATACATCTTTGGCGAACGCAATGGGATCTA
>DATGMH010000116.1:0-2679 GCA_035293725.1 Bryobacteraceae bacterium
ACGAATACATCGACACCCATGAGTTCGAGAATCCGGACTACGTCCGCAACGATCCCAACCGCTGCTTCCACTGCAAGGACGAGCTGTTCACCCGCATGGAGCAGGTGGCGCGCGAGCGCGGCTTCGAGCACATCGTTTACGGCGTGAATGTGGACGATCTGGGCGATTACCGGCCCGGGCAGAACGCCGCCCGGCAGCACCGCGTCTGCGCGCCGCTGGTCGACGCCGGCCTCACGAAGGCCGAGATTCGCGAACTCTCACGCCTGGCCGGTCTACCCACTTGGGACCGCCCAGCCGCGGCCTGCCTCAGCTCGCGCATTCCTTACGGAACGCCGGTGACGATCGAGAACGTGAAGACCGTGGAGACCGGTGAAGAGGAATTGAAATCGCTCGGCTTCCGGCAGTTCCGCGTGCGGTTTCATGGCGAGGTGGTGCGGATCGAGATCGCCCGCGAGGAAATGGCGAAAGCGCTGACCGTCGAGATGGCGCAGCGCTTCACCGCCATCTTCAAAGGTCTCGGGTTCCGCTACGTGACGCTCGATCTCGAGGGCTACCGCCAAGGCTCGCTGAACGAAGTTCTCCCCGGCCGTCAGCCGCGCCCCTGAATGACGGGCTTCTAACAGGCTGCTGAAAAACTAAGTTTTCCCCACCTGCGCCGATACAGAATCAACAACTTGCGGCGGCGATTTTGGCGGCTGCAGGCGTTTTTCAGCAGCCTGCTAAAACTCGTCTTCGGCAGCGCCTTTCTTCTTTTTCCGCCGCAGGAACACGATGGCAATCAGCAGGACCGCCAGCAGGCCGGAGATCAGTTTGACCGTCGAATTGGCATCCATAGGGTTTCCGTCCGAATGCGCAGTATAGAACACTTTGCGCGGCCAGTTCCAGTGGAATCCGAAGCCCACGGGACCGGGCGCTTGCCCACCGGCGATGCGCCACGCTGAAATCGCCCGCCAGATCCACTTTGACAGAGTCTGCGCCTGTTGACCCGCCAAAAGGGGACGGCTGGTCTATGTGACTATACTAAGTAGTTTACCTTAGTTAACCAGCATTCTGCTGCCCGCCAAAATCATTGACCGCCAAGTAGATCCGATTTACAATGGCCACATCTCGGAGGAGATAGTTTGCTGCGCCACTTTCGTACCGCATTACTTTACACGGCCGTTTTTCTCGCGGGCGCAATTCCCTCGCATGCATCCCTGATTTTCGCCAACTCCTATACCAGCAATTTCACAGGCCTCCCCCAGGCCGAGCAGACGGATTGGCAGAACGCGATCGCCTATGCCGAGGGCGTGTATTCGAGCCTGTTCGCCAACGCGATCACCATCAACCTCACGGTCGATGCCGCTTCCGGAACGAGCGTGCTAGGCAAAAGCCAGACGCAGCTCGCCGGCACCTTGAACTATTCGCAAATGAAGAGTGTTCTGGCGTCGGATGCCACATCGTCCGATGACCATACCGCGGTAAATGATCTGCCCGCGGCCGACCCAACGGGCGGCGGTAATTTCTTGTTGGCTACCGCGCAAGCAAAGGCTCTCGGCTTGTTGCCCAACTACAACGGCAGCGACGGCACGGTTACGTTCGGCGCGGGTTGGAATTACACCTACGATCCGAACAATCGGGCGGTGCCGGGAGAAATCGATTTCATCGGCGTGGTCGAACATGAAATTTCGGAGGTGATGGGGCGGTTCGGCCTGCTGGGGAGCAAGCTGGACGGCAGCCCCGATTACGGCGTGCTCGACCTGTTCGGCTACACGGCTCCCGGCGCGATGAGCCTCAATCGAACCAACACCGGCGTGTACTTTTCGATCGACGGCGGGAACACGAATCTGAAGTATTACAACAACCCCGGCGGCGGAGACCTGAGGGATTGGGCCAGCGGTACAAACGATTCGTATAACGCGTCTACCGGCTCGGGCGTGGAGAATAACATCAGCGCAGTGGACATTCGCGAAATGGACGTCATCGGCTACACCCTGGCGCCGGAGCCTGCCTCGACGGTGCCCTTGCTCCTCACCGCGGCGGGGGGCTTCGTGGTGTTGCGCCGGCGCCGTTCGAATGCCGGCTAACCCTTGGTCGTCCACATCCAGTTCTTCGATTCGTCCGTCCGCTCGTAGAACCGTGCGCCGCATTCGCGGCAGCGAAGCGCATGCTTGCGCCAGAACTGCATCACGAGATCCACGACGGTCTCGGTTTGCGAATAACGCAGATCCCGCGATCCGCAGTGCGGGCATTCTACGAGGTGCCCACCAGGAGCCTTGATCTCCATCGCCCGTGGATTGTAGCACCGTGAAAGGATGCCGTGCGAGCGCCCACGGCCGTGGTTTGACACCGCGGCGGGCGTTTGATAAAACTCGCGGGCATCGGGGGTGAGTCATGAACAAGCGCGACCTGGTCGGAAGGATCGCGACCGAGGCCAGCCTGACCAAGGCCCAGGCGACACGCGCGCTCGAAGCCTGCCTCGCGGGCATCACCTCCTCGCTCGCTCAGGGCGACCGCGTGACCATCTCCGGCTTTGGCACCTTCGGCGTGGCCGATCGCAAGGAGCGCAAGGTGCGCAATCCCCGCAGCGGGAGCGCCATGGTTGTGGCTGCCCGGCGCGTTCCCCGCTTCGCCCCGGCGCTCGACCTCAAGTCGGCGATCGCCCGCAACCGCCGGCCGTGACTGCGGGATCTGGCCCGC
>DATGMH010000117.1:0-6326 GCA_035293725.1 Bryobacteraceae bacterium
CGAAATTTCTTGACCATCCCGATCACTTCCGCCACAATCATCCCCCCAGCGTCGCTGCGCTCCGATTACCTGATCGGAATCCGCAGGAATGCTGATCGCCTTCCCTCAGGAACCCTGATCGACTTCCCAAGAATCCGCACTAAGGAGGGACCACCCCACCACATCCTTCCTGAGAGTGGGTGGGTCAGCGTTTATCTAAGGCAAGCGTCTGACGTGGACAAAGCAATCGAGTTCCTGCACCTTTCTTTTGAAATTGCCAATCAAAGGACTACGAAATAGCGAACGATTTTGGCTGTCGATCTTCGCCCTAAGTGTGCCTTCACTTCTTCTTGCTCGCCAGAGCCGTCTCGTTCGTTTGCTTGGAGCACCTCAGTCAGACTGAGCAAGAGGGCTTTCCACCCTCCGCGTTCAAGCTAGGTGGATTTTCGCACAAAAGCAGGTTGGCGTCGGCAGCCTGCAAGTGCTGCACCAGAACGTCGGATGCGATCAAAGGCCGAGCGCGGCGCGCAGCTTTGGCAGATCGAAGCCTACAACTATCTGTCCGTCAATCATCGTGACCGGCGTAGTCATGTAGCCGAGCTTTTCCAGTTCACTCAGCGCTGCATCATCTGCAGCAATATTGCGGTCCACGAATTCGATTTTGTTCTGCGAAAGAAACTCTTTCACCTTTGCGCAGAACATTCAGCCTGGTTGGCTATAAACGACCACACGCTTGCTCATCCGACTCCTCTCAAAGAATCTCGAACCACTCGCGTAACATCGCCGAGACAGCATTTTCCCGAAGGGTTCTTGAGCTCGCATGCGCAGTTGCCTGCCTTCACCTCTGCCGCGATCCGGTCCGGTACAGTAGACCGGCCTGTCTCGGCGATCTCCTTCTCGATATCCTGGCGCGTGAAGCCAAAGCAGTAGCAAATTTGGATCGGGTCTGCCTCCGCTTTCGCACCGACGCGTACCAAGAGGTCCTGGCGACGAAAAATCGGCGCTTGCGCATCCGAAGCGAAATACACCACATCGCAGTCACGGGCTTCGCAGAAATAGTATTGGGTCCCAGCCATTTGCAAAGAAAGGTGACGAACCAAGCTTCTGACTGTGAGCATGTCAACCTGTTTGCAACGCGCTCCGTTTACGGGGCAGTTCATCACTGCCGGGGCGGATGGCTTCGGATTAGGAGAACAGCATTCAGACATACGCGCTTGCCCCTCGACGTTGAAGCGAAGCCCTGGAGAGATTCTGCGAGACTCGGGCCACGCTCTGCCGTCACTGAGCTACTTCGAATCCTTCGCCACTTCAGAAGGATAGCCGGCGTCTCTCGTGGCCTTGAGCAAGGCGTCCGTGTTGGTCTTGGCATCGTCGAAGGTGACCTGGGCCTGCTTTTTTTCAAAACTCACTTCCACCTTGGAGACGCCTGGAACCTTCTCCAGCGCTTTTTTCACGGTGATCGGACAAGCCGCGCAGGTCATCTTGGAAACGTTCAAGGTGACGATGCGGGCCGTAGCCCAAGCTGGCGCAACCAGAATGAGCGCGGCAAGAGACCCAAGAATCATGTTTTTTCTGAGTTTCATAAGCATCCTTTCCTTAATAAAAGAATCGGACAACGTAGGGAAACACCAGCGCGATCAACACCAGCGCCGCCACGATCGCGAAGAGGATTTTGTAAAGTTGGCGAGTCCGTGGTAAAGCGCACACCTCGCCCGGCTCGCAGGACTGTGCACGTCGAAAAATGCGCCGTCCGGCAAAGAAAAGGGCCACAAGGGCACCCCCGATGAAATACAAGCGATATGGTTCGAGCTTAGTCAAATTCCCTATCGAGGCACCGCTTACGCCCAGCAGCACCAAAACCAGGGGGCCGAGGCAGCAGGTCGAGGCCAGAATCGCGGCCAACCCTCCAACGAGAAGAGCGCCTGAACCTGAGCGGCCGGACGATGTTCCAAAGGTCTCTGCTTTCACGTGTCGCCCCCTAATTTGGCGTTGTCTTTTCCCCGTAGGACCGGGCAATGACCATGCCGATTACGAAGCTCCCTGTCACAACTTCGCAGCGCCAAACGGAGTTCGTGCTCCAACCTCTGAAGGTCTGCCAATTTGTGCCGTACATCAACGAGCTTCCGCCGCAATTGGCGGCGCACTGGAGCGCAGGGCTGCAAGCGACCGCCTCGCAGCTTCAGAAGGCCCCGAATTTCGCTCAGTTTGAAACCCAAACCTTGTACCCGCCGGATAAAAGTCAGTGTTTCGACATCGCTTTCGCCGTATTGCCTGAATCCTCCCTCGGTTCTGGGAGGGCGCGGAAGCAAGGCATTGCGCTCATAGAAGCGAATTGCGTCAACGCTTAGGCCAATCTTTTTCGCCACAACGCCAATCTGCATGGCCTTGGCTCCTGTCTTTGAAATTTACACTCTGGAGTATAGTCCAGAGTCAAGCTCTAATTTCGTATCCCTTTAACGATGAAAGAGGGAGGACCACGGTTGGATTCCACCCGACGCCAGCACGTGGGGCGGCGGGAGCCCCTGGTCATACACCGAAAGAAGGAAGGGAGGCATCAATGGTGCGTGAGCTTGAATACGAAAGGAAATCTCTCCCGCCTTTGAGTCAATCGCGCTACGGCGACATGGCATGCGAAACCCTCTACATTCAGAAGCACGTCCGATGCGAAAGGACTGCCGAATCACAAGCGGCGGAGCGAGGAATCCAAATCCACGAAATCCTCGCAACCTATATCAACCACCTTGTCAAAACGAAACGTTCGACCGACCTCGAAGTATTCGACACGCTGATGAAGGAGGCCAGCAGTGAAGCCCATGAAGTCCTGGAGAGGTTTCGTGAAAACCATGCCCTTGATCCGGAAAAAATCCTGGCAACGGAGCTCCACATCGCCATCGATCAAGGCTTCTGTCCAATTGAGGATTCAGCAGGTGACGCACGAACCGCCGAATACGAGGGAACGCTCGACCTTGTGATGCTCCACTCCCTTACGGATGCTGAGATCGACGACTGGAAAAGCTACTACCAGATCATCGACGCTGACACTTTCCAATCGAAGCTTTACCCCCTCCTACTGATGTGCCTCAACCCGTCCCTGGAAAAGGTGAAGTTTGTCTTAGAGTTTGTGCGTTATGGGGCGTCGCGTTGCGTTGAGTACACGCGGAAGGATTTGCCCTGGCTCAAGGAATTGGCGCAGAGAGAACGCGCGCGCCAGAGGAAGCTTCACGAGCTAGCGGCCTCTGGCGAACGCGATTTTAAGGCGTCGCCAGGCAGGCACTGTACCTGGTGCCCGCTGCTGTTGAACGGATGCCCGGTGGCAAAGACAAATCCCTACGGCCAGATGACCGCTGAAGAACGACTCCGTTTTGCTCTCTGGCTTCAAGAAGCCGAAAAGCAGAACACGAAGGTTCTCAAGGACCTCATGGTGGAACGCGGGCTGATTTGCTATCGCGACGGGAACGAGGGCGAGTACGTTGCTGATTTCGTGCCTGTCGAGAAGAAGTTCTACCCGTACCACGATGCCATGGCGATCCTCGATGAATGGTTCAGAGCGCACTCCGATGACCAGGGACTACGGGACAAATTGACAATTTCCGGTCTTTCCTCGGCGCTGAAGGCAGAAAAGCGCGCTGAACTCGCGCAGAGGCTGACAAAGATTGCCGACGTGCGTGTGGACACCGAACTCAGAATCGGGCGCGAAGGAAACGACAGAAGGGAGCGAGGCGCATGAGAATAAAAAGGCTGACTTTGAAGAACTTCCGGTCGCATCAGGAGACTGTGTTGGAGTTGGACCGATTCAACTTCGTGCGAGGGCCGAACGGCTGTGGCAAGAGCTCCATCCAGATGGCTTTGGAGTACCTGTTCACGGGGAGATGTGAACTGACGGATGCGGCCGGCCGAGGCGCTGAGGCTTTGATTCGTGCCGGCGAAAAGGAGCTTGAGGTCTCGGCGACTTTCGAAAACGGCGAAACGATCAATCGGCGGCGTACAGCAAGATCGCACATCGTCGAGATAAATGGAAAGCGCGTGCCGGTGGACACTGCCGAGGCTGCGCTGGAGAAACGCTTTGGCCCGGCCGACGTCTTGTCTGCGGTCTTAAATGCAGACGGCTTCATGGCGATGTCGGAAGCCGAGCAGAAGAAGCTTTTGGCGCAGGTGGTTGATGCGGGGAAGCTCGAAATTCCTGGGCAAATCCGCAAAGCCTTCTGCGGGATTAAGGAAGAACCGCCGAAACTATCAAGCATCAGCGATGTTGAAACGGCTTATCGGCGGTTCTATGACTTGCGTGCAGAAGCGACCCGTGCGTTGAGGGCCCTGGGCCAGATGGAGAAGCCCGATATCCCTTCTGATCTCCCGAGTGTACAGGAAGTACAAAAGAAACTTGGGGAGCTGCGGGAACAGAAGGAAAGCCTCATTGCACAGAAGGCAGAGGCGGCTGCGTGCTGGCAGAATGCACAGGCCCGATTGAAACAGGTGCAAGCGGAGATCGAGGAGGTCTCGTCTGAAATTCTGAGCGCAGATCAAGAACAAGAATTGCTCCACCTGGAATCCCAACGGGGCCAAGCGGAAAAACTACGCCAAGAGTTGGCAGACCTGATCGCCCAACAGAAGACTGTTGAGAATAGTTTGGCGGTGACGCAGGGTTTGAAGGGCAGGTGCCCCTCGTGTGGCCAAGCGATTTCAGAGGCGCTCAAAACGAGCGAGCTAGAGACATTGCGGGAGCGGCTCGCGGACCTTGAGGGGCTCATCCAAGGAACGCGGGAAGAACTCAACGAGTATGCCGACATCGAAGTGGCAAAGTCGCGTCTCGAGGGTCACCGTAAGGCCGTGAGCAGACGAACAAGACTGGTAGAGGAGCAGTCCAAGCTTCGGGAGGTGGCGCAGCCGCATGGCGAGGATGTGGGAGGACGGCTGGCGATCCTCACGGAGCGGATCAATAAAGGAGAGCGTGTGCTAGAGAAGGCCCAACAGGCCCAGAGTGCGCAGAAAAGGTGGGAATCGAATGTCCGAGAGCGGTCAAGCCTGGAGGCAAGAATTGGTCTATTGGACCAGCTGACGGAATTCTTCGGACCCAATGGCGGCATGATGGAGCAGGCCGGCAGTCAGATGGAGCCGTTCAAGGAAAAATTCAACCGCCAATTGGCGATTTTCGGTTATGCCTGCAATTTGATGCTGGAACCGTTCGAGATCCGTGTCTCATGTCCCGGTGGCGGGCCTGGGCTCGTGCTGAAGCAGCTCTCCGAGTCCGAGCGCTTTCGATTCGGCATCGCATTTCAGCTTGCGTTAGCAACGGCAACAGGAATGCGATTCGTTGTGATTGATCGTGCCGATGTACTGGACAGGGCGAGGCGGAAGGTGCTTACGGCCTTGCTCTTGAACAGTGAAATCGAGCAGGCCATCGTGCTTGCTACAAGTGAAGAAGTACTGCCATCGAGTGTGCTGGAAGGCGTGAAGTTCCTAACTCTCATGGAAGAGACAAAGCCCGACAAAGCTTTCGTGCCCTCAGCAGCATAACCCGACGTCTCAGCTTGAGGGGAGAGGCGCGGGTTTTAATGTCGGCTCACATTCCGAAACTCGCATGTGTGGCCTTCTGCGAAGACCTCTCATTCACTTTTTCATTAACTACGCTTCCATAATCTTTTATTTATGATACGCTTGCGAGCGACGAGCGAGACTTTTCCCACGATTGACCATTATGGCTCGAACCGCTGCGAATCGCGCGCCGACACTAGGGTAGTTCCCTGTAGGCTACGCCGAGCCTCCGCGGCTTCGGGACCAAGGAAGGAGCACCAATTGATGGCAACGGACAGTTGGCCTACGACGCGGCGTTCCGTCACCAGCCTCCACTTGGATGCGAACAACCCACGTCTTGGTCGGGAGACATCGGCGCGCGCGCCTCGCGAAATCATTCAGTACCTTTTCGAGCACGACAAGGCACTGGATGTAGCACAAACTGGCGGCCGATGAAGGAAATGAGATGTCTTGCTGGTCTCTGGAGCTGAAAGAGCATTGGATGAAGAACCACAAGAGTTGGGGGCGATGCGGAGATAGATGCCCGTGCTGTGGTGGAATCTGGGACTGATCAATGGGAAGCCCATCTGTAACTCACGACGTGTATTTAGCTGGAGATGGGCGGACACCGGGAGACCGGTGGCGCGGATTGTAAACTAAGCGGCTTCGGGTTTCACCTCCTCTCGGCGCAGTTGTGCAACCCCTTCTGACCAGGTTTGAAACGGCGTGCGGCCCTGGGTGCGATAGCCCTGGTGGGCGCGCTCGCGGTTGTAGAACGCCAGATACGCATCGAGGTCGCGCTGCAACTGCTCCAGCGATTCGTAGAACGTCTTGCGGAA
>DATGMH010000118.1:0-5557 GCA_035293725.1 Bryobacteraceae bacterium
GCGCTCCAGCGTTTCTGTCAGCGAAGTGCTGCAAAAGTGTCTGGAGAAGCCGCAGGCCATGTGGACGCAGAGCGACAAGAACCGCGCCGCGCGATGCCTTCGAGCGCTCGGTTGGGAGCGGTACCGCGAGCGGCAAGGCGCGCGGCTGGAGTGGCGGTATCGGAAAGGAGAATGAGCAAGTGTTCCCAGTATTGTTCCCGGTCTGTTCCCAGTTCGCTACGAGCAATGCGTTAAAGATGTTAGCAGTTCCCACTGTTCCCGGGCTTGCAAACTAGAGCAATATGGAAACCGGACCAATTGTTCAACACCCATGACCCGGAACAGGGAGAACACTGGGAACGTTGCCAAGAAATCAGCAGCTTGGGGAAATAAGGAGTAGGAACCAATCGCGGAACACGGAACGCGCGGTTGGAACTGAACTGGTTTCAACGTTCCAACTGGAAAGACGATGGAGCGTTCGAGTAAACTGATAAGGAGGTTCCCGACGTGCCGTTTGAGAGGATTTCAATTGATCCTGCCATCTGCCACGGCCAGGCGTGTGTTAAGGGAACGCGCATCCCCGTCCACCAGATTGTCCGTATGCTGGCTAACGGCGATACGGTCGAGGACCTGTTGGCGGAATATCCTTCTCTGAAACGCGAAGACATCATGGCGTGCCTCGACTACGCGGCCGAACTAGCCGAAGAGCAGGTCACACCGATATAAGCGGTCCCGCGGCGGATGAAGATTCTCGTGGACGAGAACATCCCCCAGATGACTGTAAACCGTCTCCGCGAGATGGGCCACGACGTGTGGGATGTCCGAGGCACGTCGGGCCAAGGCCTGTCAGATGCAGCGCTATGGGACATCGCTGTCCGCGAGGGCCGTCTGCTGATCACAACAGACAAGGGCTTTACCGAGTATCGAATCACGAATCACAACGGCATCCTGATCGTGCGGTTGCGACAGCCTAATCGTTTGAAGATCCACCAATCGGTGATGCGGGCGATGGAGCAGTTCGCCGAGACAGAGTGGCGCGGTTTGCTTGTCGTAATGCGCGACGCAACCATGAGCACGTCGCGCGGTGTTGAGCATTAGCTCGGCAGGCCGGAAAGATACGTTTAGTTACTGACTCATTAGTTAGCCGCCTACTCTCAACACAGCTGACCTGTAGTTCAGCTACAGAAGGTGTACATGGAAATACTCCGATTCTGCAAAGTGACTCGGTCGACTGGATTTTATCCAATGACTTGGTTACCGCTCGAATCGGTAAGTGTCTCATCGATATTGGCACGGAAGGACTCGAAGATGTTTTTCTCGGTCGCATACGACGCCGACACCCGCCGTAGCGGCGATGTCTATCGGTACTTCCATTTTTCCGAAGCTGACCACCAGCAGTTCCTACGCTCCGAATCCAAAGGTGGGCACTTCCTCAGCAATATTCGAAAATGCTTTCCCTACGAGCGCTTCGTCAAGCTCCAAGTCGCTTGATCCAGTCAACACGACCCTAACCGTACGCTTACCGTGGTCTAGGACTTGTTGGTGGAGTACCCTGCTCTGACGCGAAGACGTCTTGACGTACCGAGAGTACGCCGCCGGACAAGTCAAGGACGAGTCACGCCGAGATAGTCAGCCCGGGTGGATGATCAAAAATGCCATGGAAGAGTCAGATCAATTCATGCTGGTTCCCAAATGCCCTGTTGGCCAATCCGATATTTACTGGCTTGTACGATTCTCGTCCCGGGGATCCAACAGACGCATGCCAAAGAAGGCTTGGCTCCGAACGCTCCGCTTTCGGTGTTCGTCTCGCGGCCGACCAGTGGCTCAATTGCGCCTTGGTAATTATCGGCATCAGACGCCAGCGTGTGAGCGCCAAGCGCCGAATGACCAGGCACCTCGATGACTGGTCTTTCAGAATTCGTGTGCGCCCGGTACATGCCGAAACACGGTCCTTCAAGCGGCGTGACGGCGAAGGGCCGCACGCGTCCCCACCCGTATGACCGCTCGCCGCCAATTTGCAAACGATTCAGGGCGCCGCGCCAGTTGAGTGTCGATCCTTCGCGCTCAAAAAGGTATCCCGTGAGAAAGACCTGATCGCCGAAGCGGGTACGCGGTGCAATGTGCTCGACTTCGTGCAAAGCGCCTTCCTCCGCGCTGTGGCCATCCTCAAGCGCGGTGCTCGCAAAACTGCTGAGGTAGAGCCACTCGAATTCGTGCCGGTTCCCGCCCCACGGCCAGAGGGGCACCTTGCCCGGAGTGGCTGAGACGAAGAAGTACGTCCACGCCAGTTCTTCATGAACCCGTCCTCCAACCTCGGCATAGTCCTGGCCGCCGGCGTCGCGTGTGATGCGGGCCGTGAGCGCGCCCCAAATCGCCCGGCCAGGGACGTAGCGGCGGGTTGAGGCCAGATTCCCTATCCGTCTGTGCCCGACATGGAGCGGGGACAGAAGCTCGAGTACGATCTGATGTGCTTTCCACATCCGCCTACGCCCCAACCTGCGCCTTCAGGCTCTTTGCCGAATGCCTTGCGTAGATCAACGCCTGCTCCCAAGTCTGCTTCACAAGCAGGAGGAGTTGCAGGTCCGAACAAACGTTCCTTATGACGGAATCGAGAATCTTGCGAAAATCGCCGGATTTCGTCAGGCCTTCGGCGCCGAGCGTCTTCGCCAGATCGAGCAGGTTATACCGGACGGATGAAGCCACCTTGGAGGTCGGAGTCTCCTCGCCGTTGGCGTTCGAGCACAAGAATACGATGGCGGCGTAAGGGCCATTCTCCTGGATTACGCCAAGCGTTTTCGTAATCAGGTCTTCGGCCGCCTTGGCGGCCTGCTTCGTGGCGTCCACGTCCTTGAGGATCGCCTGCGCGGTCCTAGCGGCCCCCAGATCAAGATCGAGCGCTATCATGCCACGCCCCCCTGCTTCCAGGCATGGACCACGCGCAGTCTCCCGAACCCACGCGTGCCCATGCCGCCAATGCCCAGGTACTCCATCAACCGCAGACCCGAAGAAACCACGTCCAGAGGACGGCTCCAAGTGACGCCCATCGGGCCGCCGTTATGTTTCTCACTTGTCACCGGGAAGCCGGGGTTGTAATCGTCTTCGATCACGTCGCACCACAGCCAGGCGCCACGGGGGATGGCCTCGTAGGTGAACAGTGCTCCATCTTTGGCGGCACCTGTCTCGGAATCGATGCTCACTGACGTGCGGACCTCCAGATTGCTGTTGACAACCTGCTCGAACATACGAGGGGTGAGGATTACAATCCGATCCTTGATAGCGGCGAAGGATGGTTGCACGGTGAGGTTTCCATCTGAAATCGTTGTTAGCCCAGGCTTCTCAAACAGCAGCCACGAAAGGTTGATACTTCGATCCCAGGTGAATGTAGCGGCGGGGCGCTCGTCACCGGCGGGCTGCTCCGAGACGGAGAGTCCTGCCTCGCTCAGGAGCTCGGCAGTACTGGCCCACACTGGGCCGATCATTGACCGCACCGGGAACAATAAGAGCCGCGCATCGAAGATGCTCACGCGCCCGGCTTGTCCGCCAGAGCCGCGGGTCGTGCCGAACGTGTAAACGATCGGACAGCCTATTTTGTCCTCTTCCCTCAGCTTCTTATGCTGCCCAGCGGCATCGAGCTTGCCATACTGCATCGCAGCGTAGCTCCGAGCCGCACCAGCGAGCGTGGTTCCCGGAATCTTCGGCAAGTTGGTTCCCGGCTCCCTCGCCACCGGCATGTCCACGCGCCCCAGCCGGAAGCCGCCTGTGCCAACATGAATCGGGTCCAACGTCAGAAAGACAAACCGGTGTTGTTCGTAAATCGGCGCAGTTTGCGCTTCACTCATCGTCACCTCCCACTTCCGTCTTGCGCTTCAAGATTGCCAAATATAGCTCGGCTGCATCTTCCAGCAGCCCGCCAGTGCCAGCCTTCGTTAAGAAATCAAGCTCGTCCCGGCTCGGCGGCTGTTTCCAGTCCGCCGTCGCGAGCGTATCGCGCACGAATGCCTCGAGAGTCCTATCGCCGGTCTCCGCCCACTGCCGGCGCTTTGCGCCGATGTCGGCCTGGATCGCCTTGATTTGCGAGGTTGCCAGACCTTTACGAAGCAGCTCCCAAACGCGCGCGAGATCATTCCACTTCTCAAGCAGGTATGGCCGCGGAAATCTCCGCTTCCTTCCTGCGTCGCTGTACTCCAGTTCAAAGCGGGTTGCGGCGCAGTCCAGAAACTGAAAATCGAAGCGGCTTGGTGTCACGTAGACCTGTCTGTCGGATCGCAAACCGCCGACGTGGAGGGCGCCGCCAGAATTGGCTGGCAGAAAATACGCGTACCACTTATCCTCCGTACTTCCATCGCCCATAGACGTCGGAACTTCCCAGGCAACGCCGTTCGAGAATTCCAAGCCACAGACACTGTTGGCAGCGGATACGGCGGAGACAGTCCACTGCTCCTCGTTCACCGGCAGATCCATCATTCGGCGGCCGGCGTCCAGCAGCGTGGAGAGAGGCGTGTGCGCCTGACCGAACACCATGCCAACGGCGATCGGGAGCCGATTTCGTACGCGCGCCATCTCAGTGTCGTACTTGTTCTTGATCGTACTGAGTACGCCCGCAGCAAGCCCTGCGGGAACCAGCATCATAAAGCTGCGCGGATCGGCGAGGATCGAAATGGCGGGCCGGTACTGGACGGGGTCCGGCTCGACGTCTAGGATTGCTCCATTGGCGATGCTAGTGAGCCTGGTGTAGCCCGCCTCATCGTTATACTTGTCCTCCAGGACAGTGCATTGCTTTCCCCGAACCTGATCTCTCAGCTTGTCTGGCGAAGTCTCGTGGAATTTCGCCAGCCGCACCAGGTTCTCCGCCGTGATGAACTTCCATCCACTCTCATCCGTGCAAGCGACTGCGAGCCGTCCGATATCACGGATTTCGAGCTGATACGCATGCGTTCGCACAGGCGGGCCATCGCGTTCGGGACCAGGCTGTACTGTCAGCCGCCAGCGGATGCCGCAAGCTGGAATCACGCGTTGGACGGTTTCGGCTTCGATCTCTTCCCAAAAGCGAGCCGTCGTATCCCAGATCCGCCGCAGACGGGCAAAAGTCAATTCCTTGAACCTGAGAGATGGCGCCGGATTCACGATCAGCGAGCTGGGAGGAGCGGATGGCACGGATCTCGCGCGAAACGCGGTCGAAACTGGCGGCGATCCGCGTTTCAGCGGCGGCCACTTCATCCTGCCGCTCTGAGATCTCGTTTTCGATCGCGGTCCGGATGAAAGCGCTCAGCGAACGGTGGCCGCGATCTTTCACTGCCTGGTCAACTCGCCGCGCGAGATGGTCGGGCAGTCGGACTGTCTTTCGGGTGACCGGCATAGGCTCGCGGATGCCGTTTTCTCACCCAGAGCGGAACTGTGGCGCGGTTTTCGGACTCAATCCCGGCGAGTCAGACGGAGGGCAGACAACGCGTTTAGGTCGGCCGACGCTCGATGTTCTTTGTCAGGAGCAGGTTCCGCAATGAATCCCTGCCAGCCGTCTGACGTTTCTTTATGTTCCACTACCAGTGTTTTTGGCACAGAAACCGCCTCTGCCGCGAAC
>DATGMH010000119.1:0-41287 GCA_035293725.1 Bryobacteraceae bacterium
GATCACGACTTTCTGCTGAAGGGAGATGTGTTCAGCGAGGATCTGATCGAGACCTTCATCGACTACAAGCGGCGCAACGAGGCGGATGCCATTCGGTTGCGGCCGCACCCGTATGAGTTTGCGCTGTATTACGACATTTAAACGGCACCAGGCGCCGCGTGCTACCGGTGGTATTCGAGTTGTGCGGTCTTGTTGCCCGCTGCGCGGCGATGAGCTTGCGAGGCGGCATGCGGATGGCGGATCTCGGGCCAAAATTCCCGGACCACGTTTCCGGCCGCATCTACACCTAACGTAATTCCCGACGAAGCGAAGCCCCCCGCGACGGTTCGTGTACTGGCTGGCTGCCACGCGCGCGATATAAACCCGCTGCCGAATGCGCCAGCCAACTCGCTCTTGGACAGTGTACGCTTACCCGTTGTCGTCTTGTGAGTGATGACGGTTCCGGTTAGCGCATACTTAAGCCTAGGCCCGAAGCCGGTCTTGTCCGAGCGCTGATATCCGAACTCTTCGTGGAATACTTTTGAAGCGGGATACTGGATTCCGTTCTTCACCAGGTGCTTGCCGAACGCAGAGCCGAAACGCTTGGCAAATCCGCTAACACCCTGGCCCCATTCGCTGGGCGTGTTCGTCGCCTGAGTGATGCCCGCCCCCATGGCTGATTTTCCGGCTGCTCCGAACGAGAACGCATGGTGCAGGTAGTTTTTGCCTTCCGAGCGCTTTCCCGTGTTCTGTCCGGCGGCGATGGCCACGGCCAGAACACCAAGTAACACAACCCTTAACAGGCGCACGTGCCTTCTCCCGTCAGTTACCAATGCAATCGGAATGCCGCTCTTACACGTTAGTGCGGCCGGATCTTATTCGCGTTGAAGGCGAACTCGTAAGAAAATGTTGACTGCTGCGGGATGCTGGCCATAATACTGCTTGATCGCGGCAGGCGTGCTGTAGCCAGTCACGTTGAATCCGATCCCCGTCTCGGCGCTATGAAATGTTCCGATATCGCGCGTATAGCCGGCCGTATAGGCGCCGATACGGAACGTGCTGCCGGCCGTCCGATCCAGAATTTGCTCGATGCCGGGAGTGTCGGCGAAGAGCTCGTCTTTATCCACCAATTCGGCGCGGCCGGTTAAGAAGTTCTTGCGCCGAAACGGCGCGACCGATTCGACGAGATAGGCATTGGTATCGCGACGGGTAAACGTATCGTGGTTCCGGCCCCAGATCAAACTCGTAGACCAGCTGGAGCCTTGCATCGGCCGGGTGTATTGCACCGACGCGGTCGCTCGGACCACGTCTCCGGGCTCGAGCGCCTCCGGTTGCGCCAATCTTCCTAAGGACACCTGAGCAAGCCAGTTTTTGCCCGGAAAATACGATATACGCGTCGACCACGAATTGATAGGACCGTGGTCGATGTTCCAGCGGAACTCATCCGGTTCGGATCCGTAGAATCCGCTGGCTTCGAGACGAACCTTCTTGTAGACCAGCCCGGCGGTCACTACCTCATTGGCGACGTGCGTGGAATCCTGCCAGTGATGCGATAGGGGCGATTGCGGAAGTTCGGCTGCCGATGCGCGGTGCGGGAACGCCACCGGGCCGAGCGCCGGGTCCCCTACGGGAGCGAAATAGAGCTGCAGCATGGTGTTTTCACCGAGCGAGTGCGCATAATGGACGCCCAGCGCCATTACGAAATCGTGCGGATGCTGCGCGTCAACGAGCGGCTTGCCGAAAGCGGTCTCGCCGGTTTGAAACAATTCCGGATAGCGCCGGCCCGGTACGGTCGCTGGATCGAGGCTCAGCATTAGATCGAAAAGTACGCTTCCGTTTCCAATGTCGCGGCCTGCGCCAAACATGCCCCAGTTATTCGAGTAGAACTTATCCGCGCCGCGAGGGCCGGATTGCTGAGTATCGACGATGAATGCCTGGCCCATGAACATGAAATTCCAGCCGGACGTACTCACCATCTTCATCGGCATGGCCCAGGAATCCGGGCTCATGCTGGTGCCGGAAGCGAGGTTCATCAAGCCGCCCCCGGCCGCATTCATCCCCGCCATCTGCATCTGAGACATGTCATGCATTTGCGACATATCGTGCTGCATTTGCGGCGTATCCTGCTGCTGAGCCGATGCCGCCAGGCACAGTGATGCCATGAGAAACAATCTAGACACACGCGCTCCTTTCGTTTTGCCGCTTACGAACAACAATGAGGCGAATGTTTAGATTCTTAACGGAGCGAGACTGGACGAAAACAGTGAACGTGGCGGGGATGGATCGACCGAATTAGGGTATGACACGGCTTGCGACGGGGCGACCGCTGGAAAATCTTGCAGGTGCGCGATTGCAGCTTGACGCGCCGATGGCGCAACAGCGGAATCGTGCTGCTCTAAACAGTGGTCGGTAACTAGCTTAGTTTGCGCGTGGCAGGGAGGCGTGGTACGGCGGGCGGAATCCAGGTCGCAGCGCACGAAGCAGTGCGCGTTGGCGAAGATCAGCACTGCCGCCAGGAGCGCTACAAGTCTGCCCACATTGTCTCTTTCTGTTTCAGATTAACATGCGTCGGCTACAATGAAGATCTCGGTTATTCTGCATGATTCAGACGCTCTTTGGCTCCGTACAGCAAGAACCGAACCTGCTGGAACGCCTCAAGGCGGGTATCGAAAAGACTCGGGCGGGGCTCGCGGACCGCTTAGAAGACGCCTTTGCCGGGCGTAAAGAAATCGATGCCGGCCTTCTGGAGGAACTCGAGTACGCGCTGATTACAGCCGACATCGGCGTTACGACCACATCGGAAATTCTCGAAAGCATCCGCCAGCGGGCCGACCGCAAGCAACTGGGCGACGCGCAGCAAGTGAAGCAGTTGATTGCCGAGCATTTATTGGGTGTTTTGGAGGGCGCTGAGCGGCCAATTCCGCGCGTCAGCGAGCCGCCCGCCGTTGTGATGGTGGTCGGCGTGAACGGTTCCGGAAAAACCACAACCATTGGCAAACTGGCCGATCGATACAAGACAGAAGGCCGCAGCGTGTTCTTGTGCGCGGCGGACACGTTTCGCGCTGCCGCGATCGAACAACTTCAAGTTTGGGGAAACCGAACCTCGACCAAGGTGATCAGCCAGAGCGCGGGCGCGGACCCCAGCGCGGTGCTGTTTGACGCACTGCAATCCGCCAAGGCCAACAAGGTCGATTACGTCATCGTCGATACCGCCGGGCGTTTGCACACAAAATCCAACCTGATGGCGGAGTTGGAGAAAATGCGCCGTACGGCGGCAAAGGTGATTCCCGGCTCGCCGCACGAAGTTCTGCTTGTGCTGGACGCAACGACCGGGCAGAACGGCCTGGAGCAAGCGCGGAAATTCACGGAAACGAGCGGCGTCACGGGGTTGGTCCTCACGAAGCTGGATGGCACGGCCAAGGGCGGCATCGTGGTGGCGATCGCGCGCGAATTGAATTTGCCCATCCGTTATGTTGGAGTCGGCGAACAGGCGGGCGATTTACTTCCTTTCGAGCCCGACAAGTTCGTCGCGTCGCTACTGCCGCAATGAACGCGCTGATGAAAGAGGCGCTGGCGCTGGCCCAGCGCGGCCAGGGCAGAGTCAGCCCGAATCCCGCGGTAGGCGCGGTTCTCGTGCAAGGCGATGAGATCGTGGGACGCGGGTTTCACACTTATGCCCAAGTGAAGCACGCCGAGATTTTGGCGCTGGAGGACGCCGGCCCCCGCGCCCGCGGCGCGACGCTCTATATCACCTTGGAGCCGTGCTCGCATCAAGGCCGTACGCCGCCCTGTGCCGATGCTTTGGTGGAGGCGGGGATTGCGCGCGTAATTGCCGCTATGCAAGATCCCAACCCGTTAGTGGCAGGGCAGGGATTCCGGCGCCTGCACGATGCCGGAATTGCGGTCGAGGTAGCATCCGAATACGCAGGTGAAGCCGAGCAGTTGAATGAGGCGTTCGTGCACGCGATGCGCACCGGACGGCCTTTGGTTACACTCAAGGCCGCCTTAACGCTGGACGGTAAGATTTCTGCGCCTCAAGACAATACCGGTTGGATCACCAGTGAGCGCGCACGTTCACACGTGCAACAAGTCCGGCACAACTCCGACGCGATTCTCGCTGGCATCGGCACGGTGCTGGCCGATGACTGCCTGCTGACCGACCGCACTGGCCAAGAACGTAGTCGGCCCCTGTTGCGAATCATCGCCGATTCAACGCTGCGGCTGCCGCTCGATTCGCGGATTGCCTCCAGCGCCAGCGGAGATGTAGCGGTACTTACAACCTCGGCTGCGTCCGAAGAGCGGCGTCGTGCGCTCGAATACCGCGGCATTCGGGTACTCGTGTTCGATGGACCGGGCGGACGCGCGGATCTCGTGCAGATGGTGGAGTGGCTCGGCCGGGAGCAATACCGGTCGTTGATGATCGAGTCTGGGGCAAAGCTCAACTGGGCGGCGCTGGAAGCCGGCATCATCGACAAGGTGATGTTCTACTACGCGCCCAAAATTCTGGGTGGCTTGCAGTCGCTGCCGGTAGTCGGCGGCGCTGGACGCCTGACGCGGATGGACGCCATCCAATTGCGCGGACTCAAGCTGCACGGCATCCCGCCGGACGAATTTGCGGTGGAAGCTTACGTGGAGAAATAGTTTTGTTTACCGGGATCGTGGAGGAGGTTGGGTGCGTCGCGACGGCCGGCTCCAAGCTGCGCGTCAACTGCCGCACCGTGCTCGCCGATGCACGGGAAGGCTCCAGCATCGCCGTAAACGGCGTCTGTCTGACGGTGGTCAGCCTGGACGCCCGAGGATTCACATGCGACTTGTCGCCGGAAACGTTGGCGCGTACGAATCTCGGAGCCTTGCGTCAAGACTCGGAGGTGAATCTGGAACGCGCTGCTGCACTCGGCGACCGGTTGAGCGGCCACATCGTGCAGGGACATGTGGATGGGACGGCTGATTTTGTTTCGCTGGATCCGCTGGCGGATGGAAACTGGTGGTTGAACGTACGAATTCCCGCCGCGCTGAGCCGCTACGCGATCCACAAGGGCTCGGTTACGCTGGACGGCGTCAGTCTGACCATCGCGTCTTTCGAAGATTGCTTGCTCGGCGTTGCTATCATTCCGCATACATATAGCAACACGATTATTCGAAGCTACAGCCCCGGAGCAAAGATCAATGTCGAAGTCGACCTGATCGCGAAATACGTCGAAAAGCTCTTGGTTCCTTCGAGCGGTTAGCTGGCATCGGTCGCGTCACGGTCAGGAGCGATAACCCTCAGGCTTAACTTTCCAGTTCCCGCTTAATCTCTTGCGCTACTCGTCGCGCCTCTTCAATGGCGCCGATCTCGAAGCTTATGGCGCCCACGCGCGGATGTCCGCCGCCGCCGTAGCGCTCGCAGATGGTGGCGAGATTCCGTTCGGGCGGATGCGGCGCCCAGGGATTCGAGCCTACGGACACTTTCGTTCGAAAGCTGGAAGTACTTACCGAAACCGTATAAGTGCACTCCGGAAACAAATAATACGGAATGAACTTGTTATACCCTTCCAAATCGTCGCCGATCAGGTCGAAGAAAATTACACCGTTTCGCGTAGTGCTCCGGCTGCGGATAAGATCGATAGAGCGCAGGTGACGGTCGTACAACGGTGTAAAGAGCTGCTGGACTTCCTGCTGCTGGATGATTTCGGCCAGTTTGCACCGCCGCATCCAGCCAATAATCTTGTGAATGATCTCGGACCCCTTGGCGCTTTCGATCACCAGGGTCAGTTGCATGGCCGGCGCCTTTAGCTCGACAGCTTCCTGCGCGCTGGCATAACGCGCACCGTCGATTATATCGGCCCATTGCACTAGTTCGGACAAGTCCGCGGCGTCGAATCCGAATTTCTCGCGAGCTACGTGTGCGATAAACATCGTGCAGGAGCTGAAGGACGGGTCGACAAATTTGTGGTGGCTGAGTTCCTTTTGAAAATGGGCCGCGTCCTCCGGCGTCAAGAAAGCGCTTTGGTGATGGTCGAACCACCAGTCGAGCCTCGGGTTGGGTGAATACTTGAAATCAACAATGGCGTTGACGTCGCCATCGAAGAGGCCGTCATCGAACAATTGCGATGCCTTGTGGGCCATTCCCGTGAATTCAAACTGCGCATCGGGTGCGAATTTGGCTTCGTAGAAGCGGCTGAAGAACGCCGCGGAGGCCGCGCCGTCGAAACAGTGATCGTGATAGAGAATTCTCACCCGCATGGATTCTCAGCCATTACGCCAGGAAAACCATCCAGCTTGACTCAATTGAAGGCAGAAATGCAAGTCGGCAAACCCCGGCGCTAGGGGCGCGCGATGGAGCGAATCTGCTATGGGGTGCATTTATCAGCTTACCACTGCGCAGGAAACGGGGGCGGATCGATTCAAGCAGAAATGCCGCAGGACTTAGTCGAGATTGAAATCGCTGCGCACCGACGCCAGCGTCTGGCGAGCCAGGGAACGGAACGGGCTGTCCAATCCAGCGCACAATTTGCTGAATTTCACAGCTTCTAAAGCGCGGCTCTTGTCTCCCAACTCACTAGCCATCGCATAATTGTCGTAGCCCAGATAGTAGTAGGCGGCAGCTAGTAAGCGGGTGTTTTCTAGAATGTAGGGGAGCGCCGCCCGAAGATAGCGATCCGAAAGCGAGTAGCGGGCCTGCTTTCCGTACACGACACCCGCCATCCAGCCCGCCCAGCCCATGAACTTAGTCTTCTTTTTTTGCCACTCCTCATCGCTTAGGGTGTCTGGCTTGGGCTTGTTCTTCATCAGCTCCAAAATTCTGAGCGAGTACGCCAGCACCTTCGGAAAATCCTTTTCGTGGCCCAGCTTGTAATCGGCCACGGTCATCAGGAAGTCCTCGTTGTCCGGCTCGGTCGCGAGCCCCTGCTCGGCAAGCGTATACGCTTTTTCAGGATCGATAGTCGCCAGATCGATCACGGTGGGTTTCTTGGTATTTGCCAGGAACTTGCTGTCCGGATTTCTGTTCTTCAGCTCGTCGATAAGCGCGGCCCGCTTGGCCGGGTCGGGCTCGTTTGCCGCCTGCGTCGCCATCACGAACTCGGAATAGGACAAGACCTCCTTGGCGAATTGGACCTGTTTAGTCCAGTCAGCGACGTCGTCCGGATCGGACGGTTTCGACGCTACGGAGGCTTTGGAGGCGACATCCCACGCCCGCTCCGCAAAAATCCGGGTTACGTCGTTTGCCCCCATCGCTTCCGACGCGCGCAGTGCGTCGTCGGCGGCATCAAGGTCGTTCGGATCCACCGCCAGTAGCGCATTGGCAATCGCAAGCACCTTCTGGTTGTCTTTGGCTTCTTTATAGATCGGCAGCAGTTGCTCGTAAACCCAAGCGATTGAGGTAGTTTTGGGATACTCCATGGCGTATTTTTCCAGAAGCGCCTGCTTGCGGGGAAGCAAGGGCTCCTGCTGGATACGCTGCAGCAGAATGCCATCCTCAGTTTCTGGATCAACGTCGACTTTGTGACGGTCAGCGAACAGCGGTCCGGCCGCGAGCACGGCGGCCAACGCCACGGTTCGGTAGAAGAACAGGTAGCGCATGGATCTAGGTAAGAATTCGGAGGAAAACCCTCTTGACTTTAGGCCTGGGATCTTAGAACTTTGGTACGGTTTGCGTTACGCGTTGCTCGCGCTGGCGCCGACCTGCGCGCTGATCGCCTGCACTACCTGGTCGATTAGGGGCTTGGAAGGCAGACTGCCCTGCGCCATCGTCGCGCTCCCGCCACCTCGGCCGCCAGCGGCGAAAAGGACGGTCTTTAGCAAATTTCCGGCATGTACGCCGGAATCTGAGGAGGCGGCGAGCATGAGCGCAGGAGGATCGCCCGCAATTGCCAGGAAAACGGCCTTTGAACCGCCCGTAAAAGCTTGAGCTTCGGAGCGCAACGCATCCGTGATCGCGTCAACGCTGCGCTCCGCTCTACGCACCCCGTCCGGTCCTGGCGCCGTGCTTGCGTACAACTCGCGGCCGCGCGCCTGGGCTAGTTCGTTTTCGAGACGGCGCTGAAGGCGTTCGGACTCAGTCAGTTTTTCGCGCTGCGTATTCACTAACGCCGGCACCTCGTCCAACGGCGACGAGAATGTGCGCGCAACGGCGGACAGGGCCTCATAGTCGGAGCGCGCCCGGGCTATGGCTCGCAGGGCGCAGAGAAACTCTATGCGCATGTTGCCGCGGATACGATCCAATCTGCGGATCAGGATAGGTCCAATTTCACCGGTGGCGCGAACGTGCGTGCCTCCGCAGGCGCTGCGGTCGAGATCCTGAATGGAAATGATTCGAATCTCGCCCTCGCGCCCGGTCGGCTTACGGAGTCCCAGATCTTGAGAAGAATGCCCGTAGCTGACGGTAACGGGCCGGTTTTCGAAAACGATTTCGTTGGCGCGGCGCTCGGCGGCACGAAGTTGGCCGCCATCCAGCGATTTGGCGATATCGATGGTGCTGGATTCGGCGCCCAGATGAAAACTCACGGTAGGTGCATCGTACAGGCCCAGCAGCACAGCCGACAGCAGGTGCTGACCCGTGTGTTGCTGCATGTGGTCGAAGCGCCGGTGCCAATCGATGGCTCCGGTGACCTCTGAGGCAACAAGCGGCGCTGCCAGAACGTGCGCGATGCGGCCGTCTTCGTCGACCACATCCACCACGTCCACGCCCCCGATAGTCCCCTTGTCGAACGGCTGGCCGCCCGAGGTGGGATAGAACGCCGTCTGGTCGAGGTAAACGCGTTTTTGGTCCGGGCCCGCTTCTAAGACGCGAGCCCGGAATTCAGTCAGATAGCTGTCGTGGTAATAGAGCCGATCCGTCATTGCACCGCGATCAGTTCCTGGTCGCTGGCTTGACCGCCCACCGTGAAGTAGATCGGAACATGATTGCCGGTGGGCACGCCGGAAGGGATCGTCACGTTAATTTGATACAAGCCGACCAGCCCGGGAGTGAGCCCGGCAAAGGCTGCATTTGTGCACAGAGGTTGAATGACGGCGCTATGCTGCCCAAAACAAACCTGGGTGGCCGGAACTATGGCGGGCGGATTGGGCGATGCTGTACCCGAAGGAACGCTCGGCGACGTGGGGCCGAGGCCGATGACGTAAATCACCGCGACATCGTTTGCAGTAACCGGGTGGCTTGGGATGCCGGTTAGGGCTCCATCGGGCGTGGTCATAATGACGTAGCCGTTGCCTAGCAAGATAAATCTGGGCGCGGAGGCCGAAATGTTCACATAGACCTGATTGCCTGGCTGGCCATTTCGCACCACCTGAATGGTTCCGTCTCCGGTTGCGGCTTCGAACGGGATTTGAAAATTGATCTGCGTCGGAGAGACGTAGTACACCGGCGCCGGCGTTCCGTTCACCAGCACCTGCGTGTTGCCGAGGCTGGTACCCAGCGGCAACGTCGAAGCCGACTGCGGATCGCCGTACGTGAGCTGGTCTCCGAACACCGCAGTAATGTCGCCTTGCGCCAGGCTCTCGTTGGAGGCAAAAGTTCCATTGTTTACCACGCCGCCCGCGGCCGCAACCGGTGGACCTTGAGGCTCGACTGTAAGCTGTACGGGAACAGGAACGCTGCTGTTCGCCGCGTTGCTCGCGACTGTAATGGTTCCGTTATACACGCCCGGACTCAACCCCGTCGGATCGGCCGAGATCGCCACCAGCGATGGGAAACCGGAAACGGTGGACGCGCCGAGCCAGTTTGCGCCGGAAGAGGTCGAGGCGTTCACGCTCGAAATGCTAAGCGATCCCTGACCCGTATTGGACGTCGAGATGTAAGGCAGCGCCCCGGTGGTTGAGCTCTGCTTGTTTGCGCCTTGCGCGATTCGGATTTGCACGGAGGCCGGGGTGGCGTTGAGGATCGGCTGCGTCGTCACATGCAGCACCACAGGAATTTGCTTGTTATCGGGCGCGAACGAAGAACCGCTGAGCGTCAGGGTTCCGTTATAGTCGTTGGGCGCCATTCCGCTGGCAGCGGTGGCAGTTACCGTGTACGACACATTGAACGCGAAGCTTCCCGCGCCATTGGAGGAGACCGACAACCAAGGTGCATTACTCACGGCAGTGTTGGCTTGCCGGTAAGTTGTCAACGTCGTCGAGCTGGAGCTTCCCGGCGCCGCGTAAAATTCCAGCTTATTGGGCGCGGGACCACCCACCGAGAGCGTCACAACGACGAACTGCGGCGCATCCACTGCATTGGGGTCCGATATCGTGACCGTACCCGTATACGTGCCGGCTGCCAGCGAGGACGATTGGATGGCGATCTGCACCGGAATACAACTGCCGCCGGTAATCCCGCAGGACTGCGGCGCCCCAATCGTGGGAACCAGCCACGAAACTGAAGATGTAGCCGTGAGATTGAGCGACCCGTCGCCGATATTCTTCGCCAGCACTGTTTGCGCCGGACCGTTGGAACCCGGCGCCACCGAAACCATCAGCGCGGTCTGATCCAAATTGAGCCTGGGCGCCGCGCTCAAGGCTGTGCCGAACGTGAATAGCAGGACAAGACCGAGAGTGCGCGCGCGGGAAAAGTTTTCAAGAACCACGGAAGCTCCTTTAATACTGCTTAGATTGAAAAGAACACCGATTGATTACAATCTATGAAAGAACCGTACACCGGGTGCGGCGGTGTAGCGCGGGCCATACGATGGTAGCAGGTCCGCTGCCATTTGCTAAACACTGGTTTCTAGCCACCTCCTTCATCCTGCGAGATTCGTTCCGCCACAGCACTGGGACACGCTGCTACACCATTCCAAAATGGAATCCAGCTTACTTCGGCTCAGTGATTTCGAAAGTCGCAGTCAGGAATTGCCAGTCCGGCAGTTCATAGGCTCGCATTTTGGTGGGTACGTCGACCGTTACGTTCTTCATATCCGACGGTCCTAGCGATGTGACGTTGGCCGGGAAACTGATCAGCGGCGGATCGCCCGGGTTAGCAGTGGTCGTGGTGAGATTCACCTTCAACTTCACGTCGCCGATGTCAGCCTGCGAGTGGTTGACGACGCCGAACTGCACGACGATTTTTCCCGGGCTGTGCTCCGTGATGCGAAATCCAGCGAGCTCGAGGTATTTGGCCAGCGAGTTGGACGTGTTCGTCGCCATCACGTGAGCGGGTCCGGGAGCGCTGCTCTTGGTTTGCTTCTGTGCGGGAGATGACGAGCATCCGATCATACACACTGCCAAAATGAGCACACTCAAGCGCATAAATTTCATCATACGCTCGCGTATAAGCGGCGTGTTTGGATGCGTGTTCACGGGTGCCATACTGATTTTATGCGAGGAAGAATCGCGATTCTGATGACAGCGGCGGCGTTGGCAGGTTTTGCCGGTGCCGGCGCCGGTCTGCGCTGGACGGCGCCCGCCAATTGGATACCCGGGGCGCAGCGTCCCATGCGTTTGGCGACGTACACGATTCCACATGCTGCGGGAGATCAAGACGACGCAGAATGCGGTGTGTACTATTTCGGTCCGGGCGAGGGTGGAAGCGTTCAGGCCAACTTGGATCGCTGGATCGGGCAGTTCCTGCAGGCAGACGGGAAGCCGTCGAAATCCGCTGCAAAGATCGACCACCGAACCGTTCACGAGTTCAAACTCACGACCGTGGAAGTCTCCGGCGCTTACACCGGCATGGGAGGGCCGATGGCCGTTCCTGGCGTCCAACCCAAGAAAGGCTACCGCCTTTTGGGCGCGATCGTCGAAGGTCCGCAAGGTTCGGTCTTCTTCAAATGCACCGGCCCGGCGAAGACCGTGGGGCAGAACCAGCAAGCGTTCGAGAAGATGCTGGACTCGCTAACTCCGCAAACGTAGACCAGGGGGCGCTATTTGGCGGCCGCCGTCTGTTTGGCGAGCTCCGCTCGGAACCTGCCCTCCGTCTCGTCGACATACGAGCGATAGCCCTGCGGATCGATGAACGGGTTTGCGCCGCCTTTGCCCAGCTTGGCGTACTTCTCCTCCATGCCGTAGTAGTTGCCGTGCGCGCCGAGGAACACGTCGCACGGCAGGGACTTCAGCACCCGGAAAGTGGTCTCGTAGTCGCTCGCGATCTGCGGGTATTGCGAGTTGTTCACCAGCTTGAACCCGGGATTTACGTTGGGGCTGCCGACGATGACCACGTCACAGCTCTTACCGCCGTCCCGTACCTTTAACGTCCATGTAGTGCACCCCTTGGTGTGCCCCGGCGTCAGGTGCGCCGTCAACACTACGCCGCCCAGCTTCACTTCGTCGCCGTCGTGTAGGACCCGATCCACTTTCACGGGCTTAAAAAGCATGTTTGGCATACGGCCGTAGTTGAAGTCGCTTTTCCCTCCGTCTTCAACCGACTGGACGTCCTGCTGCATAACCATGTACTTTGCGCCTGTCAGTTCTTTAATCATGAAACTGCCGGCGCAATGGTCGATATGCGCATGGCTGATCAGAAGCACTTTCTCATCGCTGAACTTGAATCCCAGCTTTTCGATACTGGCCCGGATCAGCGGAACGGACGCCTCCAGGCTACTGTTGATCAGGATCGAGCCCTCGGGCGTGGTGATCAGATAAGACGCCAGACCGCGCGAGCCGACGTAGTAAACATTGCCGATCACCCGGTACGGCGGAAATGGCTCCGTCCAGTCTTTCGGGTTCTGTGCGGAGAGATTCGCGCTCGCCGCAAACAACGACACTACCAATAAAAGGCCAGCCAAAGTGCGATGCATAAGTTACGAATAACATCTTTGATGAATCGCGACAAGCGCAGTTCGGGTCCGGTGTTGTCCGCTTGACATCCTAATTGGAGGGCTATCATACTTGTGCCAAAACTGCCTCGTGCCAAAACCGCTCAATATCGTCCTCCATTTCCTGGTCCTGTGGATCGCTCTGGGTCATGCGCAGCAGCCCGGGGAGTTTACCAAGCAGGATTTGATGATCCCAACGCGCGACGACGTGAAGCTGCACACAGTTGTCTTCACGCCGCGTGACGCCAAGGGCGCTCTTCCCATATTGTTCGAGCGCACACCCTATGGCGCACTCAGCGACGAAAAGAACCTGCTTGCGCGCTACGCTCACTTCGTCAACGACGGCTACATCTTCGCGCTTCAGGACATTCGCGGCCGTTTCGGTTCTGAGGGCACGTTCGTCATGCAACGGCCGGTACGGGACAGGAGCGACCCGCATGCGGTCGACGAAAGCACCGATGCGTATGACAGCATCGAGTGGATGATCCACAACCTACCGGGAAACAACGGCCGTGCCGGTATGGTGGGGAGTTCGTACGGCGGCTGGTTGGTCACGATGGCGTTGCTCGATCCGCACCCGGCGCTCAAGGCTGCCTCCGAGCAAGCCTCCCCCGCCGACATGTTCCTCGGCGACGACTTCCATCACAACGGCGCGTTCCGCCTTAGCTACGGGTTTGAGTATGCCGCCGAACTGGAAACGTCGAAGGAGGCGAACACCTATTTTCCATTCGACCGCGCCGACACGTTCCAGTGGTATCTCGGCCTGGGCGCGCTCTCCCATGCTAATGAACAATATTTCCACGGCAAGCTACCGACCTGGGACGATTTCATAAATCATCCCAATTACGATGCGTTTTGGCAGAAGCAGGCATTTGCCCCGTACATCGGATCTCCCAAAGTTCCCAATCTGAACGTCGCCGGCTGGTTTGATCAGGAGGATTTTTACGGCCCGGTTAAAATCTACGAGCTGTTCGAAAAGAACGATTCCAAGCACCTGAATTACCTCGTGGTGGGCCCTTGGAGTCACGGCGGTTGGGCGCGCGCGGATTCGAGCAGGTTGGGCGACATTTCATTCGACAGCAATACGGCTAAACACTTCCGGACCGATATCGAAGCGCCGTGGTTCGCCTATTGGCTTAAGGACAAGGGAGCGGGTAACTTTCCGGAAGCGCTTGTTTTCCAGACCGGCGCCAACCGGTGGGAACGCTACGATTCATGGCCCCCGCGCACGGCCAAGCCGGCCAATTTGTACTTTCGATCCAATGGACAATTATCATTCGATGCACCTTCGGGCGATGCCGAATCGTTCGACAGCTATATCTCGGATCCCGCGCATCCGGTTCCGTATCGGCACCGCCCGATCAGCCCGACTTATCCGGGCCCAGGCTGGCCCGCATGGCTGGTGGAGGACCAACGCTTCGTCGAAGAGCGTCCCGATGTTTTGACGTGGGAAACGGAGCCGCTCAAGGAAGATCTCAAGATCGCGGGCCATATCGAAGCACGGCTCTTTGCCTCAACCAGCGGCAGCGATAGCGATTGGGTGGTCAAGCTGATCGACGTGTATCCGGAAAGCTATCCCGAAAGTCCGGGCCTCGCGGGCTACGAACTGATGGTGGCGGATGAGATTTTGCGCGGGCGCTTTCGTGACAACTTCGAGCATCCCTCGCCGATTACACCCAATCAGATAACCAGTTACCAAATCGACCTGCACACCAACGATCACGCTTTCCTGAAGGGCCACCGTATCATGGTGCAAGTCCAGAGTACGTGGTTCCCGCTGTATGACCGTAACCCGCAGAAATATGTGGAGAACATTTTTCTGGCGAAGGATTCGGATTACCAAAAAGCTGAGCAACGCGTGTTCCGGTCGAAGAGCCACCCGTCGCATATCGTGCTGCCGGTCGTGCCGTAATGGAACGCCCGATACGTTCCAGCAGATCATGACGGGAGCAGCCTCGTTATTGAGCGCTGCTGGGGGAGCGGCGGTAGCCGGAGCCGGCCTGCTCGCCTATGCTGTTCGCGTGCCTTCCTGCACGATTCTTGCGCCCTCGGTGTGCCGGGGCACGAGAGCACGCCGCTCCATCGCGGTGACGTTCGACGACGGCCCCAGTGAATCCACCCCGGACCTGCTTTCGATCCTGGACCGTTTTGGCGTCCCGGCTACTTTTTTTCAGTGCGGCTCAAACGTCCGCCGGCTGCCGCGGGTGGCGCGCGAAGTCGCCGCCGCCGGTCACGAGATCGGCAATCACACCGATACGCATCCACGGCTCGACTTCAAGTCGCGACAGTTCATCCGCCAAGAACTGGCTGCCGCCCAGCACTCGATCGAAGACGTCACGGGTACGCGGCCGCGCTACTTCCGTGCGCCTTACGGCATCCGCTGGTTCGGGCTGCGCGATATCCAGCGAGAGCTGGATTTGATGGGTGTCATGTGGACGACGATCGCGTTAGACTGGAAGTGGACTTGCGAGCGCATCGTTCCGCGACTCCTCGGCGGCGCCAAAAATGGCGCCATTTTCTGCCTGCACGACGGCCGGCGTGTTCAGCCCAAACCGGATATTCGGGCGACGCTCGAAACCGTGCGCGAAGTTCTGCCAAAATTGATGGAGCAGGGTTTTCATTTCGAAAAGGTGACCGACATTCTATGTCCAACGAAGAGCTGACCGAACGGGTCAGAGGAATCATTGCGTCTACCCAACACCTTCCTCCGGAGAAGGTGACGGCCGACAGCACATTCCAGGAATTAGGCATCGATTCGCTGGACGGGATCAACATCCTTTTCGCCGTGGAGAGCGAGTTTAACATCAACATTCCGGACGATGCGGCGCAGACTATAAGGTCGGTTCGAGACGTTGTGGATGGGATCGCAAAACTGCTTGAAAAAAGGGAGGGAGGCCAAGCTGCCGTCCAGGCCTGAGCCGCGCCGTATGCCTTTGCGCACGCTGCGCGGGTGTACTTTGTTATGCTGCAGCGCGTAGTCGTAACCGGTCTGGGCGTAATCTCCGCCTTGGGCCAAAACCGCTGCGAATTCTGGGAAGCCCTCTCGCAAGGCCGCTCCGGCATCGCACCGCTTCAGTCTGTCGATCCAACTCTCCTGCGTTTCCAGAACGCCGCAGAGGTCCGCAACTACGATCCGGCGCGCCATTTCGATGAGAAAGAGATCGCGCTGCTGGACCGCTTCGCCCAGTTCGCCGCCATCTCCGCGCGTGAGGCCATCAGCGACGCGGGAATCGAGTGGACTCCTGAACTGCGCTCCAACACCGCAATTGTGACTGGCTGCTGCGTGGGCGGGCAGACCACCGAGGACGATGGCTTCGTGAATCTTTATCGGAAGAACGTTCCGCGCGTCAATCCACTCACGATTCCGAGGACCATGGAAAATGCCGGCGCCAGCCGTATTTCGCTGGAGACCGGCATCACCGGTCCCACCTACACGGTCTCGACGGCCTGCTCCTCGTCCAACCACGCCATCGGCCAAGCGTTCTGGTTAGTGCGCAGCGGTGTGGCTCGAATGGCGCTGGCGGGCGGCAGCGAAGCGGTGTTCAGCTTCGGTTTCCTTAAGGCGTGGGAAGCGATGCGGGTGGTGTCGCCGGATACTTGCCGCCCGTTCTCGCGAGATCGCCGTGGCTTGATTCTGGGCGAAGGCGGAGCGATGCTGGTGCTCGAAACGCTCGAATCGGCGTGGGCGCGCGGCGCTTCCCTGTACGGCGAGATCGTGGGATTCGGAATGTCGTCGGACGCGTTTCATATCACGCAACCATCGCCCGAAGGCGCGGCACAGGCGATGCGCGCCGCATTGACCGATGCGGGTCTGGCACCCGAGCAGATCGGTTATATCAACGCGCATGGAACCGCGACGCAGGCAAATGACGCCACCGAAACGGCTGCGATTCGCAAGGTCTTCGGCCCGCACGCCGGCCAGCTCGCGGTCAGTTCGACCAAATCGATGCACGGACACACCCTCGGTGCAGCCGGCGCTCTGGAAGCCGCCGCGACGCTGCTGAGTTTGCAGCGCTGCCTGCTCCCGCCCACCGCTAACTTTACTGGGCCAGATCCGGCCTGCGATCTCGACGTGGTACCCAATCAGGCCCGCCGCGCGCAAGTGGAGTGCGCGCTCTCCAACTCCTTCGCGTTCGGCGGGTTGAATGCGGTAATCGCATTCCGCCGCATCAACTCTTAATCCGTTGCGCGCATCCCGACCCGTTTCTTACGCAGCCTGAAAAAGTCAAACCGGTGAAGCGGTTATCATGGGATTGGTAGGTATGCCCCCGCCGACGCCGGAAACTCGGCTCCGAACCCGAATCTTTACGCTGGTCACAATTTTGGTTTCGGTGGCATGCCTGGGCTGGGCCCTGCACGGCGTCAGTTGGACCGATTTGTGGTATGAGATCCGGACGCTGGACTGGCGCTGGGTTGCCGTAGGCGTTGTCGCCGACGTTCTGGCGTACATCATTCAGGGCTGGCGTTGGAGCCTGCTGCTGCGGCCGGTGGGCCGCGCTTCCGTCCCCGTCGCCTCCCGGGCCATCTTCGTAGGGCTATTCGCCAACGAAGTGCTGCCCTTGCGCGCCGGGGAACTGATCCGCTGTTTTTTGCTCGCTCGCTGGAGCGAAATCCCGATTTCCGTCACGCTCGCGTCCGCCCTGATCGAGCGCATATTCGACGGGCTGACGCTGATGATCGGCGTGTTCTTTTCGTTCCGTTACTTGAAGCAATTCCCGCTGAGCCACGGGCAGGCGCGCGTGCTCGGAATTGTGGCGGACAGCAGCATTTTTCTGGCGGTTCTTATCCTGGTTTGCGGTGCCGTGCTGTCGGTGGCGATGTACTGGCGCGAACAGGCGCTGGATGCGATCCTGGATGCGCGCATATTTGGCTGGGCGCACGTATTTATCGAGGATCTGCACCGCATCGGCCATTCGCGATTCTTGTATCTCTCCGCGCTGGTGAGCATCCCGCATTTGGCGATGCAGGTAGTGCCGATCTATGCGGTAATGCAAGCCTACAGCTTGGATGAAGCTTCCTGGAAGGGCGCCGCTGCCCTCATGGTTTTGCTGCGGCTGGGCTCGGCGGCTCCGCAAGCCCCCGGCAATGTCGGGCTTTTTCAGGTGCTGTCGACCCTGGGTTTGACGCTGTTCGGAGTGCAAGCCGCCATGGCGCGCCGGTTCACTTTGATCCTGTGGGGAATCGTGACGCTGCCGCTCGTGATCGTGGGATTTATCGATGTAGTCGTCACCGGTGCGAAAATCGGCGAGATGCATCGGGAGGCGCAAGCCGAAATGCGAGCGCGCCAGGATGAGCTTTCTCGCACTTGACCTGAACCGGTTGTACCCGCTTTTCACCGCTGCTTCCGCGATTCGTCGGTTCCTTATGCTCGGTCCGCCTTCCAGTCGTTGCGACGGTATTCGTGCCGCAATACTGCAATAATGAGCGGCATGGCCTTGGTCGTTTTCTTTCGCGGCCTCAACGTGGGAGGACACCGGACTCTGCGGCCGAGCATTCTCGCGAAAGGATTGGCTTCCTATGATGTCGTGAATGTGGGCGCCGCAGGCACGTTCTTAGTTCGACGGCCAGGACCGCGCAAGAAATTCGTCGCCGAATTGCGCCGCCGCCTCCCGTTTGAAACGACGGTCGCCTTGTGCGACGCCCGCGAGTTGGTCCGGTTGGAAGCAGAAGGTCCGTTTGGAAAGGAGCCGCCCCCTCCAGATGTTGTAAGGTTCCTGAGCATTCTCTCGAAAACCGGCCGCCCCGATGTGCCGCTCCCCATCTTTCTTCCTGAACCAAGTCAGTGGTTGGTACAAATCGTCGGCTCGAAGAATCGGTTCGTGTATGGGCTGTATCGCCGCCACATGAAGACGATTGGTTATCTCGGCGAGATCGATAAGCTCTTTGGCGCCCCGGCCACAACGCGCAGTTGGAACACGGTTCTGTCCGTGTTGCGATTTTTGCCTTCACGCGGACGCGGAACTAGCTCCCGTCTCGCGAACTGAAGTGAGCGCGTCCTAGTTTCAGCAGACCAAAGAAGTGCCGGCGTCTGCTTGCGGGTGCACGAAAGGTCCGGGTTTGTGGCTGCGTTTGTTGTGAAACACCCGGCGGTCAGCGACGGATAACAGATCCTCCACTGTGCGCCCATCTTCGCCGAACTGGGCATGGCCAATCGTCACTCCGACGATCGATTCCCCGCAAGCTTCCAGTCCGGCGCATTCTACAGCGCGTTGGAAATCGCGCAGCCGAATACCCAAAGCGTCCGCGGTTAAACCCGGCAGCACGATCACGAATTCATCGCCGCCCATGCGCGCGACGTAATCGTACTCCCGGCAGCAGTTCTTCAGCGTGGAGGCTACCAGGCGCAACACGCGATTTCGCGCGAAATGCCCGAGGCGATCGTTTACCTCCTTAAGCCCATCCAAATCACACACCACCACGCACAGCGGTTCCAACGTGCGCTGGCAGCGTGATAACTCTCCATCCAAGTACACGAATAGCGATCGTGTGCTGGGCAGCCCGGTCAGAAAATCAAAGGCGGCCGAAGCGTTCGCCTGACGGTACATAAGCGCATTCTGTAACACCACCGCGAGTTTTGAGGTTATCGCTTGCACGATCCGCAGCTGATCCCGGCTAAACGCGTTCGACTGAATCGCATACAGCGAGAGGACTCCGACGACACCCGAGCAATCCTCCAGCGGAACGGCGAGGGCCGAGGAAAGCTTGCTGAACTTGGATGGATCGTTCATGTAGCCCGGTTCCACCGTCGGATTACCGTTTACGATCGGCTTGCAATTCTCCGCTACCCAACCCGACAATCCCTGTCCAAGAGGAATCTCCAGGGAACAAAAGAGCGCATGATCTTCGCCGGTGACGTATTCGGGAATCAGCCGGTCGTTCCGAAGTAGATAAATGCAGAAGGTATCGAAATGCACGAGTTGTTTGAGACGCATCGCCAGTACCGAGAGCGTTTCGGGCAAGCTCAAGGAGTTGCCGAGGTCGAGCGCCATCTCAAATAAAGTCTGAACCTCCTGCCGCGCTGCGGCGATGGAGCACAGGAACGTTTGCGGCGTGGAGGCCGAATCGGCCCCAGTCTGTCCTGGCGGTGCGAGTGCGGCTTCCTGCTCGAATCCCGCGTCGGGCGCGGCTCCGCGTTCGATGTTCAGCTCGGTGGAAAGGGTGACCAGTTCCGGCATTTGGGTATTCCGAGCCAGGGCTTCCAGCTCGACGTAGCGCCGCTGCAGAACCTCCACGACACGTGGATCAAAGCTGATACCAGACTGCTCAACCAGCATGGCCATGGCTTTATCCAGCGGGTACGCGCGCCGATACTGGCGATCGCTGGCGAGCGCGTCCAGGAAGTCCACCGCGGAGAGGATCCGAGCGCCAACAGGTATTTCCTCGCCCTTCAAGCCAGCCGGATAACCGGTGCCATCCCATTTCTCATGATGGGACCGCACGATCGGCGCCACCGGATACGGGAATTTGACCCGTTCCAAGATTTCAGCGCCCACCACCGGATGAATCTTCATCTTCTCGAACTCTTCCGGCGTCAACTTACCGGGCTTGGAAATGATGTGTTCGGGCACCGCCAGCTTACCGATGTCGTGCAACAGCGAGGCGGCTTCTAGCGCTTCCAAATCCGGCTGCGTCAGTCCCAGTTCCTTGCCCACTTCTATCGCGTAGGTCCGCACTCGCTGCACATGATCGTGCGTGACGTGATCCTTGGCTTCGATCGCCAGAGCCAGTGCCTCAATGGTGCGCAGGTGCAGCGACGCAACCTCCTGCGCGTGCTGTTTGTCCGACTCCAGCTGTCCCACATACAGGCGGTATCCGCGGTAGAGAATCGCCACCACCGGCACTAGTAGCAGTGCTGCTTCCCAACCGATCCGGATACTCAACCAACTGAAGAATCCCGCGACGGAAGCGCCCACCAGATAGTACGGAAAGGACCACAGATAGCTGTCAACCCAAACCGTGCGAAGATTTTTGGACTCCGTCAAGGCAATTACGAATGCCACTGGAGTGGTATTGGCGAAGAAAAACACCACCGCAGCCGCTGCCAGCCGGACCGGCGCACCCACTGCGAGAACGTCCCACCCGCTATAGTGGAACGTGGAATAAGCGAAGTACGCCGCCGCAAAATTGCTTGCGAGATTAAACGCTACCTGTGCCGCCGAGGGCCGGTTCCTGGCGTGCCAATACGATTGGAAGACTACAGCCGCGGCGACGATCAGTAGCGTCTCGGGAAGCGCCAACTGGACCACTCCCATGATCACCAATAGGAAATAGAACGACATCGTTCCCTTGATGCCGGGGAGGCTTACCTTGAACCCAGAGCCGATCACGGTGATCACAAGATACAAGGCGAATCGGACCAGGTTGCCGCTCTGCCAAGGATAGATTCCGCGAGAAAAGATCAGCGCGCCGAATAGCACGACGACGCTGATATATACGCGAGCCCGACCAGGCATACCGACGGCACGAGCACCTTGGCTTCCAAATTCCCGCACACTCGACTAATCGGAAGTACAACCAATTTTCGTGAGCTTGCCAGCGCGCCGGACCGCCAAAACGTCTCTAGCACACGACAAATGAGCCAGTTTGTCGCTCACTAGAACGCCGCAAAATCAAGTACCTGGGGCAATATTTCGCTTCTAATTCGCCTTTAGTTTCAAGTCCTTATGTAGAGTGCGAGCCGGAGCTTAGCGGTAGGGCCGCTTGGTAGGGCAGTTGCTTCATTGAGGCTATCGAGCGGAGCAAATTACCAATGCGACTCAACTTAATCGCCTTTCTCAGCCTGATGGCAGCCAGCACGGCCGCCACGCATGGGCAGAATCTATCGGATAGTACGGCCGCAACGCCGGACCTAGTTGACGTGATCGTTCAGTTCCGCGATCAACCAGCGCAGGCTCACCATCGCAGAATGGCCGCAAGAGGCGCGCAACTCAAGCACAGCTTGGATGTCATTCACGCCGCACACTACTCCCTTCCTGTGAGTAAGCTTGGCGAAGTCGAAAGTGACCCGGATGTAATACACGTCAGTCTGGACCACGCACTGCACGCCACTGGAACGGTACTTCCAAGTACCCCGGACTATGGCTGGATGACTGTTCTGGGCGTAAGTTCCCCCTCGGCGAAGCTGCCTTGGGACGGTTCCGGTATCGGCGTTGCCGTCATTGACAGCGGGATTGCCGGCAACCCTCCGGACCTCCAGAGTGCGACCGGAAAGGATCGGGTCGTTTATCAGCAAAGCTTGATCCCGAACGTGAACGATTCCAATGACCACTATGGTCACGGCACCATGGTCGCGGGCCTGATCGGCGGCAACGGGAAAAATTCGACCGGTAGCGGATACGATTACACCGTCCGGGGCATTGCTCCCAACGTCAATATCATTAGTCTTCGGGTTCTGGACGACAATGGATCGGCGACAGACAGCACCGTGATTGCGGGTATCCAGCGTGCGATTCAGTTGAAGAGCCAATACAATATCCGCGTTATTAATCTGTCGCTGGGACGGCCCGTCTATGAAAGTTATAAACTGGACCCGCTCTGCCAGGCCGTCCAACAAGCCTGGAATGCGGGTATCGTGGTTGTCGTCGCAGCCGGCAACCAGGGACGCAACAACACTTACGGAAACCAAGGTTATGCGACCATTGAGGCGCCCGGAAATAGTCCGTATGCAGTTACCGTAGGCGCGATGAACACGCTGGGCACGCCATCTCCGTACGACGACAAAATCACCAGCTACAGCTCCAAGGGCCCGACGTTGATCGATCACGTCGTTAAGCCGGATCTGGTCGCGCCTGGCAACCGGCTGGTTTCTATAGAAGCCGGTGGGAGTTACCTCGTTGCGACGTATCCGAGCAACAGAGTAGCGCATGCTCTTTATAAGACCGGGACCGATACTGGCGCTTCATCCCAGTATTTCGAACTGAGCGGCACCTCGATGGCCGCACCCATGGTAAGCGGCGCGGCTGCGCTGTTGATCCAACAAGACCCCACGCTAACGCCCGACCAAGTCAAGGCCCGGCTGATCCTGACTGCGACCAAGCTGCCACAAATTACGACCACGTCAGTGGATCCGGTCACAGGCATTCAGTATGTGAGCGAAAACGACATATTTACCGTGGGAGCGGGATACTTGAACGTGCAAGCGGCGCTCAACAGCACCGCCAAAGCAACCTTGCCAGCAACTTCGCCCAGTGCGAGCTTCGATTGGCTTACCCAAACCGTCACTATGGTTAGCCCCACCGGAGCCATCTGGGGCACGGGCGCGATCTGGGGTACCGGAGCTATCTGGGGCACTGGAGCCATTTGGGGCACCGGAGCGATCTGGGGCACGGGAGCGGTTTGGGGTACTGGAGCGATCTGGGGCACGGGCGCAATTTGGGGCGACGGCGCAATTTGGGGCACCGGAGCTATCTGGGGCGATGCCCTCACCGTGGCCATCAATGGCGAGAATTAGACTCTTAAGGGACGCACATGAACGGTCTACCCCAACCCGCCAAGCGGCTCGTAATATGCGTAACTGCCGCAGCCTCACTGGTATTCGTGTCGGTTCTTTTCAACTGGCACAGCATCCAGCCAGTCACGTTCGCGTTTTGGGAGCTACTAGCGACGTTGGCAGGAATGGTGAAGGTCCGCTTTCCCGGCGTGACGAGCTCTTACTCGTTCGGGTACATCGTGGTACTCGCCGCGATGGCTATGCTGCCCTTTTCTCAGGCGGTAGTCGTCTCCATGACGCCCGCCATCGTGCAGTCCTATTGGTTGACCTCCAAGCGGCCCACAGGCATACAAGTTGCCTTCAACGTGTTCGGTTACGCGATCAGCTCCGCAGCGTGCTGGTACGCTTTTCACGGCTTACAGAGAATGACTCCTGATCTCAACCTGCCGGCGCGTTTCATGTTCGGTGCCGCGGTGTTCTTCGTAATCAATAGCGGATTGGTGGCGGGTATTTTAGGTCTCGTGGCGCGGCGCGCCTGGCTCGATATCTGGGAGAACACCCACTTAATGGTTTTTCCTTACTATTTGGGGGGCGCCGCCTGCGCCGCCTGTGTGGCTGCACAGGGCCGTGTGGGCGGGTGGTGGTGCATTCCGCTGCTGCCAGTCCTCGCAATCCTGTACGCGTCCATGCGCGTGTGGGTGCGCAAGCTGAGAGTTGAGGCGCCGTGAAACGCGTTTCCGCTAGCTGGCCTCTCCGGTTTCGTGGCCGCCCGCTTGCTCTAATAATTTCTTGACCAGGTTGCCGAGTTTCATGAACTCGCCATACGCGGACGGCTTACGGAAATAATCTTTTGCGCCTAATTTGGCCATTTCCTGCCGGTCCTCTTCTGAGTTGGAAGACGTCACCACCAACACAGACGCACGCGAACAACGGCGGCTATTCCGGAGCGATTGGAGAACTTCGCTCCCCGGCTTCTTCGGCAGATTGATGTCGAGAATCACCAGAGCGGGGCAGGGCGCCGACGGGTTGCGATCCGCTTCCTCGAAAACTCGAACCGCTTTCTCGCCGTCTTGTACCGTGACAATCTCGGCATCGACGTTGGCTGAGCGCATCGACTCGCGGATCAGGAATATGTCGGCCCGGTTGTCTTCAACGATCAAAACATAGGGCCGCCGCGGGGGCGCAGCGTCCTCAGTCGGATATTTCGAAGAAGAAGGTCGATCCGGATCCGCGTTCGGATTCCACCCAGATCCGCCCGTGATACTGCTCCACGATGCGCCGGCAAATGGCCAATCCGATACCTGTTCCTGAGTATTCATCGCTTGTGTGCAACCTTTTGAACAAACCAAAAATAAGCTCCCTATATTCAGGCCCAATGCCGATGCCGTTGTCGCGCACCGAGAAGACGCACGCGCCCTCCCGCCGGCCGTCCACGTGCACCGCCGGCTCACGTTCCGGGCTGCGGTATTTGATCGCATTTCCGATCAAATTTTGAAACAGCTGCCGTAGATGCGTGTTGTGCATGCGCACCTTGGGGAGAGGGTCGGCCGTAACCACGGCCCCGCTCTCCGTGATTGCGCCCACCAAGTTGTCCAATGCGCTCGCCAGCGCCTCGTTGGAATCGATCGGTTCAGCCGGCGCCTGGATTCGCGTGACTTGCGTGTATTCCAGCAGATCGCGGACCAGCGCTTCCATTCGCGATGCTCCGGTGCACAGATGATCCAGAAATTCGAAGGCCTCGCCGTCCCGCCGGTCGCCATAGCGCAACATAAGCATTTCGCCGTAAATCTTGATCGTGCGCAACGGCTCCTGTAAATCGTGACTGGCTGAATAAGCAAATTGGCAAAGCGCGGGCCATGAACCAGCGCCACCGATTTTCGTGACGGTCCCACAACCGGTATTCGACCCGGAACTGTTCTCCAGCGGCCACCGCGGCCTGCCAGCTCTCGCGAGACTGCTTCAGGTCTTCCGGATGCACAATTGCATCCCGCCCGTGCCGTCGGGTTCGCTACGGCAGAATCCAGTGAACTGGTACCAACGTTCGTTGAAATAATCGACCGAACCGTCCGGCGTTGCGCTCCAGACGATTTGCGGCATAGCGTCGGCGAGTTGCCGAAAACGGGCTTCGCTGGCGAGAAGCGCTTCTTCGGCACGGTTGCGTTCGATCATGCCGGCCGCCAGCCGAGCCACAATGTCGAGCAACCGCAACGCGCGATCGCCTGGCTCGCGCGCTGTGCGGTAGTAGGTTGAAAATATTCCCAAAACCGCGCCGGTCCGGCTCACCAATGGCGTGGACTGTACGGCCTGAACGCCCAACTTCAGCAGCTGTTCGCGCTCGGGTGTGCCGGCGAATTCCGGACTGGTGGCAATCTCCGGAACGATTACACGTTGTCGGCTGCGGAGAGCTGTGCCGCAGGCGCCCCGGCCCCCTTGCGCCTGGTTGAGCACATCCACCAATGCCGTTTCCAGCCCGCGCTGCGCAACGATCTTAAGAGCGCCTGTTTCGAGCAGTTGAACGTGACCCATGTCGGCGCTTGTGATGTGCATGCCCGCATCCAGAACCTCGGCCAACAGTTCCGGCAAATCGCCCGCCTCTACTAAACGCGCGCTGAGCGCTTGAATGCGGGTCATTGCGGCCAAATCTGCAATCAGCTGCGCGTTTAGTTCGTCAATCGCTTTTTCTGCCCGTTTGCGGTCGGAGATATCGCGCGCGATTTTCGACGCGCCGATGATCTTTCCGCGGGCGTCCCTAACCGGAGAGATGGTTAGAGAAATATCGAGCAGCGTGCCGTCTTTGCGCACACGGATCGTCTCGAAATGATCCACGCGCTCGCCGCGGCGGATGCGGCTTAAAATGTTGGGCTCCTCGCCAAGCCGATCGGGCGGAATGATGATGGTGATCGGTTTTCCGACCGCTTCGGCGGCGCTATAACCGAACAGCCGCTCGGCCCCCTTATTCCAGCTCATGATGGTGCCGTTTAGATCCTTGCTGACGATGGCGTCCTGGGAAGAATCCACGATCGCGGCCAGCAGCAGTGCCGATCGTTCCGCACGCTTCGCCTCGGTAATATCGCGCGCGATCTTGGAAGCCCCAATAATTTTTCCGCTTGCGTCGCGCACCGACCAAATGGTTAGAGACACGTTTAAGAACGTGCCGTCTTTTCTTCTGCGGATGGTCTCGAAATGGTCGATCCGCTCACCGCGACGGAGCCGGCTCAGGATCTCCGGTTCCTCATGCAGCCGGTCCTCGGGAATGATCACGGTTATCGACTTACCCGTCACTTCCTCGGCGGTATAGCCGAACAAACGCTCGGCGCCCTTGTTCCAGCTCATAATGATGCCATTCAAGTCCTTGCTGACGATGGCGTCGTCCGACGAGCCGACAATTGTGCCCAGCAGCAACGCGGCGCGTACCCGCCGATTTCTCTCGGAGATGTCGTGCGTGATTGCAAGCTGGGCCCAGGAGCCGTCTGGCTGGCGAAGCGGCGCGGCATGCGTTTCCATGCTGCGGCGCTTTCCGTCTAACGCAATAATGTCGAATTCCAGTGAGCCGCGTTCTCCCCGGCAGATAGCTTCGTTGAACGCCCGGAAAGCGTCGCGGGATTCAGGTGCGATCACATCACAGATGTTCTTTCCAATCACATCGGCCGCGCTGCGGGCGCCCAACATGACCAGACCCGCCTGGTTCATCTGCAGCAACATTCCCCCGGCCCCCACCGTCATAACGCACTCCGGCGTGGTCTCCACGATGGTCCGAAAACGCTGTTCGCTTTCCCGCAGGGCAGCTTCAAGCGACCTGCCGGCCGTGACGTCGCGATAAAAGACAGAAAGGCCGCCCGCCTCTGCCGGATAGGCTTTGACCTGAAACCAGCGGTCCAACGGAGTGTAGTAGTGCTCAAATTCCGCAGGGGTCCGCTCCACCGCTACTCGATGGAACTCCCGCTCCAAGGTAGTGCCAACCGTGTTAGGAAAGAGCTCCCAATACTTGCGCCCCAGCATCTGCTCACGGCCCATCCCGCTGAGGCGTTCGACCTCCGTATTGACGTACGTAACTACCCACTCCGGATCGATCGCGACGAAGCCGTCCGTGATCCTTTCCAGCAGGTGTTCAGGAGGAATGGGTAGCCTTCCGCGTGGACCGGTTGACGCCGGTTTATGGTCGCTCGCTGGGGAAATTACCGGTTCCTCCTGTTTTTTGTTGAATCCTACTGCTATTTGGATATCTCCTTGTCCAAAACGTCCTGCACGATCCGTCCCAACCGCATAAATTGGGTGAGGCTGGAGGGCTTCTGAAAATAATGCATCGCCGCGTGTTTCTCGGCCGCTTCATAATCCGCCGGCGAAACCGATGAAGTCATCACGATAATCGGAGTTTGGGCGCAGTGCTCGGTCGCCCTCAGCCGCGTCATAATCTCTTGCCCATCGTACTTCGGTAGATGCATGTCCAGGAGCACCAGGTCCAATTGCGGGCTGCCTTTCACCTTGTCCCGGTCTTGGACAAACGCGATGGCTTGCGCCCCATCTCGAACGATGTGCAGCGTGCAGGATAGTCCTTGGTTTTTCAGCGCTTCACGCACCAGCGTTACATCCGCAGGATTGTCTTCCGCCAGCAGGATTTCGTAAGGGGTTTGCCTTGTCGCGGGTGACATTGTTCCCCTTCAGCGCTCCGATGCGGCAGCGCCTCTCGCAGATTCATAGGTTTGCAAACGATCCAGCAACCTTTGGTAGGACGCCGCGTCCTGAACCACCACGTCGGCTCTTCCGTTCGTCGTTAGGACCACGGCCCGCCCGGTACTCCGTAGCCGGGCAACTACGTCGGCCGTTCGACGCTTGAACTCGGTCATGGAACAAATGTCTTGGGCGATGTTGAACATTGAAATCTCCAGCACGGAAAGATCAGCGAATTCGGTGCTATAGGTATGATCCCTAGCCGGGCCAAAACGCTTCAGTATTTTTAAGCGGCCCCGCTGGAATAGCCGTTGACCGCATCCCGGTTACCGGGGCCGATCAGTGCGTCATTGCGTAAATGATGTAGTTTACTCCGATTCGAATAGCCAACCCGGAGAAGCGCTCCGGGTAACGGGGATCGTCCGCCCACTCCCAGGCATCGCCTAGATCGGAGTTGTACGAGATCGCCACCATGACCCGGCCCTTGTCATCGTAAATACCACGCCAATGCGCTCCAACGCCGCCGTCCCCGGGATTCTTTGCCCCTACCCGCAGATGTTCGGCGCCGGGCACCTGAAAACGGTCATCTACGTCGAATACCGTGTGAAAGATAGGATCGTTGTCTGGTATGTCGACGATCGGCCGATCGGGAAAAACGTACCGGATCCTCTTAAGGAACATCTCATACTCATAGTTGCCGTGAAAATCGTCAGCCATGAAGAACCCGCCGCGTAGCAGATAGTCGCGCAAGACACGGCCCTGTTTCTCGGTGAGGCCCCATTCCCCCACCTGCACGGCGTACAACCATGGCCAGTAGAAGACGTCGTCACCATCCTCGATATTGACTGGCTGCTCTACCGAGCGGACATCTAAGCGCGTAAGACGGCGGACCGCTTGCGAGAAATGCCGGTCGGCGCGCGGATAGTCCTGCGTCCAGAGCGACATGCCCTGTCGCCAATCGCCATCGAAGCGCCCGCGATACCCATCGTTGGGGCCCGGAGGGAACATAAGCCGGGCGAAGGCCCATTCCGTGGTCTGCTGCCAGTCGGGTGTCAGCTCGAACTGGTAATATTCGACTCCGGGGTACTGGCGGAACGGTTTTTGAAACGCATACAGCACGCTGAGACAGCCAACTCCGAAGCCAATCGTGAGCAACTTGCCGTGCCGGCTCATCAAAGCGCCTTCTTCCGAAGAATACCATTCACGCCTGGCGCGTCCCCGAACTGAATGAAATCGCCGAGAGCAAGCCGGCTGTACACGCCGAAATTCCCCGCCGGAAATGGCGGAGGGGGAGGAGCAGTTTGGGCGTCCCTTCTTACCCGGTCTTAACTCCGCAGAAACCGGACCCGGCCCACGCTGCCGGACCCGGGCTGCAGACGAACGGCGATAACACTGTCGCCTTTTCCAGCCGGCAAGAGGCGCAACAGGCGATAAGCGAGGCCGTCAACTCGCCTCGAGAAAAGTTCATCCTGCTGGTAATCGTGAGCCAAGTAGACATCCTCAACGCGCGGTTGGGAGATGCTTTCGGGAGGCGAATGCTGGCGGTGTGCGCAGACCACTTTCGGACCCACCTCGGGTGTGATCAACTTTACCGCTGGTCCGAAACCGCTTTATTGGCAATATTGTCCCAGCCGGAGCGCATCGATCGGCTGCGCGCGAAAATTCACCGCTTCGCCGACACAATGCGGGAAGAAACGGTCCAGATCTGCGATCGCACTTTACTGGTCCCGGTCACCTGGAATTGGTCGCTCATCCAAGTGAGCCCTCCCTTGGAATCGATGCTCGCCAAAATCGACCTCTTGGCGTCGGCGCCCCTGCCAGGCAAAGCTCCGCGGGCGGTTCGCTCAGCCAGAAAGCGATTCTAGGCCGATTTTAGGGATGTAGCGCAACCCACCAGAAGTACAGCATCGTTCCGGCAACGGCTCCCAAAGCGATTCCGGCTGCCATTTGCTGCCATTGCCGCGCGCTCTGCCACGGGTCGCCCCCGGTTCCAAGCTGGCAAGCGCATGCCGGACAAAATCCGATGTCCTCGCTGGCGATGCTTCTGCATTCAGGGCATTGCTTCGGCATACGTCGTTCCTCCACTAGGGACGATATCGCTGGACCGTTGCCTCCGCATCCATCTGTCGTACTGGATTACCGCTCGCGCGGAACGTCTCCGTACTAGCCTGATAGCGTCCCGTGCCTGGCACTGAAGTGAAACGGCTTCTCCCGCTCGAGCCGTGAATCCGCGGCACCACTCCGAACCGGCGGGCGCTTGTTCACATTGTTTTTTCTATACGTTCATTCAACTGCAAAGAACGAATGTTCTAGTCGCGAGTGGAAAGCGCCAAGCAGTACTTTTCGCAATCCTTATCCGGAGTTGAAAGAACATATTATGACCCGGCGCAAGCCACCGGCTGGCACAATACGCGCCTTCGCCAGCATCCCCGGGAACGAGCGAGGCGAGAAGATCGAATCGTTCAAGAGCGCGGATGGAGAGCGTTCGCGCCAGGTCGCTAAGCAGGCCGCTACGTCTTTGCATTGAACCTCCGCTTACCGGTTCCGGCCGGTGCGGCGCTTCCTGCTTGTTGCCACGAATGTAACCAATGGCTTTCATCGGTCACATGATTGATCAGAAGGAGGCGGGTCGACTATTAACCCTATACTCTCCAAGACGTCGGCAAGCGCCTGGGGACGGCTGACATTTGGGCAATGCCCGCCGGGCAATTCAAGCGGCTCAACCCCGAGGAACTCGCGAGCCGCCTTCCGTTGCCATGCGGGCGTGATCGTCCGGTCATCTGCGCACGAAATATAGCTCGCCGGAACAGACGGCCAACTTTTCAGTGGGCACGGTTCCTGCATACCTCGTTCGGCATAGAACAATACGCGCGTGGAAAGCGCCCAATTGAGACGCTCTGGCGGGCAATCGTGCAACGTAAATTCCAAGGCGACCTCGTCGTCCATAGGGTTCTTGCCGATCCATGCAGGGTTCATCATCGAGGCGTCGGATCGGAATTGATCCATTATGCTTACGCCGGGGCGGGGGATCACTGCTGCCAGAAATACCATCCGGCGTGGGGGCCAGCGTTCGGCCACTAGCGGGAGGTACATCCCACCCGCAGAGTGCCCCACTATGATAACGTCCTGCGGCTGGAAGCCACATTGCTCACGGGCTTCTACTAGCGTGTCGGTATGCCAAGCCAAACCCTCATCCGTCCGGTCGACTCGCAGCGCTGGGACCACGACGCGATGGCCACGGCGTTCGAGCTCCTGTGCCAGGAGCTTATAGCCTTCCGGCCCTTGGCCGCGGCTATGTATGACAAAATAAAAGCTCACTGCTAAATTCCTCACCTAAAAGTTCTGATTGCGCGAGAAGTCGAATAGCTCGATTGCGCATGGTCCGCCGACATTGTGACCCAGGGCGGAGTCAAGGTCAACCGCAAAGTGTATGGGCATCGGGAGACTCCTCGGTCCTTTTGTTTAACTCCGACCTCAATGGCTTTCATCGCTGGATGTTGAAGAGCCGTATGCGTGCGAGACGAATCAGGGCGCCGATCTAATCCCTCCCGTTTAGACGGCCGGTCATCAACGTGGATGCTAACGCGGATGGCCGCACTCGATTTGCGCGTGCGTTGGTCGAATGGCCCATTGGAGTGAGCGTTTAACTCCATCAAATCTCAAGGGAAGGGAATCTGCGTATAGACTCCCATGGCGTGCGGCATGTATACGCTAAAGCGCGGAAACGTGCCGAAGCGCGCCGTGATTATTTGTAGATCGAGCTTGCAGCCTGGGAGATTTCTCCCCCGGTGAGGCCGATATCGATGCCGCTGGCCGATAAGGGCAGATAGATCATATTGTGCACCGAGACCGCCCCGGTCCCCGCCGGAAGCGCCGACAGGATGTAAGCAGGCACCGTGAGCTGCTGGTCGGCGACGTTGGCCATACAGGTGAACCCCGCGGTAACCGAAGGATTGTTCGCCGTCGCGGCAGAAGTGGAGGTGCCAGTGACGAATACAATCGAGCCCGGATTGCCGCCCGTCCAAGTTACCGTGAAGCCCTGGCTGCGATTTATGCTAGCCGCGACGTTCGGATTAGTCCAGCTCAATAGAGGGTTGGTAAAGGTGAGGACGGAAGTAAACGAGCCCACGTCCGCTCCGCCGGTTGCCGTGAACGTAAATGTGCCTCCTGCTTGCGGAATAGCACCCGGGGCAAGTGAGCCGGTAAACGCGCCCTTGATGCCGCCTTGCTTTGCAAGGGTGAGGGCAACTCCACCCGGTCCCGCTAAATTGATGCCGCCTGGATCAAGCCCGGTGATGGCTCCGAAATCAGGCGTCGCCGTGAGATTCTGAACGATACATCCGCCTGGCGACACGGAGTTGGCCGGTCCGAAGACCCCACTGTATGACTCGAAAGCTCCCGCAGCGCTGGTGGTGACCACGTTCTTACTGCTGGTGCCCTGAATCAACGTGACTAATCCGGTGCGGAGGGTGTGTTGGGACGGAGGGGCGATTTGGTTGCCGGATAGACCGCTCACGGGATCGACGCAGGCTCCGCCACCGCTATTGATCGGAAGCGTTGCAGTGTTGCTCAGCACCCCCCCGGCGACAGCCACCACCGAGATCCAGCAGCCATTCGGGACGGAGGCCGGGATTGTGACGTTAATTTGATCGACGCCCGGGTATCCGGCAGAACCTTGATAAAGGACGGTGGCCGGCATTCCTCCGATATAGACCTGGAGCGGCGTGTTGACTGCGTGCGGCGACGATGTGTACGTGGTGTCGCTGTCCGCCGGATCCGCTCCGAGACCCGTTGTCCAGAGCACGATATTTTGGCCGGGGGTGCCGGAGTTAGCGTAAGTGAGGACCGCACCCGTGCCGTTATCGGTGGCAACACCGGAATTCGTGTAGTAGTAATTGATCCCCGGCGCCGCGGGCACGACCATGATGGGGAAGGCATTGCTCGCGGTCCCGTTATAGGTGACGGTTAGAGTCCCGGCGCCCACCGGAGTGGCCGCGGGAAGCACGCCGGCGATTTGGCCGGGACTGGTGTAATAAATCGCCGGATGAGTGGTGCTGCCGCCCACCGTGACCGAAATGCTGGCGCCGTGCAGGCTGAGCGGAAGCCCTCCCGTAGTGTCCTGCAACGCCGGCAAACCGGCATCTGCCAATCCCGATCCGATAACGGCAAAGATGCTGCTGGGCGCGATTCCGGAATTCGGAAGGCCTCCTGGGATCGTGCTGGAGTTATTCACCACGGCGGTGATGGTAGGAGGGCCGCTATTACCCGTTCCCGGCCCCCCGGCGACGCCGAAAGTGGTGAATCGAACGGTAATGGAGGCGGAGCTGGTAGCTGTGACAATGACCTTGGCCCAATGGCCGCCGTTGGTGTGTACGCCGAACACGTCGCCCACCTTTAGTTGATCGGGCGGAATCGTGGCTTTGGAATAGTACGCGGCCAGACCAGAGATGAGGATGATCGAGATCGAGTCGAATTGTGAAATTGGCCAGTTGCTGTAGATGTGGAGCGCCGTAGCATTACCCTGCGGCGTGATTCCGCTAGCGGTCCACTGAATATCTCCACCCGAGCTGCCCACAACGCCGGTGTCCAGGTTTATGGTTGTGCCTGATACCAGAACGTTCGTCTGGTTCAGGTCGGCGAAAGCGAGCCCAGCAAAGGTAAGTGCCAGAACACATATTGCTGGCTTCCATCGCGCTCGTCGTTTCATCGGTGTAACGGCAATCATCATGACCTCTACTCCTAATCGGTTCCGAGGAATGCACCGCCAGTCGGCCAGCGGAACTCGATCGTAGCATCTCTTCCTCCAACATTGCGTGAAAGAGGTCAAAAAACTCTCAAGACACCTCGGGCCATTATTACCTTTCAGTTTGCGACCTGCAATTCGCTGCCGGCACATCACCGGACTGAGGCAAACAGTTCAATGAATGTTGCAAAGCGCGCGAGCCCACACAGTCGATTGCCAATCGCAGATTCCACCTGCGGTCGCGAGGTTTTTGCGGCGCGTGGCGCGGCGTCAACTCCAATAGTTCCGATCCAAGCTCCGGTATTGGACCGCTTCGGCCAGATGCTTCGCCATCACCGAGTCCCGGCCATCCAGGTCGGCGATAGTGCGGGCCACTTTGAGAATACGGTCATGCGCCCGCGCGCTGAGGCCCATGCGCCGTACAGCCATTTCGAGCGTGCGCTCGCCCGCATCGTCTAAAGCGCACAATTTGCGCAATTGGGGGGAGGGAATCCGAGCATTGTAGAACCCGCGCCGCTGCTGCGTCGCGCGCGCAGCCTCCACCCGAGCGCGCATCTCGGCCGACCCGGTCCCTTGGTCTTTGCCCCGCAGTTCCTTGTACGGCACCGCCGGAACTTCTACGTGCAGATCGATGCGGTCTAACAGCGGCCCGCTGATCTTACTCAGATAGCGCTGAATGATGGCGCCTGTGCAGCGGCACTCGCGCGTCGGATCCGAGAAGAAGCCGCACGGGCACGGATTCATCGCGCCGATCAAAATGAAATCGGACGGGAACGCCAGGGTCATGTTGCTCCGCGCCAGCACGACCGAGGATTCCTCCAGCGGCTGTCTTAACATCTCGAGCACGTTGCGCGCAAACTCCGGCAGTTCGTCCAGAAACAGCACGCCGTTGTGCGCCAGGCTCACTTCTCCAGGCCGCGGCGTTCCCGCTCCGCCGCCGATCAGTCCGGCGTCGGAGATGGTGTGGTGCGGGGCCCGAAACGGGCGCTGCGCAACCAGGCCCGCGCCGCGTGGCAACAGGCCCGCTACGCTGTGGATCTGGGTGGTCTGAATCGCTTCCTGAAACGTCAACGGCGGCAGGATGCCCGGGAATCGTTTCGCCAGCATGGTCTTGCCCGATCCGGGCGGCCCGATCATCAAAACGTTATGGCCGCCGGCAGCCGCAACTTCGAGGGCGCGTTTGGCCGTGATTTGCCCGCGCACTTCCGAAAAATCTGGAATCGCAGCCTCGCCGCCGGGCGCCGCCGCCACAACTCCCACCGCCGGCCGAAACTGGTCCGGCTGATTCAGGTAGCGAACAACCTCGGCCAGATGCCGCATACCGAACACGTTCACCCCTTCGGTAACCGCGGCTTCTGCGGCGTTGTCGGCCGGAACCAACAAATTCGGAATGCCTTGGCGGCGCGCGCACACGGCCATCGACAAAACACCGCGTACCGGCCGCAGGCTGCCGTCCAACGAGAGCTCACCCACCAGCAGGTGCTGATCCATCGTGCCAACCGTTCCCATCGCGCCCAGAATCCCAAGCGCCATCGGCAAATCGAACCCAGCGCCTTCCTTGCGCACGTTCGCCGGCGCCAGGTTTATGGTGACGGACTTGTTCGGATATCCGAAACCCGAGTTCAGCAGCGCCGATTTGATTCGTTCGCGGCTCTCCCGCACAGCCGTGTCCGGCATCCCCACGGTGACGAAATCGCGTGCACTCCCGCCCGGATACATGTCCACCTCGACATCGATCAGATGGGCTTCGATTCCAAACACCGCGGCACTGCGGGTCCTGAAGAGGGCCATATCCGCCGAGGTAGTGCGCGAACACTACGATTAATCTCCCGGCTGCGGCGCAACGCGGCTCTCATGCAGGCCAATTCGTGCCGGCTCCGGATGCACATCTTCGCTCTCGCCGTACGCCGGCGAGCAGCTACTCGACGGAGAACTTCTCGCGGACTTCGCAGGTCTGCTGGCCGACGTTGTCGCGCACCGTGAGCACAATCGTGTACTCGCCCTTGGCGATATCCTTCGGCATGTTCAGGCTCAGTTCGCCCGGCTGGTACCGTTGCGGATAAAACGGCGCGTCTTTTGAATTCGCGGCCTCCGGCTGCGAGTAAGCCACCGTTCCGTCCGAGCGCAGCACCACGAGTCCATAGCCGATATCGAACACGTTCTTCTCGCCGATCTCATAGCCGGTCATGTCGAAGCGTGCCCATAATGAATCGCCCGGCCGGTACGCGGGGACTTCGAGCGGCTTCTCATCGTTCTCGCCGCGGAAAAATCGGAAGTTGCGCACTGCCAGCGTATCGCTCGGCGCAACATCGCGGCCTTGCACCTGGAATTTAGCTTGGCTCTCGGCAGCGGTGCCTGCCAGATCGTCTTTGATCGTTACCGTCACGCGGTATTCGCCGGATTCAGCCAGCGGAGGAACCACCACTGTGTAGCGGATCTTAGGCAACCAGTTCTTGTCTTCCTGCGACAGCTTGGTCTTAAGCATTCCTTTTTCCGGCAGAAGCAGCAGTACGCCGCGCGCATCCTCGGCCCGCACTTCGTATTCCAGCTGCATGTCGTTGTCCTCCGATCTCTTGTAACCCTCCACCTGGCAACGGAAGAACAGCGTTTCGCCGGGGACGAATTGGTCATCAACGGCGGTCGGCGGTCCGTCATCGATTTGAGCGAAAACCGCCCCCACAACCGCAAGCTTTCTTTCTGCCGGAGCCGCTCGGAGCGCGAGCGGCGCGATCATCAGTGCGATCCACAATGCCTTCATGCGAATCCGTACCTATTATTATCCGCCCACCCGCATCGGCAGGCCAGTCGTCCTCGGCACGCGATCTCCCATTTGACATCCCGTCGAGCTTCGCGCACAGTGAAACACATGGTCCTGATTCTGGCTCTCCTCCTCTGCCTTTCTCCTTTGGCCGCCCAGGGCGTCCATCCCGTCACAGGACGCCACATCGCTGGCGTGATGAGCGCCGCCGGTTCCGGGTGGCTGGATCGGCCGGAGCGCGAAGCCGAAGAAGAACCCGATAAAGCGCTCCAGGCGATCGGAATCCGGCGCGGCATGGCCGTCGCCGACGTAGGAGCCGGCAGCGGTTTCATGTCTTTCAAAATGTCTAAGCTGGTTGGACCGGCCGGCAAGGTTTACGCCGTCGACATCCAGCCGCAGATGCTTGACATAATTCGCGAGCGCGCCCAGCAGGAGAAGGTGACCAACGTCCAGACCGTTCTCGACACGCCCAGCGATCCACAGCTTCCGGCGGGCGCACTCGATCTCATCCTGCTGGTGGACGTGTATCACGAATTCTCACAACCCCAGGCTATGCTGGACCACATGCGCGACGCGCTCAAGCCAAACGGGCGCCTGGTCCTGCTTGAATATCGTAAGGAAGATCCGGCCGTGCCCATTCTCCCGGATCATAAAATGAGTGTGAGCGAGGTGAAAGCCGAGGTCGAGCCCGAAGGTTTTCAATTCGATCAGGTCGTCGAGGTTCTGCCGCGGCAGCACATCATTATATTCCGCCCGCGCAAAAACTAAAACAGTGCCGAACGAAAGCGCTGCCCGCGAGTCCTTTCCCGCACTCAGCCCATCGCGGTCCCGAACCGCCGTGCGTGAATTATTCGCACTAACCGATCCTGCGAAAATGAAAAAACATGACCGGCGCAGTGCTTTGGGACCTGGATGGCACGCTGCTCGATTCTGAAGAGTATCACTGGCTCTCCTGGCGGGATACCATGGCCTCTCTCGGCCGTACGATTACGCGCCCCGAGTTTCTCTCTACTTTCGGCCTCCGAAACGACGAAATCCTGCCCCGCTGGCTGGGTCCCGGCGCTACCCGTGACGAGATCGGACGCGTGAGTCTCGAAAAGGAATCCGTTTATCGAAAGTTATTGCGGGAACATGGTGTCACTCCCTTGCCGGGCGCCGCCGAGTGGCTGAGCCGTTTGCACCAACGCGGTTGGCGGCAAGCGATTGCCTCCTCGGCTCCCCGTAAGAACGTGGAGGTCGTGCTGGAAATCCTCGGGATCGCGAACTTTTTCGATGCCGTCGTCTCGGCCGAGGATGTCAGCGCCGGAAAGCCGGATCCGAAGGTGTTCCTAGTCGCCGCAACACGGCTTGGCGCCACCCCGCGGGAATGCATCGTAGTCGAGGATGCACCCATGGGAGTCGAAGCAGCTCACCGCGCCGGCATGCGGTGTATCGGAGTCAGCCGGAATGGGCGCTTGGCCGCCGCCGACCTCGCTGTTGCATCGCTGGATGAGCTCCCCGAAGACGCCTTTGCCTGCTTATTGGAGTTCTAAAAGACAACCGCGCAACCAGGATTGGCCCTAAACCGAAACCCGGGTACAATGGAAGCCTCTATACAATGGGAGAGAGGGGGTCGATTCAGTACGTAGTGCCCCGAAACACCTTGCACGTTTTTAGCTTTTTCGCGTCAGCCTGTTATAGGCATGACCGCGTTCGTGCACACCGTCGAGGAAATGATGAGCGACCTGGGCGCGCCCTCTGAGCTCCAGGCCAGCCAGCTGGCGGCGCAGGAGCTACAGAACCGCTTTATTTCCGACAACTTACGACGAATTTTCCTGCTCATCTACCGCATCGTAGGAAACGTCGCCGACGCCCAAGACCTGACCCAGGAAGCCTTCATTAAAGCCCTCCAGCGCCAGGACCAGCTTAAGGATGCCGAAAAAGCGGCGCACTGGCTCTCCCGGATCGCTAGCAACACCGCCATCGATTTTCTGCGCCGGAACGGCAAGGTCAACTTCTGCGAGATCGACAGCCTGATCGAGCCGCTGAGCGAGCCGTCGGAAACACCCGAGCAGGCCGTCCTCCGTTCCGAACACCGGGCCTACCTCGAAGAAGGGCTCACGGTTCTAACCGAGCGCGAACGCACCGCGCTGTTGCTGCGCGATGTAGAAGGCATTCCAGCCGAGGAAGTCGCCGAACAGATGAACTGCTCCAAGGCCACCGTGCGCTCGCACATCGCGAACGCCCGCATCAAGTTCCGCCGCTACGTGGAACGCAGCCGGCGGCAAGCGGGAAGGAAAACGCCATGAAGCACCCCAGCGAAGCCCAAATCGCGCTGTTCGCAGGCGGCGATCTCGATGGGTATTGGAACCGCTGGCGGGTGCGCCGGCACATCGCGCAGTGCCGCGATTGTCAAGCCGAAGTCGGAGCTCTGCGCGATACCTCCGAGCTGGTGCGCGAAGTTGCCGCCGAATCTCCGAAGGATCTTAACTGGAGCCGGCTCGCAGCCGAGATGACCGGAAATATTCGCGTAGGCTTGGCGGCTGGAGAAGCGATTGCGCGCTTCGACCGGCCTGCTGCGCGCCGCCCATTCCGCCTCGGTTGGAATGCGGCCTTTGTGCTGGGTTGCGCGACGGTTGTGTTCCTCATTGCATTTTGGATCAGCCTGCCGCGCCCGCAAGCCGACCACCTGATCTCGGTGCTGCACCGGATCCGGCCCGAGCGGACCGGAAGTGTAGTAAAGAGTCCGATTATTGCGCCCGACGAGGTCGTGCTTGAGGCTACGGCGGCCGGTATCGAAGTCAAAGAGAATGGCCGCGCGATGTCTTTAACGCACCCACATTCGGACGGCGTTACCGTATCGGTGAGCTTGCAAGGCTCAGCCGGCATCCGCTATGTCGATGCGGACACCGGCCAGGTCACAACCAATAAGGTTTACTATGCTGAGCCGTAGCCTCCCGGCCATGTTGGCGATGGCAGGGCTTAGCGTGAGCGCAGTGCAGGCAGCCGCCGTATTAAAAATCGACCTGCCCAAAGATTCGCCGGTCGTAGTCCTGGCAGCCGATCCGGGTGACTCCAGCGAGATCGCGCGCGGCGGCGCCATGCTGCTCGATCTGCACGCCGCGCTCTCGCTCCGCAACGCGACGCAGCGGCGGATTCGAGGAGTTACTTTGGTGGTCACCGCTCAGGATGTCACTCCGGGCGGCAAAGGCTCTGTTAGCATCACCAGCCTGGACGTCGGCCCGGAAGAAACCTTTCCTGTGCGCGTTGACCTGCGCCTGCTGCGTCCGCTGCAAGGCTCGGCTAACGTTCCGGTCCAGATCGGGTTGGATGGCGTGCTCTTCGATGACCTGAGCTTCTATGGTCCCGATAAGCTCAGTTCGCGCCGCACCATGACGCTTTCGGAATGGGAAGCGCGGCGCGATCGAAAATATTTTAAAGCGCTGCTCGCCGAAGGCGGAACCGAACGTCTGCGCCAGGAAATGATTGGAAGCTTGGCCCGGCAGGCGGATCGTCCTACACTCGATGTTCAGGTGGTCCGCGGGGGCCGCGCGACTAATCTCGAACAGGACAAGCAGCTTCAGTTTGCGTTCCTGAAGCTCCCCGATTCTCCCGTCGAGCCGATGGAAGGCGCAGCGCGTATCGCTGGAAATGAAGTTCGGGCACCTCGGCTGGAAGTGAAGAATCGATCGGATCGCGCCATCCGCTACCTGGAAATGGGTTGGATTCTCCGGGACCGCACCGGCGGCGAGTTCCTGGCAGGATCGGTACCCGCCGAACTGAACCTAGCGCCCGGCCAGAAGAGTCCTATTCTGGAAAGCACCACGCTCAAGTTTCCCCAGCGCGGCGGCCAGCCTTTGTCGATCGAAGGTATGACCGGTTTCGTCAGCAGCGTCGAGTTCAGCGACGGCACGCTCTGGATTCCCAGTCGCGCCGACCTTGGCTCGCCCGAACTGCAGCGCGTGCTGGCGCCCTCCGACGAAGAGCAGCGCCTGGTGCAGATCTATCGCAAAAAGGGGCTGCGCGCCCTGATCGCCGAACTCAACAAGTTCTGACCTGGCGTCCGGCGGCACAGCCTGCTCCTCCACTGCTGGTTCGACTATCCTGTAACAAGCGGTATGTGGAATCTCAAGCTGGCCTCTATTTTCAGCCTGTGCGCGGCCTTGTCGCCCGCTTTCGCGCAGCAAACGAATCCGAATGACAATAACAAGCCGTCCATTATTCTCGAGAACAAAGAGAAACCTCCTAAGCCTTCGGACGCCAGAACTATCTCGGGGTTCGTCAAGGATCGCAACGAGAACCCGATCTCGGGCGCGATTGTGCAGCTCAAGGACATGAAGACCAGTAAGGTAATCGACTTCGCTACGCAAGACGATGGGCGATTCATCTTCAAAGACCTGCACATGGATATTGACTATCAACTGACCGCGAAGCATGACGGCGAAGCGCCGGTGACAAAGAAGGTCAGCACCTACGACACGCGCAAAAACGTAGTGCTGACATTTCGGCTCGAGCCGCCCTCGAAGGAAGCCGCGCAGTAACCTGCCGTCGTTAAGGTGTCAGTGGCCGTAAGCCGCGACGCCTCTTCGTGAGTCCTCGCGTGAGCTGCTCGCAAACGGTGAAATCCCGCCCTGCTGCAACGAGGTGAGCTTTCCTCGCTGGGAAACCGGAGCCGCAGTACCACGAAACCATTTTCGAGCCGTTTCACCGCCTGCACGCGTCCGCGCAATACGAAGGGAGCGGTCTCGGGCTGTCCACCTGCCAGCGGATAGTGCAATCGTTCAGCGGCCGAATTTTTACGATTCCGAAGGCCGCTACGAACCAAAACGCGCTCGTCGCTCGGACTGTTGCAAATAGCGGCCAAACTTAAGCAAATCGCGGACGGCTTCGGCGGTTGCGAGGCGGATGCTACAATAGCTCTGTAGCAACGAGTCGCGGCCGAGTCTCGACCGCGCATTGGAGTTACACCACACTCGTCGGGGCGTGGCTCAGCCTGGCTAGAGCGCCTGGTTCGGGACCAG
>DATGMH010000120.1:0-2031 GCA_035293725.1 Bryobacteraceae bacterium
GCGAGCACTGCGAAAGAACACGTTTCGACCGACACCCGCGGCGGTGCTTGACGCCGTGGACGTGATTCTCGCGGACCGAAACCCCGGAACGCGGATTGAGTATCCGGCAGTGAGCCAGGAAGAGCGGGAAGCGGCATGGGAGGAAACGAGAGAGCAGCGGGAGGCGCTGAGAGCACGGCTGGGCCTATGACCAAATGGACGAAAGCGTACCGGAGAGCCTACAACCGCAAAAAGATGGCGGAATATCGGATGCTCAAGCCGCCTCGCACGCGCTGGCAGGAGATAGTGCGCCTATTTCTCGGAGACTTCTGATGACGACACTCACTGCGGATGACAAGAAGCGGCTCGGGCGGCAACTCGACCAGGTACGGGAACTGGTGCTGGACCGGGGCTGGTGGACGCTAGGCGACATTCAGAGGGGCCTGATTCACCGTCACGGCGGGCACTTCCCAGAGGCGAGCATATCGGCGCGGCTGCGGGATTTGCGAAGTCTCGGCTACACCGTCGAGCGAAAGAACCTCGGAGCAGGGCTATTCGCCTACCGGGTGACGAAGCCTGAGCGCGTGGCGGAGCAGGAGGAGATGTTCGCGTGAAACCGTACTACTCGCATGCCGGAATCACGATCTACCACGGAGATTGCAGGGAGGTGCTGCCCACGCTCGAGGTCGGCGGTGCAGAGATATGCGTGACAAGTCCGCCTTACAACGTTAGTTTGGTGCAAGCCCAACCTGGCCAGCGGAAGGATTGGCGGTGATTGGAGCAGTATGGCCGAGTGGATCCTATTATTTCGCAAAGGCAAGCGCGGCCCAATGTTGAATGGCATTGATTCGGCTGGTGTAAACACCCACAACTGGATGGTCATCCCTTCCCCGCAAAGCAACTGGAACGGCGTTGATCAAAAGCAGCATATCGCTCAGTTTCCGCTCGAGCTCCCGACTCGATTGATCGGGCGTACGCCAGGTGACACGGTGCTAGATCCGTTTTGTGGCAGCGGGAGCACATTACTCGCGGCAAAGAATCAGGGCCGTCGCGCCATCGGCATAGAAATCGAAGAGCGTTACTGCGAAATCGCAGCGAAGCGGCTGAGCCAAGAAGTTCTGGAGTTCACATGAGCCAATGCCCAACGATGCACGAGTTAGATGTGCTTGCGCGAATCTTGCGTAAGGCGACCCATCGCAATGTGGCCGACGCTTTGTTGAAGGGCTTCATGTGGGCTTGCTGGCCGGAGTGGTACGAGCTACCGGGACGAAGAGGCGAAGCGTCGGCTGGGCTACACGAATCCCCTTTCATTTGTGCGGCGGGATGGGAGCGAAGTGTTGCGTGGTGAGGACTGGGCGCGCCGCGTGAGAGAGCTTGGGGAGCGAAGCGGTGGAAAATGCGAAGTCCAGCGGTGCATCTACCGCGCGGTGGACGCGCACCACATAGTCATGCGATCTCGAAAGCGCGATGACCGATTGGCCAACCTGCTTCACGTTTGCAGGTCATGCCACAGATCCTTGGATGGGCGGCGCATCGGCGGGAGGAGAAAGTGACCAGCCCATTCAAGGGCCAGATAGCGGCGATCACGGTTCCATTAGTGGCACCCAGTTGCAACCACTACGTAAAACACACGCGCAAGGGACGCCACTACGTCACGAGCGAAGCGACAGCTTTCAAGGAAGCACTGAGACTCTATGCGCGTCGGCAGACGGTGCGCGGCAAGGCGTACAAAGTCGAGATTTGGGTGCATCTCGGCAAAGGGCAGAAAGGGGACATCGACAATTACGCAAAATGCTGCCTGGACGGGCTGAAGGATGCGAGGGTCATCGACACGGACGCGAAAGTGGAGAATCTGCACCTGTACAAGCGGCGCGACCCGGCGAACCCGCGGACGGAGTTGGTTGTGGAGGCGATTGAGTGATGAGCTATTGTCGATTCAGCAGCGACGATTATCAGTGTGACGTTTACGTATATGCCCATATCGCAGGTTATTGGACAACGCACGTGGCGAGCAACCGGTATGCGTTCCAAGAGCCACTTCCGTCACAAGTT
>DATGMH010000121.1:0-44578 GCA_035293725.1 Bryobacteraceae bacterium
CACGAACGCGACGATATGCGGCGGCGCTCCGATCGCTTCCATGTTCTCGAGCGCCAGCGGCAGCGCGGCTTCGCTCGAGGCGGTGGAAAACGCGATGATGCTGGGTTCGCGAACCGCGCGCAGAAACGGACCCAGTGGAACGCGCGCCAGAATCGCCGAGGCGCCCAGAAAAAGAACGATGAACAAGATCAGCGAAACGTACAACGTCAGGACCAGCTTTCCCAATCCGAGCAGCACGCCGACGCCGTTCGTTCCGATCGCGTGCGCCATGGCAGCGCCGACGCCCACCGGCGCCAGGTACATGACATATTTCGTGTAGCGCAGCATTACGTCGGCGAGCGAATGGCAGAAGCTGACCACCGGTTTCGCTTTATCTCCAATGGCTGCGCAAGCGGCTCCGAATAGAAACGAGAAAACCACGATTTGCAGCACGTCGCCGCGCGCCATGGCGTCGATGACGCTGGCGGGAAACGTGTGTTCCAACACGCCGCCGAACGTGGGCGGCGGCTGCGAAACTGCGGCGCCGGCCTGCGCCGCTTCGAGCGTCAGGCCTTCCCCAGGCCGCACCAGGTTTACGGCAATTACTCCAATGAAGAGTGCGAGCGTGGTCAGAACTTCGAAGTAGACCAGCGCCTTCACCCCGATCCGGCCCATGGTTTTGATACTGCCTGTTCCCGCGATGCCGTAAACGAGAGTCCCAAAAATCAGCGGCGCGATGATGGACTTGATCAGGCGCAGAAAAACATTGGCCAGCGCCAGCATCCAGTCCGCTTTCGCCACGCCGGGGTAGAACGCGCCCAGCACGATGCCGATCACCATCGCGATGAAGATCCAGCCGGTGAGGGACAGCCTTTTCAACGCTCTCCCCATTTCAGTTTTTGACGCAGCACGTCGAAAAAGAACAGCTTCGGCGGGCGCACCAGCAGCACGCGATGATCGGAGCAACGACAAACAACGCGATCTTCGCTCAACAGAGGTTCACCGACCTGGCCATCCACGGTGAGGAACGATTCATGGTCGGCCGCGTGCGAGACCATCTCGATGACGCTTGTCTCGGGGACCAGCACGGGACGATTGGTCAGCGTGTGCGGGCAAACGGGCGTGATGCAAAGCGCCGCCACGGCAGGAAACACGATAGGGCCTCCCGCCGATAGCGAATAGGCGGTAGAGCCGGTGGGGGTCGCGACGATCAGCCCATCGGCCTTGAAGGTGCTGACGTACTGTTTGTCGACGTAAGCCTCCACATCGATCATGCGCGCGAACTGGGTTTTGGCGATCACGATATCATTCAGCGCCTCGTACGATTTGATCGCTTGTCCGCGCCGTATCAAGTCGCCATACAGCATGCTGCGCGGCACGATACGCTGTTGGCCCTGGAAAGCGCGTTCCAGTTCCGGATAGAGCTGATCGAGCGTAATGGCTGTGAGGAAGCCGAGCCCGCCGAGATTGACGGGCAGCAAGGGAATTTCGCGGCCGGCCACGGCGCGCGCCGCGGCGAGTAAGGTGCCGTCGCCTCCGAGCACAATGATCAGTTGCGCGCCTTGCGGCACCTCGGAGCGTCGCAGGCCACTGGTGAGGCCTATGTAGATGGCGGCTTCTTCGTCCAGCCGCGTTTCGATGCCGCGCTGCTTCAGCCACTCGACGAGCGTGGGCACGATGCTTGAGGCATGCGGGATCCCGGGCTTAGCCATGATCCCGATGACTTTAATGTCTGGCATATAAGAGGAATTCCTGGTTGCCTTCCGCGCCGAGAACCGGGCTAGGAATGACGCCGGTCTGAAACCCAAGCCGGCACACGGCGTCCTCGACGCGCTCGCAGGCCTGGCGTTGCAACGCCGGATCGCGAACAATTCCACCTTTACCCACTTGATGCCTTTCGAGCTCGAATTGCGGCTTTACCAGGATAACCATTTCAGCATTGCTGACGAGCAAATCGGCGACTGCGGGAAGAATCATGGTGATCGAGATGAAGCTCACGTCCGCGACAGCGAGATCGATAGGCTCGGGGACCTCGCGTCGGCTCAGATAGCGCGCATTCACCTGCTCGCGAACGATGACGCGCGGATCGTTGCGCAATTTCCAGTCAAGCTGACCGGTTCCGACATCGACGGCGTAAACACGCGCGGCGCCGTGCTGTAACAGGCAGTCGGTGAAGCCGCCGGTGGAGGAGCCCACATCCAGGCAGATCTTATTCTGGACGGAAATATGGAAGTGATCGAGGGCGGCTTCGAGCTTGAGACCGCCGCGCCCGACGTAGCGCGGTTTTTCAAGCAGGTCGACGCGGCTATCGGCTGCGACATCGCGGCCTGCCTTGTCCATCCTTTGGCCATTGACGAGCACTTCACCGGCCAGGATCAGGGCGCGGGCTTTTTCGCGCGAGGGCACGAGCCCGCGTTCGACGAGAAGCTGATCGAGTCGCACGGTTCTGCGCTAGGCCTGCCGGTGGACGATGAAATCGGCCAACTCGCGCAAGCGCTCGGCGCGTTCGTCGAGCGGCCGTAAGGCGAGATGCGCCGCCAGGCGTTCTCTTTCGGCCATTTCGCGCGAGCGCTCCACGCCGTAGACCGCCGGAAACGTGATCTTCTTCTGCTGGGCGTCCTTGCCGGCGGTTTTGCCAAGCGTTTTCGAAGACTGCTCAACGTCCAGCACATCGTCCACGATCTGGAATGCGAGCCCGACATGTTCGCCGTAGCAGGACAGCGCAGCCAACTGCTCATCGTTCGCACCGGCGTAGATACCGCCCATGCGCAGACTGGCGCGCAACAGGGCCCCGGTTTTGGCCGTGTGGATGGCTTCGAGCAGCAGAGCGTCGGGATGTTTTCCTTCGCCTTCGATATCGTGCACCTGCCCGCCGATCATGCCTCCCACCGTCCCGGCGGCGACCGCGAGTTCTTCCACCAGCCTGGCGCGGCAGGCGGCATCGCATTGTAGTTGAGCCAGCACCTGGAAAGCTAATGTCAGCAAAGCGTCGCCGGCGAGAATAGCCATCGCCTCGCCGAAGACTTTATGGCAGGTGGGCAGGCCGCGGCGCAGATCGTCGTTGTCGAGCGCGGGTAGATCGTCGTGAATGAGCGAGTACGTATGGATCAGTTCCAGCGTGCAGGCGGTCTGTTGGACGCCGTCCGGGAAATCGCAGACGGATTCGGCGGCCGCAATACAAAGGATAGGCCGGATGCGCTTGCCTCCGGCGAACAAGCTGTAGCGCATGGCTCTGTGGATGGATTCGGGTGGCGTTGACTCCGCCGGAACAACGCTTCGGAGCGTTTCATCCACGGTGTGCTGTTGGTGCGCGAGGTATTCAACGAGCGTCATGCTTTATCCGGCCGGAACGGCTCCGGCTGTACTTTATCGCCCTTTCGGACCAGCACCTCGATACGCGTTTCGGCCTCCTCCAACTGCTTGCGGCAGGTTTCGCTCAGGCGCATGCCTTTTTCGAACAGCTCGAGGGCGCGTTCCAGAGGCAGATCGCTGGACTCCATTTCCTTGACGATTTGCTCGAGTTCTTGCAGGCCGCTTTCGAAGCTGGCGGCGGGCTTCTCTTCGCCGGGCATTTCCTTATTCTAGCGGCTGAGGGGCGGAGGGCAGCGGCGGTGGCCGGTGTAGTTGGTTGGTGTGGTTGAGCTTGGGCGAGAGCGGCGGGTTGTGATTGGCCGGCGACGCGCTCCGGACGCTCACCGCGCCTCTTCGAACCTTCCCGCCGCGCAGAATCCACCAGAATGCTGCGCATCGGCTTGGCCGCCCTATCGTCCGCTGCGGTCAGCCTTACTTTACATAACTATCGAACCGGACAAATCACTTGCTAATTAAAGCGGACTTGACGTGCTACCAACAGCATTCCGTTCTTGTACCCGCGCCGCGCAATTTTCCTGGATTCTGCGCCATCTCTCGTGAGGGACGTCCAATGGGAAACGCACACCCGAATTCAAGAATCGTGGCCCGATCTGCGGCGGGAAACAATGTGACAGCGCCTATGCGAGCGGGACGCGGCGGCATCAGCATCACTCCGTCGCCGCAATCGAGTCTCGCCACGCCGCGGTGAAAGCCATGAGAATAAACAAGCGCACCGCGGTCGTATTGCTGGGAATGGCCTACCCGCTCCTGTGTCTTGCCGATGTTACCGGCAACATCACGCTTACGAACGGACAACGGTTCAGTTTCGATTCGGGAACGGTAGTCTCGCCGGGAGGCGACCTGCTCTGGAACGGCTCGACTCTTACACCGCAGGGCTCTGCGACCGCGGCAATCTATGGGTTCTTCGGTACGCAGGCGACGTACAACACGGTGACCCAAGATCTCATCGCCAAGATTCCATCGAGTGTGTTTTCACAGAATCCCTTGCCGGCGGCCGGATTGGTTCAAATGCCGATTCTCATCGTGAAGACCAATGGCGGCAACTACGCGAAAGCCCTGGTGGCGTCCGATAGCGGAGGATCGATCACGTTCCAGTTCGATACCTTCACATCCGGCGGCAGCGGTGGTGGAGGCGGCGCGGGCGGCGGATCGTTGACCGCAGTGGAGAATGCCGCGACCAACCTGGTGCCCGGGCTGCCAAACTCGCCGATTGCCCAAGGTGCGCTGTTCGTAGTGAAGGGAACCGGGCTGGGACCCGCAAATGTCGTGGTTGCATCGTCGTTCCCGCTGTCGACAACCATTGGCGGCACCTCCGTCTCTGTGACGGTCAACGGCACCACGGTCCAGTGCATCATGTATTACTCGCTGGCGACGCAGGTGGCGGCGATTTTGCCGTCGAAAACGCCGACTGGCACAGGAACTCTCACCGTGGCCTACAACGGCCAGACCGCCGGCACGACTCCGATTACGGTTGTCCCGAGCAATATCGGCATATTCACGCTGAATACAACCGGATCCGGCGACGCTGTGGCGACACTGCCGGCGACGAACACGGTGGTCTCTCCGACCAATGCCCCCATGCCCGGCGAGACAGTTACTCTCTGGGGGACGGGCCTGGGGCCGGTGAGCTTCGACGAAACGCAGCCCGCGCAGCAGGTCAACATGACCGGTATTCCGCTGCAGGTCTTCATCGGCGGCAAACAGGCCAGCGTGTTGTTTCAGGGCCGCAATGCGTGCTGCACCGCGGTAGACACGATTTACGTGGCAGTTCCGCAGGGGCTGACGGGTTGCAACAACCCGGTGATCCTGCAGATCGGCAACTACATCAGCAATACGACTTCGATTCCGATCGGCACCAGTGGACGCAATTGCGTCCCCAACAATCCCAACCAGTCGGTTACTGGAGCTTCCGGAAACCAAGGCTTCGGCGGCTTTTCACTGGTACGCACGGTCGTGAATATTGCGGCCATCGGTCCAGCGCCTGCTCAGTCCACCAAGTCGGACCTGATAGGGGGCTCGTTTGAAAAGATCATCACTAATAGCAGCGCGCCCCCGCCACAGGGATCGCAGATCGACACGCAGGCCTACGGTTCGTGCGCTGTGACGGTGACGGCTGGCAACACCACCGCCGGCTCGAACAACCCGACCATCCAAGGATTGGATGCGGGACAGGTTACAGTCACCGGCCCGGGACTCGGAACCCGCACGCTTGGCAAAAGCGCGACGTCTGGGCTGATCATCTATCAGCTGCAGCTTGATAATACCGCTACGACTTTTACGGAAGGAAACTACACGTTCACGGGCGCCGGCGGACCGGATGTCGGCCCATTCACGGCGACCTATGCGATGCCGCAGCCGTTGGTTTGGACCAATCAGGCCGCGCTCGCGACGGTGAACAGGGCCGATGGCGCCACGGTGACCTGGACAGGCGGCGATCCAAACGGCTACGTAACCATCACGGGGCAGAGTATCTATACCGGATCGAGCGCCGCTACAAGTGCGTCGGCTTCCTTCACCTGCGTAGCGCGGGTGAGTGACGGCAGTTTCACCGTTCCGCCGATCGTGTTGCTTCAGCTTCCGCCCAGCGGTTCGACGGCTGGAGTCACGATTCCCGGGAGCCTGGGTGTCACGAGCACCGGCACCAACGTCACGACGCTCACCGCTTCCGGAATCGCAGAGGGCGGCATCGGGAGCCTATTCAGCTACGTGCAAACCGCGACCTATCAGTAACGTTCTGGCCGCGGGCATTCCGGTTGTTCGTCGAGGTACAAGCGGGGCTCGAAAGCGGAGCACTTTCCTCTGCGACCTTCCCGAAGGAGACCTGGCGCACGAACCGGCCCACCGGCCTGATCCTGTTGGGGCACGGCAATGAAGGCTACAAACGCATCAGCATCACACCGTCGCCTGAATTCAGTCTGGCGACCATTCGCCTGTCTGATTCCGCGGACCTTTGACGTTGCTGATGACTGCGGGCCACTGCTGCGGTGGCGTGTCGCCGTCTGGATGTTGAGGTGCATTTGATAACGGCTTCGATTCCCGTTAGCGCTACCAATGTTTCAATAACTTAGAAGTTGATCCGGCCCGATTCCCGTTAGTTCGGTTGCCCATAGCGGGCTGATGAGCAGGTTCCGCTCACACATTGCTCACACAATTTCGTAATTCTGCAGGTGACACCCTGATTGAAGGGGTGGGGGCGCTGGCAAGCGGTTCACTCGGTCGCTCGGCGTCGAGACCGTTCCTCGTACGCGCCTGCGGCCGTAACTGCCAAGCGTAGATTATCGTTTCCTCGACCGAGGCAGGTTTCCCTCGGCATCGATTCCTGGCACCGGCCCCCCGAGGGTTTGCTTAAGGCGTACGCGGTCGCCCGATTTCCAGGCTTCGATGATCTGCCTGCCCTTTTCGCTGATGTTAACGGTGTACGTAACGATCTGCCAGTTGTTGTTCGCCTTTTGCTCCATCGACGCCAAACCCGCAGCGATCAAGCGGCCAAAGTGTAGTAGGCCATCACCGGAAACGACAAGAAAATCTTTACTGCAGCCGTTCAGAAACAGAAGACGATCGACAGCGTCGAGATCGAACGCTCGGCTAAGCGCCACCAACATTGACTTGTAGGCGTAAATCGCGTCAACGGGAATATAACCCCTGTGGTATTTTGCATGGCAACTGGGACACAAAGCGATCAAGTTTTCTGGATCGTCGCCGCCTCTCTCCGACACTTGATACATATGATGGAGATCCAACGCGAGTATGTCTCTACAGGTTGGAACCGCGCACCGATAGCCAGCCTCCGTCAGTACGAGCGTTCGAACCTTCTGACTGAGGTTCTTTCGTTCAACGGGACCGGTTTTTGTTTTTGCCATGTGGGACTGCGACCTCTTTTGCCGGATTCAGTATCTTGGCCAGAGTTGCCTTCGGGAGTCGCCGAAAGAGGTTGCTCCACTCAAACATTTGTTTCTTGCCGTCATCGTCAAAGTGATGCCGTACCAAATCCCCTTGCCGAAGCCGATTGAGGTGATAGTCGAGTGCTTGCGAGGTCGCAAATCCAAATTTCGCCATGAGATATTCGCGCGTTCGTGGCTCCTCGCATTCCTTGAGAATCTGACGAGCCTGTTCGCTCGGGATGCTCTCGCGGACGAACTTTTCAACCACTTCCTTATTGGAAATGCTGGCTATGGTTTCCAGCGCGCCAACGCGGTCCTTGATTTCGATCAACTCGGCTCTCAACTCAGCGGATGAAACTTCGAGGTTGTCCTTCTTACTCGGCTTGGGCTTCATCGTTTTGCCCGAGGTCCGGGTTGCTCGTCGCTGTCTACGAGGCCGAAGTCGTGTAGGTCAAACAGCCTGACGCGTTTCTTATCGCCGTTCACTTCCATCAATCCCATCGCGGTGCATCGCTGGGCCAACGCAACTAGGTTGTTCGGGCTCATTTTGCAGGCTATTCGCACCTGATCGATCGAGGCAGTTCCGTCGAGCATTTGATACGCCGCGCGCGATTTCTCGTCGGGCAGTGCTTCCAGTAGAAGGTGCTTCACGGCGGTGAACGACGCGGCGCGCGTCCAGTTGCGAATGTCCTTCAGAACTTGCAAAAGTTCCTCATCATTCATCGGTGTCGTCCCCTTCGAAGAAGTTGGCCGGGATTGAGATGGCGAGTTTCGGTCGCTTGCCATCGCCGGAGAGTAGCTTGTGTTCGGAAAGACGTTTTACCAAGGTGCTGAGATCACCCTGGTTGATCGCGGTCTCATTCCGGATCTCTGTTTGTGTCCGAGATCCGTCCATGAGCAGGATCGAACTCGCTTTTCTTTTGCTATTCCCGACAAGTTGCCTCAGCTGATCGCGGAACTTTTGGTCGCGCGCTGCTATTGCGGGCTCGGCCATGAGGCGGACGAGATCGCGGATCTCGCTGACGGCCTTAAATAACTCCGACTGATCTTCCATTTCATTTCTCGTGCTCAAAAAAATCGGGCGGGATAGCGATCACAAGTTTCGGATGCTTATCGTCGCTGGCCAACAATCCCTGCGCGCGCAGCGACTTCACGAGCTTGCTCAGATTGCCTTGATCAATCCCTGCTTCTTTGCATAGGACTGATTGGCTTCTCGCGCCGTCCATCAGCAACACTGCCTTTGCTGCGAGCCTGCTCTTCCCGACGGCATCCCGCAAACTCGATCTAAGTTTTTCGTCCCGTTTCGCTAACGCCGGCTCCGCCATAACGCGCAAAAGATCGCGCATTTCGCGGAGTAAATCGATTTGTTCGTTCAATGTTGTCCTTTCCTCCGGCGATGACGCTGGATTCGGAGACCGACAAAACTGTGGGGGAGACCTATTACATAATGTATTCGAAATGTTCTCGGGTCGCAAGGCCATCCGCTCCGGACGCGATTGGACTTGCTCACACTACAGGTCTCCGTGGCGACCACCATGCGAAAAAGGTCGGCCCCGCTCGACGTAGAATCAACTACTTAGGGCCGGTTCGGACTGGTTCAGACGACTTGATTCGGGTTCGATTCCCGTTAGCGCTACCATCGTTTCATCAATTACAGCGTTTTTGATCACACCTGATCACACATTTTGAAATTCTGCGGCTATAGCTGCCTTCAATGGGGGCATTTTCACAGGCGTAATGCCAGTGGGTCGGATGCGCCGTACCCTTCGATCTCAAGAGCTTTGAGCAGATTCTCGATAAGTTGCTGCCTTTTCTCGGGCTCCATGGCCGCGAGGTTCTGCATCTTCCACCGGACGGCTGGAAGCTGTTCCACGTGAGGAATGCCGAGGAGTTCCCATTCCGGCTGGCCCCGCTTGAAGGAAGCGAGGAACTTGCGGTGTTCAGCGGGCATCTTGCCGACGAGTTCAGCGATGAGGTCTTCGCGGACCTTCAACAACTCTTCCAGCGTGACCGGACCTTCCGTCATCCCGGCGAAGCCCCGCTCGAATTCCTGCGTGATGTCCTGACGAGCCGGCGCGAGCACTTCCGCCATCGGCCGGTTGTGGCTGATGACGTAGACGACGAAAGCCGTTCGGAGTTTCTCGCTGACCCCTTCATTCGACAGAAGGTCGCGTACGTCAAACAAGTCGCGCGGATGCTGGCGGTCGAGCGCCGCGACAAGCTTGCCCGCGAAGAGGTCGGCAAAGTTGACGACCTGAATTTCGGCAAAGCCGAAGGCCGCTTCGACCGCCTCGGAGACCGATCGAGTTTCGGGCTCGTAGACGCAGCCGCGCAGGACAGCCGCCACCTCGATTTTGATCTGAACACCATCGAGTTCCACGAAGTGCTTGCTTATGATCCTCTCTTCTTTCAGCTTTGAAGAGGTTACGCGGACGCCGGGAAGACCATTCTGGATGCGCTCCGCTATTCGTCTCATCGCCCCATCAATTTCGGCAAGCGATGTCTTGCGGTCGGCCACGGGCAAATAGGTCAGATCGATATCTACGGAAAGGCGCGGCATGTTCCGGACGAAGAGATTGATGGCCGTGCCGCCCTTTAGGGCAAAGCAGGTTTCCTCCGCCACAAAGGGAAGGACGCCGATCACCAGGGCGGCCTGCCGCCGATATTGTTCAGACGCCGGCATCCATCTTCTCCGGGATCGTGATGTTATATTTCGGGTCGAGCTTGCCGCCGCGTACCAGCATGCGCTTGCCCTTGCCGAGGTCGATAGATGAGCGGTCTATCTTCGGCAGCCAAGTATGATCGTGGCGCTCGGCGAACCAGAAGAACAGGCGTTTCACCTTGATGCTCTTGCAGTCTGTAAGAAGCCCCTGAAGGCGTCGCGGGCTCAGATTCCTAAGTCCCTCCATGAGGACGTCCACCTGGTGGAAGGTTTCGCGCTTTGGGATTTCGCCGAGAAGTTCGAGTACGGCGCGTTCCGCAGTGGACATCATCAATGGGTACTTCCATTTGCCCTGCTGTTGTGTAAAGCCGCTGTCCTCCGCGGTCTTCTGCGGGGAGTCTCCTTTTGTGAAGAAAGCAGGGACGTCGCGGTTCCTGAAAAGCCTGCGCGCGTTATGCAGGACGAGCTTTGTGTCGACGGGCACGCGCGAGATCCATCCCGGCAAGACCACGTTTGAATAAAGGTGTGCCTCCCGTGAACCCGCTGATGAGACGTAATGGCTAAATCCCTGCAGCTCTAGCGCAGTCCGCGCGCCCGCCGCCACCGGAAGGTTTTCAAGCGCATTGAGTGAGATGACGAGCTGCTGCCAGGGAACGGACGAGAGGTTATCGGGCACAGCCGGCCTGCAAAAGACGCCGCGGGCCAGAGTATGAAGCCAGCCATGCATCACGTATTTGCGCCGGAGCTGGCGCGAAACGCCGTGCCGTTCAAGCCAGCTAGAATCAACAACCATCCCTTCCGGGAGGCCCTGCTGAAGCCAGTTTAGCTTTCCTTGAGTTTGACTACCCACGGTTTACAAAATACACTATGTTCAAACCAAGGCGCAAGTTTAAAATATTTGAAATATGTAAACCTAGGGTTTACAAATATTATAGTCTTCAAACTGGTATGTTCTGGTGCAGGGCATAAACGCGCTTTATAATCCTGTTTTCATCTTTAAAGGAAGCGGCCGTGATATCCATGCCGGCTGCCAGGAGGTTTGAGCCATGAGTGTGGCGGAGCGTGAAGGCTTACGCTTTTTGGCAAGCTTCAGGCGTCGACAAAGCGCGGAGACGGAGCTACCGCAGAAGTGCGATACGGGTGCGGGCATCCTGGGTCCAAATGTGATTTGGGCCCATTGCCTTGAGGATCGTCTCGTAGGAATCGTGCAAAAGCGGCGCGGCTTCGGTATTCTTACCCTGGCGCGCCAGGGATTCGCCGAGGCGGCTGGCAAGGACCGCGTTCTGAACTTCGTCCTGGCGATGTTCGCGATAGAACCGCAAAGAGCCTCGATATTCGGCCTCGGCCAGTTCAAATTTTCCGGCGGCCGTGTGAACCTGTCCACGCAGCTCATTCAGGCCCGCCAAATAAGACTCGGAGGTAGACCCTCCTATTGCCGCGATCTGCGCCCCGGCAGACTGAAACGCACGTTCCGCTTCCGCGTAATTCCCGCGAAGCCCGTTGGTGAGCGCCAGCCATTCACGAATATTGATCGTAAAGACGGAATCGTTTCCGTGCTCGAATGGCCGGATGAAGTCTAACGCCGCGTGGTAGCCTTGGGCGGCGCGCTCCAGGTCCTTGCGCTCCAGGAAGAGCCGGGCGCGGTCGCGCAGCAGAGCCACGTATTCGTAACCTTTCGGGCCGGGCCGCGCATCGCTGGTTGCGATCGCCTCGGAGAGATATTTTTCCGCATCCTCAAAATGTCCCGCCTTCAGATTCGTCGTTGCGAGCACGCTGAGACCTACCAGCGTGGGCCCGTCATTTCCATAGAGTTCGCGGCTGAGTTCTAACGCGCGGTGCATGGGTTGTACTTGCTCGGCGAAAGATTTGCCGTTCTGGCTTCTGCTAACGCCGAGATAGTTATAGGCACTCATGAGAGCTTCTCGATTCTGGCGCCCCGGCGCTTTTTCTAAAATGCGAATCGCGGATGCTGCGTCTCGCTCCGCTTCGGTGGCCTGCTGATTCCTGTACTCCACCCCCGCCAAGTCCACATACAGCATTCCCAGGGAAGTATCATCCGCCCGAGCTACCGGAAGTTGCTTTTCGAGCGCAAGCTGTAGCTGAGTGCGCGCCTCGGCGTGTTTAGACAGGACAGCATACATACGCCCGATGGTGCGGCGCAAGCGAATCTCTACTTGCGGATCACTGCCGAAATAAGAGCCGATGCGATCGCGCATTTCATCCACGACATCGAGCAGAGTAACCGAGGCTCCTTTGCTTTTGAGCGAGTTGTACCAGCTCGGATCCGCCGCGCCCAGCATGTCGTTGAGGAAGGTGTTGATTTGTTCCGCACGGCGGCCTTCGCGCCGCGCGACGTTTGCCTGATACACCGAAACGGCTGTCGCGGCGGCTAGTCCGATTGTGAAAATCGCTACAGCCGCGACCGCAACCCGATTGCGGCGAACGAACTTTGCCGCGCGATACAAGCGGCCGGCGGGCTTGGCCATTACGGGACGGCCTTCGCGGTATCGAGCCAGATCGTCGGCGAGCGCTTGCACCGTGGCATAACGGCGTCCCGGCTCGGGATCCACCGCCTTGGTCGCGATTGCGGCCAGATCCCCGGCGAGCACCTTTTGTGCACGGTCTAAGGAGAGGCCGCGAAGTGCTGCCGCCTCGGCCGTCACCGCCGAGGCGGGAGCCGCCGGTGCGCAATCGCCGGAAGCCCGCCGCAGCGCATCGGTGATCGACTCGGAAGCGCCGAAAGGGGCTGCGCCCGTAATCAGCTCATAAAGGATCACACCGGCGGAAAAAACGTCGCTCGCGACGCCGGCCGGCTCGCCGCGCAATTGTTCGGGGCTGGCGTAAGCGGGCGTTACGGCATGCAGCGAGGTGGTTATCGCATCGGCTTCCACCAGCTTGGAAGTACCGAAATCGAGAAGCTTCGCCCGCCCGTCATGCGTTACGAGAATATTCGCCGGCTTCAGGTCCCGATGCACTACCAGTTGGCGATGCGCGTAATCGACGGCATCGAGCACCTGCCCAAACAGGGAGAGCCGATCGTCGAGCGGCAAGCGATGTGCGTCGGAGTAGGTGTCGAGAGGCTCACCCTCGATCAATTCCATGACGAGGTACGGCTCTCCTTCGGCTGTCATGCCGCCATCGAGCAGGCGCGCGATATTCGGATGATTCAGACGGGCCAGAATCTGGCGTTCGGAAAGGAAGCGCTCGCGATACCATTCTGAGCGCAGCGAGCCGCGCAGTACCTTGATAGCCACCTCGTGGCGGAACTGTCCGTCGTCGCGATGGGCGCGGTACACCGTTCCCATGCCGCCGGATCCCAGGATTTCGTCGCACTGATAAGCTCCGAACCGAGGCAATACGGGGGTGCCGACGGGCGGAAGCGACGCACTCCACGCACGGTAGCTGTCGAGAAGCGCCTCTACTTCCGCGCGCAGCCCGGCATCGCCGGCACAGGCCGATTCCAGGTATTCAGGGCCTCGTTCCAATGCGGCGTGGAACAGATCCTCAACCAGTCGATAGCGGCGTGCTTGCGTCGGGACTGGTTGGGCCGGGATTGGTTCCGCCATGAGCGGCCTCCCCTCAGAGAAGGCGCGAACCGGCGGAATTTTGTTCGCCGGATTGGGATCCCGCTGCGCCTTTATGCAAGCGATGATAAAGCCAGGAGAGCGCGAAATTCACGTCCCGGTCGACTCGCGCCCGCGATTGTTCCAGCAATTCTGCCGCTTCCATCGAGGTGGCGCCGAGAAAGAACCGGATTTCGAGGGTGCGAACCTTAGCGGGGTCCAACTCCGCGAGTTCGTCCAGGGCGCGATCCAGGTCGAGCAATTCGGGTGATGCGGCGTCAACCCAGGCCAATTCGGGCGCAAGCACGACGCGTTCGGGGCACTCGCCACGTTTCTTAGAGGCATCCCGGCGCGCATAATCCACCAGGATGCGGCGCATCAGCTTGGCAGCAAAAGCGTAAAAATGCTCGCGGCTGCCGTACTCGACGCTCGCATTTTTCATCAGCCGCAGGAAAACTTCGTTCACCAGGGCCGTGGCTTGCAAAGCATGGCTGGGACGCTCGCCGCGCAAATACGATTCGGCAATCGTATGCAGGCGGTCATAAACCGCCGGCGCCAGCTGCTCGAAGGCGGTTTCGTCGCCCCGGCGCCAGTCAGCGAGCAACTGCGTAATATTCGCCGACGCCGGGTCCATCGCCGGATGTTAACACACTATCGGTTCGGGGACTCTGTTTTGGTTCTAGATCTGTTCTAGATCGGCCCCGCGCGAGCAATTTTCCCGGATTCTGCGCCATTTCGAGTAAGGAAAGAGGATTCGACCGCCGCAAATGTCACGTAAGACAAATTGATCGGTGTTGCGGAAAGGGAACTCTATGCGCAGCTACGCCAAAATTCTTCTATGTCTCGCCGCCTCGATTCCGGCTGATGCCCAGGTGATCTCGGCCGTCGCCGGAACCGGCATGCAGGGTTACCGCGGCGATGGCGGCGCGGCGGCAGATGCCTGGATCTCGATGACTACCGGGATCGCTTTCGATAGCGCCGGCAATTTATATTTCGCCGATAACGGCAACCGCGTGGTCCGGCAAGTGAACACGTCGGGAATCATCAATACATTCGCCGGAAACTTTCAGTTGTTCTTCGGCAACAACGGAGACGGAGGACCCGCGACGAACGCCATCCTGGGATTCCAAAGCTCTGTGTTTTACGGCCTGGCGGCCGATAAATCCGGCAACCTGTACATTTCCGATAGCAGCAATGGTATCGGGAGGGTCCGAAAAGTAAACTCGTCGGGAATCATCAGCACGTACGCGGGCGGCGCATCGCCTATCTCGGGCGGCGACGGAGGCCCAGCCACCAGCGCGGGATTAATGACCGCCGCAGGCCTGGCGGTTGATAGCCAAGGCAACCTCTATATAGCCGACACGGTGGGTGAGCGTATTCGCAAAGTGAATACCGCGGGAATCATCAGTACCGTAGCGGGTACAGGCGCCGCGAACTACTCAGGCGACGGAGGCCCGGCCGTCAATGCCACTCTGAGCGTCCCGGTAGGCGTCGCCGTGGATGCCCAAGGGAATCTGTACATCACCGAAAAGGGGAATGTTTTGTACGGACCGCGCGTCCGGAAGGTGGACACCTCGGGAAACATCAGCACCGTGGCCGGCAACGGAAAGACGGGCTTTGCCGGCGACGGAGGGTCCGCGCTCAACGCGGAATTCGGAATCAACCTGCAGGGAATCGCGGTGGACAACGCGGGCAATATATACATTGCGGACTCCGGGAACGGCCGCATCCGGAAGGTCGATACGTCCGGGAACATCACGAGCATCACCGGCAATGGTCCTGGCGGGTCAAGCGTCAACGGCGGACCTGCGAGCAATGCCCATATAGGATCCAGCGGCTTGGTGGTGAACGACTCCGGCAATCTTTACATTGCCGATAGCGCGAATATCTGGAAGATCACGTTCGGCGCGATCCCGCCGGGTCTTTCGGTAAGCGCGGGGTCGTTATATTTCGCCGGCCGGTCCGGTCCGCTATTCACCATTCCGCCCCAAAGCGTCAGTACTTCCACCACAGGTCCGGCGATCAGCTATACCGCGTCGGCGGCCACGACATCAGGTGGGGCCTGGATGTCGCTAAACGGGAATCCTAGTATTTCCGGCACCACGCCGGCAACGATCGAGGTCTCGATCAACACCACTCCTGGCGGCGTGACTCTCGCCGTTGGAACTTATCAGGGCACGATCACGTTTACGCCCACCACTCCCGGATACAATACGCCGGCCACGGTGGCGGTGACGATGGTGATCAGCACCACGATTCCTTCGCCCGCGCCCGTAATCACCGGAGTGGTGAACGGCGCCAGCTTTCAGGCTAGCCAGACGTTTGCGCCGAACACCTATGTGACCATTCAAGGCACGAATCTCGCTTCAACGCCCGGGACGTGGAACGATTCGATCGTCGGCGGCCAATTGCCGACATCGCTGAACGGCGTCACGGTGAGTTTTCCGGGTGGACCCGGTTACATCAGCTACGTCAGCCCGACCCAGATCAACGTTCTGGCGCCGCCGGGGGCGGGTAGCGCGGGACAGCTCCACGTAAATAACAACGGCGCGATTTCTAACGGTCTGACAGTCGGCTCGGCTCCGGCGTCGCCGGCATTTTTCGAACTCAGCGGGAATCAGGTGATCGCGACCCGGCTGGACTACACCTACGCCGCTAAAAACGGCACCATTCCGGGTCTTGCGACAACTCCGGCAAAGCCAGGCGATGTACTGATTCTATGGGGCACGGGATTCGGCGTGGCCACTCCGGCGGCGCCCGCCGGAGTGGTGACGCCGAGCGGTCAGACATATTCAGCCGCCGATCCCGTGACGGTGACGATAAACGGCGTGCAAGCGACGGTCTATGGCACGGCGCTCACGGCCGGCTTGGCGGGAGTCTACCAAGTCGCCATTCAAGTGCCCCAGACGCTCGCGAACGGAGATTGGGAGTTAGTCGCGACGACGCAGGACGGATTCTCCAGCGCCACCGGCGTGATTCTGACTGTTCACAATTAGGGGCTCTCTATCGAAATTTCATTGCTTTCTTCTTTCTCTGTTTGGTGAACTGGCGCCGCGGCAGTTGGCCCGCGCACCAATAGGCGGCCGGGGCCTAATGAAGCGAGATGCGAAAGAGATTCCTTTGAGTGGTTGTCTTCACGTAGGCAAAGGTAGATGGATTCGGGCCGGGAGAAATATCGAAGCCATCGATTAGCTGCGCCCCGGGAATCGCCGGTTGCCTGCTCGCGCGAACGAATACCGCCGATGGGCAGCCGGCTAAGCCTATACGAGACACAGGAATCGCGACTGTTTGACGCTGATCGCTGCCAAGTCCGACATAAACGAACCGCCCATCTCTGGCCCAGGCCACAGGATACCTGCCGCGCCCGATGACCCGCGGCACCCCGCCATCCGCAGGGATGGCTATGGTATCCACCGCGTCCGCATCCGAAGCCGGCGCCATCGCAACCAGCCAATGGCCGTCTGGGGATGAACTCATTACCGTGCTGATCGGGCGCGCGGTCACCTGGCGCCGGGCCGAGCCGCCTTTATTCATCAATCCGATCAAATTTGCCTTCCCATTCGAATAGCGAAACCACACGGTCCCGTCCGGCCCAAAATGCGGCGATGCTTCACCGGAAGCCGCAATGCGTTTCGGTGGAGCGCTCCGATCCAGCGGCGCAATCCATACTTCGGACGGTTTGCCGCGCGTTTCCGCAGTGAACACTACTTCTCCTTTGGGGTCGTCGCGGCTAATATCGAACTCGAGCGTCGCGAAACCTCGAACCACGTACTCACTTGTGTCGGTCCGGTGAACTCTCCGGTTGCGGTGCTGATCATGGCAAGTCAGCCGAAGTGATTGGAGCGGTCGGCTACCCGGGAGCCGTTGATGCTTACCAGGTCAATTTCCGCTTACCGGCAGACGTCGCAGCTGGAACGGCAGAAATTCAAGTAGTGGCCGCTTGGATCATCGGGTCTAGTGGGCAAGTAGCGATCCAATAGGCCGGGAGGGACGGCGTCAGGCGGCGGGTTCAGAAGCGTGGAATGTTGTTTGAATCCATGCCGGGGAGTCAAAACGCGTTTTCCGGGATCACTGCTATCATTACGACCGTTTCAGACATTTCTCCCTGATTGGCGCCATTTGACTGTGACCCCGGCGTGGACTCGACCTTCCATGCGACCAGCATCCCCAGACGAATCGGAGCTGGTCCACCATGCGTGCCGAGTTCCGGTTAAGCCGACTACACATCGGCTATTCCATGATCACCTTGGCGTAGCTTAGCCCCTTCCGCTCGGAAGGTTTCTGCCAGGTTCGCAAATCGATGTAATTCAAACTGTGATGGGCTATGTTCCCTAGCCGGATGTAGGCGTTGGGAGCTGAATCGTGTCGTGCTTGGCCCGCAGGCTGGCAACCGCCTCCGCGTCCGGATGACCGCCCTTGGCTACCAACTCGGCTAGCTCCTCGAAGTACTCCTCGAAGCCAGGAGGTGAGGTGATCAACAGCACGCGTGCTCCGTCCGGTCCTGGATTGCCATAGGAATGAACCACACCGCAGGGGACGGACACGAAGGTCCCGGGGCCACCGCGTATGACCCGATCCCCTGATCGGAGATTCACTTCTCCTTCGAGCACGTAGAAGAACTCTTCCATTTTGGTGTGATAATGCGCGCCCGTATCAAATCCCGCCGCTACCGACAATTCGAAAATCGAGCAACATTTAGAGTGGTCCGCAGTGACCAGATAGTCTATGCGGCTGCCAAGCACCGAGACCCCTCCGGCTTCTCCATGTCGTAGGACGATGCCTTCGATCGACATTGTAATTCCCTCCTGCGCCGTTCGATTCCAAACGCCATTTGGGGCGAGGATCCGCCTCACGCTATTATCGTATTCGCGCGACTTTACGCGACCGCCGGGCGCAGCGAGCCGCACCCAAGTCCGAGTCACGACATTCTGAAGTTGCGTTGGGCTCGCTTGGCGAGTTCGAGACTTGTCCAGACTGGGTGCCTGTCATGGACACGAGTAAAAAGTTCGCACGGGCCGCTCTCAAACAATGGGCGAGCGTTGGTTCGATCACAGGGCTAACCAGGTGGCAAGAGTTCGAACTGTGTCCAGACTGGGGAGCCATGATAAGCACGACCGTTTTACTTGTGTAATTTGCCGTGCCAGCGATCGGTTGCCGCTGTGCTTTGGTCGGCAATATAGCCGAGCCGCATCGCTAAACGACGAGCATCGGCTTACTGTTCTCCTCGAACGAGGTATGCTAGATCCCGGCGAGGAGGGCTACCTATGAAAGCGTTCATCATTCTCGCGATGGCAGGAATCACGGTCTTCGTGGGGAGCCGAGCGTACGCACAGATGGATACGTTGCCCAGCGATGTACTTCCGGACAGCCGCAACAGGTTGCCTTTGGTGAAACCCGAGAATGCGCCTGAGCGCGCAAGACGGAGTTACGAAAACGCGATGGCCAACTTCGCGGGTGCGCAGCCGAAGGGGCCGTCTATGCGATTAAACGCAAGTCCCGTGATCAATCTTCAAATGCAATCTCCGGTGGGCATGGATTTGTCGCAGGTCGCGATACTGATCACCGGACGCGAACATGACCAGCCTTACGAGTGGTCGCTACACGAACTGCAAGCGCTTTCTGTTTCGCTAGATCCAACCGTGATCGACGTCATCCGCCGTAGCCTGCCGACCTCGGCGCTAGGCGATAAGGAAGCCGCTATCATCCAGGTCGGGCGCGAACTCTTTCAGACTCACAAATTGAGCTCTAACACCTATGCGCACGCATTGGGCGCGCTGGGCAAGACGAATCTGGTGGATGTAGTCGCATTGATGGCTGACTACGCCGGTGTCTGCGCGACTTTAAGCGCGTTCAACCAGCAAATGCCTCCCGGATTTAAGCAATTTCTCCCTCTGCCGTTCACGCCGCCCAATGACGTCCACCCGGATTCAAGAAACCGGTTGCCGCTGCTTCCGCCGGTCCCCTACAGCGCAACCGTGCTCTACACGCGCCCGATGGTACCGGAGGGCACGGGTCCAGGGCAGATTCGGCGGCACGGGGGCGGATTGAAGTCCCTTCAAGCCAGCGTTGCGGGCCGCGATATTGACCTCGCGATTCTGGTTACTGCTCGCGAGCACGACTCGCAGTATGACTGGACGATGAACGAAGCACTGGCCGAACAAGACGGTCTGGAGCGATCTGTTATCGATGTGGTCAAGGATCGCAAACCAACCGCCGGCTTATCGGAGAAAGATGCAACCTTGATCGAATTCAGCCGCGAGCTATTCTCTAAGCACTTTATCGCCGCATCAACTTACGCTCGTGCCGCGAAGATCTTCGGAGAGCGGGATTTGGTGGATTTGGTAAGCGTCATGGGCCAACACGTGAGTGAAGCTACTATGCTGGCCGCCTTCGATCAGCATCTGCCGGTTGGCCACGCCCCCTCCCTTGACCTCGGAATCAGAGGGCAGTAAGATTCCTAGCGGAGTACCTTCGCGTAAAGGAGCCGCAAAAATGAGCTTGCGACCGTTTCGTCTAGTTGTCTGTATTTCGGCCTTCGCGGCATTTGCCCAGGCGCAGCAGTACAGGGCGCCGTTGGCTGGGGACGGGCATCCGGACTTGCAGGGCTTTTGGGCCAACAACAACGCCACACCGCTCGAACGCCCGCCGGAACTTGCCGGCCATCCGGTGCTGACCGATGCCGAAGTGCAGGCGATGCGGAAAAAAGCGGAGGAGATGTTCGTGAGCGGCAAGAACGATGCCGTTTTTGGCGACCTAATGTTCCGGACTGTATGGGCCAACGTGAAGGGCCTGAAGGCTGGTTTCACGAGCGTAGACGGCGAGACCGGCGACTACAGCTCGGAGTGGAACGATCACCGAGTCTGGGACAACCGGACTGCGCTGATTACGGATCCGGCGGATGGACAAGTACCGCCCATGACCGCTCGCGCCAAGAACCTTCTCGAAGAGCAGAGGATCGCCCGGCAACGTCCCGCGCGAGGTCCGGAAGACCGGTCTTTTGGGGAACGGTGTCTCACTCGCGGCGTACCGGCGATCCAAGCGGGATACCAGAGCTATTTCCAGATTGTGCAGACGCCCTCGGCGATCATGATGATGACGGAGATGTTCCACGATGTGCGTGTCATGAGACTCGACGGCTCCCATCCCCCGGCGTCGGTTCAAAGCTGGATGGGCGACTCGCGCGCGCACTGGGAAGGCAACACGTTGGTTATCGACACCACGAATTTCAAACCGCGCGCGTTTCAGAGTATCTCGAGCGAGAAGCTGCACCTCATCGAGCGGATCTCGCGCCAGGACGCGGAGACGCTGCGCTGGGAAATTACGGTCAACGATCCGGACACCTGGACCAAGCCGTGGAGCATTATGGTTCCACTGCAGCGCTCGGCGCAGCCGGTTTATGAGTATGCTTGCCACGAAGGCAATGTCGGGCTGATGGGGATACTGGCTGGCGCTCGGGCCGATGAAGCCAAAGCGTCCAAGTAAGTATCGTTGAAACTGCTGCGGTTCCCAACACGAGATGCGCGGATCGTGCCCCGCGGCTTGGAACGACTTGCCCTCTTCGCCATGAGGTCAAAGCGATCAGGGCAGACTGAGTGCAACGACCTCAGGCAGAGCGCCGGACCTCCCGCTTACCGTTAGGGCGATGTACTGCTTGTCGCCGAGCTTGTAAGTCATGGGGGTCCCGATGGCCACGCCGGGAATATCCGCGGAAGCGAGCTCCTTGCCCGTAGCCTTGTCATACGCTACCAGCCGCGGTCCGTCGTGGGAGCCGCCAGCGGACAAGGCGTAAATCAAAAGGGTCTTGGTCAATAGAGGACCCGCGGCGGTACTGTCGCCGCCCAGGGGAGGCAGATTCAGCGGCTTCAGAAGCGGATGATTTCTGACCCGGTCACCGTTACCGGTGGGCGTCATCCATACGTGTTCGCCCTTATTCATATCGATGGCAGTCATGCGCGAGTAGGGCGGCTTGAACAGCGGTAATCCCTGGGGCATTCCCGGCGAGCGTCCCCGCGATTCCATATATCGGAGATTGCCGTGCAGCGATGGATCGGGCAGTTCCAGGCCATTGACGGAAGAAGCATTCCTGGAAGGTACGTATAAGATCCCGGTAGCCGGATCGACAGCGGCTCCGCCCCAATTTCCACCTCCGCCGGTGCTTGGCCGCTGGATCGTTCCTTGGAGCGAGGGCGGCGTGAATAGAGGCCCGAGCCGGAAACCCTTCATCGCCTGCACTGCCATGGCGCGGATCTCTGGTGTGAAATCGATTAGATCGCTGATCTCGGCGCCCTGGTACTCGTACGGTGGAGGCTTGGTTGGGAATGGCTGCGTAGGCGAGCTCTCTTCGCCTGGAACATCAGATTGCGGAACGGCGCGTTCCTCGATCGGCCAAATCGGTTTTCCACTGACGCGATCGAAGGCGAAAATAAACCCTTGTTTCGTGATTTGGGCCACGGCTTTGATGGGCCTGCCCTCGACAGTAATCGTCACGAGGTTCGGCGCCGCGGGATTGTCATAATCCCACAGGCCATGGTGCACGGTTTGGAAGTGCCAAACCCGCTTGCCTGTTTCCACGTCGAGGCAAAGAATGCTTTCGGCAAAAAGATTGTCGCCGTGCCTGTGCCCGCCGTAAAAATCCGGCGCCGTAGTGTTGGTGGGGATGTACACGTAGCCGAGTTCTTCATCGGCGCTCATCAATGACCACACGGTTGCCTTGCCGGCATAGGCCCACGAATCGTCCTTCCAGGTGTCGATGCCGTAATCGCCGGGCCGGGGAATGGTCCGGAATGTCCAGCGCAGCTTTCCGGTGCGTGCGTCAAAACCACGCAGCCAGCCCGGGATCTGTTCTTTATTGATGACGTAAGAGGAGATTGAAGCCGGTGTGATCACCACATCCCGTACAACCAACGGAGGCGACTGCACCGAATAGGTCAACGCATTCAAGAAGTCCCGGTCTCCCCGTTTCGCCCGTGGCAGCCCATCCATGAGATCCACGCGGCCGTGATTGCCGAAATCCTCGCACGGCCGTCCGGTCTTCGCATCCACGGCAATCAAGTAACCGTCGCCGGTGCCCCAATACACGCGTTCCTGCTGGCCGTCGGTCCAATAAGCGACGCCGCGCTCATTCCACGCGGCCGTCATCGTTGTGGTGCCGGTCTCATAGCTCTTAGGGTTATAAACCCAGCGTGTCGCGCCAGTTCTGGCATCGAGCGCCGTGCCAACAGAAGCGGGAGAGTTGAGATAAAGCGTACCGCCGACCATCAGCGGTGTTGCTTTAAAGTTTCGGGTGTAGGGCGCCGCAGCATTACGCCAGCGTTTTGGATCGGTCCTGTTGAGTTCCGCGAAGATCAAATTCGGCTCGGCCGTCCACTCCCCGCCTCCCGGAAGCGTCATACTCAGCGAAGCGTCGGGAGACTTGGCTTCCCATGCGACCCTCAATTTCGAGAAATTGTCTTTCGTGATCTGGTCCAGCGGCGAGTATTTTGTGCTGGCCAAATCACCTCCGTAAGCCGGCCATTCTCCATTCGCGGTGGAATACGAATGAGCACTCTGAGAGTGGAGTGCTCCGGCGCCGGCTAAGAACCATACGAGCGCGGTTTGCCAGAAAATCTGAGCGAAAAGGCGGGTCATCATCGCGCCTCCTCGTAAAAGCTTACACCGCGCGACCCTGTACGCGAACCGCTTGACCTACGGTAAGCAGCGCAAAGACTTGTTTGATGGATCCGCGGCCGTTCCGCCGGGTTTGTCACGATAGACCTCATGGCAGTGCAGACAGGAGTCGGAGAGCTGATTGGTGGCCTCGCTCACGGCTTCCTGATTTCTGGTTTGTGAGGCCTTGTATGCAGCCCGCCCAGCTTCAGCCATTTCCTGCGTGAACTTGATCCAGTCGGGTCTGGTAACCGGCACGGGTCTTCCGTTTTCGCAGCGGCGGCCCGGCGTCAACAAGAGCGGGGCGGATTCGGCCACGGCAATCGCAGCATAGTCGACGATGTCCCAAGGTTTGTAAATGCCGGCGCCCCAGTCGACCCACGAGAACGCCGTTTTGGCTCCGGCGCCAACTTGGTTCGCCTTCGCCGCTTCGTTCGGATCATTTGTCTGGACGTTGAAAATGATATTCGAACTGGGGAACAGGATGCCTCGCATCAACTGTGCCAAATTGCCCGCTGGAGGGAATAGAGGCCCGCCGGCCTCGGACCTGGGAGTTGGAGATGCGGGCGTTCCCGGCAGAATGATGGTCTTGAGCGCATCCTCATTCGTACTCAGATCCGTGCGCGATGAGGGAAATCCTCCGGCCTGCAGAATGTGAGCCACGAGATCGACTGATTGAGAAACCGTGAGCTTTCCGGGATCGTTTTCCGGCATGGTGTTTCGAATTTTGCTCACCAATTCCCAGGCGGGATGAGCTCCCCAATCCGCTGTAAACAGCGGTCCCTTCAGGGGTGGCGCGTTTCCACCCGTTAAGTCAGCGCCGTGGCACTCCGCGCACTTTTGTTGGTAGAGCGTCCGCCCGCGCGCGGCTTGAACCTCACTATAGGTGGCGTCCTTCTTGGAGGTGCCGGCCTGCTGCGCCAGCACTACAGGCGAGAGCACCTGGTTGATGGGTGTCAACATGAACAGGCCGAGAACCATCCACGCCAATAATCCATTACGGAACGCGGTAAACATTTTGATTGCCTCCAACGGCCCGCTGAAGGCCATCGATTATTCAGAGTTTAATCCAGGACAGACCAGTTGTGGGCCTTGGCGTGAGCAGTCAACATCTTTGGGGAACTGATCTTTCTTTTGAAAACACACGATGTTCCCGCCGTTCCTTAGCTCAGCCATGTGCTGAGGTCGCGGTTCACGAGGGACCCCAGCTTTTGCACGTCATCGCGGTAATAGTCGATCAGCCTGGCACGGTCGGCGGGCTCGAGCACGAAACTGTCGCGACCGCGAAAGGCTGCTTTTCTAGCCAGCGCGCGGAGCCTCGCGGGGGTTCGAGGCCAAAGCCAGTTCCAAACGCGGGAGCTTTTAGCCAGCCGCTTCAATGCATAGGATCGCGGCACAAATGCCTGCATGTGGCGCTTGGATAAATCCGGCGTGAAAGATGGTTCGACGGAAAGAAACGCGAAGATGTCCCGCATTACGGGCGCCTGAGCTGCGCAGAAGTCCTCATAAAAGTAAATCCGTACTCTCTCCTGCGGGAACAGATCGAGATAGCGTTTCACCTGTTCATAGTAGAGTCCGAAACCGAGGAATGGATAGAGGTCTCCCACGCGAGTGCTATCGGAACGGAGGCTGGCTTCCATGTGCTCCCGGAACGAAACGGCTGCGTCGGCGAACATCAGGATGTGCCTGTACTGCGCGAACGCGCGGTCTATGGGATTTCGCAACATCATAATGATTTTTGCGCCGGGGAATCGTCCGGCAATGTTGCGGGAGGCGCTGGGCGACCACAAATAGCATGGGCTAGCCTCGCCGATGGCCGTCTCGTGCGTGGCACACTGGAAAAGTTTGAGGTAGTCCTCCCATTTCGAAACGGGTCCGCCCGAAAATTTTTCCAGCACAGGACCATTCAGATATTGCTCGAGCGCGGGCAGCCCCGGGGCCGCTATTTCTTGCATATGCGGGCTGAAATTCTCGAACCGGATCTCATCGGCCAGAAAGTGCGGCTCTTTAATGGGACTCATGTAGACCTGCGGGTGCTGATCCAGATAAAAATACAGCGATGTAGTTCCGGCCTTGGGCGCGCCGACTAGAAAAAAGTTGGGCAGGGTCGCCATAGCGCGGAAGACGTTGACATGAATAGGACTTACTATAGCCGATGCATTGGCGCCTCACAACAGCCGGTAGTTGAATGCGGCGTCTTGCGTTTCTAAACCCAGGCAATGCCGTTAAGCATGCGCGAAATCACCAATTTGCAATTCGCGGTGCCGAAGAACTGCTTACCTGTGAGGCTGCCCCGCTGGTACGGCACTTGCTAATCCCAGTTCCGATACCGAAATGTCCGACGAGCGGCATCGGGTAGGGTCGCACGTGGACGCTGGCCGCCGGCGGGCTCGATTCGGAAGGAGAGAAGCCGTGGGCAAGACTATATCGAATGTTCCAGTTACGAATTCCTCGAATGCGCGGTTCGGCGGCCTCGGTGCTGGCCTGGAGAGATTCGGTTTTGTGTACGTGGTCATTTCGGCTGTGGCCGTCACGCTGGTAATGACCTTTACTTCGATTGCGGGTCTCGGTTGGCCGCACCGGGTGTTGATGCTGGTGGGTCTGCCGATCGTCGGCTGCGCGATCTTCTTCAGCGCGCTGGAAATGCGCCGACTCGCACAAAGCGACCGGGAAAGGGCAGAGGAGACGCTGGACCTCACCTCCGGTTCTTATCCCGCGGGCGCCGCGGTGGTTGAACCGCCGACCGGAGAGGGGTGCCCACATCACGAGGACCATCCGGAGAGCCCAGGACTAGATCAAGGGCAGCTCACATCGCATCTCCCGGACAACACGCCGTTGATCGATACGTTCTTTGAAGGGCGGATCAAGAGTTAGGCGACATCGGTTCTCAAGCACCGCCCCCGGCGCCGCCAACGCACAGGGACCAAGTCCCTCGCGACCCGGCGCAGCGCTTTCGTTTCTTACACGATTGATACAAATCGACGTAGATAATATTGAACTTTCTTCAAGCCCCGCTGATCGAGGCGGCCGGCAGCGTTGTTAAGTGATTGATAACGCGTCGCGGACACGCGCGGAAAGCCAATTGCACCGTTCATCAGCGCGGACTCAAGAGAGTCGGTAGTGGAGGAACGAAATGCAGCGGCAACAAACTTCCGATAGCGGCGATTTTGAGGCGGTGCTGATTGAAGAAATAGAGATCTTGAAGAATAGCGAGCGGCGACTGCAGCGGCTATATCCGCACTTGCGCACACAGCCGCAGCTCCGGGACTATTTCCTCATGGAGCTGAGTGCCGTGCGGCAGCGGGCCGACCGCTTGAACGCTGTCCTGAACCCACTGGCCACGCGCACCGCGGCCGCTGTTGTCGAAAGTCCCGTGCTGCGTCCCGCGGCATGAGGCGCTGCGTATCCCCGCACGCCATCGCGACTACCGCCAAGAATTGGATCGGCACGTGAACGCACCCTGTTTTGGATGGACCGGCGGACGCATCGCGCATCGTTCGGCGATGGGCAACGCCGGCTCGGAAAAGGGCGAACATGAGGGCACTCTCGCCTGTTGATCCGTATGAATCGGCGCGGTTTATTGGACTGCAGTACGTGCGGCATGGGGGCCACGGTATCGCGCGGCGGCGCGCCGGACGGGGCTTCATCTATGTTGCGCCGGACGGAAGAATCATCCGTGACAGAGCCACTCTGAAGCGGATACGTTCGCTCGTGATCCCACCGGCGTGGCAGAACGTCTGGATTTGTCCGATTCCGAGCGGCCATCTGCAGGCGGTGGGACGCGATGCGCGCGGACGCAAACAGTACAGATATCATCCGCTGTACCGGCAGGTGCGAGAACACACGAAGTTCGAACGCATGGTGCCGTTCGCGAACCTTTTGCCCATAATTCGAAAGCGGGTAAGCCGCGATTTGAAGCTGCCCGGCTCTCCCAAGAACAAGGTCATCGCGGCCATCGTGCGGCTGCTTGAGACCAGTTGCATTCGCATCGGAAACGAAGATTACGCGAAAGAGAACGGCTCATTCGGTCTCACTACGCTTCGCAACAAGCATGTGCGCGTACGCGGCAGCAAGATTTGTTTTCATTTCAAGGGCAAGAGCGGGCAAGTGCACGACATCCAGCTGGAAGATCCTAAGCTGGCCCGCATCGTGAGCAAATGTCAGTGTATTCCCGGCCAGGAGCTCTTTCAGTACATCGATGCCGGCGGAGAGACCTACAAAATCAGCTCAGAAGACGTCAACCAATATTTGAAGGAAACCACCGGCGAAGAGTTCACGGCCAAGGATTTTCGCACCTGGGTGGGCACGATGGAGGCTGCGCGGCTGCTGAACCAGGTGGGCCCGGCAGATAGCCCGACCGCGGCCAACCGGAACTATGTCCAGGTGGTAAAGCGGGTGGCGCAGAAACTGGGGAACCGGCCGGCCACAGCCCGAAAGGCTTATATCCACCCCGCAATTTTTGAGTCGTACACAGACGGCAGCCTGTTCGATGCCATGCAGAGCCGGCTTCAAGGAAACTCGGCCCGCGCGGCGCGCGCCGAGGAGTTATGCGTGGTGGCTTTAATCCTGATGCATCAAGAGCTCGGGAAGCCGCCGATACTGGCTCAAAAGCAGGCGGGGGCCGGCAAAAGCGGGAACGGAAGGCGCGCTGCCTGAAGGGTCTTATGCCGCTCTACGCGGCCGTTTCCGAATGCCGCGCGCGAAGCCGGCGGACAAGCTTGCCGAGTTCCATAAATCCGGCGAGATTCGACGGCTTTCGAAAGAACTCGGTTGCGCCGAGATCCAGCGTTAGCTTGCGCTCTTCGGGGCAATCTGTGGAGCTGATCATGACGACAGGAATGCGGGCGCAGCTGCGGCTGGAGCGAATCCGCTGCAGGACTTCGCTGCCGCTGACGCGGGGCACGTTCATGTCCAGCAACGCAACGTCGGGAGGAGCGGCAGCCGAATTTTCGTCGAGCCCGTCAATGATCTGAATCGCCTTTTCTCCGTCCTCGGCCACATTCAGAACGCAGTCGAAACCTTCCTCGCGCATCACTTCCCTGACCAGAAACACGTCGGCCGGGCTGTCCTCGACTAGCAGAAGAGAGAGTTGGTTAGGATCGCGTGTCATGCTGCGTTCGCGGAACGGTAAAGATGAATTTGGAACCTCCGGCAGGTTCGGGCTCGACCCAAATCCGGCCACCGTAACGTTGGACAATTTTTTGGCAGATGGCCAAGCCGAGGCCATTTCCCTGATACTTCTCGCCTCCGTGGAGCCGTTGGAAGAGGCCGAAGATTTTCTCGCGGTATTCCGGCATGATCCCGATGCCATTATCGGCAACGGAAAGCCTCCATTCCGATTTGTTTGCCTCGGCGGACACTCGAATCACGGGCGGATTATCGCTGCGGTATTTAAGCGCATTGCCGATGAGGTTCTGAAAAATCTGCGTCAGATGCACCTCGTGCACCGGCAGTTCAGGGAGGGGGTCGCGTTCCACCCGTGCGCCCGTTTGAGCGATCTGGACCTCAAAGATTTCCAGCGTGTTTCGCAGCACCTCATTGGCATCGCACTCGCCGGAGATCACCAGAGGAGCCCCCGCGGCCTGCGTGTACTCGAGCAGGCCTTTCAGCAAGCTCTCAATCCGGCGCGCCGAATTGACACTGTGCCCGACCAGCTCCAGGGCTTCAGCATCTAATTGGTTCTTATATTTCTTCTGCAACAGTTCGCTAAAGACGGCAAGCTGGCGAACTGGTTCGCGGAGATCGTGACTCGCCGAATGCGCGAACTGGCGTAAATCGCTGTTGGTCTGCAGCAACTGCTCCGCCTGGCGGGCGAGGTCTTGTTCTGCGCGCTTCTGACTGGTGATGTCGGTGAGCGTAATCACGCATCCCAGCAAATCCCGCGAGGAGGACCATAATGGGCTGGCGCTGAGCAGCAACGACGAACGCCGTCCGTCGCGATGCGCCATAGCGACCTCAACACCGCGAATACGATCGCCCTCCGTAGCGGTGGCGAGAATTCTTTGGGTATCAAGGACCGCCTCGCCGATAGTGAGCGGGAACATTTCATCGAACTGGCGCAAAAGCAACGAACGTCCAGCCAAATTCTTAGCGGAGTGGCTGCGCCGGATAATTGCACCTCTGGGATCGATCACCACAATGGCTTCGCCGGCCTGGTCCAGGATCATGCGGGCCAGTTGCTCTTCCTTCAGCATGGCCTCATTGCGCCGCTGCCCGCGCAGATCGCTAACCAGCAAGGACGTGGCCTGCATTCCGCCTAAATCCAAGGTGGTTAGAGAGACCCGCGCGGGAATGGTTTCGCCCAACACGTTGCGGAGATTGAGATCTCCGCTACTGTGCCCTGCCACCGCAGCCGCATCGTGCAACTCCGCGAAGGTGGCCCTGCTACCTGGAGGGATGAACCGGTCGAAATTCGAACCGGCAATCGAGTCCAATTCCGCCCCAGTCATGGCCGCGAGTTGGCGATTGGAATAAAGAATGACGCCGCTGGAATCGAGGGTCGCCGTCCCCTCGTACATGTGTTCCACCATGACGCGATAGGGATGATCGGCGCCTTCGAGAGTATAGACCTTGGGCCCACTCGCGCCGTTGACGAGGACAGCATCCACTTCACCGTTCTGGATTGCGCGGATGGTAGCCTCGGCTTGTTCCAGACGGGCGAGCAATTCCTGCCGTTCCAGGTCGGGCGCGTCTGTTTGCGCGACAGTCGCGCTTGCACGGTGTTCCACGACTGAGTCCTTCAATAGCCTTCCGCCAATCCTAAGCCACGCATCAAAAGAACAGTTTCTGACAAATCACCCACCATGCGCGAGACCAACCCCGGCCCCTGCTTGATCAGCGTCGGAATGGCGACCACTTGATCTTCGCGCGCGCGGGCCGGCTGCTTATAGATGTCCACGACTTCGAGGTCATAACGGCCGGATAGAGCGGATTCGCACACGGTCTTAACGTTTTGAATGGCGCGCAGAGAACGCGGGCTTGATCCGGCCACGTACAGCCTCAATAGATGCCGGCCGGGCAGACCGTTCGGCCGGCGTTTCTCTGGTGAGCCGACGACGCCCAAGGGACTACTCCGTTCCGGTATTGATCTGCGGGCGAACTTCCAATCCTACCAGGACCTTTTCGGTATTAGACAGGTCGCCGATGATCTTGCGAGCGGGCTTCGGGATGGTGCGAACCAACGTCGGTATCGCAAGGATTTGGTCACAGGCAGCGAGTTGGGGCTTTTGCAACAGATCGATAATTTCGATCCGGTAGCTACCCGCCAGATGTTCTTCGCAGATGCGTTTGAGATTGCTCAGCGCCTGAAGCGAGCGCGGCGTCTGTCCTGCCACATACAGGCGAAGGTCATACTTTTTGTCCGGTTTCCCCGGGCTTTTGCCAGCCTTGTCACGCTTCATACCGTCACCGCACGGCCGTTAGGCCGCGCTCCTTTCGCTGGTTTCGCGTTGACATTCCGGCTTTGGCGTATGGCCTCGCGCTCGTTCAGGATAGCACTTTGTAGCTCGGCGTCGTCAGCAAGGATGGCTGCCAGATCTTTTTCGTAAGTTTGCTTTTCGGTTTCGAGTGCGGCGATCTTGGCTTCCAAAGCGCGCAAAGCAGCCCGGGCGGCAAGCTCGCGCCGTTTGGCCTCACTCTGCAGCCGCTGTTGTTCCCGCCGGTCTTCAGCTTCGCGGGCCAGCCGCGCCGAACCAGTTAGCACACCTCCAGGGCCGAGATAGACCTCGCGCAGACGAATGCCGCGTGAAGTCAGGAAAAATTCGCGGATCTGATTGGAATGAGCCATTCCGCGGGACTTGAGCACGTACAGCACGCGGTTACGCTCGCCGTTGGCTTCAAAGTTGCGCAACAAGATCCAACTGTCCACCAAAGATGAAATCGCAATCGAGGTGGATTGCAGATCGTCTTCGGAATTTAAGGCGGTGAACATCGCCGTGGCGCCCCGCACTTTTAAGGAATCGACGATGCGAAGCACCAGCGAAGTCACATCGTGCCGGGAGCCGCCAGGCAGCAGGCTCGAAATCGGGTCGAGCACAACGGCCTGGGGTTTGTATTTTTCGAGCAAGTGATGCATACGGACCAGGTGCATTTCCAGGCCGAAGGCACTAGGCCGGGCGGACTCGATGTGTAGAAGCCCCTTTTTAATCCAGCGCCCCAGATCGATACCGATCGAAGCCATATTGCGGATGATCTGTTGGGGCGATTCCTCGAATGCGAACATTATGGCGCGCTCGCCCCGGCGGCAGGTTGCGTCCACGAAGTGTGCAGTCATGCTGGTTTTGCCGGCACCTGCCGTTCCAGTGATCAGTACACTAGTGCCGCGAAAATAGCCGCCGCCGTCCAACATCTCATCGAGCTCTGGGACGCCGCTGGAAACCCGCTCGTCCGAGGCATCGTGCGTCAATCCGACCGAGGTAACCGGAAGCACCGAGATACCCTTTTCATCGATTAAGAACGGATACTCATTGGTTCCATGGCTGGAACCGCGGTATTTCAGAATTCTCAGACGCCGTGTGACACTCTCATTCTGGACCCTGTGATCCAGCAAGATGACGCAGTCGGAGACATACTCTTCCAGGCCATGCCGCGTCAGGGTACCTTCACCACGCTCGCCGGTAATCACCGCTGTGACGCCCTTCCGCTTCAGCCAGCCAAATAAACGGCGCAGCTCGGACCGGAGCACGCCGGCATTGGAAAAGCCCGCGAATAAAGCCTCCGGGGTGTCCAGGAGCACACGTTTAGCGCCCACTGAATCGATGGCGGCGTTCAGCCGTACGAATAGCCCTTCCAGGTCATATTCGCCGGTCTCTGCGATCTCGCTCTTTTCGATATAGATGTGGTCGATGACTAGTTTTTTAGTTTTTTGAAGTCCGTCCAGGTCAAAGCCGAGGGAGGCCACATTCATCGCCAAATCTTGGGGCGATTCCTCGAAAGAAACGCAAACTCCAGGTTCGCCGAATTGTGTGGCGCCGCGTACCAGGAATTCCAGGCCGAACAGGGTTTTCCCGCAGCCGGCGCCGCCGCATATTAATGTGGGCCGTCCTTTAGGCAGGCCACCGAGCGTCACCTCGTCCAGTCCGACAATTCCGGTCGGGGATTTGGGGAGAGGATGAACACCGTTTTTCCGGGTCAACATACTGATACTTGTTCCAGGTTCGTCAGAAAAACTTGATTCAGAATTCCAAAATGTCATCTTAGCTGCGCCCTCTGAAACGCGCAAGTGACAAAATCGGCTCGCGTGCATGAGTAGCGCGTGTTCGCTGAAAACAAGGACGAAAAACGACGGTGAAAGTTGATTATTGGCCCGCGACGGAGCTCATTCGGGCGCGTTGCTGATGAAAAGACGCGCGAGGGTCGCGTGCGGAGGCATTCGAGATGTAATGCACCGCAAAGCGCATCGCCAGGGATCCGAGTGTGCCGAGCAGGCCTGCCAGCTTTCGCCGTCCGGACGATTTGCCGGGCACAACGGACAACACCAGGCTAGCGGCCGCCAGACCGGTCGCGGCCTTCCAAAGAACGCCCGTAGCGCCGCTGTGCAGAGGTTGGTTCACTTTCGGAAGCGCCGCTGCAGATTTTTCGACGCGGTGGGCGGCGGCGAGCTCGGCCAGACGGCCTGCGGTTCCGAACAGGAATGTGACCCGGTTGGCGGCAGGATTGTCATATACGAGGCTCAGCAAGGATCCGGCACTCGCGATGGAAGAGGCGACAAACAGCACCGGCATCCACTGGCGCGCTTGCTGCCAAACGGGGATGGCTGAATTCGCCACTAACACCCCGGTGTAGCCGGTCAAACCTGCGCCGAATAAGCCCGAAAGATATCCGGCGATCTCTCCAATGGCGCCGAGCCAGCCAGGACGGTTGATCAGGAGTCCGGTTGCAATCGCGGTAGGCGCTGCACCGCCAAGGATCCAGGCACCGATATTCATGGGCGACGTCGGGCGGAACACGCGGACCATGTTCAAGAATCGCGAAGGGACGCCCAAATCATGAATCAGGAACCCGGCGCCTAAAGTGGAGCCTGCGATCCCGATCCAGTGGCAATCGCGCGCCAGCTCACGCAGGCCCGGTTCATTGCGAACTTGCACGGCCGCACCCAAAACCAGAGCCGCTCCCGCCGCGCCTCCAACAAAATAGTAGAGCGGGATGTCGATGCTCCACACCGGTTTTTTGAGCATCGGAAGGTCGTAGTAGGCTGGACCGGCGGGAATCTGTCCGGCGTGTGTCGCTGGCTTGCGGCGTCCGTCTCGCGAGAGCACGGACGGAGCAACGCTCTGGTGCGAGCCCTCGCCGGATAGCTCCGCCAAATCGCAATCGATATCGCGGCCGTCGGTAACAATCGGATCGACAGTCTTCTTGTACAGCACCGCCTGGGTTGGATGCTCCTTCAAGCGCTCTCTCCTTTCGCACCGAATGCCGACGCAAGCGCAGCTACCGCCAGACCGGCCAAGGCGAATCCGAACGATCGCCAGGCGTCCTTCACGTTTTTAGTTGGGACCACCGGGTCCGGCGGCAGATTATAAACTTCGGGCTTGTCCACCAGCAAGAAGAACGCGTTCAGGCCTTCCGTGCCGGGTTGCGCGGCGGCGTCTTCGCCATACAGGTACGCTTCAGTCATTCCTTTGTCGTGCAGCTGCTGAACGCGTCGACGTGCGTTTTCGCGCAATTCTTCGATGGCGCCGAACTGAATGGAATCGGTGGGGCAGGCCTTGGCGCAGGCCGGCGCCATGTCCAGCTTTAAGCGGTCGTAGCACAGGGTGCATTTCCAGGCTCGGCCGTCCTCTTCGCGGCGGTCGATAACGCCGAAGGGGCAGCTAACCACGCAATAGCCACAGCCGTTACAGATGTCAGGCTGGACATAGACGGAATCGAATTCGGTGCGGATGATCGCGCCGGTGGGGCAAGATTCGAGGCATCCGGCACGCGCGCAATGTTTGCAGACATCCGAAGAGAACAACCAGGAGAAGGCGCCCGCATCCTGAGTCGAGAGGGCCACAGGCCGTTCGATGAACGCGACGTGCCGCCAAGTGGAGGCGCCTAAGTGAGCCGTGTTGTCGTACGACATTCCCGTAAACGCCAGGCCGTCTTCGGGCAACTGGTTCCATTGCTTGCAGGCAACTTCGCAGGCTTTGCAGCCGATGCACAAGGTGGTGTCGGTGAAGAATCCCTTGCGCTGCGACCGCCCGCCGGGCGTGTCGTCCCGGGCGGCCTTTCGTTCGAAATCTAAAGCTTCGCTGGGGGGAAGTACGGCTTTCATCAGACGTGCCCTTCCTTTATATGAGGAGCCTTTACACCATGGCCGGCCTCCGGCTTGTGGCGCGCCACCGGCAGATCACGGTCGTTTTCGCGGCCGGGCAGATCCGGAACGATGGAGCCGCTGGTGATGTACCGCCTAGCTTTGCTGCGGCGGCCCGGCTGGATCGAACAGGTGAGGGCTTTGGTCTCCATGATGGCGACGTTAGGATCGGCGACGAAAGAGATCAGTTCGTTGGCCGAATCGCCGCGCACCAGCCCCTTGCTGGACCAGTGGTAGGGCAGTCCGATCTGATGCACGATACGTCCGTTAAGCCGGAGGGGCGGGATACGGTGGGTCACGAGCACGCGGGTCTGAATCTCGGCTCGAGCGGTGCGGATGGTAGCCCAACCGCCGTTGGCGAGCCCGCATTCGGCCGCTAATTCCGGAGAGACTTCGCAGAACATTTCCGGCTGCAACTCAGCCAGCCAGGACAGCCACCGGCTCATTCCGCCGGCCGTGTGGTGCTCGGTTAAGCGATAGGTGGTCAGGATGTAAGGAAAACGCGGGTCGCCGTACGGCTGGTGGTACGGGTTGTCTTTTCTGCGCATCCACTCCATGCGTGAGGGATTGCATTGTTGCGCGTAGAGAGGGTTCTTGATGAGCGATTCCTGGGGTTCATAGTGCGTCGGCAGCGGTCCATCGGCCAGGCCGCTGGGGACGAAGATCCAGCCTTTGCCATCGGCCTGCATGATGAACGGGTCGACACCGGAGATGGTCTCCTTGCCGCGCGCATTGGGGGACGGGCGGTAGGAGGGCGGTTTTTTGACAAAGTCGGGATCGTCGTGCCCTGTCCAGGCTTGTTTCTCCTCGTCCCACCAGACGTATCGTTTTCTCTCCGACCAGGGCTTGCCTTCCGGATCGGCCGAGGCGCGGTTGTAAAGCATGCGGCGGTTGTGCGGCCAGGACCATCCCCACTCCGGCGCCACCCAGGTCTGTAGCCAGTGCGGTTTGCGCCGTGCTGGTTGATTGATGCCGTCTTTATAGCATCCGGAATAGATCCAACAGCCGCAGGCGGTGCTGCCGTCGTCTTTGAGATCAGTGAAGCCATCCACCAGCTTGCGGCCGGAGACTGTCCATCCATTGATTTCCTGGAGCACGGCTTCGGCATCCGGTTCTTCGGTGGGTCCTTTGGTCGGGTAATCCCAAGTCACGTGTTGAATGGGGCGGTCCTTGGGATCGGTGGAATTGGCGTACAGCTCTTTAAGGCGTTGGCCAAGCTTAAAGATAAAGTCGAGCTCGCTGCGGCAATCGCCTGGGGGTTCGATGGCCTTGTGGTGCCATTGAAGCAGCCGCTGGGTGTTGGTGAAACTGCCGTCTTTTTCGGTGTGCGCCGCGGCCGGAAAAAAGAACACTTCGGTGTTGATCTCGCTTGGATGCACTTCGCCCCGTTCGATCTCGGGAGCGACGCGCCAGAATTCAGCGGTCTCGGTGAGCTGGAAATCGCGCACTACCAGCCATTGCAGGCGGCGAAGACCTTCGCGGTGGAGAGCGCCGTTGACGGTGCCTACCACCGGATTTTCGCCCATGACGAAGTAGCCCTTCACGGCGCCATCGGCCATGTCGGCCACGGTATTCATGTGCGAGTGGTCGCCGGTCATTCGGGGCAGGTGGTCGAAGCACCATCCGTTCTCGGCCGTGGCAGCATCGCCGTACCAGGCCTTAAGCAGGGACACGGCATATTTTCGGAATTCGCCCCACCAGCCGGAGGGCGATTCGTTCAATTCAACATAAGTTTGAAAATCTTTATCGTGCTTCGCGCGCGGCAGCGGCAGATAGCCCGGCAGCAGGTTGTAGAGGGTTGGAATATCCGTGGAGCCCTGGATGGATGCGTGGCCGCGCAGCGCCATGATCCCGCCGCCCGGCCGCCCCATGTTGCCCAGGAGCAGTTGGATGATGCAAGCGGTGCGGATGTATTGTACGCCGATCGTATGCTGCGTCCAGCCGACGGCGTAGCAAAACGCGGAAGTCCGCTCGCGGCCCGAGTTACGGCACAGCGTCTCGGCGACTTTGTTTAGCAGCTCCCGCCGGATGCCGCAGGTTTTCTCCACCATCTCCGGCGTGTAGCGCGAGAAGTGCCGCTTGAGGATTTGAAACACGCAGCGCGGATCTTGCAGCGTGGGGTCAGTTTTCTCGGCCTGGATGGGATGTTTTTGCTCTTTACCGCTTCCCGATGCGGTCTCGCGCTGGCCTGCCGCGGCTTCGGGTTCCACGCCCTCGTACATCCAGTTCGAGGGATCGTACTCGCCTTTTTCCGAATTCCAGCCGCCAAACAGGCCGTTATTATCTTCAACGTCGCTGAACTTTTTATTGATGATGGCTGCGGCGTTGGTGTAGTTGACGACGTAGTCCCGGAAGTAGCGCTCGTTTTCGAGAATGTAGTGAATGATGCCGCCCAGAAACGCGATATCGCTTCCGGCGCGAATGGGAACGTGAATATCAGCGACAGCGCTGGTCCGTGTAAATCGCGGATCCACGTGAATGATCGTGGCGCCCCGCTCTTTGGCCTTCATGACCCATCGGAATCCAACCGGGTGACATTCGGCCATGTTGGAACCTTCGATGACGATGCAGTCGGCGTTTTGCAAGTCCTGCTGAAACGTCGTCGCACCGCCTCTTCCGAACGAAGTCCCCAAACTGGGGACCGTGGAAGAGTGTCATATACGGGCCTGATTTTCGATCTGGACAATTCCGAGGGAGTTGAACAGCTTCTTGATCAGGTAATTTTCTTCGTTGTCCAACGTTGCGCCGCCCAGGTGGGCGATGCCCATAGTGCGATTGAGGACGTGCCCCTCAGGTCCTTTGTGCTCCCAGGTAGCCTCGCGAGTGTTTTTGACGCGCCGGGCGACCATGTCCATGGCTTGTTCTAAGGGAATTCTGGTCCAGCGGCCGGCGCGCGGCGCGCGATAGAGCACATGATGCTCGCGATGGGAGCCCGTAACAAGTTGAAACGTGGCCGCGCCCTTCGGGCACAAACATCCATTCGAAATGGGCGACCGCGGATCACCCTCGATATCGATGATTCTTTCGTTTTTCACGTACACAAGCTGGCCGCACCCGACGCCGCAATAGGGACAGAGTGAAGCGACCACTTTGTCCGCATCGGCGGTGCGGGCATGCAAGTCGTGGCTACGTTGAGACGCAGCGGCGCCGTCGAATGCGAACACATCTCGTTCAGCCAACTGGCGCAGGAGAGGCCACTCGGCACGGTTTCCGGATGTTGACATGGCAAAAATTAGACCGGTTCGGGATGTAAATGATTTCGCCAGGAGAGGCCTGCCGGTGCATGAACGTGAAAAAAGTCCTATGGCTTCGCGTCCAAGAAATGGGAGTTATCAAAATGACAGCAGTGCCCGAGGTGGTTGCGATCACCGGCGCGTCGGCAGGGCTGGGGCGCGCCATTGTGCAGCGATTCGCGCGCGAAAAGGCTCACATTGGCTTGATTGCGCGTGGCGAAGAGGGCCTGGAAGGCGCGCGAAGGGAAGTGGAAGAGGCGGGTGGCAAGGCGTTGGTATTGCCCACCGACGTTGCGGATGCCGCAAAGGTGGAAGCCGCGGCGGCCGCGATTGAGCGCGAATTCGGCCCCATCGACATTTGGGTGAACGATGCCATGGTAACGGTGTTTTCACCTTTCCTGGAAATTACGCCCGACGAATTCCGCCGGGTCACAGAGGTTACTTACCTCGGCTTCGTCTATGGGACGCTGGCGGCTCTGAAGCGCATGATCCCGCGGGACCGCGGAACGATTGTCCAGGTGGGATCTGCCCTGGCCTATCGCTCCATCCCGCTACAATCCGCGTATTGCGGCGCCAAGGCAGCCATCCGAGGCTTCACGGATTCGATTCGCACCGAATTGGTGCACGATCGAAGTAACGTCCACATCACGATGGTTCAAATGCCGGCCTTGAATACGCCTCAGTTCGACTGGTGCAAGACACGCTTGCCGCGGCAGCCGCAGCCGGTACCGCCAATTTATCAGCCTGAGGTGGGAGCCGAAGCGGTTTTCTGGGCCGCCCATCACCGGCGGCGCGAAGTTTGGGTTGGACCTTCAACCGTAGCTGCGATTACGGGAAACATTGTCGCGCCGGGCTTGTTAGATCGCTATCTCGGCGAGACCGGTTTCGATTCGCAGCAGACCAGTCAACCGATCGCGCCTGGGCGTCCGTCGAATTTATTTGAGCCACTGGCGGGAGATCACGGTGCGCACGGCCGCTTCGATACGCGGGCGCGCGAATACAGCGCGCAGGTATGGGTGGACACGCATCGAGCGGCCGGGCTCGCGTGGGCGGGAATCGGGGCCGTTCTGGCGTGGTCAGCCGTGCAGATGCTCCGGGAACGGCTCGGCACGGCATAATCGCCATGCGCGCGCAGAGCACAGAACAGCTGATTCAACTCCGGCCCCGCACCGGGCAGCACTACATCAGCCTCAGCCATTCGGTTTTCATAACCGGCTCGGATGGTTTCATCCGCGAGGACCGCGAAGAAGGGCTCCTCATTTATCAAACGCGGACGCTTTCGCGCTATCGCTGGCTTATCGACGGCAAGCCGCCGCGCCCCGTGGCTCTATCGCCGATCCAGGAAAACAACTGGCTCGGCTACTACATCAGCCCGGCGCCGGGCGAAGAAAACGATAGCGAGCAAACGGTGGAGCTCCGGCTATCGCGGTGCGCCGGGCATGGGCTGCACGAGGAAGCCGATCTCACAAATTATACGCAGAAGACGGTGCATTTCACGCTCGAGCTGGAGGTGGATGCGGATTTCGTGGACCAATCGGAGATGGGGAGCGGCAAGAACAGCGCGCACGGATCCATTGCGCGTGACTGGCGGCAGAGCGACGGGCGCTGGGAGCTGTTCTTCGATTTCCATGCCGAGCATGCCTTCGAGCATCAGGGCGAGAGCGGCGTGGCGCGAGTGCATCAATCAATCGCGCTGCGCGTTGAGCACTCCGATTCGGATGCCTCTTACCAGAATGGGCGGATATTGTTTGCCGTTGAACTGAGGCCGCATGCAAGCTGGCACGCTTGCATCGACGCGATCCCGACCATCGGGGATAAGATATTGCAGCCCTTATATCGCTGCCGCGCTTTTGCGAACGGTCCGTCTCAGTTGGAGTACGAGCGAGACAAATTTCTTATTGAGGACGCGGCGCGCTTCAGTTCCATTGGCACCGATTCGCTGGCAGCTTCGACGACCCGCACGATTACCCGAGCCAGCCGCGATCTGGCTGCGCTTCGCATGTACGATCTGTCATCGGACGGAGGGTGGGTGGTTGCGGCCGGAATGCCGAAATACCTGGCGCTGTTCGGACGCGACGCTTTGTCGGCTTCGTGGCAGGCGTCGCTGCTCAGCACGGCCATGCTGCGCGGCGTCCTTCCCGTATTGGCTTCTCTGCAGGGCAAGGAGGATAATCCCTGGCGCGACGAGCAGCCGGAGAAGATGATCCATCAGGCGGCATCGGGTCTTCGCGCTGAATTGAACTTTACGCCCTACGGCCGCTACTACGGGTCTCTGACGACCTCGGCCGTGTACCCGTTCGCGCTGGCTGCGCTTTGGCAGTGGACCGGGGATGTCGATCTGGTGCGTCGCCACCTGGACCCCGCGCTCAAGGCGCTCCACTGGCGCGACACAGTTGGCGATATGGACGGGGATGGCTTCGGCGAATACCAACGACGTTCGGAAGGCGGGTTGAAGAACCAGGGCTGGAAGGATTCCGGAGATGCGATCGTTTACCCGGACGGCTCGCAGGTAGAAGATCCGATCGCGCCTTGCGAGGAGCAGGGTTTTCTATACATTGCGAAAGTTCGGATGGCCGAAATGTTGTGGTGGATCGGCGATCACGATCTGGCAAAGAAGTTTTTCCACCAGGCCAGTGAACTGAAGAAGAAATTCAATGATGCGTTTTGGATGGAGGACGAAGGTTTTTTCGCGATGGGCCTGGACCGGAACAAGCGGCAGATCCGTTCAATCGCATCGAATGCCGGGCATCTGCTGGAGACGGCGATTGTGGACGATGCTCTGGCGCGGCGCACGGCGGACCGGCTGATGTGCGATGACCTGTTCAGCGGCTGGGGAGTGCGAACGCTTTCCGCCGGACATCCCGCGTACAATCCGTTCAGCTATCAGCGCGGCAGCGTTTGGCCGGTGGAGCAGGGCTTGTTCGCGCTCGGAATGCTTCGCTTTGGATTCCACCATTATGTGGAGAGGCTGGCGCGCGCGCAATTTGAGCTCGCGGCCTTATTTGAATACCAGCGGCTGCCGGAACTCATTGGCGGCCAGCAGCGAGACCCGATCCACCCGTTTCCGGCGGTCTATCCAGAAGCGAACTGGCCGCAAGCTTGGTCGGCGGCGGGCGTATTCTGCCTCCTATACAGCCTGCTCGGAACTTTTCCTTACGCCCCGCTTAAGACTCTGTTCGTCGATCCGCACCTGCCCGAGTGGATGCCCGAGATCACGATTGAAAACATGCATATCGGCCAGGCGAGCGCGGCGATCCGGTTTTTCCGGACGAAGGACGGCCGAAGCGATTTTAAGGTTCTGGAGGTTCAGGGCGACTTGCATGTGATCCGGCAACCGAGTCCCTGGTCGTTGACGGCCACGTTCGGCGAAAGATTCGTTGACGTGTTGACCAGCTTGACGCCGGGGCGATAGTGGTGGCACGGTCCGTGCTCTCAATTTCACGAGTGTTCGCGAAATTTCGAGTAACGGTTAACAAGCGCTGTGACGATCGCGCCCAAGCGCATCCAATTCTATGGAGAGGCAAATCATGGAGAGGAAGCTATTCCGAGTTTTGTTCCCCTATTTGATAGTTTTCGTCGTTTTGATCGCCTTGATCGCAAGCTTTGGAATGATGGCGGGCATACCGGGGTGGCAGATTTGGGTATGGGGAATTGGCGCATGTCTCGTAGTGGGAGCGGGGATGTTCAGCTTCTTCGAGGTACGGCGGCTGGCGGGTATTTCAAAAAGCGAGCATGAGAGGGCTCGCGAGGAAGCGGAAGCCGACCGCATAACGCGCCATTCCGCTATTGTGGAAGGCCCCACAGGTGAGCCGTATCCGCATCACGAGGACCACATCGAAAGCAGGGGGCGCGATCAAGGGCAAATCACGTCTAGCCTGCCGGAACCCACGCCGCTGGTGGGGGAGCTAGTCGAGCACAAGAAGAAAGACTAGGCCCGTGCGCGCCTAGTCCCACCTGGTGAACAAAGCCGACAGGAGGAATCCGCCGGCGGCGGCCAAACCCAGCATCGCCCAAGGATTCTGCCCGAAATAGGCCCGCCAGCTGGTGGCGTTTCTCAGCTTCTGTTCCAGTTCGGCCACATTGTCGCCTAGCCGCTGCCGTTGCTCGAAAATCTCGCTTATGACCTGGTTTGTTCTTTCGTCCATTGGAAGTCCTCTTTGACGGTTTGTATGGTTTTTTCCGGGGGCTTCACGGTCTTAAGCCGTGCACGGCCGGCACTGATGCCTACGGCGGCGCCGATCAGTGACAGCACGCCTACGATCAAAGCAGCTAACCAGTTCGGCAATGCGATCTCAAGCGCAAACATGATGGTTAACAGCAGAAACCCTACTGCATAGAGCCCAAGGACACCGCCGCTGCCAAATGCAATGGCAGCCGAGCGAGCTCCTCGAGCGCTGTCGGTCATCTCCATCCTGGCCAGCTTGATTTCGGAACGGACAATTTGCTGGATGCTGTTGCCTATATCTTTCAAGACATCGCCGATCGAACGCTCGTTCGATCCAATGTCCACCGTTGCGGATGTACGCCCGCGATTATCCACGTTACCTCCTATCCCGGAGCAGGATTCCCGCCACAAACCCGACGGCGGCCGCTGCCGCGAGGTACGTTTCCGGCGACCTCTTCATGAGCTGCTCGGCGTCTTTCCTGATCTCCCCGGCGTTACTCCGTTGGAGATAACCTGCGGTTGCACCGACGGTCCTCGCGACCTTGTTGAGGGTTGTATCGCCGTCAAATGTGCGAGTGAGCCCCGGCTGCATGGTTTCCTGGCTTTGTGAATTCTGCATACCCATCTGTTCGATGACGCCTTCGCGGCCGTTGTTTCAACGTTACGGCAATTGGCCATTTCCCCCGTGCAACACCATCGGGGAACAGCGTCACACATTGCGAGACGCACCGCGCTCCATGAATCTTCTAAAAGGCATTGTTTTGAATGGAATACTGATCGCTATCGTTGCGCATGGACTAATCGGTATATCGCTCGTTTGGGACAAAGTTCTCTTAAACCGGCCGCTCACAAAGAACTTAGCGTCATACGTGTTCTGGCTCGGAGCGATCAGTATTTTTGGGCTGATCCTCATCCCGTTTGGCTTTCAAATGCCCCAGCTCACCTGGGCTGCCCTGGGGTTTACGGCCGGAGTTCTGGACCTGGTTGCATCGTACTTTTATTACTCGGCACTGAAGTCAGGGGAAGCCTCGGAGGAACTGGCGGCCATGGGCGGATTTGCGCCCGTGGCGACGGCAGCCATTGCGATACCGCTGCTGCAAAAGCCGATCGGCGATCAACTGATCGGCTTCGCTCTGATGACCATCGGGGGCTTCGTAATGTTCTTTGCCGAGAAGCGGCCGCTCAAGAAGATGCTTCCGAAAGTAATCCTGGCAGCTGCCGGATTCGGCTTGATGAACGTTCTGCAGAAGATCGTCTTCAATCACACGAATTTCGTGAGCGGGTACGTGTTTTTCACCATTGGCACGACGGTGGGAGCTCTCGCGATGTTGGTCCCGCGCGGTTGGAGAGCGCAAATATTCGAGCATTCCGAAGAGGCCCCGCCCAAAAGCAAGGTGTGGTACATGATGAACCGATTTCTGGCGGGCGTCGGTTCCTTCCTCGTCATTTATGCGGTGAGCCGCGCCAATCCTGCGTTAGTGGAAGCGATATCGGGCCTGCGTTACGTGATCGTGTTCGTCGGTGCGTACGGTATCACGAAGATGAAGCCGGAGTGGTTCAGGGAAGACTTTCACGGGAAGGTGTTTACGGCGAAAGTAGCCGCAACGGCATTGGTGGTGGCCGGGCTCGTTATAGTGGGCTTGCGCGGCGGCAACGACGCAGGCCCGCAGTAAATCAAACGCCGAGCAAATATACGCCGAGCGCGACGCAGGCCGCGCCGATCCAACGGCGAGCATTCACATGTTCGTCCAGATACCAGCCCGCCAGCGCAGTCTTCAGGACATAGCTAATGGCGCTCGCTGGAACGGCAAAGCTAATCTCCGCGACCGTCAGCAAAGCCAGAAAGGAGAAGAACGAAATAGCATTAAACGCGATCCCGGCGACGATGAGCGGGTGCGTCGAAATGTAGCGCAACAGCCGGCCCACGCGGCGAGGGCCGAAGTGCTCAATCTCGCCGTGCGCAACCATTCCCTTCGCGCTGGCCAGGTCGCCCGCCGTGCTGGACAAGACAGTAATGGCCAGCCACATCCACTTCATTCTTCGGCCTTCGGAGGGGCGGCGTGCGTCCACGGGGGAGTTTCGGCCACCAGGACGACACCGAACGAGATTAGGGCAATTCCCAGCCAGCGGGCAAGCGATATCCGGTCGCCGAGGAGGAACTTGCCTAAGATCGCCGTGAAGGCATAGCCGCTCGCGGTCATCGGCAGCACATAACTCAGGTCGGCCCAGGTGAACATGGATAGCTGCGCAACCATCCAGATGGCGAGTAAAATCACGCCACCCACGAACCAGCTGTTGGTAAGAAGTTTGCGGCTATAGGCGAAGAAGATTTGCGGCCGGAACTCCGGCATTGCATTCATACCTTCGGCGAGGCAGAGATTACCGAAGGTATTGGTAACTACGATGAGGGCGATGAAGATCTGGTTGCGGAGCTTGTGACCCGCCGGCCCCATAGAAGGCGCGCATTGCAAACGCCGGCCGGCCGCTCCGGGAGCAATGCGCATCCGTGAAATTTGTGGCCTCAGGCGCGGATGAGCCGCCGGAACGGAGACACTTCGTAAATGGCGGACAGGATCGCGTCCGCCGCAATCGCCGTTAGCACGCCTTTCCACTTGTAGCTTAGAGGGGCGAAGATTGCGGCGGCCGCGGCAGCCGAGCCGATCCCTAACCGGATTTTTTGTTCTACATCACTCATTTGTGTCCTTTCCGTTCGTGGCGGAGTAATAGTGTTAGTAGTCTCGTGGTTCACGGCTTTTAGATGGCGTCCTTCCCGGAGTTGTTTCGC
>DATGMH010000122.1:0-10928 GCA_035293725.1 Bryobacteraceae bacterium
GCTCTACCAGAGTCTCAGGCTGGGAAGGGCCGTCACAAATGCGCGGTTTGCGCCTACCACGAGGGATTCGAGCGGGCGAGAGCCGAAGTCATCGGCAGGCAGGTCGGGGCAGACGTGGCAAAAACCGTCTCAAATGCCCTCAAAAAACCGCAAGGGTAGCTTTGTATATAGTTCCCTTTGAAGAAAAGGCGAAAGTGCACCACTGCGACCCTAAACCAAGCAGTATCAACAAATTTACAGAATAGAAGCTTCCCAAGCTTCGGACGTGGGTTCGATTCCCATCGCCCGCTCCAACTAACTTATTGAATCCACTCCTCTTGCCTTTCTGATTTGGGCGCATTTGGGCGCAATTGGGCGCAACTCGCGTCTGGAGTTGGGCGCAACAACGCTGCTACACGCTCCACTGCATTTCGCCGGTCCTCCCCGATCACGTGCGAATACATTCCGAGCGTGACGCGGGGGTCGGCGTGCCGCAACTGCTCCTGCACAACCTTCGGCGTTGCGCCCGTGTGCAAAAGCAGACTTGCGTGCGTGTGCCGAAATGCGTGAAGCCCGCAGCGAGGAATCTTCAGCGCGTCCAGCACGGGCCACAAACCGTACTGAACAACCTTGTTCGACGACGGAGGCCGATTGTTCCGCGTCACAAACAAGAATCCTTGCGGATTCGGCTTCCAATGTTCTCGGTAAGCTCGCAGAGTTGCAGCCAAACAGTCCGGCAGATGCACCGGGGCCGCGCTGCTTTTGCTCTTCGTGGTCTGCACCTTCCCATACCACGCTGAGCGGCGGATGTGGATGCACCCAGCCGTGAAGTCGATATCTTCCCACTGCAAGCCCAGCATCTCGCCGGCGCGCATCCCGGTCATGGCAAGAATCATGAACATCGTCTTGTATGGCTCGGGAGCGGCTTCGATGATCTGCTGCACCTGTTTCACGGCAAAGAATCGAGGCTCACGTTTCACTGCATTCTCTGCGAACTGCAAGGTTCGGAAGTCCACGTTTTCGCAAACGTATCCCCACTGCTTCGCCTTCCGCAGAATCGCGGAAAGCGTGTCCATCACGTTCCGAGCGCTCTTACGAGAAACGGTGCGCGAAAGCCGCGTCACAAATACCTGCTGCGCTTCCTTGCCGAGCGCATCGAGTCGCACTTTTCCAAGCTGCGGCAAGATGTGATGGCGCAGATTGGAAAGCGCAGCTTTCTGGCTGCTCGGTTTGTGCTGCGTGAGCACCGTTTCCTTCCACCTTTCGGCAAATTCGGCCAAGGTCGCCATGCGGCCTGGCCGATAATCCGGCGCGTTAACTCTGGAAAGCAAAACTTCCAAGCGCCGGAGCGCGAGCCGTTGCGTGGGAATTTCCGATTTGCTGCCAAGAATGTCGGAACGCTCGATGCGCCGCGTAACTCCATCGGCGCCGATCACGTCCTCTCGCCAGCGTCCCACCCAAACGGGATTCGTTTTGCCGCGTAGGATCACCCTTCCTTTCTGATAACGACGACGGGCCATGCTTTCTCCTTGCCCGTCGAATCGTTGGCCTTCGCCAGGAATGATAGCACCCGCAGTCAAAAGTTGATCGTGCGCGTTACTGGCGTTTTGATCAGCTAGGACATGAAAGACACTTCCTTTTGCGCTGTTCGAATCATTTACTTTCTCAAATTCGTTCGACATCTTCACACTCCAAGGGAAAAGGAATGGAGTGGATAAGGGGAATGGTTAAAGGGGAATGGGTGAAGGGGAATGGGTGAAGGGGAATGGATTCCGCCCTGTCAAGTGCAAGGGCAACCCGGTTGCGGCTGCGCCGCAACCGGGTGGTTTGTGTCCGTGGCCGTTATGGAACAAATGAAATTTCCGTTTGTTCCATCTGTTCCATTCCGGCCTGCTTGTGGATCGCGACTGGTGGTTTGCGGCGACGCCTTACTCGGCTTTAGCACTTTGCTGACCTGCGACCGGCGTGCTGCGCGAGCATTCCTCAAGGAACTCAAATCCCCGATTGAGGTTCTTGATTTTTTTGAGTTTCATGCCGTGAAGCAACTGCCCGTCAGAGCTCCGTTCGAAGCCGTTGTCCGCCGCTGCCCTAGGCAAAGTCACAAACGTCAATTTACGTTTGCGACTCGTGTTCCTTTTTTGGATCGGCCACGACTTTGTGTGTGCCGGGCAGCCGCCCGGCTGTGCATCACTCGCCGATGAGCCGGAAGGCGGTTTTAGGACCGGAGTGGCCGTCGGTGAGGTCGTCGTCGATGAGATCGGCAGACTCGTCGCACTTGTCGGCGCTAGGCCAGATTGTGTCGATTATGGTTGGCACCGGCGGTCGCACACTGTAGGGCTTGATTCTCGGGGCCAAACGGCCAAGCCCGAGCTTGTGGATCGCCCGGCTCCGGCGTAAGAGCTTCTCGTACTCGAATCTGCGTCTCTGGTCCGCAGTCACGATGAAAAGCTCAATATGCTCCTGCACCGAGCGAAGAACGGGGAGGAACTGCCGAAGAAAAACCCGCAAGCGCACGAATGCGCTGGGCACCGGTTGATCGACGGTCGCGATGCCAATGCCCCCGTCGGGAAGCCAGAACACCAACTGTTCCTGCAGGTACGGCTTACCGTTGCGGTGTGGCAAGGTCCCGAGTGGGCAGCCCGCGTCTGCGAAGATCGCTATCTTCTCTTCGTGCTTGAAGATGAAGTCGGTTGGCCAGGCGCAGGCTTCGAGATAAAAATGCACGCTTAACAGGCGCGCCTGGATGGTCTCCAACGTATGCCGCCGCCGGCTGCTCGAATCCCTTCCGAGCAGCCGAGTCGTTGCCTTCGTGATCTGATACACCACCGGGTATTTGCTTATCCGCCGGAGAAACCCCAGCCGCTCCAACATCCTCAGTCGTCCCCGCACAGCCTTATCCCAACCTGCGAGCTGTAAGGACTTGGCCTGCTGGGCCGTGCAATACCCGCCCAGCGAGGTCAGCGTCCGCAAAAATCTGTGCAAGCCTTCATGTATGTAAACCGACCGGCTGTCAAACCGCTCCATTCCAAAACACCTCCAAGTTCAAATTTGGTGTGGGTGTCTAAGCAGTGGATTTTCAGGTGTACGGGACGGAGGATGGTTGCTGCGGGGGCATGGGTGGGTGGTGTGACCAAAATGTGCGAGGCGGTTAAAACTTCAGTTCTGGATTAGGGTAGAGAGTTGTGGCTTCGGAGTCGCGCGTTGGTTCGCTCGGGGTTTGGTGCTGCCCTTTATGAACACAACTCGAAGAAAATAGTTGCCCCGGGGCCGCGAGCCGACCTCCCTTGTGCCGGTCGCTGGGCTTTGCCTAGACTACTCCCTATATCTGCCAATGGCCGTCGGGGTCGTGAAAATGGTCGCCACCTTTAGCGGAACCCTCCATTCGCGAGTCGGTCTGCCCATTTTCCACCACCGGCTCGCTGACAGGTACACCCCTATATCTACTAATGCCCATCAAGTTGGAAAAAGTTTGCGCCTCCCCCAAAATATTTTCTCGGGCGGTCGCCAGCTACCGGTGACGGCCCGTTCCGGTCGATTTACAGGCTGAGCCTTAGCCCTCAAATCTCCTAATGCACATCGACTGGGCAAAACTCACCTCGGCCGCAAAAAATTATTCGCCAGGTTGCCACTGTCGGCGGTGGTCCGTTCCTCAGCAGGCCCCACTGGCCTTTCTTATCTCTCCTAACGCACATCGAGTCGGCAAAAACCACCGCACGCCCCCAAAGAATCTTTCGTCAGGACGCCCTGTCGGGCCGTAGACCTTCCTGAGTGGGGTTCGGTTCGGCCCCCTATATCTACTAAATGCCCAACAACTCGGCAAAAACGACCGCGTCACATCCAAAAAAAGTGTGTCTTAGAAAAATTTACATACCGGGTAGCCCTGCTCGGCGGCCAACAGGCCTGCTTCCAAGGAGCCCTACTTAGCTTGGCCCCTATCAGACTCCCGCCCTTGGTGCCACACCCATAATCGAGCACGAGTAGGTATTATTCTGCCAAAATAGGTGTTTCTCCCTATGCTGCTAAGCATAACGACTACGCACCGACCGGCGACGGACCTTGGCTACCTGCTTCATAAGAGTCCGTTCCGCGTCCATTCGTTCGAACAAGCCTTCGGGAAGACGCACGTCTTTTATCCCGAGGCAACGCCTGAGCGATGTACCGCTGCCTTGCTACTGGAGATCGATCCAATCGGCCTTGTGCGCAACCGGCGCGGGCCTAGCGGCGAAGCACACGTCCTAGAGGAATACGTCAACGACCGGCCCTATGCGGCGTCGTCGTTCTTGAGCGTGGCCATCGCTCGTACTTTCGGTACAGCAATGACCGGCAAGAGTAAAGAGCGACAAGAGCTCGCTGCCACGGCTCTGCCCCTGGACGCGCGGATTGCCGTGCTGCCCTGTAGAGGCGGAGAGCCCTTGCTACGACGACTTTTCGAGCCACTGGGCTACGAAGTTGTGGCAACGCGGCATCCGCTTGACCCGAAATTTCCTGATTGGGGAGAAAGCCCGTACTTCACTGTCACGCTTAAGTCCACAATTCGGTTGAGTGACCTGCTGACGCATCTCTACGTTCTTGTCCCGGTGCTCGATGACGACAAGCATTATTGGGTCGGCGACGCAGAAGTGGAAAAGCTGCTGCGGCACGGCGAAGGCTGGCTACGCCAACATCCTGAACGAGAGCTCATTACCAATCGCTATTTGAAACACCAAAAGCGGCTTGCCCGCGAAGCATTGAGCCGTCTCATTGGCGAGGAAGAGCCCGAAGCCGACGAAGTCGCGGAAACTCACGCTCGCGAAGAAGAAGCGATTGAAAAGGCAATCAGTCTGGCCGAGCAAAGGATGGGGGCTGTCATCGCCGCCCTTCGAAGCGGTGGAGCCAAACGCGTTCTCGACCTGGGGTGTGGCGAAGGTCGGCTTCTGCGCGAACTTCTGAAGGACAAGACATTTGCGGAAATCGTCGGCCTTGATGTTTCGTACCGTGCTTTGGAAATCGCATCCCAGAAGTTACGGCTCGAGGATTTGCCCAGAATGCAGAAGGAGCGCATCCGGCTGATTCACGGATCGCTGACTTATCGGGATAAGCGCCTGGCAGGTTACGACGCCGCGACAGTGGCTGAGGTGATTGAGCACCAAGACCCGCCGCGTCTCGCCGCGTTTGAACGAGTTCTTTTTGAATTTGCGCGACCCGAGACAGTCATTGTGACGACACCGAATGTGGAATACAACGTGAAGTTTGAAACTCTGCCCGCTGGCAAGATGCGGCACAAGGATCATCGTTTCGAGTGGACGCGTGCTGAATTTCAATCGTGGGCCAGCGGAATGGGCGAACGGTTCGGCTATTCCGTTCGCTTCTTGCCGATTGGGCCTGAAGATCCCAGTCTCGGTAGCCCTACGCAGATGGGAATTTTTGAACGGCAATGAAACTGAAAATTCCAGAACTCGCGGTTGTCGCTCTTGTCGGCCCTTCCGGGTCAGGGAAGTCCACCTTTGCTCGAAAGCATTTTCGGACAACGGAGGTCCTGTCTTCTGACTTCTGCCGTGGACTCGTGTCGGATGATGAGAACAGTCAGGCGGCGACCAACGATGCTTTTGAAGTTCTTCACTTCATCGCTTCCAAGCGGCTGGCCGCCGGGAAGCTGGTCGTAATTGACGCGACCAACGTTCAGCCCGAGGCACGGAAGCCAATCGTTGCGCTGGCGCGCCAGTTTCATTGCATTCCAGCCGCAATTGTGTTCGATGTTCCTGAAAAACTTTGCCAGGAACGGAATCGGAATCGTTCTGACCGCGACTTTGGCCCGCACGTCATTCGGCAGCAAAGTCGGCAATTGCGGAACGCGCTGCGCCTGCTTAAGCGAGAAGGCTTCCGGCACGTGCATATACTGCACTCGCCCGAGGAGATTGATGCTGCAGAGATCGTTCGCGAGCCGCTCTGGAATAACCTGAAACATGAGCACGGGCCGTTTGACATCATCGGCGATGTGCACGGCTGCTTCGATGAGCTTGTCGATCTGCTGCAACAACTTGGCTATTCCGTCGAAGCGCAAGCCGATGGCGACGCGTCGAAAAAGTATCTGGTCAAGCCACCAGAAGGCCGAAAAGCGGTTTTCCTGGGTGACCTTGTGGACCGTGGTCCAAAGATTCCGCAAGTGCTTCGCTTGGTGATGAGCATGGTTGAGGCGGGAACGGCGATGTGCGTTCCTGGCAATCACGATATCAAGCTGATGCGCAAATTGCGGGGTAAAGACGTACAAATCACGCACGGGCTTGCTGATTCGCTAGAACAACTCAATAAAGAACCTGGGGAATTTCGAGCTAAGGCTGTGGAATTTATAGATGATCTCGTCAGTCACTACGTGCTTGACGATGGGAAGCTCGTGGTTGCGCACGCGGGAATGAGAGAAGAGATGCAAGGCCGTGGTTCGGGCAAAGTGCGGGAGTTTGCCCTGTACGGCGAAACCACGGGCGAAACAGACGAATTTGGCCTGCCGGTCCGCTACAAGTGGGCCGCCGAGTATCGCGGTAGAGCAATGGTCGTTTATGGTCACACTCCAGTGCCACAACCCGATTGGTTAAATCGAACGATCAACATCGATACAGGTTGTGTGTTTGGGGGAAGCCTAACGGCATTGCGCTACCCGGAGAAGGAACTGGTATCCGCGCCAGCGCGGGCTACGTATGCTCAGCCGGTGAGACCACTCGTCGCATCGGCAGAATCTGTCCCTACGCTGACTTCTCAACAGATTCACGACGACTTGCTGGATATCGACGATGTAATTGGGAAACGCATTGTCACGACACGTCTCCATCACAACGTGACTGTAAGAGAAGAGAACGCGTTGGCGGCCCTCGAAGTCATGAGCCGATTTGCTGCAAATCCAAAATGGCTCATCTACCTCCCGCCTACTATGTCTCCGACAGAAACGACTTCGCAGGCCGGACTTCTGGAGCATCCAGCGGAAGCCTTCGCATACTTCCGAAAGGAGGGAGTGCCGCGCGTAGTTTGCGAGGAAAAGCACATGGGCTCGCGTGCCGTCGTCATTGTGTGTCGCGACGAAGACGCTGCCCGGCGCCGATTCGGTGTCGTTGGAGAGGGCATCGGGATTTGCTACACGCGTACGGGGAGACGCTTCTTCGACGACGCGCATATAGAAAAAGAGTTCCTCGAAAAAGTTCGCAGTGCTGTGGGCGCGGGGGGATTCTGGGAACAGTTCCAGACGGATTGGATTTGTCTCGACGCGGAATTGATGCCATGGTCTGCCAAGGCGCAAGAACTCTTGCGACAGCAATACGCTGCTGTTGGTGCAGCAGCACAGGCGTCGTTGTTGGAAACCGTCGCTTCGCTAGACCGATTTGCCCCTAATAATGGCGACGCCCTGCCTCTCATCAAGCGATACGAGCAACGTCTCGAAGCCGCGAATCGTTACGTGGACTCGTATCGCCGATACTGCTGGCAAGTGCAGTCAGTCAGTGATCTAAAGCTTGCCCCCTTTCATCTGCTGGCTACGGAAGGTCAGGTTCATGTCCAGCGGGATCACGCCTGGCACATGGAGAAGCTCGCAGAACTCTGTAGAGCGAGCGACGGCCTCTTGCTTGCTACACCTTACAAACAAGTCGATGTGACCAACACGGATAGCGTTGAGGAAGCCACTCGCTGGTGGAAAGACCTCACGAGTCGGGGCGGCGAAGGGATGGTCGTCAAGCCGCTGGAATTCATTGTCCGCGGTCGGCGCGGCTTGACCCAGCCCGCTATCAAATGCCGCGGCCCAGAATATCTGAGGATTATCTATGGCCCCGAATACTTGCTGCCCGAGAATTTGGAGCGCCTCCGTAACCGCTCTGTTTCCACAAAGCGGTCACTTGCACTGCGAGAGTTTGCCCTTGGGATTGAAGCCTTAGAACGGTTCGTTCGCCAAGAACCGCTTCGTCGTGTACACGAGTGTGTCTTCGGGGTGCTCGCTCTTGAAAGTGAGCCGGTCGATCCCCGACTCTAAATGCTATGCCTCTGCCAGCTCGCCTTTTTCGTTGAGGGTGACGCGTGGGACTGGTCGTAGCAGAACGCTAAGATGATAGCGCGCGTAGCGGCGTTCGCCTTCGCGAACGAGCGCGCCTTTGGCAACTAAGTCTGCCAGGTCGCGTGTGGTGGTTGCTGGCGAGGCCCCGGTGATCGTGCTGTATTTGCCCGCTGAAAGTCCGCCTTTGAAGCCTTCCGGGCCTTCGCGGAACATGCGCAGGAGCGTCTTTTCCTGCCGAGCATTGAGTTGGCCCTTCAGGCGTTCGAGCAGCTTCGTTTTGTCGATCAGGAACTCCACGAGCGCAATGGTCCTGCGCTGCGCCTCGATAGCGACGCCAGCAAACCACATTAGCCAGCGCGTGATCTCGTTTTCTTTGTTCGCCGCTTCGAGCGCTTCGTAATAATTCCTGCGGCGCGCAAGAATTGTTGCCGCCAGCGCGGTGAGTGTCGGTTGGCCGAGGCTCTGCGCCAAAGCCTTTTCTGCGATGGCTCGCCCGATGCGCCCGTTGCCGTCCTCAAACGGATGGATGCTTTCAAAATACAGGTGAGCAATCCCTGCCCGCGTCAACGCGGCCAGCGGCTCTTCGCGGCCAGGTGCGGTTCGATTGAACCACGCAATGAATCGCTCCATTTCTGACTGAACGCGCGACGAGGGCGGAGCCTCGAAATGAACTCTGTGTTCGCCTATCGGCCCGGAGATAACTTGCATTGGTTCTTTGCTGGTTCGGTAGCGTCCCACATCTCTCAGGTTGCGGCTGCCACTCATCACCATGCGATGCCAGTGAAACAGCGTCTCCTCGGACAGTGTTTCGGCAAAGGATCGATACAGATCAAACATCATTTCTGCGATCCCTCGCTCCGCAGGCCGGACGCGTCGTTCATCTGTGGCAAGGCCTAGTTGCTTGCGTAGGGAAGACTGCACGCTTGCGCGATCCAGAATTTCGCCTTCAATTTCGGAAGTCGTCACCGCTTCCGTGCTCATGGCTTCAATGGTGAGCTGGTCGCGCTCTTCTTTGCCAAGATGCCGAGCGGTGCCAACGAACACGCCTCCGCTAACCAGAAACTGTTTCTCAGCAGCTTCCAGGCGCGCGCGATCCCACCGGAAATTGGGCCAGTCGGTCTTTTGCCAATTCCAGCTCATGAGCGATAGCGGTCCTTTCTATCGCTCACATTATCGCACAATTATGAGCGATAGTCGCCGACCCTATCCATCGCATTGCGCGCAGTACGCCGTTGGTTTGGTAATCTTTGCACGAGTTTTGGGAACGACGCATGAGCGCGGCTTTCGAGAGATACATCGGGATCGACTACTCCGGGGCAGAGGCGTGTGACTCCGGCCTCAAGGGCCTGCGCATCTACATGGGGGATCGCGCGACCGAGCCGCGCGAAGTCGCGCCGCCTCTCAGCCCCCGCAAGAATTGGACGCGCAAGGCGATTGCTCATTGGCTCGTTGAACGTCTCTCCCAGCCGGTCACCGCATTGGTAGGCATTGACCACGGTTTTTCTTTCCCGCTGAAGTATTTCGAGAAGTACGGTCTCCCGCACGATTGGTCAGCCTTCCTGGACGATTTTCAAAAGCATTGGCCGACAGATGAAGCCAATACGTACGTCGATTTCGTTCGTGAAGGCGAGTGCGGAAACGGTGCCGGTCGCTATGGTGATTCTCGCTGGAGGCGGCTCACGGAAGTGCGCGCTGGCGCGAAATCCGTGTTTCATTTCGACGTGCCCGGCTCCGTCGCCAAATCCACCCACGCTGGCATTCCTTGGCTGCTCGTTCTTCGCAAGAGCGTAGGAGACCGAGTGAATTTCTGGCCGTTCGATGGCTGGATGGTGCCGCCGGGCAAGTCAGCGGTCGTCGAGGTTTATCCGGCCCTATGGAGCCACAGCTTCCCACGTGATGGCCGCGATTCCCATCAGCAAGACGCCTACGCCACTACGGAATGGCTTCGCCGGAGCGACCTGGATGGCGCTCTCGAACGGTTCTTCAGCCCCAGCCTGAGCGACCGTGAACGGAAGGTCGCCGAAATCGAAGGCTGGATACTGGGGATCGCCTAAACGACTGCAACTAAGGCCTCACGAAATCCAAGTTCCTGCGCGACGAACAACGTGCCACGCTCCTGTTTCCTTTGAAAGATATAGGTAGGTTCCTTCGCCACAGAGGCCGCAATAAGTTAGCTGGGCGTAAACGACCGCATGCTGTCCGCTAAGCTCAAACCCGACTCGTGAAAGGGTAATGACACCCCAACTTTTCCTCAACAGCCCTTCGAGTTCAGCGACATTTGGAGAATCAGTTTTGCCAGGATGAAAAATCATATCTAGTTCGTCTTGGCCGATCATTCTGAATGGGTGAGGGAGTTTGAATCTCGGCGAGATGTGAAACCGAAATGCGTTCTTGGCCGCATAGCAGGCCTTCGTGGTGAACGACAGTCCCAGTTTCTTGGAATGAAAGTTGGAAATACCGAAACGGCCCGCGGGCTGCGTAGTATCAAGGATTACAAAGTACGAGACACCACCTTCGTTGAAAGCCTCACAAATCGCTGCGTTGTAAACGGCATATTCCTCAGCCCTCCAGCGCAGAATCCAAGCGGCCAGACAGCCAATCGTCAGGAGCAAGCCTAAAGCTAAGGCCCGTAGGAATCTCGTTCGGGGGTTCATTCATTCGAAAAGACACCACAGCAGCTAACATTGTTCCCTAATGCCCCGATTGTTAACCCAGGCCGATGGCCTTAGGCCAGTGCGGAACGTATAATTTCGTTGCAATGGCCGGAGAACCCAGCACTCACGTCCAGCAGTCACTAAGAGACACGATGGCATTCCGAAAGGACTGGCGCGTCTACCAGTCCCGTCTGCTGGAGCACCTCAACCGCTATCTCGATAACAAACGGCTCCACTTGGTCGCCGCACCCGGGTCGGGGAAAACTGTCATCGGTCTTGAGGTGATA
>DATGMH010000123.1:0-248256 GCA_035293725.1 Bryobacteraceae bacterium
ACGGGCCAAAGCGGCCACGTGATGGATGTTTCTTCTGAGTTGCAGGCGTGAGGTTACGCAGCTGCATATCGTCGATCATGCGTTGACGAAGAGGTGTCATGCGAAGGCTCCTGGGAATGTTGGATTGGTCTATTGGGATAATCCTGATCCAGTTTCTCAGGAGCCTCGCGCCAGTTCATTTCGCGATCGCAGACGGTTACCGCGAAGCGGTTTAGTTCACTGTACGGTTCAGTTGGGTTCAGGTCTACGTCGGTGCATTTGGGTTCAGTTAGTACGCGAACGAAGGGCAAAACAACGATACGAAGGGCTGTGGTGATACCCTGCGACCTCCATTATGGTGCGGGGCCCCCGATTTCAGGGCTGCGGCGGTTGCTCCCTTCATCAATCCAATAGCATCGCTCGTTTGGTAAGCTTGCGCACTTGTTTTCGCGATACCTTCGCACTTTCAGCGCGGCGTCCCGAACGGCGTGCCCCAATGGCCCGCGCGCGAGGTGGCGTCGGGCGATACCAAAGTGGATGACGCAAGTTAACAAGTGCGGCCACCGAGGAGCAAGAACAAGCCGGAGTGACCGGGTTGAAAGAATCGCGCATCTGCGAAGACATGAGAAATAGATCGGCCTTCGCCTTCAGCGCCATGTCAAATTGCTGCCCGGTGTACATATCAACCCGTGGGGCTCCGGTGTCGGTGTCTCCATTGGCGGCGGCGGTGCCCACGTCGGAGTCACCGCCCGCGGCCAGCGGTACACCAGCGTCGGACTACCTGGCACGGGAGTTTCCCGGCGTGAGTCCCACAAGCCGCGGGCGTGTGATCTGTGCGCACCGGGACACCTGCACTTTCCCGGCTGGCTAGCCCTCGCCATCATGCTCGTCGCCGTCATCGTGGTGATCGCCACCAACAGCCATTAGAGGTTTGCCTCGCATCGATGATGGCAGGTCGTGTGCCTTGTCCGCTGAAACTGGCGGTTTTCTGTTTTAAGTTGGCGATGTTCGAACGCGGTCATTTCACACGATTGAGACCTCCGGCGACTGATGAAGCGTTCGCCTCCTGTCTATCAAAACCGGTCATGGCAAGGCCGAAAAGTAGTTGCTCCAGTTCCGATGATGGCAAGGACAGTGCTGAGCTTCGAGTTCCCGCTGACTATGATCGATCGAAGGCCGATCGGGCACGTTCAGCTTTTTACCCGATCCGCGACCCCAGGAATAGGTATGCCAGTTCATGCGCCACCTTGGTGAAGCGCACGGCAGGCTCGTGGTTGTTAATTCACGTGCATCCGGCCTCGTTGTCGTCGGGAGCACGTAGGACCACGCGGATTGATCCGGCTCTTTCATCGCCGACGCCCGCCCACCGCCAGTCGATGTTCTTCGTAGTGGCTCCCCGAACGAGGCAATTCGCCCTGCATCGAGGGCCGTAGGCAAGAAGGCCCAGACCTCCCTGGGAACTTATGCGCCTTGCATGTCCGCGACATCGTAAACCAAAAGCCACCGGACCGAAGGGCCATAGTATTAGCAGCGGGCGCGCGCCTTCCGGCGGTTTACGGCCAAAACGCGTTTTTGCAATCGAACGAGGACGAGGCGAGCTGCAACCCGGGTCTCTGCACCTGCAGAAGCATGGCGTTAACGGTGCGAAATTGCGCATGCGGCAACGAATTCAGGAGCTGAGGATAGTGTTTGCTTTGTGTCTAGAGCCTCGAATCGGCCAACCACTGATCGAGCAGTGACCGACTGGCTTCGATCTTGCGCTTAGTGGAGTGCTTGGGGCTGTTGATGAAAAGACAAAATCGGAGCAGAGCTCGGTCGGCCGACTATGTGCTCTAAAATGGCCGCAGTCGAGCGAACTGGCTTCCCCCACGGAAACCCGCCTCGACCCACGCACGGTCGTGAGGCTTCGAGGCGTAGGAGCTCGTTCATGATCGCCCCTGTGAGTCATTCTGTCGCGCTTATAAAAAGGAACATACCCGCCAATTGCGGTCAACCATCGAGGCCTGTGCGGAAGATCTGTGGGACGATTGCACCCATGGCGCGCCGTTCTGGCGGCTTGCCTACGATGCACTTTCTGTCGCAATGTCTGCTGACCACTGAAATCGCGTAGAGGTATTAAGAGCTGCTGGAGGATGCCGAGGCAGCTACCAAGCGGTTTAGATCACTGCCTACCGGAAAGATATTTCCGTGTTATAGAGTGGACGCGGTACACGGGCGCTATGACTTTGCTCTACCCACATTCGGGAAAGTCAGGCGACCTGTCTGCCTCCGCACTTGGTGCTGGCAACCCTATCAGCAAGCGCGAGCAAGTCGCGAGGGCGGACCGGTTTGGAAATATATGCATCCATACCAGCGGCAAGGCAGCGTTCTTCGTCGCCTTTCATTGCGTGAGCGGTCATCGCAATGATCGGAACGTGCTTGTTGGAAGAGGCTTCGCTCTCCCGGATCTTGCGTGTCGCCTCAAATCCATCGATTTCTGGCATCTGGATATCCATCAAGACAAGATCGAAGTCCTGGTTAGAAAGGGCCATCAATGCGTCTCTCCCGTTAACGGCTGTCACAACTTTGTGGCCGTTTTTTTGAAGAATGGCTGAGGCAACGCGTTGGTTGACTACGTTGTCTTCGGCTAGAAGAACCCGCAACCCTGGATTGATCGCGTTGGTTGCCGACGCATTCGTAATGGCGCAGGAGGCCTCTCCGTCCTTCTTTGGGTGTGACGCTGACACTGCCCTGGCAATTGCAACACGAAGCTCCGACCGGCGAACTGGTTTAACTAAATAACTCGAAACTTGTAATCTCCGGCAGCGTTCCCTATCTTCGGGACTCTCTGCCGACGTCAGCATAAGGATTATCGCATCAGCGAGGCCGGTGGAGCTCCTGATCTTTTCTGCGAGTTGGAGACCATCCATTCCAGGCATGTGGACGTCCGAGAGCACGAGACGAAACGGATGCGCACAATCGAATGCACGCTGCATTTTTAAAAGAGCATCTTGAGCGCTCGCGGCGAGCTCCGGGCACATCTGCCACTTGCGCACGACGTCCGCCAGTATTTTGCGGTTGGTGGCATTGTCGTCTACAATCAGCACGGATGTTCCGGCTAATAAACCATCGTTGATGGCCACCGGCGATTCCTCTTTGTCAACGCCAAATTCAGCTACGAAATGGAAGCAAGTGCCCTGGTCAGGCCGGCTATCGAGCCAAATCCTTCCGTGCATGGCCTCCACCAGTCGCTTGGCGATCGTGAGCCCTAGTCCTGTTCCGCCAAATTTTCTTGTCGTCGATCCATCGGCCTGGGAAAACGCCTCGAAGATTACTTGCTGTTTATCAGGTGAGATCCCGATGCCTGTGTTGCTAATCGCGAAGTGCAGCTTTAAACGGTCGTCGAATCGCCCGCCGGGCTCGACCTTGATTGCTACCTCTCCGTGTTCGGTAAACTTGATCGCATTGCCCACTAGGTTCACAAGCACCTGCCGCACCCGAACGGGATCACCGATCACACGGTCGGGAACGCCCTCTACAATCTCGCAAAGCAGCTCAAGTCCCTTATCATGCGCCTTCGGACCAAACGCTCGGACGATTTCCTCGATATCTTCAGCCAGATTGAACGGTATCCGTTCTAATTCCAGCCGCCCGGCCTCAATCTTCGAGAAGTCCAGAATGTCATTGATAACGACCAACAGTGAGTCGGTAGAGCTTTTCACGGTTTCTAGGTAGCCGCGCTGTTCCCCGCTGAGTTCCGAATCCAGGACCAGATCCGTCATGCCCACAATGCCATTCATTGGTGTCCGGATTTCATGACTCATATTGGCCAGAAATTCGCTCTTCGCACAGTTAGCGGCCTCCGCTTTGGTCTTAGCCTCCAGTAACTCGGCATTGGTCCGTGTCAATTGTGCAGTGCGAGCTGCGACTTCCTGCTCCAGTTGATCCCGATTCAGCGACAGCACACTATCCCTTCGCTGGATCTCCGACAGCATCGCATTGAAGGCGTCGGTAAGTTGCCCCAGATCATCGTCGGCCATTTTTTTTGCGCGAGCAGTGTAATCCTTTTCGTGGGATACCTGCCTGGCGGTCTCGGCCAGGACCCGGATCGGTTCTGATATGATGCGCTGAAACCGGGACATTAGCACGAAGCAGAAAAACAAAGCCGCACAGGATTGCTGCAACGAAAACGCCCAGTCGTTTCAATCTCGCAGCGAGTTCTTCGAAATCGGATTCCAGATATATAGCACCGATGGACTGGCGGTCGAGTCGAATGGATCTGACAATCTTGATGCGGCCACCTTCGCGCCAGGTTCCCGTCGCGCTTTGCGGAGGAGATGCGCCAGGAGTTCCGTCGCGGCTATATGAGGCGAAAGCTGCGCCGTCGGCTGTATATAGAATCGCGGACGTAATCGCGTGATTCGCTTTGAACCCGTTGAGTAACTCTGCCGCCGCGTCTTTGTCGTGAAAACTAAGGGCCGCAGTACTGTTGGCTCCTATGGTGTCTGCCAGGACAGCTAATTCATGTTGCGTGTCCTCTACTGAGGAAAGATAGCTATACGCCATTGTGCCGCTGCTGGCGACCATCAGCGCCAGGCCCGAGGTAACCATAATGATCAACTGAAGCTTACGCTTAGTCGAGAGGTTACGATATCGAGCTTTGATCCGCACAATTAGTCACTACTCTTTCACGATCTCCGCCAGATTCAGCAGCTTGGAGCTAATGCGAATTTGCTGTTGCTCCGCGGCCTCCCGGTTGATTTCAAAGTGGATTCTGCCGCCTTCTAGCTTGAAATTGATAATTCCCCCTTCGACGGCAAATCCGGGGGCCTCTCCGATCGTCAAGACGCCGATGGATTTGAGGTTTTCGGGCAGCGAGTGAAAGCGCTTGTGCCCCGATGCCGTCACGAAGAGAATTCTACAGTTGCACGCGGACTCTGCCTCGTCCAGTTGCCGCACAAAGAAGCCGCGGCCGTCAACCGACTTTCCGCGGATCACTTGTTCCAGAGCGCCCCGAAACGGGTCGGCGCCAAGAATGCAGATTGAAACTGGATCCGCTGGGCCCGTGAATACCCGCGCCGGCCATACTACGAACTTGGCGAAGTTATAAATAAAGGCTGCCTTGACCTGGTATTCGTCGATCTGTTCAGGCGGCTCTGCTGTTAGTGTTGCTGTACTAACGAGAATCAATACCAAATGCACCCACCACCGCCTCATAGAGATCGCGGCAGACACGGGAGCCCTCTTGGGCTGACATGCCGCTCTCCGAGAGTTGCGAGGGTTGTAGAATGCCGGCGTGACCAGGATGTTCATCAGACCTTCCCCGCGCGCGTTAAATCACGGAGAGTTTGGTCCAGAATCAGATTCGGAGGCGTAGCGGGAACGCCAAGCAAAAACAACGCCAGTGCCCCGAACTGCCAATTCGTGCGGCGCTGTGTCCGTACCGGGTTATAGGATACGCAAGTTAGAATCTCCACGTGACTTTTCCGAAGATACTTCTTTGAACGAGCGTCCCTGCGACCGCGGCGGCATTGCCAAATTCCAGGGTTTGGGGCCGGAGCAGGTTCTGGCCTACGACGCTGAATTCCACCCCCTCTCCGCGCCGCCAGCCAATCCGTGTGTCCAGGCGAAAATTCCCCGGCACATCGTTAATTGCGAGGTGTGCAACGTAGTACGCAGTACTATCGAACTCCACGTTCTTAGACAAATTGAAGAAAGACCGGACTTGAAACATGTGTTTCGGGGCGTCTCCGTTCAAAAGATTGCCGAAAGGAGTCAGGCTGTCCGGGTCCAATTCCGGTTTCATCTCGATCCAGGAATAACTGGGACTGATTCGCCAGTGGCGATTGACGTTCCAGGTGGCCGATAGCTCTCCACCGTAGTCGGTGGCGTGTTCTTTGTTGGCTACCATCAGCTGAAACAATAGTCCAGACCCGGAGGGGTTCTGAAGCGGAAGACTTGCCAACGGTTCGTCGGTGGCAAGGTGTTTGTAAATGCTTCCAAACATCGCAATGTCCAGCGAGAAGTCCTTGGTCAACTGCGCCCGGTATCCCGCCTCGTAGTCCCGGAGCTCCTCGGCCTGAAAGTTGGGATTACCGAGCAAGACCAGAGTCCCGGTAACGCCCGGCGCCACAGGTACGGTACCCAAAGTCGCATCGACCACGTTTTCAAAACGCGACGGCTGGCGGATGGCCTTAGCGGCCGAAATCCAGACCGTCTGTCGCCCGGTCAGTGTCCAGGCCAGACTCGCCCCGGGCTCGAATTCAAAACCAGTGTAGGCGTTGTGCTCGAATTTTGAGCCGATCGTGAGCCACAACCGATCGTTCATGTTGATTTCATCTTGGATAAACGTGCTGTAGAGACTGTCCGTTTGACTGACGGGAACGAAATAGAGGCTTGCGGATGCCGCACCGGAATCGCTGGCGCGATATCCAGCTCCCCAGACGATATCGTTCCGGCCTAGCTTCAAGTGGTGCTGGAAATCGAAATCGAGTGTTTTGTGTGTCTCCGCTGCACCCAAATCGATTCGGCGATAGGTGTCCGCGTAAACATGCAGTGAAGCATCGGATCCGCCTTGAAAGATGTGATCCCAGCGCCCCATGAGATCTCCACCACGGGCCGTAACGACATCTTGGAACGGTGCTCCTTGCGGTAGCAGACTGGTGAATCCGGGCCACCGGGTTTGGCCCTCACTGTTGGAATATGCACTGCCTTCGACGGTCAGGGAGTCGCTCGGAGTGACGTCCCAATCGGCTCGACCTCCGCCTTGGATTCTGCGCCACCCATCGCCGGCGGAAATTCCACTTGGCAGACTCGAGTCGGCGATCCGAGAATAGGAGCTAAAAACCCGGTAGTCGCCATCTTTGCCGGCCCGGCCGCCGTATTGCAGCAATCCTTGCGCGGTATCTTCGTTGCCGGTACCGGCCACAAACAAGCCGCCATGGGTGGCATTGGCATGCTTGGTAATGATATTGATGACTCCGTTGACTGCATTCGCACCCCAGACCGTGCCACCTGGTCCACGAATGACTTCGATGCGCTCTATGTCCTCCAAAGGCACGCTCTGCTGATCCCAGTAAACGCCGGAAAAAGAGGAAGAGTAAATGCTGCGGCCGTCAATCAGGGCTAGCACCTTGTTCGAATAGCGCATGTTGAACCCGCGAATGCTGATAGACCATGCATTCGCATCGATGCGCGACACCTGGACGCCGGGAACCATGCGGAGCAGATCGGGAATGTTGGTCGCCCCCGAACGCCGGATGTCCTCCGCGCTAATCACGAAAATCGCTGCGGCGGTCCTGGCTAGCTTCTGTTCCTTTTTATTCACGGATGTGACCTGAACGTCCATGAGTTGTTCCAGACTCGCGTTCGAGAGGTCCGGCTGACCGAAGGCAGCCGGGGCCACCAGACTGAAAACGCTGGGCAGCAGGTAAACTGGCAACAGCGTGCGAAAGCGCCAGACACGCACCGCGAAACTGGCCGCCGTCAAACGCTTCTTCATTTAAATTCCTCCGGACAATTCCGCCACAAGCCTGCTGGACCGATCTTCGAGGCGCATCGGCAATGTTGATCTCTCGTCCTCAATTTACGTATCAGGAATCGGCGTCTAACGAGTGCCTCAAATGTGCAACTCATGGCACACAATGTCCCCCTTTCGAATAAAGTGCCGTTCGTCTAATTGCCATTTCTCCTTTCCGGCCCTAAAGGCTCGCAAGCAAGGCCGCTGCCAGCTCGCGCGATGGGAGACCCGGTTCAAGTACCAATAGCCGTCAACCCGTTGCCAAACAACCCACTCATCCGCTCCCGCTACCCACGGGACTCCAAACGTTCTAGGTCGGAGACCAGAGTTCATTAAGGCTATTGACTGACCTGAGTTTACTCACCCGTGAGTTATCTGACCCGACGTACACGCAATGCTGCGGGTGAGAATACGGTTGCGCTGCTCAACGAACTGCTTGCAATCGGAAATCGATCCCAAAATTCCAAGTGTCAGACAGCCTGCCAGCGGTTCCGGGTCCTCTTTAAAAGCGCGGCGCAGGGGCTTTCGTTGTGGCAATCGATACAGGAGCGTATTGTATGCGAGTCCTGCTGTGTACCGAATATTGAGCTACACGGAAAAAGAGCTGCTCCGCCTGGCGTAAGGACACTATCCGCCACAGGAGTTTAGAGGGGCTGCTTTCATGCCGGTGTTACGCGGCGAAGAAGCATCCCTGGACGGCATTTTGTGTTTGCGCAAAGACGGGAGTCAGACATCTGCCGACATTAGGGCATGTCCATAACGTTGACTGAAAGGGATCGCCTCCTCGGTTTCTATACCGACGTTAAAGAGCGCAGGCGCACCGAGCGCTGCGCCACTCCGACGAGGTGCCGCACCGCTCTACGATTCGACCAGCGACGCAGTGGAGCTATTGAACGAGAGGGCGATTCTCGATTGTAATTAAGCCGCGTCGCCGTTTTCGATGCTCAACCGCATGGAGTTGTGCTCGCTACGCTCCCCCGATCTCTCACCACCCGTCCCGCCTGGTGGAACAGATTCCAGGGTCTTGGCAATTCGGCACATCCATGTCGATGAGAGAGCGGTCCAACCCTTCGAGTTGCCCAACGAGAGAGCCAAGATCGGCGAGACGTTTCCGGCTGATGTGCTGGCCGACGCGCAGCACATCAGCACGGCGCCGTGGGGGAACTACCGCGGTGAGGATCAAAGCAGCAGGAACGGAGCGCGATTGGCCACCGCGTGAGTAGAAACATTCGGGCGTCAATTGCGAAATCGACCGCGCTTTCACCCAAAAACGTGTGTTTTCCCTCAGATTGGATTCTGCACTCATCTTTCCTCTGACATCAATCGCGTCACCGTACCTGCTGCCGGGCACGACTGCGATCTCGTTGAACTGATGGGACCTAAGGTGGGAGCGGTTACCCGATCCCCTCAAATGGGGGATGCCGTTTTCCCCACACGTGCGCGAACCGGTCTCCCCCTTTGCGGTCGCGCACTCGCCACCGCCCCGTTGCGGCCTTAGAACTGCCTTCCAGACACACCGTGAACCGAGAGTTAAACCGGCTTAGCCAATCACGGAATCTCGGACAGAAAGAGGAGTGAAGTGGTTTTCGAGAAGAAATCAACCAGTACCAGCGATATGGCAGATCGCGATCAGCGTGTTCTGAAGCATCTCGCGCTCGCAAAGGTCGTCGCCCTTCGGGTTTACCAGACGCTTCCGGTGCACGTGGACCTTGAAGACCTGGTCCAGGCGGGAGTCCTTGGATTGTTGGACGCAGCCAAAAGATATGATGCGAAGAGGCAGGTTGACTTCGCCGCCTATGCGAAGCACCGCATCCGGGGCGCAATTCTCGACAGCTTGCGCCAGCTCGATATGGCTTCACGCGATCTTCGCCGGCAGGCGAAAATCATCGAGTCCACCCGGCACAAACTACGCGGTATCCTCGAGCGCGATCCGACCGAAAGCGAAATCGCCGAGCACCTTCCAATGGGCATCGCAAGACTTCGCAAAATCACCCTCGAAATCCACAGCATCGGCGAAATATCCAGCGGCATCCCTTCCCCCAATCACGAGGGCCCGGAGGAACACGAGTTCGAAAGCAAGACGGAATCGCATCCCGACACGATGTACTCGAGGATAGAAATGCGGGAAGCGCTGGCAGGTGCCATGAGCTTCCTCCGGCCGCGCCAGCGGACGGTAGTGCGCCTGTATTACGTGGAGCACAAGACCATGAAACAGATTGGGCTCTCGTTGGGCGTTAACGAAAGCCGCATTTCACAACTGCATAAGTCCGCATTGAAAAGGATGCGTATCGAACTGGAAGCGCGCGGTGTTCATTCGCAGCAAGCACTTTAGGGTATGCATTGGCCGGATGGGGACTTAGAAAAGGAGTACAGGTAGCATGAGATCGCCGTTGGGTATCGACACGAACGCACTGTTCAGCGCCGCAACAAAAGGCCGCTCCGAAGGCTGGCACAGCTACAAGCTGCCCAAGGACGCGCTCAGCCCACGCGAGCTGGAAGTGTGCCAGCTCCTGGTGGAAGGGCTGGCGGTAAAAGAAGTCGCGGCCCGTTGCAACGTGTCCCCCAAAACCGCGGAATGTCACACCAGAAATCTGTATAAGAAGCTGCGCGTGCGATCGCGCGTTGAACTGGTCAGGCGCTTCGTGCAGGAACCAGTGATTGAAGTGCGGGAAGCGCCGCGCTCATCGGAGCATGTTCAGATCATGGAGCGGCTGGAGTCGATAGAAGCGAGCCTTCACCAACTCGCGCTGCACTTGAATGTTGTGGGCTCTACGCAAGCTAGAGTGGCTTGAAAAAAGTGCGGCCGCTATAAGTTCCCTAAGAATGTCCGTGGGCGGGTGGAGGGACACGACAGAGCCCGAGAGCCCGCCCCCTTAGGGTCGACAGGTTTCTCCCAATGACTTTTGAACTGCTTGCGGTAACGACGAATATTTTTCTAGCTCTGGCTAAAATACTCCTCATCGTTTGGGAGATTCGAGTTTCAAAACAGCCTCCGCCATCGTGGTAAATTGCTGGCCCCAACGAGTCGCTATGTGGCGCAGCCTGGCGATTTGCAAGCCGGGTATTCGATATCGCCCAGCATCGGGTCCAGAAGATTCGGCTTATCCGAATAGAAACAGCCTGGAGCCGGAAGGATCGGAGTACCGTTGACATTTTCGCGCAGCGGGAGACTCCCAGGCTCAACCGGTGCCATGAATTTTTCAACCCGCACCCAACCCGTTGCATTGCTCTTCCGGCCGTGAGGTCCGGCGAGAACCGTTGTGGAGGCCACAAGGACCGCAGTGAAATGAAGCATCAGTAAGTGGCCACGATGGCGAACATTTCGTCATTGGTTCGCTGCACTGTAGCGCCACCCACTATCCACGCGAGTGTAACCAGCCGACGTTGTATAAGGACGTGGATGCGCAGGTTCACTCGGGAGACGAATGGGTTTACAAAGAAGCTCGAAACGATAACGCGGCGGACTCGATGCATTTCATCTACGACGACATCATCCGCCGATGGTTGACTCCGCAATGCCAGAAGCGTCACAGATCGGAAGCGCGATATGCCGACGCGCGGGAGCCGGGCGCCTAGATGCCAGGCAGAGCGGACGGAAGCTTTCAAACAAAGTACCGGCCCTCGGGTCTTCGGCAGTGGACAAATTGACCCACCACGTTGCTGGTATCCCGTGTCCCCCTATTCCCGTCGCTTGTGCCCGTTTTGCTTGAGCCCCATTGACAACGGCACACCGGCGGGGTAACATCGCGGCAAACTTGCACATTGGACCTCCGTCCAACCCGGCCTCCGATCGTCGGTTCGGGGAATCCGCCGGTGGTGAGGACCACGCTGCATCGCGGCGCGGCAAGGGAGTCGGTCATTTGCGACGCGCAGCGCATGCGTGGTCGCCGCCCAAGGAGGGCTAGCATGAGACCGGCTCAGGGTTGTGGACAAATTGGCAGTGCGTTAAAAACCAGCGGGGAGACTTTGGTCGCTCTCCTGGATTCCGCGGCACAGGGCATCGTCATGGTGGATCGCCGAGGACTCATCATGATCGCGAACAACAGCGCCTGTGAGATGTTCGGCTATACCAAGAGCGAACTCGTTCAATCCAACATCGAACTGCTTGTACCTGAGTCATTACGAGCGGCTCACGCAGGATACCGCGCAGGTTATATGGACCAGCCGCACAAAAGACCCATGGGTGTTCGGACCCGATCTCGCCGCGCGGCGCAAGGATGGATCCGAATTTGCTGCCGAAATTTCTCTCAGTTATGTGCAGGGGAATGGCGGCAAATTCGCCATCGCGTTTATCACCGACATCAGTGAGCGACGTAAGCTCGAAAAGGAGCTGCGGCTGTCTCAAAAGATGGAGGCGATCGGCCGGCTCGCGGGAGGTCTAGCGCATGACTTCAACAACATGCTAACGGTGATTTCTGGCTACAATCACATGCTGCTCGACGAACTCGCCGAGATCGACGAGCGGCACGGATACGCTGAGGAGATTCAAAAGGCGGCTGATCGGGCGGCACGCTTGGCGGGTCAGCTATTGGCGTTTGGCAGGCAACAATTGATGCAACCTCGCAGCGTAAACCTCAATGATGTGCTGACGGAGACACGGAAACTGGTCGGCCGGCTCATAGGCTCGGACATTCAGGTAGCACTTGACCTGGATCCCAACCTCGGAAACATCCAGGTCGACCCAATGCAGTTAGAGCAGGTACTCTTCAATTTGGCGGCCAATGCGCGCGATGCCATGCCCGCAGGCGGGAGGTTGACCATCGAGACTACGAATATCGAAGTCGACGAAGCCTATGCTCATTCGCATGTCGGACTGACGCCGGGCTCGTGGGTTCTTTTTGCCGTCAGCGACACTGGCAAGGGCATGGATGCCGCAACGATGCAGCACATTTTTGAGCCGTTCTTCACGACCAAGGAACGCGGCCACGGAATGGGATTAGGATTAGCGACTGTATTTGGGATCGTGAAGCAGAGTGGAGGCGAGATTCTGGTTTACAGCGAAGTGGGATCCGGAACGACGTTCAAAATCTACTTCCCACGAGTTGCTGTGGAGAAACGCGACGTATCCCCAACGCCAAAGCCTAGGATTGCGCGCGGAACAGAAACCGTTCTGGTGGTCGATGACGAGCGCGGCGTCCGAAAGCTGATTACTGCAATCCTCCAACACGACGGGTATGCAGTTCTGGAGGCCTCCGATCCGCTGGAGGCCTTAACGCGGTTGCACAACTGCCCCACTGATGTTCACGTTCTCCTCACCGATATAACGATGCCGCACATGAGTGGAGCTAGACTTGCCGGCTTGGTTATTGAGCGCCGCCCGAATATTAAGACCGTTTACATGTCGGGTTATACCGAGAACGCTGTCCTATGTCAAGGCATGCTGGACGACAACGTACCTTTTCTCTCGAAACCGTTCACCCGGGAGGCGTTGTTGACCGTCATCCGATCAGTGATTGAGGGACGCAACTCGCAAAACTGCCCAAGCCAATCTTGAGTTTTCCTCTTGATCAACTCGGCCGGATAACAGCTACGCTGTCGTAAAACTCGTCGCACTACGTCGCGACCGATCGTTATAAATCAGGGCCGGCGATAGGTGACTGGCACTTTAGGTCCAACGTACCGGGATTGGCCTATTCGCTCTAAGGGGAACAACTTATCTGTTTTTCCTCACATGGCTCGAATTAACGCTACGTTTATCGCGCACTTTTCCGTATGTTTGCAGGAACAAGACGCTCTAGGAACTGTTGTAGTGGGTTTCGGCAATCTGTGCTGATTTGGGGGCAGGATTGCTGTTGACGCTGGGGAGCGGTTTAATGCTCGGGGATGACTCGATGCATTGATCTGAGATAGATCTTCAGTTAATCCACACATTATGATTCCCGAAGCTTGTCTCGACCACTCTACTGCCAATCAACCAGGCCAATCCTCCCAGGCCAAATCCTGTCCTGTAAGCTGGGGGGCAACTATTGCCGGGTTGATGTTGCCCTTTCTTCTGGCGTCCGAGTGGTCGAGCGTTTCCGTGGTCGTGCCAAGACGGAGCCTCCTCGCATCGTTAAAGAGCCAGTTCGTGCGGTGAAAATGCACGAGGCGCAGTCGAACGCTTGTGAAGGAGTGAATAAGGTGTGAATATGGATGACCTCATCTCCGCTGGAACCCATTGGCCGAATCGCTGCCGTAAATCACTTCGATCCCAGTCGCCACGCGCCGTTGCGTACCTACGCGCAATACAAAGACTCGAGGAGCCATTCTGGATAGCTTGCCGGAATTGGGCCGGGCGCCCAGCGCAAGACGCAACCGATTTGGCAGATTGCGCCGCCATCGCAACACCTCAGCAGGGTTCTAATCGCGAACCAACCCCTGAGGAGAGTGCGGAGAAGCGGAGGCTAACGCTGGCCAGGATGACAAGTGGCTCTGGTGGAATCTGATGATGTACACTTCCTTGACATTTTGGGTTTCCCCGCCTGTTGGCACGCCTCTACTATATTTGTCTGAATGCGCACGTTCACCCAAAACGGGGTGAAAATGCCATAGAGAAATAATCTTAAGAAAACAAGATATCACGTACCTAAACTACGCGTCTCGCGCTCCGGGCCACTGAATCTGTTCGACTTCTGGGAGCTAGCCAGTGAACGTCGCCTATCATGAATGGACCAGATGTAGTCGGACCGTCAGATGCGAGAAGGTGACCAGGATGTCTTCTAGCTACTGAGCGAGGGAGCGAGTGATCATCACCAAGCGATCGAACGAACGCTTCGTGCCGAGCAGGGAGGGAGTACCGCGCGAGAAGAGTACTAAGTTAATTGTGAACAATTCATTGGCTAGTCCACCTAACAGCTAAATACTAAATATATGTCTTCAAATCTTTGGCGGCGCTACTGGAGGGGGACGTGATTTGTAAGGGAGATTTGTCATGGAAAAGAAAAACAGTTATTTCGGGTGCCGGTCTGCGAAGGGAAGACGCCGGGGCGAGCAAGGGTTCAGCCTGATCTTACTGACCGTTTCTCTGATTGTGATTGTAGGCATGCTCGGGCTGACGTTCGATTTGGGCCGAATGTACATCACAAAAAACGAACTGCAAACGTTCGCTGATTCCGCGGCGCTGGCTTCGGTGTTTTACATGAACGGCACGCAACAGGGGATCCAAGCGGCGAACGCAATGGCAACGATTGGGCCACTCGGCTCGACCACGCCGAATGCGTTTAATTTCGGCACTAACGCTGTCTCGAACGTAACCGTAACCTACGCCAGCCAGTTTACCGGCCAGTATGATAGCTACGCGCAGGCGAGCACAGCGAGCACGAACAGCTACAGGTTCATCAAGGTCACTGCCACAGCGGGCATTTCATTGGACTTCCTGCCGGTTCTGCCTGGCATCCCCACGGTATGGACGGCAACGGCAAGCGCTGTCGCGGGCCAGAAGGAAAATGACACAACCAACAACCTGGCACCGTTTATGCCTGACGGTCACAACATGGCTGATACGACGAACTTTGGATTTACGGTCGGGCAGGAGTACACGCTGAAGTGGGGGAACGGAGGCACGACCTGTGCAGGGGATGCAGGCTTTGTAGATCCGGACCCATCTTCCCAACATGGCTTCGTAAACCTGGGGCAAGGCAATGCAAACAGCGCCTTGCGTAACGCCATCATCTACGGAGCCGATCCAACTTCGCCGATCGATGTGGGTTCATTGATCCCCGGAGTGCCGGGCAACCGGGGGACCACTATATTTGGCGCGTTGTCTTCACTGGCTGCCCAGGACACAGACGACACCTCAACGTATCCCGCGTATCTCACTTCGCTCGCTAACGGCACGGCCAACGGCAGGCGGATCATTACTGTCGCTATCGGAAATCCATCCACGTGGTCCGGCAATGGAAACGGGAGTGAGGCGGTAGCCGGATTCGGTAATTTCCTCCTGGATCCAGCCTATTCGGGGACATCTGGCGCTATCTGCGCCACTTACCTTGGCCCGGCTAACGCAAACGGTGTCAGTTCCGGCGGCAGCGACGGCACTAAGGTGTATACCAATGTTTTGTATCAATAAAGCACGTTCTATGAGCGTCTCCAAACGAAAGCGACAACGCGGAAATGCGCTGGTGGAATTCGCAATCGGCTGGTCGGTTCTGTGGGCGATTTTCGCGGGCGTCTGGCAATTCGGTTATAGCTTCTATATTTACAACTTGCTGCAAACGGCAGTTGCGGATGCCGCTGAGCTGGGTGCGAAGATGGATTACGACATAGCTGACACGGCGAATCCCACGCAGTTCCAGCAGAAGCTACAAAATATGGTGGTCTATGCCGACGAGACTGCCGGGACCAATCCGATTGTGCCCGGAATTGCAATTTCCAACGTCAGCGTGGCGGTGACTTTGGATTCCCAATCGATGCCGCGGGCGGTCACAGTTTCGATTACGAACTACAGGATCAGCGCCGTCATCGGAAATTTCATGCTCATCAACAAGCCTCGGGCTACGACCAAGTACTACGGCACAATCACCTGTTCTACGTGCTAGTTCTCGAGGGAGAGTTTCGACATGATGGACGCAAAGAACAAAGGAACCGGAAGCGCGAGACGCAGACAAAAGGGCGCCTCGCTTGTGGAGAGCGCCTTGGTGACAATCACAATGGTCAGCATGATTGTGTTTGTCATGGATATGGGGCGAATGTTGATGGTGCAGCAATTCATCGCAGAGAGAGCGCGGACGACTGTTAGAAATGCTGTAGTAAATAACTGGAGCGCGAGCGCGGTGGCGAACTTCCTTTGTTACAACACCACCGTCGCTCCGTCCGGAGGCTCGAATACCGCAGGGTACCTGGGGCTGGTTCCTTCGCAGGTTAGCTATCAAACGCTGGGGACGTCCAACTCATCCGATTACAGGATGCAGGTAGTGGTTTCGGGCGTTCGCTTGTTCACCTCGATTCCCTATATGAGCGGAATGTACACAGCCGCGCCAATCACCGCAACGTTCCCTGCCCAAAGTCTCGGCGCGACGAATTGACTACGCCCTGATCTGTCGGTGTCGTGTAGCCCGCTGATGAATATTCGAGTGACTTCTGATGGCCACAATTCATTGCGCCCGCGATAGTCGCCTGACCCGCCCTGGTTAAACCACTTGATGTTTAACGTTAGGCCTCTGCTCTGCCACTCGCAAAACTGCCCAAGCCAATCTTGAGTTTTCCTCTTGATCAACTCGGCCGGATAACAGCTACGCTGTCGTAAAACTCGTCGCACCACGTCGCGACCGATCGTTATAAATCAGGGCCGGCGATAGGTGACTGGCACTTTAGGTCCAACGTACCGGGATTGGCCTATTCGCTCTAAGCGGAACAACTTATCTGTTTTTCCTCACATGGTTCGAATTAACGCTACGTTTGTCGCGCACTTTTCTGCATGTTTGCAGGAACAAGGCGCTCTAGGAACTGTTGTAGTGGGTTTCGGCAATCTGTGCTGATTTGGGGGCAGGATTGCTCATGGACGCTGTGGAGCGGTCGACTGCTCGGGGATGACTCGATGCAATGATTCGAGAAGGAGTAAATTTGAATGACCTCATCTCCGCTGGAACTATCGGTCTGATCGCTGCCGTAGATCACTTCGTCCCCTGTGACCACGTACGGTTGCGCATCCGCGCGGCATACAAGATTCGTGTAGCCATTCTGGATAGCCTGCGAGACTTGGACTGGGTGCCCAGCGAAAAAGGTGAAATCACTTTTGTCGTTTCAAATCGGTTGAAGCCACGCCAGGGCAGTCCATGCAGCGGTAAGTGCGAACAATGGTTCTAAACCACACGACAAACACGGCGCCCCAGGTCAACTGGAGCCAGAAGAGTTTAAAAAACAGCGGCACGGCGATGCGCGATTTCAGTCCGGAATATCAGGACTTGAAGTTGGTGTTACACCGCAAGCTGATCGACAAGATCAACCTAGAACCACTGCTCGAACTCGAGAACCCAAGAGTGCAAAGCGCGATCCGCGACGCGCTCCATTCGCTAATCGACAATGAGCCGACACTGCTGAGTTCGCCCGAAAAGGAGAAGATCTGTAAAGAGGTCCTGGACGAAGTCTTCGGCTTAGGGCCGCTGGAGCCATTGCTGCAAGACCCCAGTATTTCCGATATTTTGGTGAATACTCACCGGCAGGTATACATCGAACGCAAGGGCCTGTTAGAACTCACATCGGCAAGGTTCCGGGATGACCAGCACCTGATGCGGATCATCGACAAGATCGTTTTGCAGGTCGGCCGGCGTGTTGACCAATCGAGCCCGATGGTGGACGCGCGGCTCTCCGATGGATCGCGCGTAAACGCTATCATTCCACCGCTCGCGGTCGACGGTCCACTGCTTTCGATTCGCCGGTTCGGCCGCGATAAAATGACTGCTCCGGATCTTGTAGAGCGGCGGACGATGACCGCCGGAATGATGGAGTTGCTCGAAGCCGCCGTTAGGGCCAAATTGAACATCATCATCGCGGGCGGAACGGGCGCCGGAAAAACCACACTCCTCAATGCAGTTTCCGCGTTCATTTCTCCCAAGGACCGCATTGTCACCATTGAGGACGCCGCCGAATTACAGTTGAAGCAGCCGCACGTAGTTCGCCTTGAAACCCGCCCTCCGAACATCGAAGGTAGTGGTGCTGTACGCCAACGGGAGTTGCTGGTGAACAGCCTGCGTATGCGCCCGGACCGAATCGTCGTCGGCGAGGTGCGCGGAGCGGAAGCGCTTGACATGCTGCAGGCTATGAACACCGGCCACGACGGTTCGCTCACCACAGATCACGCCAACAGCCCGCGTGATGCCATACCCAGGCTTGAAGTGATGGTGGCGTTAGCCAATTCCAGAATGCCACTGGCAGCCATTCGACAGCAGATCGCCAGCGCCGTCCACCTCTTTGTCCAGGTCTCACGCATGGCAGATGGGACGCGCCGCGTGGTCAGTCTGACGGAAGTTACGGGCATGGAAGTAAACGTCGTAACATTGCAAGATATCTTCGTCTTTGAAAAGCGCGGGTTGGACCCGGAAGGCCGCGTTCTAGGCCGCTTTTCCGCTACCGGTATCCGGCCTAAGTTCTACGAGAAGCTGCTGATTGCCGGAATTCGTTTGCGCCAAGACTTGTTTGACGAGGTGGTGGAAGTCTAACATCGAACGTCCTGGAAGGCGCTCTCGTGCCTGACCCGAGATGAGCTGGCGATTGCGCCCCTTTCCAATACCCGAACCGAATCGCTGTTGTGTGTCCTCGAAGAGCATTCGCACCCAAAAAACACGGAGCGAGCGGAGTTATCGGGTAACTGTCACCTGCTCAATCCGACTTTCTAAGTGAAAGAGCTTATGGGTTTTTGCCCCACATTAGGTGATCTTACGCTGGGAATTCCATCTGGGGCAGGTACGTCCGGAGGTTCTGAATGAGCCAGCGTGTGTCTTAATTATTGTCGTGGTTTGGCGTAGGAATTGCCTTTGCAGCCCATGGGCACGGTTGAAGCCCAACGTGGGTGGGTATGGGTTCCAGGACATTCCAAGCAAAGAATCGGGGGAGCTCATTTTTGCGATTCTTACCCGGCGCACCACAATGGACCGCGCTATCCAGAAGCCTTGGACGCGCCGACTCCCCAGTCCCCCGTCGCGTTCGCTCGAAAGTCCAAGCTGCTGCCGGTGCGATATTTGAAGGTGTTAACAGTAGTGAAGGCGCAAGCCACGATCCACGAAGCCGCCTACTCGCCCAAGAGGTACTTTGTAGAAAACAGAGAGCACCTGATCCTCAAACATCTACCGCAAGTCGGCAATTGCCACGAACAGGCATCCAAAACGGCAGACGAGTCTGGATGGTCGAATTTCTGCGGATATCCGCGGATCGATTGCAGCCATCGATCGCGTCCGCCTGTCACAACGGTAGATTGAAAGCTATGACGAGCATAGATTCGTGGAGTCATCCTGGACAGCATGGGACGCTTCGGCATGGGTGTCCCACCAGCCGTGCCATCGGTCTGAACAGATCGGCATTCATTCGAGCGGTCCGGCGCTATCCCATTAATAGGACGGCGATCGGTGATCTGACTTCGACTTCCCACGACACACTACATCTGGAAGATGCAGGCGGTGTAGCAAATATTTGTCGGCCTACCAACGCCACTGAAGGGGATAAATGCAATGCGTACAATTCTTGTTGTACCTGACCAACCGCTCAATCGAGATCTGGTGACGGCCCTCAACGAGTCCCCTGAAATCGAGGTCATTCGACAGGTCGACCACTATCCCGATCCCGACGATTTCTTGCGAATCATCCGTGCACGGAGGCCCGATTGTGTGTTTTTTTCCACCGAGGATTTCGGCAAATTCCAAGCCTTAGCCGCCGTTATCGACGCTCACATGCCCTGGGTTCCAATAGTCGGCGTGGCTCGGAAGGTGGACCCCATCGAAACGATCCCCAAGCTGATGCACCTGGGCGTGCGCGAACTCGTGTCATCGCCCTTCAGTCGCGAGAAGCTCGGTGAGACCATCGCCAGCATTGCGCGGCACCTCGCCCAGCATCCAATCCCAGCGATACGCGTAGGTGACCTTTACGCGTTCTTCCCCGCCAAACCGGGCGTCGGCTGTTCCACTATCAGCGTGAGTACCAGCTGCGCGCTCGCGGATGAGCTGTACGTTCGTACTCTGCTGCTCGATTGCGACCTGATGGCCGGGGTCACGAAGTTTCTGCTGAAATTGGGTGACAGTTCTTCGATTGTGAACGCTTTAGAGCACGCTGACAGCCTGGATGAAGATTTGTGGTCCCAAATGGTTGGTCATTGGCATGGTCTGGACGTATTGCACGCGGGGGAACTCTCTCCTCCGGCGACTCTAACCGCTGCGAGCCTCGAAGTGGTGCTCGGATTCGCTCGTGCTCAATATGACACTGTGTGCGCCGACCTGGCCAGCAGCCTGGATCCGTTCACCGTTCAGATCCTGCGCGAAGCGCGTCGAATTTTCCTGGTGACAACCCCCGAGGTGGTTCCTCTATATATGGCGGCGGATCGTGTGCGCCACCTGAAAGAACTGGGGTTGGTGGACAAGGTGAGTTTGCTGTTGACTCGCAAGAATCCAGCGTATCGAGGATTGTCCGACGGAGAGGTCGCTCAGCTGGCGAGTCTACCGATTGCCTATCAGTTCTCCAATGACTACGAGGAGGTCCAAGAGGCCATTCTGGATGGCGTTCCTGTGTCCGACCGTTCCAGCCTCGGCCAAAGTATCATGACTCTGGCCCAATCGCTTGCCCCCGCCCCATCCCGGCAACAAGAGACCCGGCCAAGCCATCGAAAAAGATTCCTGGAATTTTTCCATGTGCCGTCGGCACGAGATCACGAAACAGTCTGGCGCGGCTAAAATATTGCGCTCTCGATCAGCGCCCGGCATTCGGACTGTCCGGCAAGTAATCTCGATATGGATGGCCAGACCGATAAGGCGGATAGGGGCAACCCGACTGTAGTTCCGGCGCGCCAAATGTGCTCAGCACTTGGTTTCCGTGTGGTCATGGACATGATAGAAATCGCCGATAAGAGGGTTGTGGGGTTGCCGTTACCTGTCTAATATGCATGCTCGGTTCAATGTTCGGAGATTAAACGGCTGGATGAATGTTGGATCATGCTCGTAAGTCTATGATTCTTCTGGTGAGTCACGACAGCAGGGATCGGCACGAGACGAGCCGCATACTCCGCCAAGCGGGCTATGAGGTGCGCGAGGAATCGATGGGACTAGAGGCATTGCGAGTGGCCGAGGAACTCCCGGAGCTGGTGCTGCTCGACGTGAACCTGGCTGACATCAATGGTTTTGAAGTTCGCCGGCGAATCAAAGCAAACCCCCACACGTCTGCCATTCCGGTCGTACATCTATCCGCTGTCTACCCTTCCGATGCAGACCGAATCACCGCCCTTAGTGAGGGCGCCGAGGCCTGCCTGAACCAGCCGGTCGACGCGCTGGACCTGCTAGCCACCGTCAAGATATGTTTGCGCCTCAAGGCTTCCCAAGCGGCAGTGCATCAGCTCGATTCGAGCTATCGCGCGCTGGTTGAATCCGCCTCCGACGGCATCTTCTGCACCGGCGCAGACGGTGGTTTCCTAGATGCAAACGCGGCCGGATGCCGCATGCTCGGCCATACCCGTGAGGAGCTGCTTGCATTGAATATCCGCGATTTCATAGCACCCGATGAGATCGCACGCGTCGCGCCCGAGATTGCCCGTGTGCAGGCCGGTCAAGTCGTTCACAGTGAATGGCCCTTACTGCGCCAGGACGGTACGCTCTTACCCTGCGGGGTGGACGCTACAGCGCTGCCAAACGGCCGGCTCCTAAGCATCGTGCGGGATTTCACGGCGTCCAAACATCTGGAGAAATTGCGACGGGACCAGGAACAGGAGCTTCTGGAAGCGCAGCGTATCGCCGGGATGGGGAGTTGGGAATGGACACCTGCCAGCAACACGATCTATTGGTCGGACGGGCTGAAGCGCATTCTTCGACGCGACCCGGCTCTCCCAACACCCACGTTTGATACCCTTGCGCGGTTCTACACCGCCGAGAGCTGGGAAAGGCTGCTGGCCGAAGCAGCGCGGATCATGGAAACCGGCTCTCCCGGCGAATTTGAACTTGAGATGATCCGCGACGACGGTACAACCGTCTGGCAAGCCGTGCGTGATGAGGCTCTGCGCGGGACGGACGGTTCCATTACGGCAATACGCGGCATCGTCCTTGACATCGACGAACGCAAACGGGCGGAACTTTCCGTTCAGCATGAAAAGGATTTCAACCAGATAGTCGTAAATAGCCTGCCCGGTCTGTTCTACTTAATCGATGAACAGGGACAACTGCTGCGTTCGAGCCAGAGCATCAAGGATTTGTCCGGCTACTCTTCCGAAGAAATTTCGGTCATGTCGTTTCTGGATCTCTTCAACGAAAAACAGAAGCGCCTGGTCGCCGAGCACGTGCAGCAAGCATTCTCGGAGGGTAACGGTGTGGTCGAAGCTTCCCTCGTCAGCAAGGATCAGATCGAGACTGTGTACCTGTTCAACAGCAACCGATTCACGTTTGAGGGCAAAGCCTGCCTCGCCGGATTCGGGATCGACATTACCGAACGCAAACAAGCCGAGAAGCTGCTGCGGGACAGTGCCAGCAAGCATCGCGTGTTATTCGAGGAAGCAGCGGATGCAAATCTGCTGATGAGCGAAAACGGCTTCCTGGATTGCAACGAGGCTGCGCTGAAAATGTTCGGATACTCATCCAAAGCCGAGTTCCTCGCATTGCGCCCGGACGAATTCTCGCCCCAGGACCAACCCGATGGCACCTCGTCCCGTGAGGGATCAGAGCGGAATATTGCGATCGCCTTTCTCAACGGCAAAAACCGTTTCGAGTGGGTGCATCGCCGCAAGAACGGCGAGACATTTCCGTCTGAAGTGTGCCTGACGGCATTGACGCTGAACGGGCGGCCCTCCTTGCTGGGCATGGTGCGCGACATCACGGACCGCAGGCGTGCAGAAAAGGATCTTCGGCTTACGCAGTTTTCAGTCGAACATGCCTCGGAGGCCATATTTTGGTTCAACCCGCAAGCCCATATCATTTACGTCAACGAAGCGGCTTGTCGCTCTCTGGGATATTCCCGCGAGGAACTTCTTTCCCTGTCGCTGTGGGATTTCGATCCGCTTTTTCCAAAAGAAGCGTGGGAGACCTTCCGGTCGGAACTCAAAGCGCGTGGTTCGGTAAGCTTTGAAAGTCAGCACCGAACCAAGCACGGAAACACTTTTCTAGTAGAGATAAGTGCGAATTATCGTCAGTTCGACGGGATGGAATACGCTTTCGCCTTCGTGCGCGACATCACGGAGCGCAAGCGGACAGAAAAGCAACTTACCGAACTGGCCCGCTATGATCCTTTGACAGGGCTTGCGAATCGCGCTGTCTTCGTCGAATCTCTCGACCGAGCGATCGCACGCGTACGCAGGGGCGCGCAACACTTTGCTGTTCTGTATCTGGACCTCGATCACTTCAAGGATGTGAATGACACGCTTGGCCATCCCATCGGGGATCTGTTGCTCCAAGCGGTCGCCAAGCGGCTCCAGGCGAGCGTTCGCGAAGTTGACCTGGTTGCCCGGTTCGGGGGTGACGAATTTGCCATCATCCTGGATGCGATTAGCGATCCAGTGGACATAGCTGGAGTTGTGCAAAGGATTCTCGACGCCATCGCCATCCAGCAGTGTGCCAGCGCAGCCGTAGCTACTGCGGACAAGATTCTGAAGGCTTTCAGCGAGCCATTCTCAATTCAGAGCAATGAGATTCGCTCTGGCGCGACCATCGGTATTGCAATCTATGGACCGGATTCGCCAGATGCGGAAACAATCCTTACTCAGGCCGATCTGGCACTCTATCGAGCAAAATCCGAGGCACGCGGGTCCTACCGCTTTTTTACCGAAGCCATGGATATCGAGGTCCGGGCACGGGTTCAACTGAATACGGAACTCCGAGAGGCTATCGCCAGGAATCAGCTCTTTCTTATGTACCAGCCTCAGGTCGATATCGAAACTGGCAGTATCGTAGGTCTGGAAGCGCTGGTGCGCTGGCACCATCCGCGTCGGGGTGCCCTGGGTCCCGGCAAATTCATCCCATTGGCGGAGACGAACGGCTTGATCCTGCCTTTGGGAAGATGGGTCATGCGCGCGGTCTGCCGTCAGATCAGACAATGGCTCGACGCGGGCATTGCACTTCCGACGATTGCAATCAACCTATCGGGCGTTCAATTCAAGGACGGGCTGCAATTGGAAAGTGATATCAGGGCAAGTTTGAGCGAGTCCGGCCTGCCAGCGCGGCTCCTCGAATTGGAACTGACCGAAAGTGTTCTCATGACAGCATCGCGCGACCACAATGACCTCCTGGTCCGGCTTCGCGAAAAAGGTCACCGCATCACGATCGATGACTTCGGTAGCGGCTACTCGTCGCTCGACTATCTACGCCGCTTCCCCGCGGATCGGATCAAGATCGCCCAGAGCTTCACAGCGGACCTCGGTGTTACCTCGGGAAGTGATGCGATTGTGAAGGCTGCCATCGGCCTCGCGCACGAACTCGGGATGAAAGTGGTGGTCGAGGGGGTGGAGACCGCTATGCAAGTCGCGCTACTGAAAGCCTTAAATTGCCGCATAGTGCAAGGCTACTATTTTTCCAGACCTCTGCCCGTTCCTGAGATGACCACGCTGCTGAGCATCGGAAGAATCACCCCCGCAAATCCCGACGTAATCGGGACTCCTGCTCTGGCTGTATCCTGATGGCCTTAGCAAATCTGAACGTCGACCGTCGGTTAAAAAGCTGCCGCATGTCGCGCCCATTGAACACCGTCCTCAACTGAAATCCTACCTTGCGGAGCTTTGCCGGAAGGATGCGCCATTTCTAAGCATTTTTTCAAGAGTCTGCCGCTGGACAGGAAGGCAAACGCACGTACTTGCAGGACGTTTACGCGAACAGGCGTTCTTCGCATAAAAGCGCGTCATGCCAATCCCTCGGTCCCGGTGAGTTGGGTGTCCCGAAAATCAGCTGCTGGCGGCACGTTTCGAGAGTTACCATACAGCGGCACATCTTCGGTCAGGCGGCTTCGGAACCTGCTCCTTCCAACAGCAGGATCCGGGTCAGCTCAACAGTTAAGATTGACGCCAACTGTTACTGGATTCATTCATGTCCTACCTGGATAGTTTCTATCGATGCGACCGGTTCGAGGAAAGTCGCATCCGGCAGAAACCTCATCATAGGCGACCGCGGCAACACCGCAAAGAACGTGCTGCCCTGGCCCAGCTCGCTCTCGACGCCTACCCGGCCACCTTGGGCTTCGACGACGCGCTTCGTGAGCGCCAAACCCAATCCGGTGCCCTGGTGTCGCTTGGACGTCGTTGCATCCAGTTGTTGGAATTCGAGAAACAGGCGGCCCACATCCTTTTCAGCAATTCCGATGCCGGTGTCTGACACTTCCAGGCGAAAGTCCGTGGACCCCTCGGTCTTCAATCGAACTGCCACCCTTCCTCCGTTGCCTGTGAACTTAATCGCGTTAGAGAGGTAGTTGTACAAGACCTGTTTGAGTCGTCCCGGATCGATGACTACCTGAGCTATACTCTCGTCTGTCTCGGTCGTTAAGTGGATATGCTTTTCGCTCGCAAGCGGGCTAAGGATTTCGGTGACTTCACCAATGACGCTCACGACGGAAACCCGCTCAGGCCGCAACTCCAGACGTCCGGCTTCCACTTTACTGAGATCCAGCACATCGTTGATCAAGTCAAGCAAGTGCATGGCGCTGCTGTGGATCCGGCCCAGGAACTGCCGCGGCCTCTCCTGAATTTGGCCGAGTTTGCCATCATACAGGAGTTCGGTAAAGCCGATGATGCCGTTGAGGGGCGAACGTAGTTCGTGCGACATGCTGGTCAGAAAATCGCTTTTCAATCGGTTGGCTTCGTTTGCGCGGCGGGTCTGTTCTTCGAGCGCCGCGTTCTGGCTTCGCAGTTGTTCCTCCAGACATTTTCGGTCCGTAATATCACTCGCGGCGGCGAACACCACGCCCATCTCGAGCGCCGGCGTGGCGCTGCCGACCAGCCACCGGAAAGCGCCCGACTTGGTCATGAACCGAAGTTCAAGATGGTCAATCGCGGTGCCGGATAGCATGTTCTGAAAGGAAACTTCGGCCTGCGGCCGGTCTTCCGGATGAACGAAGTCGATCCATGGCCTACTGCGTAACTCGTCCGGGCTGAAACCCAGCACTCTCTCCCACGCAGGATTTAACCGCTGGATGTAACCGTCCAGGTTACAGATACAAAGCATGTCGAGCGACACCCCAAAAAACTGATCTAGCTCGGCCACAGCCCGGCGCCGTGTTTCCTCCGCATCTCGGTTTTCCAATGTCCGGCGAACGGATACGGGGAGGCGTGCGATGTGGTCCTTCAAAACGTAATCTTCCACGCCGTTTTTCAGGCACTCCACGGCCTTCTCCTCGCCGAGGGCGCCAGTCACGAGGATGAAAGGAACGCTCTGGCCCGCGGCCTTCAATTCCGCAAGGCAGTCCATTCCCGTCGCGCCCGGCATCCAGTAGTCGGACAGGATCACATCGTAGCGGATCGTTCGAACATATTGTCTGAATTCGTCCAGCGTAACCGAGACATCAGAGGTGACATCGAATTGTGCGGACTTCAGGATATGCAACGCCAAGCTGACGTCGTCGGCGTCATCCTCAAAGAACAAGACCCTCAACGGAGTCATTCTCGATCACCTTTATGAGCGATGTCATGGGGGGCGTCTCCCGTGAACGCCGCCGCGGGCGGGGGTTGGTTCAACAGCAACCAGTAGTAGCCCAGGTGCTTGATGGCCGCCTGGAACTGATCGAAGTCCACCGGCTTTTGGATGTAACTATTCACGCCAAGGTGGTACCCTCGCACCACGTCCTCTTCTTGTTTGGACGATGTCAGGATTACCACAGGAATCGCCTTAGTGCGCGGGTTGCGCCTGATCTGCTCGATCACCTCTAGACCATCAACTTTAGGGAGCTTCAGATCGAGTAAGATCAGCCTTGGGTGACGCGCGGGATCTCGCTCGCTGTGAGCTCCCCGGCAAAAGACGAAATCCAGCGCCTCTTCTCCGTCTCGTGCAGTCACTATCCGGTTGCAGACATGCGCATCGTTCAGGGCGCTTATGGCCAGGTCCAGGTCATCGGGATCGTCCTCGACTAAAAGAATTTCAACTTGATCTTTGAGCATTGCCATTCTCCAAATGAAGTGGCGCCGATTCGAGGTTGGAAGTTTGTCGCGAAGGCTCCAACGTGAAGTAAAAGGTGGCCCCTTTCTCCAGCTCCGCCTCCGCCCACACTCGTCCACCGTGCTTGTGAACGATGCGTTGCACGGTAGCCAGTCCGATGCCGGAGCCTTCAAAGTCTTCCCGCCGATGCAGACGCTGGAACACACCGAAGAGCTTGTCAGCGTGTTTCAAACTGAATCCCACGCCGTTGTCCCGGACGAACAGCACAGGCTGTCCACTTATCCGTACTTGTCCAATCTCAATCACCGCATGCTTGCGAGGACGGGTGAACTTGACTGCGTTCGCCAGGAGGTTAGCAAAAACCTGACGGATAAGCGTAGGATCACAGTGGATGGCCGGCAGTTCCTGTAGGAGCCATTCAATCTCGCGGCCCTGCGTCTCTGCTTTCAATTCGGCCATCAGCTCCTCAACTACCGAACTTAATTTAGTTAACTGTCTCACCGGCTCCTTGCGAGAGGTGCGCGAAAGCTCGAGTAACTCATCCACCATCCGCCCCATTCTGGATGCCCCACGACGAACCCGCTCGAGGAAGATCCGAGCATCTTCCGGCAGGCCCATGCCGGGGCGTTCGAGCAACGCCTTCGAATAGGCATCGATGTGGCGAATAGGGGCGCGCAGATCGTGTGCGATCGAATAATTAAACGATTCCAGCTCCTGGTTCACGGCCGTGAGATCGCTGATGCGTGCCTGCAGTTCCTGGTTCAAACGCTGGATTTCAAGCTCCGTAGCCTTACGCCTTGTAACATCCTGCATGACTACGACTCGTACCCGGTTGTCCGGGGCGGCGGCGATGCTGGTCACCTTTACCGTGACCCAATGGTCGCCGCTGCTGCGAGCATGGACGCGGCACTCATGTCCGCCGCCAGGTTCGGGAACCGCCCCGGAGCTGAGGAGAAGGCGGAATTGCTCGGCGCTGGACTCCTGCTCGTCAACCACAAGAACGACGTCGGTGATGGCCTGCCCTAAGGCTTCAGGTTGTGTCCAACCCGTCAGTTCCTCGGCAGCCCGGTTCATGAAGCGAATATGTCCTTCGAAGTCGGTAGTCAGCACCGCATCCCCGACCGAGTCCATAGCTGAAAGGAAGGATCGTTCCCGCTCTCGCACTTTTTTCTCAGCTCGGCTCCTATGCAGCGCGATTTCGACCGTATTGGTCAGCTCTGAGGGTTTGAACGGCTTGATCAGGAATGCCATCGGCTCGGTGCGCTTGGCGCGCCTGACCGTGTCCTTGTCGTCGTGGGCGGTGAGGTACACGATCGGCAAGTCGAAATCCCGGTGAAGGCGATCCCCGTTTCGATTCCGTCTGACTCGCCTTTGATCCTGATGTCCATCAGCACCAGGTCGGGAAGAGATTTGGATGCCTCCAAGATGGCTTCATCCATCGAGGTGGCTATGCCGGTGACCTCGAAGCCGTTGTCCTCGAGACAGCGCTCGATATCTGTCGCAACAATGCCCTGATCCTCTACGATCAGAATGCGGCCCCGGCTGCTGGTTGGATTTGACACTATTCAGCTCCTCAGTTGGGCGGCCGCAGTATTCGCCGGAGCGGCACAGCGCCCGGCCCCCGGGACAGGTTCAACGTCCTTTACTGCACCGACCCTCAGGGTGAAAGAAAACGTGCTGCCCTTATCGGGTTCGCTCTGAAGTTGCAAATCACCACCCATCATGTTTATCAGCCGATTGGCGATCGTGAGGCCCAATCCTAAACCTCCAAATCTTCTGGTGTAGGAACTGTCGGCTTGGGCAAATGCTTCGAGGATGGATCGCTGTTTCTCGGGTGCAATTCCGATGCCGGTATCTCTGACGCTAAACTGCAGAACAACCTGGTCGGTATTCATTGAATTCAAGAACAGCTGGCCCACTTGGACTATCACCTCACCTTGGTCAGTAAACTTGATGGCATTCCCGACAATGTTCACTAGGATCTGCAGCAGAGCGCGGGCGTCCCTCTTACCGTGGCTGGAGTGTCGGGCGCTATCTCGCACGTGACTCCGATGTGCTTTACGGACGCCCGGAAAGACAGAGCCTTGATAGCGGTCGTTATGCAAGATCTCAAGTCGAACGGAACGCGATTGAGTTTCAACTTCCGCGCCTCAATTTTCGCGAAATCCAGAACATCATCGATCATGTACAGGAGATGATCAGCGGACGATTTCGCCGCTTGCAGGCACTCCCGCTGTTCCGCGGTTAGGTCCGATTCAAGAACCAACTCGGTCATTCCAATCACGCCGTTCATGGGCGTCCGCAACTCGTGATTCATGTTGGTCAGGAATGTACTTTTGGCTTTAGCGGCGGCCTCGGCCGCTTCTTTGGCTCGAATCAATTCCTCGCGGGCCTGTCGTATGGCCGTGACGTCCGAGGTAATTCCGTCCACGAAGCACTCGCCGTCTTTTTCATATTGGCTAACTGCCTTGGCATGGAGCCAGATCCAACGCCCGTCTTTGTGCTGGACCCGGTATTCGGCGTCCAAGGCCTCACCGCGTGTAAGCATCGCCTCATAGGCGGCCTGGACCTTCGCCGCATCTTCGGGATGAATACGTTTAAACCAAACGTCCGTGTCGCAAATCTCATCCGCACTGTATCCGTACACCTTCTCAATGGCGCTGCCTATAAAGACCGGTATCCCTGATGCGTCCGCCGTCCAGACGACGTCAGGAATGTTGTCGACCAACGATCTGTACTTTTCCTCACTGCGCCGGATTGCGTCCTGGGCCCGCTTGTGCTCGCTGATATCCCGAGCAATTCGGGCAACGCCGATCACCTGTCCAGAGTTATTCCGGATGGGAGATAGAGTGAGCGAGACATCAAATCGGCTGGCGTCTTTTCTAACTCCAATCGTCTCGACAGGGGCAGTTCGCTCTCCTTGCAGGATCGCGTTCAACATCCGCCGCATTATCCTGGCATTCTCGGCGAGATCCAACATGCCGACGTGCATTCCTATCGCCTCTGTGGCGGTATATCCGTAAAGCCTCTCTGCACCATGATTCCAACTGATGATCACGCCCTCCAGCGTCTTACCTATGATGGCGTCCTCTGAAGATGCGACGATGGACGCCAAAAAAGCGGCTGACTCCTCGGCCCGCCTACGGTCCGTAATGTCGCGGATCACCGCCGTTCTTCCTGTAATCTGTCCCGAGGGTGTTAAGACAGGACACACCGAAATGGACACATCGATCCGTTTATCTCCCTTAGCCATCTCAAGGCCCTCAACTGGAGGAATCGGTTCGCCTCGCTTGACACGTTCGGCGATCTCGCGGAGCGACTCCAACCGATAGGGCCACATCAGCATCGAAGCAGGTTTCCCCAGCACATCTTCAGCCCGATAGCCATAGAGCAGCTCAGCGGTGCGGTTCCAGCTTGTAATCGTGCCACCCGAATCCTGGGCAATGATGGCATCCTCGGATCCCAGTGCATCCACAAGGTAAAGAAGTGCACCGAAGCTACGTCCACCTCTGCTTGCCTCATTCGCGAGATGCACGACTTCGGCCGCCTCGCAGCCTAGAGCCTGTTCCTGCTGCCAGCCAGTCAGTTCTTCGGCTGCCCGGTTCATGAATCGCACGCGGCTCTGGGCGTCGGTCGTCAGCACGGCCTCTCCGATCGCGTTCATCGCCGACAGGAAGGAGCGCTCACGTGCCTGGATTTCTCGTTCTGCCCGGGTCCGTTTTAACGCAACCTCAACAGCGATGGTGAGCTCAGCCGGATTGAAGGGCTTGAGTAGGAAGGCCATCGGCTCGCTTTGTGTGGCACGCGCCACCGTTTCAGGATCGCTATGTGCGGTCAGGAAAATAATGGGTAAATCGAAATCGCGATGAAGCCGGGTCGCGGTCTCGATACCATCGACGTCTCCACGGAGTCTGATGTCCATTAACGCCAAATCGGGCCGGCTGCGTGAGGCTTCCCGGACGGCCTCTTCCATCGACGCTGCGATCGCGGTTACCTCGAAACCGTTGTCCGTGAGGCAACGCTCGATGTCGTGCGCAACAATCCCCTGATCCTCAACGATGAGAATGCGGGCCGGGAGAACTATACCCGCAGCGGGACTGTGCGCACTCAACGGTACAGCGTGTTGGATTTGTAGACCCTCTATAGGATCGAGGCCACGACTTGAAGTATGGCTGTTCAATTACCACCTCCGCTGGACGGAAGGTGAAAATGAATACTAAAACAAGCACCTCCGTCGCGTCGGATCTCGATGCTCGCGTCCAACTGCCGAACCAGACTATCCACCAGCTTGAGCCCGAGGCTACCGGAGCGGCGAAGATCCAGGCCTTCTGCCAGGCCGATGCCGTTGTCTTCGACCGTCAGTCTCATCGACCCAACCGGGTCGAGCGCGGCCGCCACTCGAATTATTCCGGACGCCCTGTCCGGGAATGCGTACTTCAGAGCGAATTGTTCTTTGAAATTTGCCGGATACTGGGCGAGGAAGGCCAATTTCAGATGGCTTGGGCGGGCAACGTGGACATCGACACCGGAGTGGTGACACCGGTCGCAAGTTATCCCCGATCGGAAGAGTACCTTGTAGGTCTCCACATTACCATCCATGACGCGCCCGCCGGGGTGGGGCCGGTCGGAACCGCCATCCGCGACAACCGGCATGTCTTGGTGAATGACCTCTTAACGGATGCGCGCATGCACCCCTGGCAGGAGCGGGCGCAGCGCCGCGGTTATCGCTCGGTCGGAGCCTTTCCGATTATGGTGCATTGCCATAGGCACGGTGCCATTGCGATTTACGCGCGAGAAAAAGACTTCTTCGATCCTGAGAACGTGGCGCTGCTTGAGGAACTTGCCGCCAATGTTTCCTTCGCATTGGAACGAATGTACACGGAACGCATGCATCGCCGCGCGGTTCAAGAACTTGACCAATTTTTCGCCTTGTCGTTAGATCTCCTTTGCATTTGCAGCTTGGAAGGCCGTGCTTTTCGCTTGAATTCTGCCTGGGAGAAGACGCTGGGTTTCAACGCCGCCGAACTGGCCAGTCACCCGTGGGTCGAGTTCGTACATCCGGAAGACAGGCCTCGCGCCGAAGCGGCCTGGCAGAAATTGAAGTTAGGTCAGCAGATCGAGCAGCTAGAGTTCCGAGTTTTGTCGAAATCTGGCTCGTACCGCTGGCTGATCGGCAGTGCCACTCCGTCGCTTGCCCTGGGGGTCGCGTTTGCGGCCGTTCGGGACATCACGGAACGAAAGTCATTGGAGGAACAACTCAAGAACCAGAATCTAGCGCTCGAAGAACAGAACCGCCGCCTGAATGAAGCCAGCCGTTTGAAAACCGAGTTTCTGGCAAATATGTCGCACGAACTACGCTCCCCACTCAACGGTATTCTAGGATTCACCGAACTTCTGTACGACGGCAAACTCGGTCCAATTCCAGAACGGCCGCGGGAGTACGTGGGCCGCGTTCACAGCAGCGCCATGCACTTGCTCGAGTTGATCAATGGCGTCCTGGATCTTAGCAAGGTGGAGGTGGGACATCTGGAGTTTTTCCCGGAGCGAGTCTCAGTAACTGACATTATCGAGGAAGTTATGGGAATCCTGGGTAGCATCGCGGCGGGGAAAAAGATTCAGATGCAGACCGAAATCGACGAGACCGTGGATAATGTTCTCACGGATCCCGGGAGGCTCAAACAAATTTTACACAACTATCTTTCTAATGCCCTCAAGTTTACGAACCCGGAAGGGCGAGTGGTCGTACGACTGAAGCGCGAAGGAAGCTCCGAATTTCGTCTGGAGATCTCCGACACCGGCATTGGAATCGCCCAAAAGGACTTGGCTCGACTATTCGTCGAGTTCCAGCAACTGGATGCAACGAAAGCCAAGCTTTACCCGGGGACTGGACTTGGTCTAGCGCTTACGAAGCGCATCGTCGAAGGACAAGGCGGACGCGTGGGTGTCGAAAGCGAAGTAGGTAAGGGGAGTACCTTCTTCGCGGTGCTGCCGCGCGGGCCCGAAGTAAGAAAATCCGATGGTCCGATCGCTCGTGTTCTTGTCGTTGAAGATGGACGCGCCACAAGTCTGCTGTTGAGCCGGGTCCTCGAAGGCGCGGACTACCAGGTGGAGACGGCCGGCACCGGGCGGGAAGCGGTAGAGAAGTGCCGGCGAGCCGATTTCGACGCAATTACGCTGGATCTCGTGCTCTCGGATGGCTCGGGACTGAAGGCGCTTCGCGAGATCCGGTCGTTGCCCCACTTTCGGAGCACACCTGTCATTGTGATTTCCGCGTTGGACCAGCGCGATGTCGCTGTCACAGACATGGTCCAGGCCTTCCTGACCAAGCCGATCAACCCTAACCAGTTGTTCGAAACTCTGGAGCAGGTCGGAGTGCCGGCAAGATTAACCGTAGGTGCAAAATGAACGAAACCATTCTCGTAGTGGACGACAATATCGATAACCTGGACTTGACACAAATCCTCCTGGAAGAGCAGCAGTTCGATGTTCACACGGCCGAAAGCGCTGAAACCGCCCTGAAGATGTCGGAGACCTTACGTCCTCGGCTTATCCTCGTAGATATTCAGCTTCCGCGCATGGATGGTTTGGAGCTGACTCGCCGCTTGCGGCAAAACCCCTCGTTGAAAGACGTGATTATCGTCGCGCTCTCCGCCTACGCGATGAAGGGAGATGAGGATCACGCCCGAGAGGCCGGCTGCGACGGCTATATCACCAAGCCAATCAACACCCGCACATTCGCGAGCATCATTCGCGGATATCTTGAGGACCTGCGGGCAACTCCCGAGGTTTCGGGTTCGCAGACTCTCGATGATATTCCGGCGCGCTGAAAGAAACACGCACCGGCATCGCTGCGAATTGCGGGGCAGGAAAGTAATCGACCCGCGGGTCATTTTGTCAGCATATTAAAAAGAACCCCAGCCCGCCAATGACCTTCTGGCGTAGCATTCGCCTCTCGGGTCTACTCACAAAATTCGCTTGCCGGAACCGAACAGCAAAGCCAAAGCGCAAACCAGAGAGCAAGACCAAGACAAGGCGGAGGCGGCCAGCAAACCGAAAGCGGCCGGCGACGACGAGAAAGCCGAGCCCAGGCAAGAAGGGAGGGGAGAACTCGAATCGACCAAAAGCGCCGACGGCCAGCGCACTTGCGAGATCACTAATTAGCCCAGCAGATTTTCCTTCCACCGCCGATTCCGGTTCCGGCCGGGGCGGCGTATCTGCTTGTGACGTCGATAACAGTAGCACCGACAGAGAGACCGCTCTTGGGAAACAACTGAACAGTTGCCGGATCGTAGCTTGAATGGCGTTTCCGTAGCCTTCCCAAATCACCCTGCCGTTCAACTGAGCGTAAGCATAGGTTTTTTGTGTGGCGCCCGGTTCCTGGCACAAACGCTATTTCCGCATATTAAGCGGGCGGCGCAAGCCGCTTGTGGCGAGCGATCGGAATCACCGCCGGTTCGCGCTCTGCGGCCATAACTCCCTCGCAGGTGATCGAGAACCGGTTGTTATCCGTGCGTGCAATATACTTGCACTCTCTCAGGAACCATAAACTGAATTCGAGGTGTTCCTTTGGACAGGCCAATAAATCCTCCATCTCGTGCATTGTGATGCTCGGCTGCTGTGCATTATTCGCGCGCTGCGCGTACAGAACAGCGAGAATTCCTTGGCGTTTCCGTTTTTCCGCCTCTATCCCGGTAGAACTTTGCCAGCCATTGAAAATCTTGAACCGGTCGGTGCGATAAGCGTTGCGCCGCACATCGTAAGCCGCACGCTTACATGGATCGCTCAGTACGTCATAGCTTTCTTTGACTTTTCTGAAAAGATCCACATTGCCGGTTTGCAGATTATCCGGATGATATCTTTGCGCCATGATCCGGAAGACGCGTTGGATCGTTTCTGCGTCCGCGTTGGAACTCAGTTGGAGCGCCTCGTAATGGTCCTCCTCAGCCTCCGAATCATGCTGCATATTTCCGCTGGCGCTTGCGATCGCATCGAAGCAAAGACCCGCTCGGTATTGATGCCCCTGATAACGCGAGCACCATCGCACGCGGGCCATGCGCGACAGTAAGGAATGCCCTGCGGGAGTTTGCGCCGCGCTGGCAATCTGAACCACTTCGTCCCGATCGAGTGGACCGCTTAGCTCCAGCCCGATTCCCTGTTCGCTGATGTCTACAATTCGCGCCTTCATTTCCAAGCCGTTGCGAAGTGGTGACTTCAGCCGAATCGCGACCTGCTCTTGTCCAGCCGTCGGCGGACGCCTTGTACTCGACCGATTTTCGAATTGCGACATAGTTTAAAACTTTACAGGTACATCGAAATGTCGCGGATCCGCTGTTTAGGTTGATAGGCGGCACGCTGTTCCGGGCCCAGAGTATGCGAATGCCCTGGAACAATCGTCTGAATTTCTACGTGCATGAAAGTGCCGTGCCCTCCGCAGTCCAACACAATACTGCCGCACGGACTGTTCACAAATCTTGCGCAAACGAGCACATTCAAGTCAGGGTTTGGCGAAGAACTGGTTACGTCTACGATGACGCCACAACTTGATTGCCGTCTGGCGTCGTTTCCATCACTTATCTGTTGAGGCGCCGGAACTGGATCGCAATCCCGCGCGTAAGACATAGTTGAGAACATTTGGAAACGGATAGTGCAAGTCTTCTGCCATTTTCGAACAACGAGTCTGAATGATATTCCTCAGGCCAGAGGCATTCCGGCGCACAAAGGCAGACTAGTTATTTCAGTTATTGACGATTTCTAAAACTATTGCGGGATTAGTACTGCGTAACTTTAAAACTGTCGTTGCGTTAGCTGACGCTATTGTGGTCAAGTTCCTCGCAGTACTTTTGTACTGAAATTTAACCGCCCGCCCACTGTTTCGATCAAACATTTTGGAATCCCCAAGAGAATGCGATCCGTTGTTCATGCGTATACTTTCGGAATCCACAGTAGTTGGTCCACGCGCTGAAGCACGCATTCGTGCGGAATCGCCGCAGGGTCGCGTTTTCCCTGTAGATTATCAAAAGGAGAGCCGCACCCTCGTTAGTCTGCTGCGGGTCGGTTCGCTAGCAGCTTCAAATCTAACCAACCGGAAAACGCAATTTACAAACACCATTTCCGCCCTCCACGACCGCGGTTTTGGCGCAGTTTGTGCCGCCACGATGGAGACCTGGGTCGTTGTTCCGAGCCCGGCTGCATCGTCCAGGATTCCGTCGACGTTGACCTGGCGCAGGAACCATGTCCTATTTTGGGCCTGGTGGTCGGCGAACCGGCCGAGTTCCGCCGCCGACGCGGCATGCATGAGTGCGCTGCGTGCCTGCGAGGTGCGTGCGCAATTCGTCGCAGCGTGTCGGGAAATCGATTGCGCACGAGAAACCAAAACGCGAATCACTGAGGTGCTAACCGCCATCCGATCTGGAAAACAGCCGATCAGAAAAGCGGCTCGCCTCCACTCAAGAGCGGATTCCACACACCCATCAAAGGCTATTCACCGTGCTCGCTTCCGACATGGATCTGCCATATCCGTCACACCGCTTGAAACGCGCCGACGCGGTCCCAGAACCCCTGGGGAGGCGTTCGGAATGTTCCTATTACGGCTCGTTGCTCGGTTGTGATGGTTTTTTTGGGGTCGCAGCAAGGCTACTGGAAGTTTGTGCTCTGAGCACGAGTGCCTCAGGGGAGGGGGCACGTTCCTGCTTGTGTATGCCACACTGCTCGCGATTGCCTTGTCTATCGTCTCTGTGGGCTATCCAAATAAGAAATCGAGAGGGTGGTTAGCTGGGGTTCTGAAGGCGTCTCTTTCTAACATCCTGCGGATTGAACTCAAGCTGAGGCACATACCTCGTGCAGGCGTGACATTCAAAGGGGAAGAGCACGGCAGCCGTGAAGATCGCGCAGGGCAGAACATCGTTAGGTTTTCGACCAGCACGTAGGCCAGACAGCAATTGTGGGACCGCCTGGACCAGGTAAGACGACATTGATGCTTGATCTGGCTAGTGAGCTTCTCAACCGAGCAGAGTGCAATGAGGCTGAGACTACAACCTATCTTCGTGGGCCCTGCAGCGCTCACCATTGGAGCAATGGCTCGTCGAAGGCCTTAATCGAAACTAGGATGTTCCGCTAAAATTACCGCGCGGGTGGATTGAGATTACAAGGAGGCCCAGGGTTCGGTCCACAACAGCGTTTTATATCCATGTGCCAGAGGAGATCGAAGTGAGTCCATTACATGCGGGTAACGGGATCAACTGCAGGCATCGTTTCGGTGTACTCTTAGGTTGCGGCCTCGGACAACACCCGGGCGGCCCCGCGCAATCTCTCACAAGCCTCTTCGTGACCGGCTGCAATACTGGGTGAGCAGTGAATCAGAAATCACGCGAGAAATCCCTAGTTTCTTCATCATGGCGTTCAATGTCGTCCTTGGTATCTCCAGACGCGTAGCTGCAGTCGTGATCACACCGTTCGTTCCCGGAGGACGCGCAAGATATATTCCCGCTCTACCTCTGCCAACGTCGCAGTGCTGAGGGCTCCCGCGGCTTCGGCTCGCAGTTCGTCCAACGGGGCACGAAGGCTGGGTCTCGTGAGAGCTGTACCGCCTTCTCGATAAACTTCTCGAGTCCGCCTACATTCCCAGGCCAAGACCATTCACCAGGCTTCGCGTCACTTGCGCTGAAATATTGTCAATCGTCCGGCCGAGACATTCGGCGTACTTGTGGGTGAAAGTGCCAGGCAAGTATAGGCACGTCGTCAGGATGATCGCGCGACGGGGGCTGTGATGCTGGGGAAAACCATGAACTGATAATAGAAATCGCTCCGGAAGAGCTTGCCTCCCATCATCTGGGGGAGATTTTCGTTTGGTTGCCGCCACTAGTCGGATATCAACGGGGATGGGTCGGGCGCCGCCCACAATCTCAAATTTCTTCTGCTCCAGCACCCGAAAAAGCTGGGACCCAAATCCAAAGGGATGTCGACCACCTTGTCCAAAAATAGAGTCCCTGATGCGCCATTTCAATCCGGCCGAACTTTTGCGACAATGCGCCGGCGAAGGCACCTCGTTCATTATGTTCTTAGAATCAGTTTGGGGCTGGGTTGCCCCCATTGTTGGCGTAGAGCCCGCAGAGCCCGTTGTTATTGAGGACTTGGTAGCGCTAACGGGAATCGAAGGTGTCAACAGCCGGTTCGGTTCAGTCCATCACGGTTCATGTGATAGCAAGTTGGTTCAGTTCGTACGGCTAGGCCAACCACAAACCTCCCGAAAAGCAGCGGGCGTTGGCACTCGGTTGTCACTCGTCCCTCGTTAAAGCTCTTCGGTTTTATCCCCGGATCTCAGGCTTGAACTGACAGCCCTCATAGCTCCTTAACACCCGGCCGCGTTCGTCCCACGCGATCTCCCGCCATCGATAGTTACCACCCCGAGCTTCATCCCACTAGATCATGCCCTTAATCCGGTGATCGGCAATCTGCTACGCGAACTGGCCGTCAGCGACCCGCCGCAGGGATGGAACAAGCGGTTTCGGAAATGAAGGACGTTGGTATTCCCCTCCGCAGTCAGAAAGCTCCGGCGGAATCGACTTGAGTTCGAGTTCGCGCTGATCCACAGTCCCCTAGATTACCGGTTGCCGAACCGATCTAGGGTCCCCTTCAGCAAAGCCGGGGAGGATCTGAAGCTGGTCTTCCTAAGGCGATCGATCGCCGGCGCCAGTTCAATTAGCCCCCGAGTGGCAGCCTCACCCAGAACACCGAGGAGCCCGGTCACCCGCAGGCCCCGACTGGTAGCAACACGACGCGCAGCCTTCTCGTCGAGAAGGATGATGTCAGCCTTCATGGACTCCGCCAACAGGATCGAAGCTCGCTCGCCGCCTTGAAGTTTCTCCAGACCGTCGGTTGCCGAAGGCGGATTCTCTTGGACTCCGATCCATGCAGGTAGGTTCGAGGCCCAAGTTCGAACTGCCTCGGGAGCATCTTCGTGCAACAGTTCAGCAATTACAGCGCGCGGCACTGCCACATGAACGAAGAGCTTGGGGAGAAGGTCAATCTGACCGATGAGGATGAGATAGCAGAGCGGCGACGCATCCGCGACCGCAATCACCGCCGGTCTGCGTCACGAATTGCAGCGATATCCCGTTCGAGGTCATCCATCGTGTAGTCGTGGAATGCCTCGGCACGTCGGAGGAAAGTCTCTGTCTCCCAGCGGGAGCCCAGCCCGAGCATCTGCTGGACTTGGGCAGGCGTGATCGCGCCGGAGCGATACGCCTCAATGGCGACCGCTTCCAGGACCACCCGCCTAACGCCGCCCGCCTGGTTGGCCAGCACCTGTCCAATCTCGTCCGGAATGTCGATGGCAACGTTCACTCGCTGGCTCCTTCTGTAATGTTACCTCTGGTAAAGCTGGGACGCAGAGCCAATCAACAAATTCTTTCGCGTTGCGCTCGGGGAGCGCGCTGGCCACAATGTGTCGCCGAGGTCCCTCTGTTGGATTGGACTGCGGGAACTGCCTATCTTTTGTCCCATCTTAATAAGGACGGTTGCCGCTGAACTGTTCGTTGCGCGATGATGCCCTTTCTGGAGCTTTCATTCCCTGATGAACGAATTCAAGGAGGGTCTCTACGATCAACTGATCACGAAACGCGTCCGAGAGTCGCTGGATCGCCAGGCCAGCGGCGGCCTAAAATCGCTGATCGCAGCGCTTGAAGAGAACGACAGCCCGGATTACCTCGCTCGCCACCTGATCCGCCAGATAAGATCCGCGCTGCGCGGCGTCTCCGCTGAGGATCGAAAACGGCACCAAATTCAACTGGCTAACTCGCTTCTGGATTTTTTGAAATCCGAGGAGGGGGACCTGATTGAGCTGGATCCAATCGATCCTTCGGGCGACATACTCCGCGCCCTTTACCGTGGAGCCGCCGCCCCAGAGCCGCCATCGACGCCTCTCAGCGTAACCAGCCTGCTGATGAACGCCTTGGACGAACCGCGTCTCGGCTTCGAACTCGAACGCGAGATGGCGACGGCCGACCGCGTATTCATGGTTGTCAGCTTCGTTCAGTGGCGAGGATGGCAACGGCTCAAGGCTGCCTTCCATGAACTCGTTAGTCGCGACGTACCGATCCGACTCCTAACAACCACGTACATTGGCGCCACTGATTTCCGGGCGGTTCAGGAACTCTCCCGACTACCGAACGTCGAGATGAAGATATCGCTTGATGGGCGACGCAGGCGTTTGCACGCCAAGGCATGGCTGTTCCAGCGGGACAACGGCTTCAGCAGCGTGTATGTTGGCTCAGCCAACCTATCTGGGCCTGCACTCGAAGACGGCATCGAGTGGACTGTCAAGTTGAGCGAGGTCGAAGCGCCCCACATCGTCGAGCGTTTTCGAGGTGCCTTCGACTCCCTTTGGTGCGATGAGGAGTTTGAGCAATTCAGGCCAGATGACGAGGAGTTTTGCCAGCGGGTGAAACTGTCTCTGGAGTACGCACGGCAGGGGCCCGACCGCACGGACTCAGCCCCGCCTGTCTTCTTCGACCTACGTCCGCATCCATACCAACAGGCGACGCTTGATCAGTTAGAAACCGAACGGATCGATAGGGGCCATTTCAGGAACCTGGTCGTCGCGCCCACCGGTACAGGCAAAACTTTGGTTGCTGCCTTCGACTACGATCGTCAGCCGTTCACCGGCAGGCGGCCCCGGCTTCTTTTTTTGGCTCATCGTGAAGAGTTGCTTCGCCAAGCGCGCGACCGGTTCCGTCATGTGCTGCGTGACGAATCCTTCGGAGATCTCTTGGGCGGTGGAGAAGAGCCTAATAGCTTCGATCACCTCTTCACTACGATTCAGAGCTTCCGGAGTCGGGCGCTGATCGAATCCCAGGGTCCAGCGTATTGGAATTATGCGGTGCTTGACGAAGCACACCATGTCCCCGCCGAAGGCTATCGGGAAATCATCGGTGCCCTCCAGCCTCGTATTCTGCTCGGACTAACAGCGACGCCAGAGCGCATGGACGGGGAGAGCATTCTGCCGTGGTTCGACTATCGAATCGCGGACGAAATGCGTCTTTGGCATGCTGTTGAGCGCCAGTATCTGGTTCCGTTCGATTACTATGGCATCCACGATGGTACGGACCTATCCGAAATCCGCTGGACGCGTGGGGCTTATGCAGTCGGGGAACTCGAACAGCGGTTCGTTGGTGACATCCGCAGGGCCAATCTGATCATCAAGGAATTCTGTGATAAGTACGGCGACTGGCGACAGGCACGTGCACTCGGCTTTTGTGTGAGCATCGCTCACGCACGATTCATGGCTCTGGCCTTTCGTGAGGCCGGCATTCCGGCTCGGGCGATCACGAGTGTCTCGCCTGCTGAAGAACGATCACAGGCATCTTCGATGTTGCGCCATCGCGACGTCAATGTGCTGTTCACCGTCGATCTGTTCAACGAGGGCGTGGATATCCCTGAGGCGGATTGTGTACTCTTCCTCCGGCCCACTGAGAGTTCGACCGTGTTCCTTCAACAACTGGGCCGCGGGCTTCGCCTCGATACCGACAAGACGAGTTGTTTGGTTCTGGATTTCATTGGCAACCAACGGAAGGAATTTCGGTTCGACCAACGATTCCGCGCCCTCTTTGGCGGCACCCGCCAGCAGGTTGCCGATCAGATTGACACAGGGATCACACGGCTTCCGGGGAACTGTTATTTTCGGCTCGACAAAGAATCCAGGAAGCTCATTCTTGAGAATCTGCGGACGCAACTGCAGGCAAGCCGCACCAGAATGGTCTCGGAGCTGAGATCTCTCGCCGCTCAACTCGGCCGGCGGCCGACCTTACTGGAGTATCTTTCGGAAACTGGTTATGAACTCACCGAAGTGTACAAGCCGTCCATCGGAGGCTGGCATGCACTTCTGAGCGAAACCGAGCTCTTGAGCGAACGTCCCACCGAAGCCGATGTTGCTCTTTCGAAGCGATTCCAACTTCTGCTTCATGTCGACTCGATACGACGGCTGAGCCTGTATCGTGACCTGCTCACCGGGGCGGTACCCTCACAGGACGCCCCGCCTCCCACAGAGAAGCGAATGGTCGAGATGCTCACATTCCGCCTGCTTCAGAGTGAAGCCCGGCAGGAGGATTGCGAATGGGATACAGGCTTGAAGCGGCTGAAGCAGAGCGCTTCGGCGAGTAGCGAATTTCAGGAACTCTGCAGCGCGCTACTCGATCGCGTCAAGTTCCACACGAACGAAGAACCGATTATGGATGACTCCCCGATCTTCCTCCACCGCCAATACATGCGTGACGAAGTGCTGGTTGGGTTTGGTCTCCCGAAACTTGTTGGGGCGCGCCACACGCAAACGGGTCGTTTCTGGCTTGACTCGATCAATACCGAGCTTTTCTTCGTGACCCTGGACAAATCGGAGAAGGCATTCTCGCCCTCGACCCGTTACGAGGACTTTGCAGTTAGCCCGACTCGCTTCCATTGGCAATCGCAAAGCACGACCGGCGAAAACTCTCCGACCGGTCAACGTTATGTGCGTCAGCGTGATAAGGGAGCCCGGTTTCTGCTGTTCGTCCGGCCGAAGAGAGGCGATCCATTTCTCTTCCTCGGGCCGTTGCACTATGTTTCGCATTCCGGCAGTCGCCCTATGAGCATCTACTGGGATCTTGAGTATCCTATGCCGGCGTGGTTTTTCGAGATCTGCGCCTCGCTGCGGGCGGCTTAGGGCACGAACGCGATCCTATCACTAGGCAGCGGGCCACGTCGTCAAGCGGGCCTCGGTCCGGGTGGGTGTGGATATTGGATCGAGCAACTGCGGCGGGCAACGCCGTTCCGTAATTTCGTGCTGATCTCGCCACCGTTCGCGCACGTTGCGTCTAGCGCGGCGGGACAGGGCTAGTCACACGAGTGGGCGGAGGGGCGCGCGGGTTTGCTGGCCCGTTGCGCGTCACAGCGCAGGCACATGGCGGTCGTGGCCGACGGGCGCGGGCACTGAACACCGCTTTTGGGGGATATTTCCACTTCAGCCCTCGGGACGTCCCGCGATCCACGCCCCGGAAAGTGGAAAACCAAAACCAGGTTTCCACTCCCACTCATTGTTTCTTTTTTCTTTTTCTAAAAAACCAAATTCAGAAAGGAGGCCTGGCGGCGGTCACTCCGCTCCCGCCTTCAGCTGAATCCTTCCTTCAACACTTCATGTATCTATGGTCAAATCGGCAAGTAAGTTACTAAGGACCCGGTCTTCATCCTTTTGTGGGCTTCTGTGTTTCGTTCGTCCCTGGAAACCTCGTCCTGGCAGATCGGCACCTCTCTTGCGATCGCCTCTACAGCGGTAGGGGAAAGGTCCCCAGTCAGCTTGATTTGACGATCATTCATATCGGATTTCATCCAAATAAAAAACTAGAGGGATTGAGTTCCAATTAGAGGCAGCACTCCAAGCAAACGCGCCGATTACATCCTTTAAAGTGCTAGACGTCAGGTCGATTTCGTAGCGTCGCCAGTCACGCTCCAAGCGCACTTTGCCCAAGTTCGCATAGAAAGTATCGAAGAAGGGCCCCCAGGCGACTTAATTCCGCCGGCCTTGAATTCTACGATCTCGCCACCCCTATCGCCGGCGGCCCAGAACGAAATTTTGGAGGCACCCATCACCTTCCACCCCGGATGCTCGCCCTAATTATGATCCGGCCAGGTCCAGTACGTCCCCGCAAATCCCTTTCGCGCCACTTTGGAGTAGCTGACGCGGACGCAAAAGCCATTCGCAGTTCCAGGTCTGGATTTTCCCGAAAACGCATCGTTGACCTCAATGCACTTGTTGCAGATCTCACCGTCCCCGATGAAGCCGCCAGGCCGGTAATTCTCGGTCACCTGGAATGGGGCCCTCAAAAGCGGTAGTGGCGTCGTCCACCTCATGAAAGACGCCTGGATAGAAGACATAAACGGAGCCGACAGTGCGACAACGCTGCCAACGGCTACAATTACCTTTCCCCATTTCGGCGCGTCACCGACCTATTTGAGCAAGGCGGCGACGTCACTAAGCGGCGCCTTTCTCTCGGCGGTGGATTTTTCATCGTCCATTGGTGGTCCCTCCTCGACTCGGCCTCTTCGCAGACCACTTCTCGAACCTTATCTAGGAACGAACAGCTGCATCAGCATTCGGCCCCACTCGCGGATAGATGAGCTACGGACCAATAGCGATTATCGCTCCAGGTTGTGTTGAGATCCCTCCCACTGTCAGAATGATGGGTTGAAGTCCAGCCGAAACACCTTGGTCCCTCCGAGGTGAACTCCACCGTCGCACCGATGACTGAGGATTTCATCCTGCGACGCCTCGAGGCGGAACCCGCCAAGCGTTGGCCGTCGGTCGAGGAAATGGAAGTTCACTTCGAGCGCGTCCGTCGTGCCCAAATGGACTTTCAGCCGGTCCGTGCAATAGCTCCGAAGTCTGAGTTGGAGGAAGACTGGGCCAACCGGGCTGTGCGTCTGATGGCGGAAGGGCAATACAAGGAAGCGGAGCAGATAGCCGGTCAACTGTACCAACGATCGCGCGAGCCACACGCTTTACTCTGCATGGTCTCCGCTGCGTGCAAAGACGAGCGTTACTTCGATGCGCTGCAATTCATCGAAGGCCATCCAGAGATGATCGGCCCTGGATCGCCCATTCGAAAAGATCTTCGGTACCTGGCCCTGAAGTGCTATCTCGAAACTAGGCAGGTCGGAAATGCGGAGCGCGTCATCGATGAGTGCCTCGTCGAAGACGGCGACTTACCCTCCCTGCTCCTGCAAAGGGCTTCGATCCTAGGGCTGCAGGCCCGGTATGGGGAGGCCTGTTCTATTCTTATGAAGCTCAACCGGGACTTCCCCCAACGGCCTCAGGTGCTAAAGCGCCTCGTCTTGGTGTTTGAACAAATGCGGGATCCTGGGAAGGCGGCGGCGTTCTTGAAAGCCTATAGTCGCCTCTCGACAGAAGACCCGTGGGCCCACAGGAAGATGGAACAATTCTCAGCTTTGGGTTTGATATAGGCCTCATTTGGCAAACAATGGGGGCGGCGTGGATTGTCGGTTCATTAGCATCTGCATGAGCTGGGGAACTTGGCTTCGCCACTCCAGGTCCTCCTGGAGTTCGTTCCGCTGCCCTGCGAGCCACGTCAGCGCCTGGCTAATCCCAAAAGCATTCGAGACCGGCGGGTCAATTCCAGGGACCTCTCTCGTATTCGCTGTAGCCACATCACTCGGGCGTTTATTTTTCAAATCACCTTTTGGCCCCACATCCCATCCGGTTCTTGAAATCGCTAGAACGCGAACTGCACCTTTGATTCCCCACTTCTCGCGTACGTCATCGTTGATCCAGTCTAAGAGTACGGCCTCATCGATCCGCCTAGATTGCCACTTCGCCAACCTGCCCTGATCCTGCTCAACGCACTCAAGTGCTTCCCGGAGCGTTCGCTTAAGTTCCTCAATCTGAAGTTAGCCGTACCGAGGATCAGCCCATTTGAACAGACAAACCGCAGCCAACCGGCCACGACCATGAGCCGACAACTTCCTTCCACGGAATTGAAGACCTCAATGCGGAAGCGTATCTCGTCGCGATCACCTAGCCTTACGCTAAAAGGATCCTCAGAGGGAAATACTAGTGAAAAACGCGCACGTTCCCCATGCGCGGTCCACACAGCCTCAACAAGGATTCTCGTGGGGGTCTATACCGAAGTCCGCGAGAACCTCCTCCATGGTCCTCAGCACGAGATGGTGATCCACCAAGCGATAGTTCTTAGAGACAATGCCTACCGGTACGGGGAGTTCACCGTGGCGCGAGGGAACGCGGTAGATCATGTCGAGATAGGGATTGACCGCCATCTCAGTGCCGTTTACCGAACTCATCGTGAATGATTGGCGACCGAACTGGGGTAGATGGGCAACAACTTGTACTAGTGTCCCTTCCACAGGCTGGGCTACAGGAAGTCCAAGCCAGCTGTTGCGACGAGTTAATTCCGCGCTGGGTTGATCGTTCATGGTCGGAAACAGAGTTATTCTGGCCATTATCTCCTGAGACGGCGCTAAGGAGGAAATTCATGCCCTGTAATGCGAGATTTCAGCAGACTGTTAGCTGCTAGCACGATGCTGGCCCGGACTGCTGGAAGTGGAATTTGCTGCTCGTCTATGTGCTCGATTAATGTCGTTGAACCAAACATGCGTCAGCGTCCGGCCGTTTAGCCCTTTGCCAGGCGGTCAAAGTCGATCTTCTGGTAGGCTTCATTGAGAACAATGGTATTCAAGCCCTTCAACGCACAGGAATCGCTCCGGGGCTCACTCGCAGAATGGTACGAGACCGAGAAGAATACGGCGACTCTGCTGAAGGCCGTCCTCAAGTCACTGAAAATCCCCACGCTCTCAGGTGACGACCTATGGAGTGTGTTGCGGCTGACGTGGATAACGACGGTCCATGGGAATCCGACACCAGATCATTGGAAGCGCCTAAAGGTACCGGCGCTCGCGGAGCTATATCATCGTTCGTGCGAAGTACTCGGGGACTTGCCAGCGACGCTAAAGCGGCTGGACCTCCCGCTGACCGTAACAGAGGCTGCAGCCCCTAAGACAGGTTTCGTCAACTTCCGGAACGTGTGGAGAAACTCTTGCCGCACCTGGTGCACAGCAAACAAGAAGGCCTTAATTGGCATTGTCACAGAGGCAATGCAACTCCCGGCTAACGATCAAGCCCGTTATGAGCTCGCAAAGCGAATCGGGAGCTTATCTGCCGTGCCGTCTCCCGACGAAAAGAGTTCCGTTGGTGCGCCTGCCGTACTCACGCCGGTCGTCGCTTGCCTAGATCCCTGGCTTCGTTTCCCGGTCATCAATGGTCGGGGAGAAATAGGAGCGTTGCTACGGTCTCTGAAATTGGCTGACGGTGATCTTCAACGACAAGTTAAGGGCATCACCAGTCTAGTGGGTCAGTTCGGCATCGAAGACGCGCTAACAGTTGACGTGCTGGCGGACGTGATCGCGAAACATATACCAAAGTCCCTTCCAGCGGCAGGTGGGCATCCCAGCGAACAACAGGACGCTTCGGATCTACCGTACCTTGACGAGGCGGAACGCGAAGCTACTAGGAAGAGCCAGTCCGTAACCTATAGAAACCGGCACAACAAAATAACAAACACACTCAGAGAGCTGCTGCGTACGCACAAGCTGAGTCAGGGAACGCGCCCAGATAGCCGCTACGCCGTGCTCGTCAAGAATTACGACCAAAACGGCCGCGACCTTTTGATCGAGGTAAAGTCCTGATCCAGATCGCGGTTCAATTCGAATCGCAGTGGGCCAATTGTTGGATTATCGACGCCATCTCCCAGACCGTCTCGCAACGGATCTAGCGATTTTGACAATAGGGCGGCCCTCGGACTCCTACCTCGACTTCCTCTCTGATCTGCAGATCTCCGCCCTATGGTTTTCAAATGAGAGCTGCCGTGACTTATGCGGGACTGGCAAAGCTTGGCAATCGATCGAGAAGCTGACCTTAGGGAGGCGCACCACACCACGTCGATCCACGTGAGTGCCCAGATCACTGAGGCCGTGCCTTGCTCAACGGTTGGCTCGCTTGGGCCTTAATCCTCTGGTTCGGCTGCTCGATAGAGGAATGCCCGGGTAACCGGTTTAGCAAACGACCGCGGAAATCTGGGAGCATAGCGACTGTATGCGCAGGGCTGCCGACAGCGCGATCACATGCTTGTATCACTACGAAGCCTTCAATCGGGACCGCTTGAAGGATACGCTTATCAACCAGAGGGTCCATTTTTCAAGCCCGCAACATTTTAACGATCCATGGGATTGTCATCCATGGTTTGACGCGACCGAGGTGCTCGACCCTGTTCTCCGTTCGAAATGGGTGCGTTTCCTAGAGCGACACCTCACCGCAGATCAAGAACAGACCTTGGCTGCCAAATATTTCGTTTGGCAAGAGGACATCCCGTTCTTGCAAAGGACGATCGGTCACATGATTGACTCTATTTGGCAACTGAATGCGGATCGCTGGAGGATGTACTGCCTTACGCCCCATCCCACTTCGGTACTTATGTGGTCGCACTACGGCGACAAACATAGAGGACTTTGCTTGGAGTTCGACGCGACGGCTGCGGTCATCGGACGGGCCCTTCAAGTTCGCTATCAAGAGAATCTGCCGGCTATCTCGGCTTCGTCATTCGATGATTGGGGTGCAATTGCTCCTTCAATTCTCCTTGACAAGTCGATCGTATGGGCCTATGAAGACGAATATCGTGTCTTGGCACGAGATTCCAAGGCTGATGCTCTGCCTACGGATTTCCTGCCCGTTACTGGCAAGGATTTTCTCCCACTGCCCGTGGGAGCCCTGACCGCAGTAATTGCTGGCTGCAACGCTGACTTGGACGCTGTCACATCGATCGTGCAGGCTCACGCGCCTAGCATTCGGGTCCAGAGATGTGTTCGTGCTCACAACAAATATGCTTTGTCGATCGAGGCTTGAGATCAGTTTCAGCTTCGAGGTTGCCGAGCCCAAAGGCAGACACTCGATTCGACTGTGGGCACCCAGTGGCGGCCCAGAAACTAGAGCCATAAACTGCTCGCTGGCCATGCGTTGGCACTCGTTGTCACTCTTGGGCTGTAACTGTTTGAGGAATTGGTAGCGCTAACGGGAATCGAACCCGTATTTAAGCCTTGAGAGGGCTCCGTCCTAACCGTTAGACGATAGCGCCACGCGGTTATTCCTATTATACAAGGCGATGCGGCGTACCGAGCTATGCGCGACACGATCCGCGCCGCGCACCCGACGTGCTACTTGATAGTCAACAAGTTGGTTCCGCCGGGATAAACAGTTCCTGAAAGACTCGAGAGGCGGGCATGAAACCGGAGCGGGTCTTCAAAGAATTGACAGACCGGCTTTGCGCAAATACGCCACGACCGCCGTCATTACCGCCTCAGTCCGATCCCGGTGCGGCGCATGCCTGCACTCCGGCAGCACGAGTACCTCCGTCTGCGGCACTTGCTGCTGGATAGCCTGCCATTGCCGCGCCGTCCCGTATTCGTCATCTTCTCCCTGAATGACCAGAACCGGGCACTGGATCAAACCGAGGTATTCCTGGATATCCCACGACCGGAATCGCGCATCAAGCCAGATCTCGTTCCATCCCCAAAACGCCTCGTCGGCATGGGCGTGGTAGCGCCCGAGCTTGCGTCTGAGGTCCGTGGTCTGGTATGCGGTCTTGGCGCGAGCGATGCTTTCGAGCGACAGTTCTTCCACGAAGACGTGCGGCGACTCGAGTATCAGGGCTCGCGGCGCCTCGGGATACTTGCCGGCGAAAATGATTGCAATCGATGCGCCATCGCTATGCCCAAACAAAACGGGTCTGGTAATTCCTGTTTGCGCGAGCAGCTCCGGTAAAACGACCTCCGCCTCGCGATGCATGTAGGCGGGATCGCGTTTTTCCGCGAGGCGATCCGAATTGCCATACCCGTATCGCGAATAGACCAGGACGCCGCAGCCCGTGCACGCGGCCAGCCGGTCCGGAAAATCGCGCCAATGCGCCACCGATCCAAGGCCCTCGTGCAGCAGTACAACCGCCGGAGCGCTTGCATGGCTGCCCGGAATCCACAGCGTCTCCAGGCGCTTGCCATCCACCACGATGTCGCGCGACTGCCTCAATGCGCCACGGCTCCCGATCTGGTCTGGTTCGCGCGCTTCTGCAAAACGAAACGCTGAATCTTGCCTGTTGCGGTCTTCGGCAGCGAGTCGACGAACTCGATCCAGCGTGGATATTTGTACGGCGCGAGCCTCGCTTTAATGAACTCTTGCAGTGTTTGCCGCAGAATTGTCTCAGGGGCCGCGCCGGGCTTGCGGACGACAAAAGCCATCGGTTTCATCAGCCCGCTCTCATCGGGAGCGCCGACCACAGCCGCCTCGAACACGTCGTTGTGCGCGATGAGAGCCGCTTCCACTTCCAGAGGCGAGACCCAGATGCCACCCACCTTGAGCATCTCGTCGCACCGCCCGCAATAGACATAGTCGCCGCCGTCGGTCTGGCGAAATTTGTCTCCGGTGCGCATCCATTCACCCAGGAAAACTTCTCGCGATTTCTCCGGCTTGTTCCAATAGCCCGCTGCCCCGCTTGGGCCGCTCACGTACAATTCGCCGATCTCGCCTGGCGGGACTTCCGCGGCTTTTTCATCCACCACACGGACACAATAACCGGGAACGGGTCGTCCGGTCACGCCGTAGCGCACCGCGCCGGGCCGGTTGGATAAATAAATGTGCAGCATCTCGGTGGAGCCGATGCCGTCCACAATATCGACGCCGGTGTGCTGGCGCCAAGTGACGCCGACATGTTCCGGCAGCGCCTCGCCCGCCGACGTGCACATGCGCAGCGAATGCTCGCCGCGGCTGGGCAGACAAGGCGAATTCAGCAGCGCGTTGAAAAGCGTGGGCACGCCGCAGAAAATTGTCGGCTTATGCTCGCGCAAAATCTGGGTCACGGCCTCAGCCGTGGGCCGGCCTGAAAACAGAATCGTCGCCGCTCCCACCGACATCGGGAACGTGAGCGCATTACCCAGGCCGTAAGCGAAAAACAGCTTGGGGGCGGAATAGACCACATCCGCCGGATCGATGCCAAGCACGCCCTGGCCGAACAACTCTGCCGTCGCCATCAGGCTCGCGTGCCGGTGTATCACCCCCTTCGGCTCCCCAGTTGAGCCGGAAGAATACAACCAGAAACAAACGTCATCACCGTGAGTGAGGGCAGGCTCTGCGACCGCTGGCGCGTTTGCAAGCAAAGATTCCAGTTGACCGTGCCGGTCACCCGAAAAGAGCACCGGCCCGGACCAACCGGCGATGCCAGCCGCCCGACTAAAAACTCCTTCGCGGCCGTCGGAAACGATGGCGGCTGCCGGTTGTGCGTCTCTCAGGATCAGCGCGTAGTCGTCCGCCGTGAGCAACGTGTTCAGCGGGATTGGAACGATGCCCGCTTCGATTGCGCCGAGAAAGCACGTTGGAAAATCGATCGTATCCAGCAGACACATCACGATCCGCTTTCCTGATTCGAGGCCCATCGCGCGCAAAACGTTCGCGCAGCGGTGTATGCGCTCAGCGACATCTGAATAGCTGTAGCTACCTCGATCGTCTATAAATGCGGTCTTGGAGCCACGTCCGGCCGACAAATTCCGCTCGATCAGATCGACGGCGGCGTTATAAGGCTGCTGCGGCGTATCCCGTTCGCGCTCCATGGCAAGCGTGCGAGTATAATCGTACTCGATTGACGGTCGCAACGGAAACTGGGCGCGTCGACTTCCAAACGGATCCGGCGCGGTACAAGCACTGGCTCTTGTCTTTTGAAGGGCCTGTCGCGACGCTGCTGCTCGACGTTCAAGAAGACTCTGGCATCCGCCCCGGTTACAAGCTGAAGCTCAACTCATACGATCTCGGTGTCGATATCGAGTTGCGCGACGCGTTGGAACGGATCCGCTTTGAGCATCCCGATGTGCGCTGCGTGGTTATTACCGGCGCCAAGCCGCGCGTGTTCTGCTCCGGGGCGAATATCTATATGCTCGGGCTGTCGAGCCACGCCTGGAAGGTGAATTTCTGCAAATTCACGAACGAAACTCGCAACGGCATGGAAGACTCCAGCCGGCATTCGGGGCTGAAATTCCTGGCTGCCTGTAATGGTTCGACGGCTGGTGGCGGATATGAGCTGGCGGTGGCCTGCGACGAAATCGTATTGATCGACGACCGCTCATCATCGGTAAGCCTCCCTGAAGTTCCGTTGCTGGGCGTTTTGCCGGGAACGGGAGGCCTTACTCGCCTGACCGGAAAAAGAAAAGTCCGCCGCGATCACGCAGACGTGTTTTGCACGATGCCCGAAGGTCTTCAGGGTCAACGAGCGAAGGACTGGCGCTTGGTGGACGAAGTGGTTAAGCCGCAGCAGTTCAGCGATTACGTGCGCAAGCGGGCTGACGAGTTGGCAGGCCTCAGCGACCGGCCGGCGGTCGAACCCGGCGTCTTGCTCCCGGCTTTGGATCGGACGATTGACGAATCTGGCTATCGCTACCGATACGTGGACGCCCGATTGGATCGCGGCGCCCGAACCGTCACGCTCACCGTTTCCGCACCGCAGGGTGTCGCCGACTTTTCCGCCGGGGCGGAATGGTGGCCGCTAGCCATGAGCCGCGAACTGGATGATGCCATTCTGAATCTCCGCACCAATGAACTCGATCTCGGCCTCTGGATTTTGAAGACCTCGGGAAATCTCAATACTATTCTCGAGTACGACGCGCAGCTGCTCGCGAACCGCAGCCACTGGTTTGTCCGGGAAGTGATCGGACATTTACGCCGTACGTTCGCGCGCCTGGACGTCTCCTCGCGGTCCATGTACGTCGTCATTGAGCCGGGTTCGTGCTTTGTCGGATTGCTGCTGGAGCTGGCATTGGCTGCTGACCGTGTTTATATGCTCGACGTGCCCGAGAACCAGATCGTGCTAACGGAGATGAATTTCGGTCTGCTTGAATCCGTGAATCGCGCTTCGCGTGTGGCGAACCGGTTCTATGGGTGCGCACCGGATGTCGAGAAGCTGCGCAGCCAGGTTGGGACGCCGCTCGGAGCCCGCGAAGCGTTCCAGTCGGGTTTAGTCACCTTCGCGCCCGACGATCTGGATTGGAGCGACGAGTTGCGGCTGGCGGTCGAGGAGCGAGCCGCCCTCTCGCCCGACGCGTTGACGGGTCTTGAAGCCAACCTTCGCTGCGGCGATCGCGAAAGTATGGAAACCCAGATCTTCGGGCGGCTCTCCGCATGGCAGAACTGGATTTTCAGCCGTCCCAACGCCGTGGGTCCGGACGGAGCTTTGAAGGTTTACGGGACCGGCGTTCGCCCCAAATTCGATTGGGAGCGCACTTGAGTGATCGACTACACCGAGCGAATACCCAACAACGTTGACTTGGCCGCCGACAAAACTCTCCAGCGCGCCCTGGAGCGCTGGCAACCGGCGTTCCTCAACTGGTGGTCCGACACGGGTCCCGTATCCAGTTCGCTACTTCAGGTATATCTCCGCACTGCTATCAGCGTGGATCGCGACGGCTGGGCCAACTTCGGCTTCGTGCGCATGCCCGATTACCGCTGGGGCATCTTCCTTGTGCCGCGTGACGAGAACCGTACCATCCCCTTCGGGGATCACCAGGGCGAGCCTGCGTGGCAAGAAGTGCCAGGCGAGTATCGATCCACTCTGCGCCGGATCATCGTCACGCAGGGCGACACGGAGCCTGCATCGGTCGAGCAGCAACGCCTGCTCGGGATTACGGCGCCTTCGCTCTACGACCTCCGCAATCTTTTTCAGGTGAACGTCGAAGAAGGCCGGCACCTGTGGGCCATGGTGTATCTGCTGCAGCGCTACTTCGGCCGCGATGGCCGCGAGGAAGCCGAAGCGCTGCTCGAGCGGCGCTCCGGCGACACCAACAAGCCGCGCATCCTGACCGCATTCAACGACCCGATCCGGCATTGGCTGGCGTTTTTCATGTTTGCCTATTTCACTGATCGCGATGGCAAATTCCAGCTTGCGTCGTTGGCCGAATCCGCTTTCGATCCTCTGGCGCGCACCTGCCGGTTCATGCTGACGGAGGAAGCGCACCACATGTTCGTCGGCGAGTCGGGAGTCGCGCGCGCGATTCAACGCACTTGCGAGCTGATGCGGAATCACAATACAAGCGATCCGGCCGGCGTTCGAGCACTGGGCGTGATCGATCTCGACACTATCCAGAAATTCGTGAATTTCCATTACAGTGCGACACTGGATCTGTATGGTTCGGAGATTTCTTCTAACGCCGCAACCTATTACACCACCGGTCTAAAAGGCCGCAGCGGAGAGAGCAAACTCGTGGACGACCATAAGCTCACGGACGCCGAATACGTCGTGCACGAGGTCTCAAATGGGCAGATCGTGCCCAAAACGGTTCCCGCGCTGACGGCGCTCAACGCTCGCTTGCGCGACGATTACATCCGCGAAATCCAGGCCGGACTGGATCGCTGGAACCGCATCCCGGTGCAATTCGGCTTGCCGTTCCGGTTTGAACTTCCGCATGTCGGGTTCAACCGGCGCATCGGCGCGTTCGCCGGCCGCAACGTTAGCCCGGAGGGACAGGTCTTGAGTGTCGAGGACTGGAAGGCGCGGGAATCGCGCTGGCTGCCGTGCGAAGACGACCATCTGTTTATTGAATCGCTGATGGGCCGAGTAGTCGAACCCGGCCAGTTCGCCAACTGGATCGCTCCGCCCGTTCGCGGCGTTAACAACCAGCGAGTCGATTTCGAGTACGTGCGGTTTAATTGAAAGAGTGAGCGAACTCGATCGTGCCGGCCGTTTCGACCGGCTTCCGTCCGACGCACGCAAGCTGCTGGCCGTAATCACGCGGCAAGCCTACGCCGGAACACTGATGTCCAAGCCGCGCGGAATCGCGACGATGCCCGAGGTACACGAAGCCTGTGGCCTGGACCCCGACGAAATGGCGCCGCTCGTGCGAGTGCTGGCCGATTCCGGATTCATCCGCGTGGAAGGCGAGTACCCGTTCGAAAAGTTGAAGTTGATTGAAATGCCCGCAGAGCGACGCATCTCCGCACACGTAGTGGAGCACGCCGTGTGGGACTGGACGGGCGAAGGTCCGCCTGTTTTGTTTTGCCATGGCACAGGTCTGCACTCGCGCTGCTGGGACCAGGTGATTGTTCAACTCGGCGGCCGGCGGTGTTTTGCGCTGGATTTTCGTGGCCATGGCCGCAGCGAAAAGCCCCCCTCACCTTATTACTGGCGGACGTTCGGCGAAGACGCCGCCGCGATCGCTGCCTGTCTTGACTTTCGCGGCGGCATTGGTGTTGGCCATTCCATGGGCGCTCACGCCCTGGTCGTTGCCGCGGCATCGCATCCGGAAGCGTTCTCTGCCTTGCTGCTCATCGATCCCGTCATCCGCTCCCAGGAACACTACGTCGGCCCGTTCCAAGGTGCGCAATTTGTTGCTAAGCGCCGCAACGAGTGGTCCTCTCCGCAGGAAATGTACGAGAGCTTCGCGAACCGCCGCCCGTTTGCGACATGGGACCGCCGCGTGCTGCGCGATTATTGCGATTACGGACTGGCGCCGGCTAACGGCGGTTTTGTTCTCGCTTGTACGCCTGCAATCGAGGCGGAGATTTACGAAAACGGTGCTCTGCCGAATGCCGCTATTTACGGCGAAATTGCTGCCATCCAGATTCCAGTGCATGTCGTCCGCGCCAGGCCCATGCGCGATGCCTCCGACCTATTGCTAGGCTCTCCAACCACACCCGATTTAGCTTCCCATTTCGCGCACGGGACAGATCGCGTTTGCGCCGACCGCTCGCACTTCATTCCCATGGAAGACCCGGCACTGGTCGCGCGCATGATTCGCGACTTGATTCCGGGATAATGAATACTAGTGCCCATCGAAGAACAGCTTGCCTATTTGAAAAAAGGCCTGGCCGAACTCATTTCGGAAGAAGAACTGCGCGAGCGCCTCGTTCAATCGCAGAAAACCGGACGACCTCTGCGCGTAAAAGCGGGCTTCGATCCCACTGCGCCCGACCTCCATCTCGGCCACACTGTGCTGTTGCGGAAAATGAAGCATTTCCAGGATCTCGGCCACACCGTGATCTTCTTGATCGGCGATATGACGGGCCTCATCGGCGATCCCACCGGCCGCAACACAACGCGCCCGCCCATGACGCGCGAACAGATCGACCAAAACGCCGAAACCTACAAGGCGCAGGTATTTAAGATTCTCGATCCGCAGAAAACCGAGGTGCGCTTCAATAGCGAATGGCTGGCACCGCTAAAGTTTGAAGATATCGTCCGGCTGTGTTCGAAATACACGATCGCGCGCATGTTGGAACGCGATTATTTCGCCAATCGCTACAAGCAAGGCGTCCCAATTTCGATCCACGAGCTGTTGTATCCGCTCGCGCAAGCCTATGACTCCGTCGTGTTGCATTGCGATGTCGAGATGGGCGGCACCGATCAGAAATTTAACTTGCTGGTTGGTCGCGAAATCCAGCGCGACTCGGGCCAGCCGCCGCAGATCGTCGCCACGACGCCGGTGCTCGAAGGCACGGATGGGGTCGAGAAGATGTCGAAATCCAAGAGCAACTATATTGGCATCACTGAGGCGCCGAAAGTCATGTTCCGGAAAATCATGGGCATCAGCGACGAGCTGATGTGGCGCTACTACGAGCTGCTGACGGACAAAACCATGGCCGAAATCGCCGAACTGCGCAGCCGGAACGAACCGATGGCGGCCAAGCAAGCGCTGGCGCGCCAGGTGGTGGCCGATTTCCATTCCGCCGAAGCCGCGCGCGAGGCGCAAGAGGCGTTCGATCGCGAGGTGCGCGAAGGACAGGCGCCCGCCGATATGGAAACGGTGGCGCTTTTTCCCGAATGGGGGTCGAGCCTGCCGAAGATCATTCTGGGCACTGGAATGGCGGAGTCGCGGACGGACGCTGAGCGAAAGATCAAGTCTGGCGCCGTTGAGATCGATGGCGTTAAAGTGACGACGCTGTCTTACACCGTGGAAAAGCCGATCGTGGTGCGCGTCGGGAAGAAGTGGAAGCGCATCGAACCGGCGAATCGATGACCCGCCGCCCGTTCGTCTGGAAGCTGCGCGATCGTGAGCTGCTCACCGGCGAGCGCACGCTCATTATGGGCGTGCTCAACGTCACGCCGGATTCGTTTTCCGACGGCGGCCGCTTTGCCGACCCTGACGCCGCGTTCGCCCGCGCGATAGAAATGGAAGAGCAGGGCGCCGACATCATCGATATCGGCGCCGAATCCACGCGTCCGGGCGCGAAGACCACTCCCGAAGCCGAAGAACTCCGCCGCCTTATCCCCGTGCTGAAACGTTTGCGCGGCAAGCTCGCGGTGCCGGTCTCCGTGGACACGTACAAGTCCGGGGTGGCGGAAAAAGCGTTGGAGCATGGCGCCTACGTAATCAACGATCCATCGGGGCTGACTTTCGACCCATTGTTGGCCCGCGTTGTGGCGAATCGCGACGCCGGCCTCATCTTGAATCACATGCGCGGCACGCCCGAAAGCTGGGCCAAGCTTCCGCCTCTGAAAGACGTGATGGGAACAATCCTCCTGGACCTGGATGCGTCCATCCACCGGGCCATCGGCTCGCGCGTGGACCGTGCACGCATAGTTGTGGATCCGGGGCTCGGCTTCGGTAAGCGCAGGGAGCAAAATGCCGAGATCCTGGCGCGATTGGAGGAATTGGCCCGGCTCGATCTGCCGATCCTGGTCGGTCCTTCTCGCAAGTCTTTCCTGCCGCAGGCCGATCAGACCGCAAAGGAACTGCTGGAATGCGCAACGGCCGCAGCCGTGACGGCGGCGATTCTGGGCGGCGCGCACATGGTTCGCGTGCACGAGGTCGCTGCCATGAAACCGGTGGTCCAGGTAGCGGACCAGATCCTTAGCTTCGCTGGCACTTCGGACAGTAGTGCGTCCCGCGCTGTCCCACCACGATCCTCCGGATCGCCGTTCCGCAGATAGGACACGGCTCGCCCGCGCGTCCGTATACCTGGTGCTGGAGTTGAAAGCTGCCTTTTTTTCCCTCGGCATCTACGTAGTCGGAGATCGACGAGCCCTTCAGCCGCACCGCGGTGTTCAGTATGTCGAGCATGGCTCGATGCAGACGCGTCGCGCGTTCACGGCCTAGAGTGGATGCAATGGCTCTCGGATGAATGCGCGCCTCGAACAGCGCTTCGTCGGTATAGATGTTGCCCATCCCGCGCAGGAAGCGCTGGTTGAGCAGCAACGGCTTCACGCGAGCGTGCCGCTGTTTAAGTCGCTGGAGAAAATCGTCCAAGCCGATCTCGAGCGCATCCGGCCCCAGCGCCGCCGCCCGCTGCAGCAATTCGGCGCTCCATTCGATCCGCCCGAAATGCCGTATATCCTCGTAGACCAGCAGACCGCGGTCAAGCGTGAACACCGCCCGGGCATAAGGACCTGCATCCGAATCGATCAGCAGTTTCCCCGTCATACCTAAGTGGATGGTCAGGAAACCGCGGTCGAGCTCCAGCACGATAAACTTGCCGTGCCTTCGAACCGACTTCACCTGCTGTCCTCGCAAACGCCGGCGCAGCGTCGAAAAATTCTGGCGCACCACATGGCGCGATGAGAAGCGCGCCTCCACTATACGCCGGCCCGTGAGCCGGGGCGCAAGCGTTCTTACCACGGTTTCTACTTCGGGAAGCTCAGGCACTGCTTCTTACGAGCGGCTTTCGGGGTCGAGCAGAATGTCGTCGCCTTCCACCTTCACGGCGAACTTGTCCAGCTTCACTGCGGGGTCATAGTCGTTTTCGCCGGTGCGACAATCGTAGGCCCATTCGTGCCAGGGGCAGACCACCAGGTGCTCCTGCATTGCGCCCTGCCCGATCGGTCCCCCGGCATGGGGACAGATGCCGGCCAATGCGTGAAGTTCACCTCCTGCGTTACAAATCGCATACGAATCGTCGCCCAGCACGACCTCCATCACCGCGCCGGGCGGAAGCTGGGTTAACGAGCCAACCTTAACAAACGCCATAAATCATGTTCTACCATGCCGAAGACATGCGACCACGCCGATTAGGTAGTAGTGCACGCCGGCCGCAAGCTTTGAACAATCCGGCTGCAAACGCCTGGTGCAAAGGTGAACCCGACGCCCCCCAAGAGCAAGAACGGGCCCAACACGCCGCCTGCGCTTTGCGTCATAATTGCTTAGTAGGCTGCATTTCCGAATGAAACTGCTGCTGTGTTTTCTTGCAGTTACGTGCTGTGCGAGGGCGGGCGAGTACGTCGTTTTGTCCAGCGGCTTCCGCATCCACGCCGATAGCCACATGGCGGATGGCAATATGATGCGGCTCCAAACCAGCCAAGGCGAGATCGAAATCCCCGCCAGCAGTGTGACAGGAATCGAGAAAGAAGAGTACACTCCTCCGCCTCCGGCTGCGAGCAAGCCACTAGAGCAACCCAAAGCGACACCAGACGGTAGCCCTCAAGAACTGGTGACCCGCGCCGCAATCGATGCTGGCTTGCCTCCGGAATTCGTCCATAGCATCGCGCGCGCGGAGTCGGCCTACAAGACGGACGCGGTTTCTCCCAAAGGCGCGATCGGTCTGATGCAGCTGATGCCGAAAACCGCCGCGGAACTGAACGCGAATCCCTATGATCCAGCGCAGAACGCCGAGGCGGGAGCCCAGTACCTGCGGGAGTTGCTTCTGAAATATCAAAACGACCCGCATCAGGTGCTCAAGGCAATCGCGGCCTACAACGCCGGACCGGCGGCCGTGGACAAATATAAAGGCATTCCCCCCTACGCCGAGACCGTCGAGTACGTCAGGCGCGTACTCAAGGAATACGAGCGGCAGCAGAAGAAGAACTCCGCGGATTAAAGTTCTGAAGAATTCGACAGCCGTTTTCCGACAGAACCTCCTCTCGAAACCCGCTAGGCTTGACCTATGCACAAGGGCAATTCGGGCTTCCGCCCGGCGCTGGAGACCGCGCTTGAGGCAGCACTCGCTCATCTGGAGAATGTGGACACCACGCCAGTATCGGCGGCCGCTGATCTCGGCTCGCTTCGGCGGCGGCTCGGCAAGATGCTGGCGGCCGAAGGTCTTCCAGCGGAACAGGTGATTTCAGAGCTCGCGGACGACGTGCGTGGCGGAATTCTTGGTACGGCCAGCGGGCGTTTTTTCGGATGGGTGGTGGGTGGTTCGCTTCCGGCCGCTTTGGCGGCCGACTGGCTGACCGCCGCCTGGGATCAGAACGCGGTGCTCTACGCCAGCGGGCCCGCCGCGGCCGTCGCCGAAGAAATCGCCGGCGGCTGGCTAAAAGACATTTTAGGCTTGCCTGAGCGTGCGAGCTTCGCTTTGGTTAGCGGATGCCAAATGGCGCATGTGACGTGCCTGGCGGCGGCCCGTCACGCGCTGCTGCGTCAACAAGCCTGGGATATCGAACAGAAAGGTCTTTTCGGCGCGCCGCCGGTTCGCATTTTGGCTAACGCGGACGCGCACGGCTCTATTGAGCGCGCAGTTCGACTGCTCGGCATCGGGCGGTCACAGATGTTTTTCGTGCCGGCGGACGAACTCGGCCGCATGCGGCCCGACGGCTTGGAGACCGCGCTGCGGCAGGGCACCGAGTGCGCGAGTATCGTTGTGCTGCAGGCCGGCGATATTCATACCGGGGCATTCGATGATTTCGAGGCACTGAGCCTCATCGCGAAGAGTTATGAAGCATGGGTTCACGTGGATGGAGCTTTTGGTTTGTGGGCCGCCGCCAGCCCGCGCTACAAGCACGTTACGAGAGGGATAGAACGGGCGGACTCCTGGGCAACCGACGGCCACAAGTGGCTCAACCTACCGTTCGATTGCGGATATGCATTTGTCGCAAATCCGGAAGCGCATCGCGCCGCCATGTCGCATCGCGCATCGTACCTGGAATTCGCCGCTGAAGTTCGCGATCCGGCGGATTGGAACCCCGAATGGTCGCGCCGGGCGCGCGGGTTTCCTACCTATGCCGCGCTGCGCCAACTTGGGCGGAAGGGAATTGCGAATCTGGTGGAGCGGTGCTGTGCTCATGCCCAGGCGCTGGTCCGTCGTATCGGCGAATTGCCGGACGCCGAGGTCTTATCCTGGCCGGTAATCAATCAGGGGCTAGTACGATTTCGCGACCCAGACCCGAATGCTTCAGAATCGCACCACGCGGTGCGGACCGATCAGGTGATCGCAGCAATCCTCGCGAGCGGTGAAGCGTTCTTCACCGGCAGCGATTGGAAGGGTCGCCGCGTGATGCGTGTGAGCGTCTGCAATTGGCAAACGTCGGAGAACGACGTGAACCGGGCCATTGCGGCGGTTCAACGAGCAATCGCGATGACGGGCGGGCGCGAAACCACAGCGGCAGCAGGCACTGCACCAGATCCGATATCTCAGAGTCGGTGAGCCGTTGGGTTGCAGCTCAAAACGCCGCAAGCTGTTCACTACCATGTCGGATGTGTCAAGATGATCCGATGACCTCCGCCGCAGCCAGGACCGCGACTCTCGTCCCAGCAAGCCGAGCCCGCCACGCCGTAATCGCCGTGTTTATGCAGGCGATCAATGCCGTGGTGTATTCCTGGTCCGTTTTTCGCGGGCCGCTGGCGGAACTGCACCACTGGTCTAAGGCACAAACTATCGCTCCGTATCGCTACTCGTTGCTCGCCGTTGCAATAGGAACCATCATCGGTGGGCTTTGGCAGGATCGCAAAGGGCCACGGCTGGTCGCCTCGGTCGGAGGGTTGATGCTGTTCGTTGGCTCTCTGATTTCGGCGTTTTCCGGAGACAATCTCACCATGCTAGTCATCGGCTACGGGCTGATTGGCGGGCTCGGCGGCGGGTTTGTTTACGTCACGCCCATCGCGAATCTGGTGCGATGGTTTCCGGATAAACGCGGCACGATGGTGGGGTTGGCCGTCATGGGCTCGGGCTTAAGCCCGCTATTTTGGAGCCCGCTGATCGAATGGATCGTCGGCAAGGATGCGGCCCAACTGCATACAACTCTTCCGCTAGCGTTCATCGTGATGGCATGCATCTTTATCGTTGGCCTGGTGCTTCCGGCGCAATTCATGCGCGTTCCCCCGAAGGGTTGGAAACCGGAGGGGTGGACACAGCCGGTGCACCGCGCCGCCGTTCGGGATGTTTCGACAGGACAAATGCTGAGCACCTGGCAATTTTATGCGCTGTGGCTGGCATTCGTGCTGGGCGTTGGAGTTGGGTTGACGGCGATCGGGCAAGCTTCGCCGCTGATTCAGGAGATATCCCGATCGAGCACCATGCCTTTCTCGGCGGGCATCGCGGTCGGCATCATGGGAATTTTCAACGCAGGCGGGCGCCTGACCTGGGGAACAGTTTCGGACCGGATCGGACGAAAGACCGCGCTATTCTCGATGAGTTGCGTATCGATCGTCGCTTGCCTGGGGCTGCTGCGGAACGCGTCTGGATTTTGGGGCGTGGTTGCGGGACTGTGCCTGGCGGCATTCGCCTACGGAGGATTCCTGGCGGTGATGCCCGCCTTCTCGGCGGACTATTACGGACAAAGCAATGTGGGGGGCAACTACGGGTTCTTGTTCCTTGCCTGGGGTGTGTGCGGTTTCCTGATCCCGGGGTACTTCGAAGCGATTCTGGATCGTGCGCGCGAGGCGGGGAATCTGGCCGCCGGCTATCGCGAGGTGTATTGGGATCTGGCGATGCTAGCGATCGCGGTCGCGGTGCTGGCTATTATTGTTCGTCCCCCGCGAGCGGCAGCAGCGGCGAAAATTGGATAAAACAATACTGCACTGACTTGCTTTCCTGCGCGAGGTGGTATCTCGCCGCCTCAATCGCGCGGCGCGATGAATGTTGATGGGCCGCCTACACCGGGCTCCGCTTAAGCGCGTAATCGATGGCCTCTTGCGGAATCTCGAATTTTGAAACGGCCGTATTGCCGAGATATCCGATAGCCTTGATGCCGGCCGGACTCGTGTAGTAGGCATCCACCACCATGCGGCGAGCCCAGTCGAAGAAGCGGATCCCCGGACCCAGAATGGGCGATTCGTTTTTTCGATAGGCAATCAAATCCAGGAGCGCGGTTTGTTGCTGCGGCGCGGCTGTTACGAAATCCTTCGAGTATAGCCGCGAACTGGCGCGGTCAAGCCACGCGATTCCGCCCGTGTAGATCGCAAGCAGTTGCGGATTTTGGCTGGCGAGCAGATCGATGAACTCGCAAACGCCGGCCGCGGCCGCGCTGGGTCCATGCTCGTCGGCGGGAACGATGAGGTCGGCCAAGACCTGGAGTGTCTTGAATTCGTGCAGAGTCAGCGCCTTGGGCTTATAGCCGCCGGCCAGCTTCTCATCGGCCGCGATGCCGTGCACGTGCTGTGCGGCTTCAAGGCTCAGCGGCCCCGTTGCCGCGGCCGCAGCGATGGCCTTGAGCAGGTCGCGCCGCGATCTCTCAGACATTGCCTTTCCTCATTTCCTCGGCCATGTACTCCGCCGTGCGCCAAGCCAGCGCGACGATGCTCAAGGTCGGGTTTTTGTCGGGATTGCTAACGAACGGCGCCGCGTCGGCCACAAACAGGTTTTTGACCTCGTGTGCCTGGCAGTACTTGTTCAGCACGGACGTAGCCGGGTCGCTGCCCATTCGGATCGTTCCGAGCTCGTGAATGATCTCGCCGCCGGTGGAGATTCCTTCGCCGGCAAGGAAATTCGGCTGGGGCTTCGTGATCGTGCCGCCCATGGTCTCCAGCAGCGCTTGAAAAGTTTCATGCATGTGCCGCGCCTGTTTTAGTTCATTATCAGTCCACTGGAAATGGAAGCGCAGCACCGGGATTCCATATTGATCCACGACGTCCGGGTCGATATCGCAGTACGTGTTTTCGTTCGGTATCTGTTCACCGCGCCCGGCGAAGCTGACCGAAGCACCGTAATGCTTATAGATAGTGTCCTTGAGATCTTTGCCGTAGCCTTCGTGCTGGCGGCATTCGGTGTGGAACGAACCCATGGCGGGCATATGGAATCCGCCGCTGATCTCGACGTGATAGCCGCGAGGAAACTCCTTGTTTCTGGCATCCCAGAGCCACCACGGGATGTAGAGGTGCATGCCGCCCATGCCGTCCGAATTGTGGCGCGGCAGCTCATCCAAGGCCGGAATGTGCGCGCCCAACGAATAGCCCACGCTATCAGTCATATTCCTGCCTACCTGGCCGGAGCCGTTCGCGAGACCGTTGGGAAAGCTGCCGGATTTCGAATTCAGGAGCAGCCGTGCCGATTCGCAGGCGCCGCAGGCCAGCACCACAGCCCGGCAGCGGATCTGCTTTTCGGTGCGCGTGCCTTTATCGATGTAGGAGACTGCTGAGACTTTGCCTGAGGCGTCGGTAATGAGTTCGCGCGCCATGGCATTGGTGAAGAGCTTCACCCGGCCGGTTTTGATTGCGGGAAACACCTGGACCTGGCTGGACGAGTAGTTCGAGGCTGTCGCGCAGCCGCGGCTGCATTGCGCGCAATAGTGGCAGGGAGGCCGCCCGTTCGTGGGTTTGGTGATAACCGCAAGGCGCGACGCAATGCACGGAATATTGAGCTTCTTAGCGGCCCGTTGCACCAGCAGTTCGTGCACGCGCGGTGCAGGGCAGGGCTGGAAAATTCCGTCTGGCGCGCTGCGAATCCCTTCCCTGCTGCCGGTCACGCCAATGAACGTTTCGGCTTTGTCGTAGTAGGGCGCGATGTCGTCGTAACCGATCGGCCAATCCGTGCCCAGCCCATCGCGTGTATAGGGCGTGAAATCGTAATCGGCGAAGCGCAGTGCGATGCGGCCGAAGTGGTTGGTCCGGCCTCCGACGACACGCGAGCGAAACCACTGGAACTTGCTGCCCGGCGCGACGGTATAGGGCTCGCCGGCGAGTTGCCAGCCGCCCGAAGTGCTGGCGAAATAGCCGAACGCCCACGGGCTTGGGCCGAAATAACCGGCGCCGCCGTCACCAATGCCTCGGTGCGGCACCTGATAAGGCCACATGTGCTCCTTGAAGTCCTTCTGAGGATCGATCATCGGGCCGGCTTCGAGCAGCGCAACGTTGATTCCGAGATCCGCGAGGACCTTTGTGACCGTTCCCCCGCCGGCGCCTGAGCCGATGACGACAACATCGTAGACGGGAGCGCGAGGCGCGATTTGAAACATTGGATTGCTTCGATTGTACGCCTGTTCGGGTGGCCCGGGGGCGTAGAACGGCAGCCGATCAGGGAGGGCCGCCGATCAGAGGAGTGGTTTCATTCACTCGTAACGTAGCGCTTCAACCGGCGCGACGCGGGTGGCGCTGCGCGCTGGATATATGGTCGCAATGAAGCTTATGAAGATGGCTAACGCTGCGATCCAGATTCCATCCTGCCAGTGAGGATTGAATGGAACGTAGTTAAAGGAGTAGACCTCTTGATTCAAGGCGATCCAGTGATAACGGTCGGCCAGAATGGAAAGCGAATAGCCGAGCGTGAGGCCGATCGCCGTACCAACCACGCCGATCAGCAGACCTTGCAGCACGAAAATTTTTCGAATCTGCTGCTGTTTGGCTCCCATGGACATCAGCACTGCGATGTCGCGATTCTTTTCCATCACCATCATCACCAGGGTGATCAAAATGTTGAGCGCCGCCACCAGAACGATTAAGCCGATCGTGATCGCCGTGACAATCTTCTCAGAATTCAGAGCACTCAGAATCTGCTTGTAGTGCTCCATCCAGGTGTCTGCAACCAAGCGAGGGCCAATGATTTTTTGCGCGGCTTGGGCGACCTCAGGCGCTTGGTAAATATCGTCCAATTTCAGCTCGATGCTGTTGACGTTTTGCACATCGAACAACCGCTCGGCGGATTGCAAGGAGCAGAAGGCGTACGCCGAATCGATTTCATAGAATCCCGATTCGAATATACCTACTACGCGGAACCGCTGATAGTTAGGGCTCATTCCGAATGGCGACAACGGACCTTGCGGGCTGATCACATTGATCACGGTGCCCAGCATCATGCCGGTGTTCTGCGCCAGCCGGATTCCCAGGATAATTCCGGGGATGCCGGCCTGATTGCGGAGCGCATCGAAAGAACCTTGCTTGAGATGCAGGAGAATGTCTGGCGGGGTGTCGGTGGGGACCCCTTTCACCTCTGCGCCCGAGGCTGGTCCGCCGAGCGGCCCCGATAGCAGGACCGTCCCGTACAGGCCCGCGGTGACCGTGGTGACATGCCGGAGTTGCCGGAGTTGCGGTTCGAGCTGTTTCCAGTTTTCGATTCCGTTGGCCGGCTCTTTCTCCTGAATCATTACGTGGGCCGTGGTTCCGAGAAGGCTGCGCTGCAGCGTCCCGCGGAAACCGTTGTTGATAGCGATCGCAATGACCAGCGCCATCACGCCCGCAGCTACCCCGGCGATCGAGATCACCGTGATCACTGAGATTACGGCCTGCTTGCGTTTCGCTCGCAAATAGCGGCCCGCCACAAACAGCTCGAATGACTGCGCAGTCATGCGTGTATCAAACCCTACTCCCGATCGACGGGGCGCAACAACGGGAACAGAATCACGTCACGGATGGACCGCGAGTTGGTCAGGATCATCGTAAGCCGGTCGATGCCGATGCCCTCGCCACCGGCGGGCGGCATACCGTAGGAGAGGGCTCGAATATAGTCCTCATCCATTTGATGCGCCTCCTGGTCCCCTTTCTCTCGCATCGCAAGCTGCATCTCAAAACGGCGCCGCTGCTCGCGCGGATCGTTTAGCTCGGTAAAGGCGTTGCCGATCTCCATGCCCGCGATATAGATTTCGAAGCGTTCTACGAACTCCGGATCGTCCGGCTTGTTTTTGGATAGCGGGGAGACCTCGACGGGATAATCGAACACGATGGTCGGCTGTATTAGAGTTGACTCGATATCGCGCTCGAACACCTCCACCAGCGCATGACCCCTGAGCGCGGGATTACCCACCGCTTCCCGCATCGATACCCTCCCGAAATGGCCGAAATCGATCTTCTCGCCCTGATACTCCACGACGGCGGATCCCGTTGCGTCTATGGCGGCCTGACGGAGCAAGTCCTCGGAGAGATCCATCATGCCGTGATAATCCGTGTAGGCCTGATAAAACTCCAGCATCGTGAACTCCGGGTTGTGCTGCGTCGAGATGCCTTCGTTGCGGAAATTGCGGTTAATTTCATAGACCCGCTCGATCCCGCCCACCACCAAGCGTTTAAGGTAGAGTTCCGGCGCGATGCGTAGGTACAGGTCGATATCGAGCGTATTGTGGTGGGTGATGAACGGGCGTGCCGCCGCGCCGCCGTACAGCGGCTGCAGCATGGGGGTTTCTACTTCTAAGAAACCGCGCGTCTCGAGTTGCCGTCGCAGTGACGCAACGATCTTCGCGCGCGTAATGAAGACCCTCCGAACTTCCGGATTGGCGATCAAGTCCAGATAGCGCTGGCGGTAGCGCGTTTCTATGTCTTCCAGTCCATGCCATTTCTCCGGCATGGATAGCAGCGTCTTTGCTAGAAAATGTAAGCGCTCGGCATGAATGGTCAGTTCGCCAGTTTTAGTGCGGAACAAATAACCCTCAACGCCAATAATGTCGCCAATGTCGAGCAGCGCGTAAAGGGCGAAGTCCTTCTCCCACACCGCGTCCTTGCGTACATAGACCTGGAGTTGCCCGCCATTCTGGATGAGGTGCGCAAAGCCAGCCTTCCCCATCCGCCGGATCGGTCCCAGGCGCCCGGCCACTCGCACTGCGACGTGGGGTTCGAGTTGCTCAGCGGTTTTCGACCCAAACTCTTGCAAGATCTGGGGAATGGTGTGTGTGAAATCGAACCTTTGCCCGTAGGGCCGGAACCCTAGCGCTTCAATCTCCGCGATGCGGTCGACACGCTGCTGGTACAGGTCGTCTTCGAGCGACAATCGTAATCTCTCCTATGTGATGGAACGGCGCAGGCAATAATGCCCGTGCCCTCAGTATAATGGACGGGACGTGCCGCCCTTGCCGATGAAATCTTGCTCCGCTTTCGCCGACTGTGGCCCACCTGATCTTGCCGGCCTGCGAGAGCGGTTCTACCTCGTCTAGAACTCTACCCGGAAACAGATGTAAGTTGAGTTACTTTAGACAGCCGTAAGCTGTTCAGTTCAGGCCGAAAACCTGAAACTAAGTGCCGGGGAGTTCTGTTCTTAAGCTACTACTGCGGCTCTGGTACTAGTACGATTCAGGACGAGTTCTGTATGGTCTTATACCCAAATTCGATCTCAAATAGAGTAAGCTAAGGCTCTGGCCCTAGCTAACTTGAGAGCGGCTGGGGACATTTGACCGTGATGTCGCGGGCCTCGGCGCCAAGGATTATCGAAGGAGCAAGCGCTTGTTTCTAATTCTCACCCTTGGGATCCTGTCGGTGGTGCTAAGCCTCATCGCGACGCCGTTGGTGCGCGATTCAATCGGTAAAATCGGCTTTTTGGATCAGCCGGACGGCATTCGCAAAAAGCACGCTAAGCCCATTCCGCGCGTGGGCGGAATCGCGATCGTCGTGGCGTACGTCTTGACGTTTGCCATTGCTCTCGCCCTGCCGTTCAATTACACATCCGTTCTTTATCATGCACTTCCAAATATCCTCGAACTCAGCCTGGTAGCCGGCATTGTTTTTCTGACCGGTGTTCTAGACGACATGATCGGCTTAAATCCGCGACAGAAGCTGATCGGAATCGGCGGAGCGGCGATGTTGGCATATGCCGGCGGGATTCGCGTCAACATCAATCTTTTCCACATCCTGCCCAATTCGCCGTGGGTGGGTTTTTGTATCACCGTCGTGTGGCTGGTGGGCTGCGCGAATGCGTTCAATTTGATCGACGGCATGGATGGCTTGGCCGCCGGCGTCGGCTTGGTATCGACACTTACAATTCTCCTTTCGGCGCTCACACAGCGCAATCTGCCTTTGGTTCTGGCGACCTTGCCGCTGGCCGGCTGCCTGCTCGGATTCCTGCGATACAACTTCAATCCTGCTTCCGTGTTTCTGGGCGACAGCGGCAGCTTGCTGATCGGATTCCTGCTGGGCTGCTACGGCGCGCTATGGAGTGAAAAGTCGGTTACGTTGGTTGCGCTGACGGCGCCGCTCCTGGCGGTTTCCATTCCGCTTCTGGACGTAATCGTTTCCGTGCTTCGGCGCTTCTTGCGAAATCGGCCGATCTTCGCTCCGGACCGTGGGCATATCCACCACAAGCTGCTGGACCGCGGATTTACGACGCGGCGTGCGGTTTTGACCATTTACGCGTTTTGCGGCCTGGTGGCGGTTCTGTCGTTGCTGGTCAGTGCCGTGCACAATCGCTACAGCGCGTTAATCGTGATTCTGTTCTGCGGGGCTGCGTGGCTCGGAATTCGCCATTTGGACTACGCCGAATTCGCCTCGGCCGGCAAAATGTTTCTCGGCGGAAAGTTCCGCCGCATTATCGATGCAGAAACGCGGATGATCGATTTTGAAACCTCCCTCGCGAAAGCAGCCGATCTGGACGAGTGTTGGAAGCGCCTTCGGGAGGGCAGCAGCGAATTCGGATTCCAGGGCGCTCGCATGAGCATCCAGGGCACCGTATTTGAAGATGTGCGTGCCCGCGACTCTCAGCGCTTGTGGCAATTGCGCATTCCGCTTCCTTCCGGCGAATACGTAAATTTCTTCTGCGATTTCAGTCTGGAAATGGATCCGCTCATCCTGAATCAGTTCGTCGGTGCGGTGGAGCGCGGCCTCCATGCCTGGCTGGTCGCTCAGGAGATGGAGCCGATCAAGATTCCTGCCACGCCGCGCTATTATGCGGCCGTCGTGGGTCCGGCCACCGAGCGCCGCGCCGTCTAACCACCCGCTCCAATTGCCCGCGCATTTGCCGAGGCGTCCAGCGTACACTGGAGTAGTATCAACTCCAGGATGTCGACTCACGAGGATTTCAGCCGGCACGCGGAAGTACGAGGCTCGTCGGATCGCGCCTTCGGCTTCGTCATCGCGGCATTCTTCCTATTGGTAGCCCTCGCTCCCCTGCGTTATCACGCTCCTGCGCGCTGGTGGGCGCTGGCGCTGGCGGTCGCGCTCCTAGCGACGGCAAGTCTGCGGCCCAGCTTGCTGCACCAGCCCAATCAGCTTTGGACCAAGCTGGGCTTGCTGCTCGGCCGGGTCATGACGCCGGTGGTCACCGCACTGCTGTTTTTTCTAATCGTGACGCCGGTTGCTTTGTTGCTCCGCGCTCTCGGCAAAGACCCGCTGCGGCGCGTTCCCGATGCTGGAGCCAAGAGCTACTGGATCGAGCGCCAGCCGGCCGGACCGCCTCCCGATTCTATGGTGAATCAGTTCTAACCTGAGAGATCCAATGCTTTCGTTCCTTAAAGAATTCGGGGCTTTCCTTCGAACCCGCAAGAAATATTGGCTGCTGCCCATCTTGTTAGTGATGTTGATCGTTGGCGCGCTGCTGGTACTGGCGCAGGGAAGCGCGGTCGCGCCATTCATCTACACGCTGTTCTGAGCTCTAGTGGTGCGAATTCTCGGCATTTCTGCCTTCTATCACGACAGCGCCGCGGCTTTGATCCGGGACGGTGACATTGTCGCCGCCGCCCAGGAAGAGCGCTTTTCCCGCAAGAAACACGATGCGCGGTTTCCCGCCAACGCCGTTCGCTATTGCCTGGCACAGGAGGGCGTCCGCCTGGCGGACATCGATCACGTGGTTTTCTACGATAAACCGTTTCTGAAGTTCGAGCGCCTGCTCGAGACCTATCTCGCTTATGCGCCACAAGGGCTTCGCTCGTTCCAGATGGCCATGCCGCTGTGGGTGCGCGAGAAATTGTTTCAAAAGGATTTGCTCGGCGATGAGTTGGCCGCGTTGGATAAACACTTCGACGCCACGCGCCTGCTGTTCGCTGAACATCATCAGAGTCACGCCGCCAGCGCGTTTTTTCCCTCACCTTTTGACGAAGCCCTGGTGCTGACAATGGACGGAGTAGGCGAATGGGCTACGGCATCCGTAGCGCTGGCCAAGGACAGCGCCTGAAGATCATCAAAGAAATTCATTTTCCCCATTCGCTGGGTCTGCTGTATTCGGCGTTCACCTATTACACCGGGTTCAAGGTGAATTCCGGCGAGTACAAGGTCATGGGATTGGCGCCTTACGGAGTCCCTTCCTATTCGTCCAACATCCTTGATCATTTGGTCGATCTCAAGCCAGACGGCTCCTTCCGCCTGAATCTGGAGTACTTCAACTACTGCGCCGGTCTGACGATGACCAGCCGCAAGTTTGACGAGCTCTTTGGAGGGCCGCCGCGACGACCGGATGAATCGCTGACACAGCGGCATATGGACCTGGCCGCATCGATCCAGGCTGTTCTTGAGGAGATCGTGCTGCGGATGACGCGGTCGCTGGCTCAGGAAACCGGTGCGACGAACCTGTGTCTGGCCGGAGGCGTCGCTTTGAATTGCGTTGCGAACGGTAAGATCCTCCGGGACGGAAGGTACGAGCGGCTGTGGGTCCAGCCCGCGGCCGGCGATGCAGGAGGCGCGCTGGGAGCCGCTCTCGCGGCCCATTACATTTTCAAAGCCCAGCCGCGCCGGGTGAGCGGTTGCAGCGATCGCATTGCATGGATCGTATCTCGGTCCTGAATTCTCGCAGGAAGAGATCGAGCGGCGCCTCGTGTCGGCAGGTGGCAAATTCACCGTGCTTGCGGAAGCGGAAATGCTGGATGAGTGCGTCGATGCGCTTGCGGGCGGTAAAGCGGTGCGATGGTTCCAGGGCCGCATGGAATTCGGTCCTCGCGCGCTGGGAGCCCGTTCCATCCTGGGGGATCCCAGGTCGCCTCAAATGCAATCGCTGCTCAATCTCAAAGTGAAGTTCCGCGAGTCCTTCCGGCCATTCGCTCCATCCGTGCTGCGCGAACATGTCAGCGATTGGTTCGAATTGGACTGCGACAGCCCCTATATGCTTCTGGTCGCCGACGTCGTGGAGGGGCGGCGCAAACCCATGACGCCAGAGCAGCAGAACCTGTTCGGTATTGACAAGCTGAACGTGCCGCGCAGCGATATTCCCGCGGTGACGCACGTAGATTATTCGGCGCGCATTCAGACCGTGCATCGCGAGACCAATCCGCGGTATTACGCGCTGCTGCAGCGCTTCTATGAAGTGACCGGCTGTCCGGTTCTGGTCAACACCAGCTTTAACGTACGTGGCGAGCCGATCGTGTGCACGCCCGAAGACGCCTTCCGCTGTTTCCTGGGAACCGATATCGAGGTGCTCGCCATCGGAAATTGCCTCCTGCTCAAGGAACACCAGGACCTAAATCTCGCCCACGACTACAAGGCGGCTTTCGAACTAGACTAAGAAGCTGTGAAGACCCGGCGCGCGCTCGAAGAGGCATTCTTCTTGTCGTTATGCGCGGCGATACTGGTCTGGAAACTGCTGCTGCCGGGTTTTGTCGGGATGGCCAGCAATGGCGACTTCGGTAAAGTGATCGGTGCGCTGTGCATCGACGGCGCCGATCACAGCGCCAATAACTTCGTCTTTTTTCAATCGGAATATCTCCGCGGCAGCGAGTATTGCTTTCCACCTCCCTACTACTCTTCCGAAACCGGGCTGGCGTGGGTGGCATCCTCGCTCGCGCGACTCTTGAGCGATCCGGTCCGCTTCGATATTCGGTGGATGGGAACAATTCACTCGCTGTTGTTCTTGGGGTTTTACTCCGCGGTCTTAGTTCTATTACGCCCGTTTCGGGCGGTGGCTCGAGTCGCAATGTCGCTCGCGGCTCTTTGGATTTTTGCTGACATCGGACTGGTCGCGTATCTGAATTCGTTCTTTACCGACACGGCCGCGATACTCGGCGGGCTGGCTGTGGTCGTTTTGGCCGTTCAACTCAGCATGGCTAGCAGAATCAAGTTCCCGCTGCTCGTGCTTTTTGGGGCCTCAGTGCTTTTGTTCGCCGGGTCGAAAGCGCAGCATGCACTGCAGGGTCTCGCGGCCGTTGTTTTCTTACTGTGGCTAGCCGTCCGGCAGAACGAGACCACCGTTCGGCTGGCGGTTTCTTCGATAGGGCTAATCGTACTTGCGGCCGTGATCTGGATCATAGCAACCACGCCCGGATCTTACACCGCCCAAGCCCGATTCAATTTGATTTTCTTTTACTTGCTTCCCCATTCCAAAACACCTGCCCAGGACCTGGTGGAACTGGGGCTCGACCCGTCCGACGCGCGCTATTCCGGCCTGACGGCGTACTCGCCGGCGAGTCCGATGAATGCAAAAGATACAAGCTGGCGGACAGCCTTTTACGCTCGCACGTCCTACGGGCGCGTATTGACCTTCTACGTTCGACATCCCGATCGGGCTCTCGCTAAATTGCGTTCGGACTTGTGGAATGAAGCTCCCAACCGGCGAGTGGTTTATCTTTCCAACTATCGCCGCCAGGCTGGCAAGCCCGCGGGTGCACGCGATCCGCGATTTGGCTCCTGGAGCGCATTGCGCACGAGATTGTTCCGCTGGTGGCCGGCTCATGTGCTGCTTTGGCTTGCGCTGGCGCTGTGCGCTCCGTTCTTTTGCCTCAAAGCTCCCATGTCAGCTTTAGCTCGTTCGCTAACGTGGACTATATCCATTGGCGCAGCCGTCGCAGTAGCCGAGTTCGTAAGTGTCTCGCTGGCGGACGCAATCGAGACCGACCGGCATTTGCTGCTGTTCCACGTCTTCACAGATGCCACGATATTCCTGGCTATGCTGTTAGTCTGTGCGCTCTGGAGCCCACGCCTGGCCGCGCACATAAGCGCGCGCGAACACGTTGCACACCCAGCCGCGACAGCTTGATCGGGTATCATGAGGGACTAGCGAACTCGCGTCATGTCCTCCGATGCAATCGCCGCTAAAACGAGCCGCTCGGCCGGCGCCAGGACGCCACGGCTCCGCGCCTTGGCCGCTCCCGCCCTGCTTCTGTTGATTGTTGCTGGCTTCTTTTGGCGCATCACCCTGACATATCAGTTCGAGTGGATGTGGGAACCGGATCTGGCCGGCCAAGTTCTCCCGTGGCTCGAAGAGGAAGCCCGCCAGATGCAGCGCGGCGAATTTCCTCTGTGGGACCCAACTACCTGGGCAGGCCAGCCGCTGCTTGCACAGGGTCAGCCCGGCGCGGCGTATCCGCTGAACTGGATTTTTTTTCTGATGCCGCGCAAGCATGGGCACCTCCACCCCGAGGTGTTGCAGTGGTATTTCGTCATAATTCATTACCTGGCGGCACTGTTCTGTTACCTGCTTTGCCGCGATTTGGGTCTCTCTCGCGCGGCGTCGATGCTGGGCGGCCTTGCTTTCAGCTTGGGCGGCTATATCGGTTCCACCCGATGGCCGCAGATGCTAAATGGTGCAATGTGGGCGCCGTTGGTGTTCCTCTTTCTCCTGCGCGCCGCCAGCGGCCGGAAACCGTGGGCCAGCAGTGCTCTCTGCGGCCTCTGCCTCGGCATGGCTTGGCTCAGCGGCCATCATCAGGCGCCGCTCTATATCACGCTCGCGGTGGTCTTCGCCTGGATCTTCTATTTCGCGCGGTCGCCCTCCCTCCGAACCGCCGCTCTGGCTGCGGTTTCCGGCGTTTTTATGCTTCTGACCGCAGCCTTGCAGATCCTGCCGATGATCGAGTACGGACGTTTGGCCAAGCGCTGGATCAGTGCGCCGGAGCCGGTGACATGGGGGCAACCGGTCCCCTATTTCGTACACCGCGACTTCTCGTCGCCGATTCTCTCGATTTTCGGCATCGTCATACCGAACGCTCACGGCTACACGGACCCGTTTCTCGGAATCGTTGCGGCGTCGCTGGCGATCGTTGCCGTGGCTACTGCATGGAATCGGAAGTGGCTTCCCTTTTTCGCGGCGATCGCGTCCGGCGGGTTCCTGTACTCGCTCGGCGCGCACAATATTTTTCAGGGCTTCCTATACTCGATCGTTCCATTTCTCGATAAGGCGCGTACCCCAGCCGCGGCGGTTTGTCTCTTCAGCGCTGGAGCTGCGGTTCTTGCGGCGTTTGGATTCGATCAATTACCGGCTCTGAGCCACACGTTTGCTGGAAGACGCGCGGCGTGGATCGTCGAGGCCGCCGGGCTGTTGCTTTGGGCGGCCGTCCTGTTCGGTTTGGCCGCCAGCCCATCCGTCTCCGGCGTCATCGATCCATACACCTCGGCGGGATTTTTTGCAGTGGTCACTGGCGCGGTCCTGTTCGGCTGGAACCGAGGCGCGCTCGGCGCCCGGACCGTAACCGTGCTGCTGTTCGGTTGCATGCTGATGGAGTACGGTAATCTCTCTGGTTCTGAGTTCGGGGATCGCAGCGATTATGGACAGATGGCGAACCTCCGCAAGGTGTACGATGACCCCGATCTCGCCGCGTTCCTCGAACATCAGGAGCGGCCATTCCGCATCGACCTGGAAACCGACGATCTGGCTCTGAATTGGCCCGAGTACCATCACTTCGACGGCTTCAAATCCTATCTCGCCAGTCTTACGGTGAACTCGGGCGATATCGAAGTGCATGTTCCCGCAGTGCGGTCCTTGTGGAACGTTCGGTATACGATCGGCCGCCAAAGCGCCATGCCTGACGCTCACGTCGTTCTTGAGGGCAAGAGCGGTAGAAAAGTGTTTCAGAATCCGCACGCGTTTCCGAGAGCGTGGGCGGTGCACCGCATCAATTCGGTCGCCGAAATCGGCGCTGAGCAAACGCTGATCCGAGATCACGTCGAGGAACTGCACGGCTCGGCTTTCGTGCGCGGCTCCGTTCCGAGCGACTGGAAACCTGCCGCATGCGAGGGCGACGTCGTCTCCGTCACACGCTACCAAGCCGAGAGCGTCTTGCTGCGCGCTTCGATGGCCTGCAATGGCGTCCTCGTTTTGGCCGATTCCTATTATCCAGGCTGGCAAGCGTTCATCGATGGAAAGCCGGCAGCAATCCACGAAGTCAACATCGCGATGCGCGGTGTCGCAGTTCCCGCCGGGGTGCACCAGGTGCGTTTTGCGTTTCGACCGAAATCGGTCTACGCCGGTGCGATCCTGAGCGCGCTGGGTATTTTGGGCGCCTGCTTCATCGCGTTTCGCGCGCGCCGGGAAGACTAGCGAACGAACCGCAGCAGGCGGCCCAGGCGGTTCCACGAGCCTGCTCGCAGCAGCCCCAGCTCGGTTTTAAGCCGATTCAGCTGCTCGTCCGAATCGAGGGCCCATTTCGTGCGCTCTTGCAGTTGCCGGTCCAGATCCTGCGCCCACGCAGTCCGGCTCTCGAGTTGCTGCTGCAGACTTGCCGCCAGCGCGGAGACTTGCTCCAGTTCCTTGTCCAGGCTGCGCGCCCATTCGGTGCGGCTCACAAATTCCGCGTCTAATTCTTTCAAGCGCTGGCGCTCGGCCAGGAGTTCCGTTTCGAGACTTTGCGCCCAGGCGGTCCGTTGGTCGATCGCATCCGCCATGCGCCGTACCACGTTGCGCAACTCGCCAAATTGCGCCATCAGCTCCGCGCGCACGTTCTGATCGAAATGGTTCGGCTGTTTGCGGGCCGCCAACGGCAGTGACCATGGCTCCGGATGGCGGATCCCGAAGGGGGGATATTCGTCCGTATAAAACCGCAGCTCGCTAAATCCCGCTTCGGCAAACATGCGTCGTATTTCCTTTGCCGTCACGCGGCGCATTTCCAGCGCAGGCGTCAGCCCAATATGGAATATAAGGTTCTCGAACAACTGAAGCCGGCCTTCCGCGGTCCGATTGACTAAAACGGGACCGCTGCGCAGTTGCGCCAGGCCAAAATCGTCCAGGGCAGGGAAGTGTTCCATTGACGCCGGTCCCTCATCCAAGCCCCAAGGCGTAGTGAAGACCAGAACGCCTCTGGGTCCCAGCATCCGGTGCGCGTTCTTTAGCGCGGCCACGAGCGGCGGCTGCACGTGTTCGAACACCTCGCTGGAGGTGATAAAGTCCAGTGTCCCTTCTGGGTACCCATCTTCAGTCGCGATGTCGAGCCGCGGCTCGGCGTCGTAGTAGGTGTTCCGGTAATCGAAGCAGCGGATGAGATGCTGAGCGTAACAGTCCCTATCGGTGAGACCCAGCCCACGCAGTCCTTTTAGCACGGGAAAATCGGGCAGGATGAGCGGTACGCCAAACAATTCCAGCGAGAGCGCATATAGGAACGATCTCAGCCGGACGGAGGATTGGCAGGCAACGCAGCTGGGCACCTCGCGGCCGAAGTCTTCAACGCCGCTGTTCCGCGCACCGCATATATTGCACGTGAAATCCAATCGTCAGGATATTACAACCAGTGCCGAACGCGGCGGTTATTGGGGCTTTCGGACAAAATGAAAGGTTTCAAAAATGGGCCGGCCGTTCTGATCGCAAACCGTGCTCAGGACGGCCTGATCGAATCCGGCTGCGGCAGCCGCCTGGCGGAGCCTCTCATTGATGCCCCGCGATACCTCGCTCGAAGCGGTGTGCTCCACCCATACGGCGTCCGGGTTGGAAAGCAACTCGAGATCCGCTTTCCTACTAGCCTCCGGCTCGCCCGGCGGCAGGAACGGATCTGCAACAGTCCGGACGGACGGATGGTCTTGGTTCAAGAATGACAGTGGGTCCTGAGCACCCCAGTCGACCAACAGGACCTGCTTGGATTGGCGCACTTCTTCCGCCAGCGCGTAAATCGCGTCGGTCCAACTCCCCGACCCTCCATTGCGCACGAATTGAAACAGGTACTGATTGGCGAGTAGGAGATTTGCTGCTACTAGGAATGCAACAGCCACCGTCAGTGCTGCTCTGCCGAAACGAAACTGGGCGGACCCCTCCGCCAGACATATGGCTGCGAATAGTTCCGGCAGCGGCCACAACAACACGGCGTGGTGGACCGAACCACCGCCGTCCAGCAGAGCCATCACGGTCCATCCAATGCCCCCAGCGATAAGCGTGAACAGCGCGGGCATTCGCGCTCGGCTCCTCCACAAAAACGGCAGCAGCACAATGCTCACCGCCAGCGCAAATTCCAAGTAGCCCCGTCGGCGATCTCCGAAAATCCCATGCAGGGCGAAGCTGGCCCTTTCCACGGCGCTCCGGGCCGGTTTTGGCCGGTCGGCGTCTTGGTACACCATGTAGCCGAACAGAGCCGAACCGTTCCAGGTCATGCGCAGCACTCTGAATTTAGGGCCGAACTGGCCGGGCGTAAGTCTGGTATTCGCTCGAAATGTCAAAAACTTCGGGTCGCTTGAAAAGTTGTAGTAAATCAATGGCGCCGCGCCCAGGCATAGCCCCACAACCACCAATGCAAATCGCCGCCAACTCAATCGCTGCCAGATTCCGCGCCAGAATCCCATCGACCCGGCGATCAGTCCGGCGAACATCCAAACGAACACTGCTTTATCCCAGAAAGCCAGGCCGGCGCAGACGGCGGCCAAAAATAACCAGCCGTCGGCCCTGCCGCGCCACCAGAGAACGCAAAGCAGCAGAATGGCCGTGAGCAACAGATGCTGGATAGCAACCGGTCCCCAATCGAATACGGTCGTCAGCACAAAGGCGGTATCGCTGGCGAGGAGCAGGCAGCCGGTCCAGGCTGCAACGCGTCCGTTAAGCGATTCCAGTAATAGCCAAAACAGGACGATCGTCAAGGCACCGATCGCCAGCGCCGGAACGCGGAGCATCGCGGCGCCGGGCGTCCAAAACGCCGCGATCGGCGTGTACAGCCACGTCTTCAGTGCGCCTACGTAGGACATGTGCATGATCGGCATGCGCCCATGCCTCCAGGGAAGAGCAAAGAAACACCATTCGCGATAGAGCGGCGCGGCAAACATCGCCTCGTCCTCTTCAACCCCTGTCCTGTTCACGAACAGGCTGCCCAGAATCAGGAAAAACAAGGCGCAAATCCACCCGCCATGTGCGAATCGGCGCCAGGATGGGATGCCTTGGGCGTGAGGTGAATCGGCGGCCATGAGGCTTTATTTTACTCGGCACGGACGCCGGAAGCCGCCTGAGCCTCGTCCGAACTCCGGCAGAACTCCGGCCGGACCCGCCCGATCGCGGCCTGAAACCCAGCCCGGCCTGCGCATTCCCCGAGGTAAGCCTTAGTAGCTGCTAGGGGAAAACACCCTGGTACTACTAGACCTTGCCGCCCCAGAGCTCATTAAAAAATGTCCGCCGACGCATCCTCTTTTCAGGTTGGCGTGTTTAGGTGGATAGCATACAATTTGATAGGGTCTGGATTAGGACCTGCAGAGGAGCTTGCACAATGATGCGAACTCGACCGATCGCGATATTTCTCGGGGTTTCGAGCTTGGCGTTGCTCGGCCTTTATGCTGCCGACGATGCCCTTTCGATCGAGCACGCGGACTGCCCCTTTTTCGGCGTCAGCCATGACAAGATCATGCAAGGCGCGATGCGCGGGTTTCGTAATGGCCGGCTCGCGCACGTTGCAGGCTCGCAAGCGCCGAGTCGGGATTATGCGGCGAGCGCTTTGACCGAAGCCGTAGCTTCTTCCCTGGGGGCGCCTCCCGGAACCCGCACGGGAACATTAGTGGACCCGGCCACCTCGAACACCATCGACCGTTACCTATTTCCAGCCATGGCGCAGGCCAACGTCACGCCAGCTCCGCTTACCAACGACTACGAATTCATCCGCCGCGTAACTTTGGATCTTACGGGCCGCATCCCCACTCCCGATCAGGTCACGTCCTTCGTCGCGGATACATCGTCCAACAAGCGCGCCACTTATATCGACTCGCTACTCACCAGCCCGCAATGGGTAGATAAGTGGACCATGTATTACGGTGACTTCTTCCAGAACAATTCGCGCAACACTCAAATCGTCCGTTTCCCGGACGGCGTGGCCGCCTTCAATCAATATGTTCGCGACTCTCTCAATTCACACAAGCCGTACGACCAGATGGTACGTGAGATCATCTCCGCGCAAGGAACGGATAGCTATACGCAAGGCGAATTGAACTGGCTGGTGGGCGGCGTGGTGAACGGCGGCCCGGCACAGGATATCTGGGACCAGCAGACCGCGAATATCGCCGATTCCTTCCTCGGCATCGCGCACGTGAATTGCTTGCTCTGCCATAACGGCCGCGGGCACCTGGATTCCCTGAGCCTGTGGGGATCGCAGACCACGCGTATGCAGGCCTGGTGGCTTTCGTCGTTCCTTTCTCACACCACGACACCGCGCACAACCGTTGCCCAGAACGTGTACTACTGGGGCCTTGCCGACAATCCCAAACTGGCCGACTATCCGCTGAACACGACCACCGGTAACCGGCCGGCCCGGCAGCCCGTCGGCGCGATCAAGAATGTCGCGCCACAATATCTGTTCGGCGGCCAAACCCCGCCCAAAGGGCAGAACTATCGCGTGGCGCTGGCGCAATTCGTCACTTCCGATTTCCAGTTCGCGCGCGCAACCGTCAATTTCATGTGGGCGCAATTCTTCGGAATGGGCATCGTCGATCCGCCGGACACCTTCGACCCGGCGCGTCTGGATCCAACCAATCCGCCGACCGCGCCATGGCCGAACGATCCCACACAGCCCTGGCCGCTGCAGCCCTCCAATCCACAGTTGCTGAACGCCCTGGCGCAAGACTTCATTAACAGCGGTTACGATATCAAGGCGCTCCAGCGCGAAATCGCCAATTCACAGGCCTACCAGCTCTCCTCGCGGTATAGCGGAACGTGGAATCCCGCTTGGACCCCGCTGTTTGCGCGCAAGCTGGTTCGCCGCCTGTGGGCCGAAGAGCTGCATGACGCGATCACTCAGACTAGCGGCGTAATCCCGACCTATAAGATGACCGCCGTTTACGGAACTGTGAGCGAAGCGATGCAGCTTCCCGAGCCTCTCAATAATCCCGACGGGGCCAACGGACCCGTGAACAATTTCCTGAATTCGTTCCTGCGGGGCAACCGCGACGATCAGCCGCGGCGGCCGGACGGTTCCATTCTTCAAGCGCTGTATCTGATGAACGACAACTTCGTCGCCAGCCGCGTTTCAGTGGCCAAGGCACCCAAGACCGGGTTGCTGGCTACTGTAACCGCGCTCCCGAACGATCAGGCGGTGAATACATTATTTTTGACGGTGCTCTCGCGTTATCCCACCAGCGTGGAAATGACGGCCGCCATGGGCAGCTTGAGCGGTTCAGGCGCCGCGCGGAACGCACAGCTCGAAAATCTGCTTTGGTCCCTCTATAACAAAGTGGATTTCGTTTTCAATTACTAGCCGGGAGGAGAAAGACCCATGAAAACACCCAAGTTCGATCGCATGGACAAGGACTTCGCCCCCTCCCGGAAGTCGTTCTTCAATCGCCCGCACTGGACGCGCCGCCAGTTCTTCCAGGTCGCCGGCACGTGCTTGACCGGTTCGTATCTGGCGCAACGCTACGCGCGCGCCGCCGAGGTAATGCCTTCCGGCGTGACGACGCAGAATACCGCCAAGAACGTGATCTTCATCCTGCTTGCGGGCGCGCCCAGCCACGTGGATACGTTCGATCTCAAAGTGCTCAACGGAGTAACCCCTTCGAGCTTCACTCCCGATACGATCAACGGGATTGCGTTTCCCAGCGGTCTCTTGCCCGGCTTGGCTCAGCATCTTCAGAATAAGAACTTCAGCATTGTGCGTTCCATGCGCTCGCACGCGCTGGTGCATTCGCTCGCGCAAACCTGGACCCAGATCGGCCGCAACCCGGCTGCGGCGCTTGGAAATATCGCGCCCAACATCGGCAGCGTCGTCGCGATCGAAAAGGAAAGCCAACGTCAAACCGGCCAGGTATTCCCGACCTTTTTGGCTCTCAACTCGCCGTCCGGTGTCGGCCAAGGCTATTTCTCGGCGGAGTACGCACCGTTCCGCGTCGCCCCATCGCAGGCGGGACTTCCCGATACGACTTTGCCGGGCGATTCCACGGGCGCGCTGTTCGATACCCGTTGGAGTCTGCTGCATCAGATCGACGATCCGCTGCGCGTTAGTTCGCCGTACGGCCAGCCGCTGGACGACTACAACAACTTCTATCTGGCGGCTCAGCAGCTGATGTACAATCCGACCGTCAACACCGCTTTCAAATTTAGCGCCGCCGATCATGCGCGCTATGGATCCACGTCGTTTGGGGACGCCTGCCTGATTGCGAAGCAAGTCCTCGCGGCTAATCAAGGAACACGCTTTATCCAGATCACCGTCGGCGGCTGGGACATGCACCAGAACATCTACGCTGCCAATCAGCTTCCTAGTTTGGGCAAGCAGTTGGATACGGGTGTGGCTCAACTGCTGAACGACCTGCAAGCCGGAGGGCTGTTCGATAACACCATGGTGTTTATGGCCGGCGAGTTTGGCCGGACGGTCGGAGCACTAACACCTGCCCAGGGCCGCGATCACTATCCGCAGCAGTTCGCGTTCTTTGCCGGCGGCGGTATCGTTGGAGGCAAGACCATCGGCACCACGAATGCCGACGGCAGTGACACCGTGGACTTCGGATGGTCGCAGGATCGATATGTCTATCCGGAGGACATCGAGGCCACAATTTATTCAGCGATGGGAATCGACTGGACCACGATCCGTCACGATGACCCGCTGAATCGCGGCTTCGCTTACGTCCCCGACACGGATCCCGTGCAGTACGCGCCGATCAACGAGCTCTGGGCGTCGTAGGCCGTGCGCGACGCAGGCGGGCCAGGCTCGCTGGCAATTCTCGGGAAACGGCGTATCTCAATACCAGTGGGTTCTCGGCAATCGGACGGTGCGAGCGGCTCGATCGCTCACAGATTACGCTTCGCATTCTGAACGGCGGCCACAACATGCCCGCTTTTGCCAGTGCCTTGAAACCGGAGGAACTCGACGCGCTGGTGGCCTTCCTGGATTCACGAATCATCAGGAAGCAATGACGCCCGCCCAGCCAACAGAAATGGCTACTTCCAATTCAGCAAACGGGAGGTGAGCTTCCGCGTGCGGTCACGTGCCTTTCGATTGTTATTGATCCGCAGGGTGCTGAGGAGCGCGAACACTAGTAGTGCCAACATGCCCGCCACAGAACAAATATCAGAAGTCAGCGAACTCATTCGTTCAACCATCGGTCGGGATGCGCTTGAGTTAGAGGCGCCGATAGGCGTAAACGCTCGCTGAAAATCGCTTATTTTGGCTGCCGGCGGGGTCGTGACCGCATAAGGCAACTGGCGCAAGGCCCGTTAGGTGATTCAACGTAACTGCGCACCGAAACTACTCTCGCTCTACGCCATCAAACAACTGGGTAACATGAAAACCGAACAACCGTTTCTAACCGACGTGGAAACCCTGCGCGCTCGAGCGCGTGCGCATCTGGAGCAAGGCGTAGTTACACCGGCCTACCAAGGCGACGTCAAACAGACCATCGATATTCTGCAGAGCGTGCTCGCGACGGAAATTGTGTGTGTCCTCCGCTACACTGTTAACGCTATATGCGCCGCCGGCCTCGCCAGCGAGAGCGTCAAAGAGGAATTCGAAGAGCATGCTAAAGAAGAGCAGGAACACATGCGCGCCGTCGCCGAGCGGATCAATCAGTTGGGCGGGACGCCTAACCTGAACCCGGAAGGGCTGGCGACGCGTTCCGCTTCGCAATATGCCGATCCGGCCGACTTAGTCGACATGATCAAAGAAAACCTAGTGGCGGAACGAATCGCTTGCGAGCACTACCGCGAACTGATCCGGTTTTTCGGCGAAAAGGATCCGACCACGCGCGTGATGATGGAAGGCATTCTTACTAAGGAAGAGGAACACGCCAACGACATGCTGGACTTACTCCGATGCCATGACGGCCAGCTTACGAAATCCAGCACGTCAGGCCCGGACGGCGACGGTCACACGAAACGATAAACATCAGTCAATCTTCGCCGGCGGCCTGGCAAAAACCGGGCGAGCTTCCGTAACCCGTCGCTGCCGTTTTCGTTCCTCATATACGGCCAGCCTTCTGAACACACCTTGGCAGTTTAAGCCGGCTGCGCAAAACGAGGCGCCAATGCAGAACTGTTATGCCCGGGAAACTTTCGAATGCATGGCAACCTTAACTCCCCGAGTAACACAGAGAGCGCCTTGCAAGTTAGAAGTAACTCCGGGCATTTTGTTTCGCGCGAAAAGGTACTAACTGATCGAGCGACGGCGCAATTAGTACCGTGACATTGCGATGTCACTTCAAACGTAAAAGAATCCACCTTATTCTTTATTTGGTTGCTCTCGACGTGGGAGCGCAGATCAGAAGGAGGGGTATGATGGCACGAGCATACCAAAGAAGGACGATGCTTTCGAAGATAACCTTAACTTTGACCATGGCCGCGATTGTTGCTTTCGCGGTTGGGTCGACTAACGCCTTTGCCACCGCTATTCCGATTGGACCGGGTGGCGGAATAGTGGCTATTGGCAATACATCCGGAACATTAGTGGGGGTGAGCTCAACCGGCGGATCGCAGATCGGCTGCATCAACTGGAATACTCCGTTTAACGGAAACGCGAGTCCCTGCTCCTCATCGACCACGGTGCCGATGTCGGTCTCGGGTGGGGACACGGCGGACTTCACGATACCGAGCACTGGAACCATTAGGGACATACCGCAAAACGTTATGCTGCCCTTGACGCAGTTTGAGAGCATCCCAAGCCCGCTCGGCACGGTGTTTTTCGACTTAACATCGATTCCCCCTGCGGCGCCGCCGGCCTCCAATGACTGCAGTTCGGGCGCAGTCGGAAGCGTCTGCGTACCAACCGGATCGCCGTTCCGGTTCACGCAGGCAAGTGCAGATCAGGTGGACGTTCAGTTGGTGCTCGGCATGCAAGCGTATACCGGCACTAGCGCCACCGGTGAAACACCGTACAACGGTCTTTTCTCCACCACGCTCAGCGGCAAGCTGTCCGACGGTAGTGTGGTCACAATTCCAGACATCTTGAACCTGGAATTCAATGAGCACGGCACGATAACGTCAACCTGGTCTGCCACAGAATCGCCCTCGCCGGTACCTGAGCCGACCACGACTCTTCTGGTTGGCGTCGGGCTGCTCGGTATGGCGTTGTACCGCCGGCGCGTCAGTCAGTCGTAACCGCTCCTCACAGAAAATCCAAAACACACACGCCGGGCCCACAAGGTGGGTCCGGCGTTTTTTATTTGGGGATTCCCGATAAGGCCTTCTTCCCACCGCCTTCCTTTCTTGCAACCACACAGAGGCTTAGACGATCACAGGCTTCGTTTTCGCGTGCGCGGCAGGCGGGCTGGCGCACGCCGGAGCTGCGTTACAAAAAGTTAGAACCCTTTAGTCGCCTCAGCTGGTTGCTACTACATTCACCTCATAAAGGCATTGAACAGCGCGGTCGATCTTCAAGAACAGGGAGAGAGAAGATTGCGGCGTGAGACGCACATTTTTCCTTGCGCATGGTATCGACGAATGATACTATTGCCCTTACATCTTAGGTTCTACGATCCCCCGGGCTGTACCGCTGTACGCTGTGCCGAAAACGAATTGCGATTCCGCGGTTGCTGTGCTCCTACTGAACATACCTGTCGCTGCGCCAGCCCGGCCGGTTCTGTTGTTTAGTTCGTCCGTCCGTAGACCGCAGTCCGTCCGTTCGAGGAGGGCCTCCGTTTGAGGTTTATTTCGAGCAGTATTTCGAATCTGCGCCGAAGGTTCGCTATCCTAGCACCTCATACACTGAATCAAGCACCGTTTCGACGTCTCGCCGTCGACTCACAGCGCCATTTCAATTTATTGGGCGAGGTGCAACAGCTCCGAGGAAAAATTGCGGTGGAAGAAGGCGCGGTGGACGCGTCGGAACTATCCGCCGACGGCCGTCATATTCAGAGCGCCGACTACAAGAGCTGGCATCTGCTCACCGTAGACGAACACGGTCAGCTCGCCGCGTGCATGCGTTATCTTCCGCATCGCATCGGTGCCAAGTTTTCTGATCTATTGATATCCCATTCCTCGCTTGCTCACTGCCGCGACCGCGGCGGCTCCCTAAAGGCAGCCGTTGAGGATGAACTGGCGGTGGCTCGTCAGCGGAAGTGCTCCTACGTAGAGATGGGCGGATGGGTCATCCGTGAACCATTTCGCTGCACCTCGGAAGCTCTCCGAATGGTGCTGTCCGCCTACGGGCTGGCTCAGCTGTTGGGCGGCGCATTAGGCATCAGCACGGCTACAACACAGCGTTGCTCGTCTTCGATACTCAAGAGAATTGGCGGCGAACGCCTGGTATCGGGCGGCAAAGAACTGGCGCCTTACTATGATTCGCAATATCGCTGCGAGATGGAGATCATCCGCTTTGACTCCGCGCGGCCCCATCCCCGGTACCAAAAATGGGTGGAATACTGCAGCCGGCTTCTGCAGGACGTACCGGTGGTATGCCCGGCCTCAAACGCCGAGCCGGACCCGTCGCTTCAACATTTGGCCGCTGCGCTCAAGGACGGCTCCAACTTACAAGGGCTGGGCACGAGCCCTTTAGCGGAAATGGCATGCGAGTAGAGGAATGACCTGGACGCAATCCCTTCTCGCGGCGCTGTTCCTCGGTTCGCTTGGAAGCTTCAGCTGGGCTATGCGCAAGTTTTTCACCCGGCCTAGCGGGACAACGTCGGGCATGAAGGTAATCGCGGGTTGTGGCGTTCTGTTCGCGATCCTCCATCTCATGGCTCTGGCGTTTAGCTCGATCTCATACGCGCGAGGGCTTACTGGCGCCGTTCTCTATAGCGCTTCCCTCGCTTTATTCTGGTGGGCCATTCTCATGCACCTGGGCCGGCCGTTATCCGCGTCCTTCTCGCCCGATCGTCCAGTGCACCTGGTTCAAAGCGGCCCCTATCGTTTCATCCGGCATCCTCTATACACTTCCTATCTCTTGACCTGGGCCGCGGCCCCGATCGCGACCGGCCGTTGGTACCTGCTGGGTACCGTCGCCGCGATGGCGGCCATCTACGTGGCTGCTGCAACGGCTGAAGAGAAGAAATTCCTGGATACGCCGTTAGCGGATGCCTATCTGCAGTACCGGTCTAGAACGGGGCTGTTCTTTCCCAACGTCGTGAAAGCAATACCTGCTTTACTTACCAAGTGGGCGGCGAATAACCGCCTGCGAAGTTTTCGAAAGCCCGCGTAGCCGCGTTTCAATTTGCGAAGTTTTCATGCGACTGGCTTGGCACAACATCGCGCACGACCGAATCCGGTTCGCTGTAACCGTGCTCGGAATCACCTTCGCGGTCTTCCTCATGATCTTCCAGTTCAGTATCCTATTGGGTTTCTTAGAGGCCGCTTCGAAGATCGTCGATTCCACCGACGCCGATCTGTGGATTGCCGGGCGTGGCGTCCAGTGTTTTGAGTTTCCGGTCGCTATCGAGCGGCGTTACGAGCAAATCGCCTATAGCATTCGCGGCGTGGCTCATACCAGCTCGGTTTGCATCCGGCCGGTACAGTTCAAGAAGACTGACGGAAGCCAGCAACTGGTGGAGCTGATCGGCGCCAATCCCGACGTGGGCAGCAGATTTCCGATTCCCCATGTGCCCGGATCGGCTAGCGCCATCCCGCCGCATGCATTGCTTGTGGACAACAGCAATGCCCAGCTGCTGGATGTGTCCAGCCATCTGCCACTCGAAGTGGAAATCGACGAGCAGCGTGCCAGAGTGGTGGGTACTACCTCCGGTTTCAGTTCATTCCTGGGTAGCCCCTACGTTTTCACTTCCTACGCGGACGGATCGCGCTATATCGGGCTTCGCTCGGATCAGACGATGTTCATCCTGGTACAGGTTCAGCCGGGGGTCGCGATTCAGCAGGTGAAGAAACAACTCCAGGCCCGCCTGCCGAACGCCGATGTATGGACACGCGGCGAATTCTCGGCTCGCGCGCGATTTTATTGGATATCGCAAACCGGTGCGGGCGCCGCCATATTAACCGCAGCGCTGCTGGGCTTCCTGATCGGGCTGGCGGTTGTTTCGCAAGCCATGTATGCCACCACCATGGAGAATATCGAGGAGTTCGCGACCTTGAAAGCGCTGGGCGCGACGCGAGGGTTTGTGATGCGCGTCATTGTGTTGCAAGCCGTGATAGCGGGATTGGCCGGTTATTTGCTCGGCGTGCTGATCACACATCCCATGGTCCTGGCGGCGAAAGCGTCTATTCCTTGGGTCTCGGCGCCCTGGTGGTTGCCTCTGGGTGTTTTATTCCCAACTCTCGCGCTGTGCGTCACGGCATCTCTGCTCTCGGTCCGGACCGCACTGAGTGTTGAACCCGCGAAGGTGTTCCGTGCCTGAGTCCAAACTCGCGGTAGAGAACGCCAGCGTCTGCTTTGGATCGAATACCAATCGCGTGCGCGCACTGAAGGATGTTTCCTTGGAATTTGCGGCGGGCGAGTTGACGCTCGTAATGGGTCCGTCGGGGAGCGGCAAGACTACGCTGCTTTCGCTGCTCGGCTGCCTTCAGAACCCCGACCGCGGCCGGGTATTTGTGAACGGCACCGAGACCGGATCTCTCAACGAGACCCGGCGAACTCAGCTGAGGGCAAAACACATCGGTTTCGTATTTCAAGCCTTCAGACTGTTTCATGCCTTATCGGCATTCGAGAACGTGATGCTTGCGGCGGAGATCTCGCGCGCCAGAGATGAACAGCGCTGCCTGGAGGCTCTGGAACTGCTCGGAGAACTCGGTCTGGGCGATAAGCTCGATCTCAAGCCGAACGAGTTAAGTGGGGGCGAAAAGCAGCGCGTCGCAATTGCGCGTGCTCTGCTGCGCAAACCCGACATCCTGCTCGCCGACGAGCCGACAGCCGCGCTCGATTCGGATGCGGGCCGCCGGATTTGCGACATTCTGCGCAAACTCACGGACGCGCAGAACCATACCGTGGTGGTCGTATCGCATGATCCACGCTGGACCGCGTTCGCCCATCGCATCGTCGTCCTTGAGGACGGCTCAGTCGTAGGGGACAGGAGGACTTCCTCATGAAAATCGGTTTGAGAATTACTCAACCGCGGGTGATTATTCGCACGGTAGTGGGCCTTTCGTTTTTGCTTGTGGTAGCCGTGGTGATCTATTCGTTCATACCGCGTGCCAGTGCGTCGGCACATATGAATGCCGTACCGCCGCCTGTGCAGCCTGCTCGCGCGGTTGCGGTCGCCAGCCCCGGCCGGGTGGAGGGTCTTTCGGACATAGTGAGCGTGGGCGCCGCTATCGACGGGGTGATCCAAAAGATCTATGTCAAAGAAGGGCAACTCGTCAAGCAAGGCGAAATCCTGGCCGAGATCGAATGCAACGACTTGCGTACCGGCTTGAAAGTGGCGGAGGCAGAAGCAGAGAGCTTGACGCAGGCTCGCGCCCGTTTGCTGCACGGCAGCCGCATCGAAGAGCGCCAGTCAGCCGCCCAGAAGACGGCCGCGGCGCACGCCGTGGTGGAACAGGCATCGTCGCAGTTGGCGCGCATGTCTACTCTATATGCCGCCGAAGAGGTCTCCCGGCAAGCCTACGATGAAGCGCAGCGCGATCGGGATGTGGCCGAAGCGCAATTTCAGCAGGCCAAAAGGAATGAGGAATTGGTGAATGCCGGCCCGCTCTCGGAAGATGTCGCCCGGGCCGATGCAGACGTGGCGGCCGCGCAGGACCGCGTTAAGCTAGCACAAGATCGCTTAAACAAGTGCGTCGTCCGTGCGCCTATCAGCGGCACCGTCCTTCGGGTGCACCTGCGCGAGGGTGAATCCTTCGCGCTTCTGGCGCCGCATCCGCTGTTCAGCATGGCCGATATTTCAGGCCGGCGCGTGCGCGCCGAGGTGGACGAGATCGATGTGGGCCGCGTGTACATTGGCCAGAAGGTGGTCGTATCCTCGGACGCCTATTCGCGCCGAAGCTTTACCGGCACGGTCGCGCGGGTGGCCTCCATTATGGGGCGCAAATCGGTTCGAACGGGCGATCCAGCACAGAAGGACGATCGCGATGTGTTGGAAGTAACCGCAAATCTGGATCCGACGGCCAACGCGCTCCCGGTAGGATTGCGTGTGACCGTGCAATTCATCCACGCTGACGGCAACCAGTAGGCTCGGTGGCGATTGCCGCGCTGGCGCGCTAAGGCTGAGATTCCGGTTCCGGGGGGCGCTTCAGCCCGCTCAACGGAAGCTTGTTCACTTCGTCAATAATCTTGGCGTAAGCCCGCGTCACCGCCTCCAGGCCGGTCCAGGGCACCGTCTCAGGCGTGTCTTGATCGGTGTGGAAATAATGATAAAACTCGCTGGTTGCCACGCCGGGCACAAAGCGCCAGAACTGCCCTAAATCTCCAGCCGGCGGCCGCACGTTTGGATCGAGATATAGCGGCGCTCCGAACTCGCGGAATGCCTTGGCCGTTATGGACTCCAGTTCGGGCCGGGATGGGCCTCCCGCGTACCATTGCTGGGCCATAAACGTGTTCGACCAAACGAGATTGCGCTCTTCTTGATAGCGCGGCCGGACGTAGCTTTGGAGGATGGATGGATGCTCGCAATTGATCATCAGCGCCGTGTTTTCGAACAACTTGTCGCGGTGCTCGGCTAACCACCTGCGCCCGGCGCCCGAACCTTCACCCGTGTTGTGGTGCCCATCGAGCCCGATAAAAACCATTGTCCGGCGCCGCTGATTCTGCGGGATCTTCGAGTAGAATTCCGCCAGCCCCAGCATCGAAGCGACCCCGCCGCCATTGTCGCTGGCAGCGTCGAACCAGCCGTCGCGGTGGGCAACAATATAGATCGTTTCGTCTGTCGCTCCCGGCAACGTGCCCCAAACCAGCGCGGTCTTCAAATTGGGCACTCGGGAAACATCCAGGCGGACGTGAACACGCGGCGCTTGGTTCTGGGGCGCGGCAATCAAATCCCGCGCAGCGTATCCGTCGTCACTGCCGACGGTGAACGCCGGCGCCTTTGTGCCCGATGGATACGCCTCATACCGCATATTGCCCGGCAGCATGTCCACCTCGAAGATGGCTGCCGCGCCCTTGGCATCGGCCCGCTTCGGAACTCCTTCGGGTTTCAGTCCCATCATGTTGAACGAGAACACAGCCTTGCCGCGCGCGTCTTTCCCGGCGAAGTCCGCTTCGCTGCCCAGGCCGACGTAGACTGCTTCGACATCCAATCCTTGCGCCGGAGTACCCGCTGACCCATAATCGGGCTGGGCCGACTGGAGCCTCAGGGTCTTACCTCCAGAATTTATCGATACTTCCCATGATTGGGGCATCCACTGCGGCGCCAAATCGATGGGCTGAATTCGCACATCCTTCAGGCCCATTGCGTTAAACTTCGCGGCCAACCATTCGGCGGCTTCCGCGTCCCCGGAGGTCCCAATAATCCGGCCCCAGAACTTCGGATGTCCCTGATCGCGATACCGGCGCGAGATCTCGGCCTGTTCCACGACATAGCGGTGCATCGATTTACCATCGATGGCGCGATAGCGCTGGTCAGCGGTAGCTAGGGGCCATTCAAGCAGTGCGTCATCAATACGGCCAAGCGCGTGGGCCTGTGGATTAGGCGCTGGCGCGCGGTTCTGCGCCCGGGCTGATCCGATCGCGATCACGGCCGGGACGCATATCCCCGCAATTCGCAAAGACAGCTTTAACATAGAACGCTCCGATATGAGTCTCTCAGATTCTGGAGGACCGGCACTGCCCTGGCAACCGCCGCTGCGCGGAGCACCAGGGTTGGCTAAGCTAGAACACATGGCAGGCGTCGCACCTATCTTCCGCCCGCACGAACTGCTGATCCATACACCTGACGGCAAAACGCGAACGCTTCATTTGGATCGCGACCGTTTCGTTGTGGGGCGTTCCAGCACGAGCGAACTGTGCTACCCAGAGGACGCCGGATTGTCGCGCCAACATCTGGCGCTCGAAAAATCGGGCGATCAATGGACCGTCCGCGACCTAAGCAGTAAGAACGGAACATTCGTAAATGGCATCCGCATCGCCGAGCCGCACATCCTGGGCCCCGATGACCGCGTTACGGCAGGCCATTTGACGCTGGAGTTTGCCGAAAAGGCTTCTCTTCCGGCAAACACTGTCGTTTTTGTCGAAGGCGCCTCCGCTACAGCTCCATCCACCACGGTGGCCACCAGCCTGCAGGGATTGCTCAACCAGCAAAAAGAGATCGAGGGAGGAGCGCAGATGCGCGCTCTGATCCGGGTGGGGCGCGAGCTTTCGGGACATATGCCGCTGAACGATCTGTTCACCCTGATCATGAACCTCTCCATCGAGGCGGTCGGAGCGGCTCGCGGCGTGCTCATGACGCTGGAAGGCGACGACCTGGTGGTGCGCGCGGCCCGCGGCGAAGGTTTTCGGATCTCGAGCGCCGTCCGCGATCGCGTAATTAACGAGAAGACCTCTTTGCTAGTGCGCGATGCACGCCTGGATGAGGCATTTGCTGGACGAATGAGCATCGTGCAGCAGCAGATTCGCAGCATGTTGGCAGCCCCGTTGCAGACCGACGATCGCGTGATCGGGCTCATTTATCTCGATTCCCCTCATTTCGTTCACGAGTTCACCAAGGACGATCTCAATTTGCTAACCGTAATGGCCAACGTCGCGGCCATCCGTATCGAGCACATCCGCCTGGCTGAGGTGGAGCAGGCCGAGCGCATGTTCGCTAAGGAACTGGAACAAGCGGCGGAGATCCAGCGCCGCCTTCTGCCCACTACCGCGCCCTCTCTTCCCGGTGTGGATCTCGCGGGCTACAACGCACCTTGCCGCACCGTGGGCGGCGACTATTACGATTTCCTGACTTATGCCGATGGCCGTGTCGCGATGCTGGTGGGCGATGTGGCCGGTAAAGGTATGCCCGCGGCACTGCTGATGTCCAGCCTGCAAGCGCGTGTTCAGGTGCTTTTCGACGACCCCGTAGATCTCGCAGCGCTGGTCACACGCCTCAACCGGATCATCCACTCCAACTGTCCGAGCAATCGCTTCATCAGCTTCTTCATTGGAGTGCTCGATCCGAAATCCGGCGAGCTGGCTTATGTCAATGCGGGCCACAATCCACCGCTCCTGGCCCGCAATAACGGAAGCGTCGAAAAGCTGGATTGCACCGGTCTCATTCTCGGCATCCTGCCCGCCGCCCGATATGAACAGAAAACTGTGACATTGGATGTGGGCGACGCGCTGGTGTTGTTCAGCGACGGCGTCACCGAAGCCAGCCGCCCTGACGTTGACGAGGAGTTTGGCGAGGATCGTCTGGCAGAAACTTTCTTGAAATTGCGGAACTTGCCGGCACAGTCGATCGTGCACGCGATCAACCATCACGTGCAGGAGTTTACCGCGGGCGCACCGCCGGCAGACGATATCACGTTGCTAGTGGCGAGGAGGGTGGCCGGCTAGCGCGTACGCGAGCGGTGGGTTAGGAGCTGATCTTGTGTTTCTTGAGCCAGCGAAACACTTGCGGCCAAAGCTTGGACATCTCGTCTGGCGTAAAACCGTGCTTCCCGTTCCGGACGGTGATCAATTCGGAGTCGTCACCGGCCGCCTTCAGCTCCTTGGTGAAGTTGACGCTCTGCTGATATGGAACCACCGGGTCCGCGTCGCCGTGGATGGCAAGAATGGGCGGCAGCGGTTTGCGCACATACGTTAATGGTGAAAGTTGCTTCGCCAGCTCCATGCGGTCCGGCTGGTCTGGGATCCATGCAGCCGCGTAACGCTGCTGGTTCGGTCCCGCCAACTGATCCGGCACGTCCGCGATTCCATAAAAGTCAATCGCACCCGCAATTCGAATCGCTGGGCCAAATGGGTTGCTTGCGGGGAGCATTGCGGTTAGCAGCGCGAGTTCTCCGCCGGCCGATTCACCTAGAACGATGATCCGCGCCGGATCTACGCGGTACTCGGCGGCGTGATCCTGAAACCATTTGGCTGCCTTCAAGACATCTTGGACCGCCACAGGAGCGTGCGCTGACTTCGCTAGCCGGTACTCCAGATTCGCGGCCACGAAGTCGTGCTCCACAAACGGCAGGCAGAACGGCTCCAGCATTTTTTCTTTCTCGCCCTCAACCCAGCCGCCTCCATGAATTACGATCACACCCGGGCGGTTCGCCAGGGCGGGAGCCCTGGGCTGCACAATATCAAGCACCGTCTCCGGATAACGATCGTAGCGGATGTTGCCCTGGATCTGATATTCCGCGGCAGAACCCAAAGCGCACGTCCCCAGTAGCACGAGAAAAACCGGTAACCGCATACTAGGAGGATAAGTCACGCGATGGTCCAAGCAGACCTACACTAAACAAGCCGGAAGCGATCTATCGCGTCCGGCCCGTTTAGTTCGAATAGCTCTGAGCTCTCGTTTAGTCTTTGGAAGGCACAGCGCAGCCACCCTTGCCCTTGCAGGAGTTCTTTCCCTTGCAGCCGTTGTCGCCCGACTTGCAGCCACCCTGGCCTTTGCAATCGTTCTGGCCCTTGCAGTCGTGCTTGGTTGCCTTGCCCTTTTGAGGTTTGTCCTGACCTGAAAGAGCGGCGCCCGCCGTCAATCCAGCCGCGGCAGTCCCCAGAGCCAGTGTAAACTTTCTGCGATTCATCCAGTGCCTCCCGTGTAGTCGAAATGCTGGCTGAGCGTCTTGCCACGCCCAACGCGTCCTTCAAAAGGGTAACTGCTTTCTTAGACTGAATGCAAGGAGACGACGCGGACTGTGGCCATCCGACTATGGCACATTCTTCGGCTGAAGCGAGATTCGCATATTATTCGTGGCCGGCGATCGTGAAGCGATTCTCAGGTACACGCCGCCCGACATCAGTTTCTCGCGATCCGGATCGGATAGCGTCTCGCTCCCAGCGATGGTCTGGAAAGTGCGATTAGAAAGCACCGCGATGGCGGGCCCGTTGCCGCCTTTGTCCACGCGGTGGATGGTGGCGGCCACAATCTCGCCTTCTGGGAAACCGGCCGCAGTTAAGCTATACGTGAGTTCGTTGGTGCTGGGATCGAAGGTGAACTTGGCCGACAAAGTAGCCTTCGATCCGGACGCCTCCACGCTCGATTGCCAGCTCATGATCGGGATCGCCGTAAGTCCGTGGAGCGGCGGCGTTCTGGCTGGAGCACGGCGGTGATGAGTCGCCTGCTCGTACGCGTAGGCATAGGACACCAGCTTGGCATCGTCAAAAGGCCGGCCCAAAAGTTCGACCCCCACCGGGAGCCCGTCGGCCGTAAAGCCGGCCGGCATGCTGATGGCGGGAAATCCGGTTGAGGCGCTCAGCTGGCAATTGGAGCCGCCTTGTGCGTCGCCAATCATGGCGGGCTTTCGTGTCAGAGTGGGATAAAGCAGCGCATCCAGCTTCTGATCTTCCATCAGTTTGATAATCGTCTGTTGAATTGCGGCACGCTTCGCGAGCGCAAGCTGGTATTCGCGGGAACTGCGGCCGTTGGAAGCTAAGCGTGCTTGCATGCCGGGCTCCAGTGAGGCATGAAATAGGCCGCGCTGAACAATGTCCTCGAGCGAATGAACAGGTGGATTCCCACTCTTTTCAAGGTAGTTGGCCAAGTCCTCTTTGAATTCTGCATTGATTACGGACGATCCGTTGAGCGCGGCCGTGAGTTCGGGTAAGGGAACCGAAGTGGCGACTGCGCCTTGCTTCTTGATCTCCTCTATCGAAGCGCGAACGATCCGATTGACCTCCTGATCGTCGCCGGCTCCGCCGAACAAGGGTTCCAGAATTCCGATATGCACCGCTTTCAAAGCAGCTGGTTGCAGCGCGTCCAGGAACTTCGGCCGCGATTGGCCCGGCGCCAGATGGGTAGCAGGATCATCGGGATCTTCGCCGACAGTGGCATCGAGCACTGTGGCGAGATCGGCCGCGGAACGAGCCAGCGGACCTCCCACATCCTGTGTGGTGGACAGCGGAACGATTCCGGCGATACTGGACAGGCCTTTGGTGGGACGCAGGCCAACCAGGTTATTCACGGAGGACGGGATACGGATGGACCCGCAAGTATCGGAGCCCATTCCCGCGGCGGCGAAGCTGGCCGCGATGGCCGCCCCGGTGCCGCCGCTCGATCCGCCCGGATTGCGTGACGGATCGTAAGGGTTCCTGACCTGTCCGAATGCGGAGCCGACCGAGGTGATGCCGGACGCAAGCTCATGCAGGTTGGATTTGGCGATGATCACGGCGCCCGCTTCCCGCAGTTTGCGCACCTGAAAAGCATCGATCGCCGGCACGAACCCGAACAGCGCCATGCTGCCGGCCGTGGTCTGCATGTCAGACGTGCTGTAGTTGTCCTTGACGATCACCGGAATTCCGTGCAGCGGGCCGCGCGGCCCTTTGGCGGCGCGCTCGCGGTCGAGAGCCTCAGCTTCCCGGACGGCGTTCGGGTTCAACATAATTAAAGCGTTGAGACGCGGCCCGCGCTGGTCGAATGCCGCGATGCGCTTAAGATATGCCTCCACCAGCTCCTTAGATGAGGCGCGGCCTTCCGCCATTGCCTTTTGCTCGTCAGCAATGGATGTTTCGGCCACTTCAAAGGATTGTGAGTGAATGCAGGGTGCCTGAGAAACGAAAACAAAGCTGATAACAAACCACCCGCCGAGTTTCATTCCGGAAATAGTAGCAGCTTTGCCGATCCCGCACATTCAGCGACGGGAGCCGCGGAGATTTTCAACGATCGTGCAGGCGATTTCGTTGCTTGAGCGAGAAATGAATTACGATATGAATTATGCGGAGACTAGCTTGCCTCGCCGGCGTATGGTTATGCATTTCCAGTGTGCTGGCCGGCCGCGACTATGGACCGGCGGTTGGCAGCCGCGTGCCCGATTTCGAGCTGCGCGATCAGAACGGCGCTACCCACACGTTGCAAAACCTGCTTGGGCCCAAGGGCGCTGCGATCTTGTTCTTCCGTTCAGCCGACTGGTGACCCTACTGCAAAGCCCAGCTCGTGGAGCTGGAACGAAACCGAGCGGAGTTCGAGAAACTGGGCCTAGGCCTCGCGGCCATCAGCTATGACAGCGTGGATGTGCTGCACAGTTTCGCGGAACGCCGCGGCATCCATTTTCCTATGCTGTCGGATGCCGGATCGAAAACAATACGCGAACTCAACATCCTGAACGATACGATTCCGAAAGACAGCGCGTTCTTTGGCGTCCCTTTCCCAGGCACTTTTGTTCTGGACCCGAAAGGCCGCATTGTCGCCAAATACTTCGAAGACGATTATAAGCAGCGCTATACGGCAGCCGATATTCTCGGCCGGCAGTTCGGCATTGCACTTTCCGCGCGCAAATCCGAAGTCCAAGGAAAGCAGTTGCGTTTAACCGCCAGCGCCAGCAACGCGATTGTTGCAGCAGGCCAGCGCGTGGCGCTTGCATTGGATATCGATCTGAAGCCCAACATGCACGTGTACGCGCCGGGTGTAGAAGGGTACATCGCGATTGACTGGAAAATGAAAGATTCAGGAATCGCGGCTGTGCATGAAGTCGCGTATCCGAAATCGGAGAAGCTGCACCTTCAGGCCATCGATGAAACCGTGCCCGTTTACCGCAATCATTTCCAGCTGATACGGGAGGTTACGCTTGCGCCCGAAAGTGACCTCAAGCCGCTATTGGATAGTACCGGTAATTTTTCGATCGAAGGCACCTTGCGCTACCAGGCTTGTGACGACCGGGTCTGTTATGTTCCGCAGGATCTGCCGCTCAAGTGGACTTTCCAGTTCGACAACTACGACCGGCAGCGCGCCCCGATCGAGTTGCAGCGTAAGGCGCCCGATCCGGCCCACCCCTAGCGCTCGAAATTGTACCCAAGCAACCTCGAACTCTGTAGTTCTTCCAGCAAACTGTCGATAGACGGTTAATGGAAGTCTTCACGATGGTTGCGGTCGTCCCGGCCTCTTTCGGCCTCGCGCTCCTGGTTCAGTTCGGGATATTGAAGGCGATCGTGTGGGCACTGGCGTACAGGCGAGGCAGGCCATCGCGCCTTGCCGATATGGCGCTGTAAGCCTTCCGTCCCGCCTGCCCAACCACCCTCCTGGCTTTAGCTCCGCCGTCGTCCCCCGGGTTAGAATCGTACCGGACACCATGAATCTCCTGAAAGACAGCCTCATCGAGCTGATCACCGAAACATCCACCAATTTGCCGCCCGACGTGCGCTCCGCGATGGGACTGGCAATCGAGCATGAGACGCCGGGCACGCAATCGGCGCAGGCCCTCGGCATTATCGCCAGCAACATTGACATGGCCGAGCAGGATGAAGGCCCGATTTGCCAGGACACCGGCATGCCGACGTTTTTCGTGCATACGCCGGTCGGCGTCAATCAGCTTCAGGTGAAGCGTGCGATTCGTGAAGCTGTCGCGGAGGCCACGCGCCGGGGGAAGCTTCGGCCCAACTCGGTGGACTCGCTCACTGGAAAAAACAGCGGCGATAATCTTGGCCTGGAGACGCCCGTCATCCACTTCGAACAGTGGGAAGAGGACGAGATTGAAGTCAAGCTCATTCTAAAGGGCGGCGGTTGCGAGAACAAGAACATCCAATACTCGCTGCCTTGCGAGCTCGATCATCTGGGCCGGGCCGATCGCAACCTGGAAGGAGTGCGCAAGTGCATTCTGCACGCCGTCTGGCAAGCGCAAGGACAAGGCTGTGCGCCCGGCGCCGTTGGCGTCTGCATTGGAAGCGATCGCGCGCATGGGTATGCGCTCGCCAAGGCTCAATTGTTTCGCACTCTCGACGACGTGAATCCGTTACCGGAGTTGGCGACGCTTGAGGCGGAGATTATGGAGGAAGCCAACCGTATCGGCGTCGGCGCGATGGGCTTCGGCGGACGCGTTTCGTTGATCGGATGCAAGGTCACCGCCGCAAACCGGTTGCCCGCCAGTTTCTTCGTGTCGGTAGCGTACGACTGCTGGGCATTCCGGCGGCTGGGTGTGCGCCTGGATGCGTCGAGCGGCGCAATCACGCGCTGGCTGTATCGGGATCCCGATGGCACGGTGGAACGCATGGCGCGTTCCGAAGGGTTCCCGCTGACCGGCCGCGAGGTGGTTCTCACTGCGCCGCTCTCAGAAGAAGCCGTGCGCTCGCTTCGCGTCGGAGACGTGGTGCTCGTCTCGGGCGAGGTTTTCACCGGGCGCGACAATGTGCATGCATATTTGATGAAGAACCCGCCGCCGGTCGATTTGCATGGCGCGGTGCTGTATCACTGCGGGCCGGTCATGCTAAAGCAGGGCGACGAATGGAAAGTGAAGGCGGCAGGACCCACCACCAGCAGCCGCGAGGAGCCTTATCAGGCGACGGTGATTGAGAAGTACGGTGTGCGCGCCGTCATCGGCAAAGGGGGCATGGGAGCGAAAACTCTGGCTGCTCTGAAAAAATCCGGCGGCGTCTATCTGAACGCAATCGGTGGCGCCGCGCAATATTATGCCCGCACGGTGGACAAGGTGCTGGGCGTCCATTTAATGGAGTTCGGAATTCCGGAAGCAATGTGGCACCTGCACGTGAGCAACTTCGCGGCGATCGTCACCATGGATTCGCACGGTGCGAGCTTGCACGCCGAGATCGAAAAGCAGACTGGAGAGAAGCTCGCTGAACTGCAGCAAGTGTAACGATCGGTCTGTTAGAATCGATGCTAACGGTGGTTTCGCGGCCAGGTAGCTCAGCTGGTAGAGCGCAGCCCTGAAAAGGCTGGCGTCGGCGGTTCGATTCCGTCCCTGGCCACCACATTCTAAAGGACTTAGCGGCAGCCCAAAACATTCGTTCCTACGGGCGGGAACAATAGGGGAACATCTAACCCGTTGTCGCCCGCTGCTGTTGCTCTTCCTTGGCCATCAGTTTCCACATACGCTGGGCCGTATCACCGGTGCGTGCGATATGTGTCTTGCCCAATTTAGCGTATCGTTCAGTCATCCGAATATTGGAATGACCGAGGATCTTCGCCAACTCATAAAGATCTCCGCCGTTCATCATGTACCACGATGCAAACGTGTGCCGGAGATCGTGAAAACGGAAGTTCTGGATACCGGCGAGTTCTAGGATGGTTTCAAAACTGCCTTCCACCCTCTGCCGCTCGCCGGTCGCGCCCCGCTTGGGAGGGAAGAGACGCTCTTCCCCGAGGACTGCGGGATACTTCCGAAGTTCGGTCGCCAGTTCTGGCGTTAACGGTGCGTACCGAATCTTGCCGCCCTTCAACTTCGCTCGAACGGCAACTAGGCCTTCGTTATAGCGAAGGTCGCTCCAGGTCAAGCCAAAAACTTCACCGATCCGCATGCCGGTCGTGAGCGCAATGAGAACAATCATGCGCAGCCTATAAAACGTCCGGTTAATATCCCTCGTCCCAGCTCGATACATCTTCTGATCGAGACAGGTCTTGAGAGTTGCGATTTCCTCAGCTGATAGGTAGCGTTCGCGCTGGTCATCAGGCCGCTTCACTTCGATCTGATCTGCCGGATTCCGGTCAATCCCGGTTTCCTTCGACCAAATCGTACAGGCCTTCTCCATCATGTGGTGCATGACATTGAAATGCCTCACGGCAGTACCAACGCTAAGCCCGTCTTCCGTTAGTCCTTCATACCATCCCTGAATTGCTGAGCCATCCACCTCACGAACGAAGTGGTTTCCCAACTCCATGCGGATGCGTTCAAGGATGCTTGCCTCCCGGTCTGTGGACTTCTTCTTACTTCCATATTCTTTACTGTACCGGTCGATCAAAGTGGACATGCGGAAGTTGACCTCTCGCTTTACATCCAGGTGCCTGTTTTCGTCACGAACTGACATTTTCTTGCGTTCGACCTTTTTCGCCAGCTCGTGCGAGCCATGAACACTGGTGCTTCGGTTCCGACCTCCTTCACGCCAACGAACCTTCCAGAGTCCGTCGCGTATCTTGTGAATAGACATCTACTGCGAATCTCCTTTCATTCAAGGTTTTTGATTGTGTGCTGCTCGACGTAGCGACTTAGCGCCACTACGTCGAACCGCAACGCTCTGCCAACCTTGACCGAAGGAAGTTCGCGAACTCTCGACTTCTTGTAGACGGTGTCCACTTGAAGACCGAGGTACTCGGCTGCCTCCTTCGGGTTCAGGAGCCGCTTACCGACGTGACCATTAGATCGCATTTGGGACTCGGATGGCATGTGTAGTCTCCTTTGATTTGGGTAGTGAAGGATTAGGACTGTTTAGGATCGTGAGCCATTCCAGACGTGCCCGGCCACGGTCTGACAGGCTGTAAAGAAGCAATCCGGATTTGTCGCGAGTTCGATTCAAGAGCCCGAACCGATGTAATCGGAGCAAATAACTGTACGAAGCCCGAACGGGAAAAAACTTTGCGAGTGCGGCCCACGCGGGTGGATTCAAGGAACCGTAAAGTGTGAAGATTTGCAACCCACGTTTCTTCAGCGAATTGGACTGACCAATTAAAGAACCCTGAGTTTTCGTCGGCGTCATACGGTGTTTCCAAGGTGACCAAAACCTTGCAGGAACCAAACGTTTAGGTGCTGGCTCAGACGGATTTCAGTGAATTTACATTTTGTAGTGTGGATCATGCAGCAAGTTGTCTAGAAACCGATTCCTGATAGAGTTCAAAAAGCTTTTCTGGCGAGATTGCAACTTCATCGGCGGGCGGTAAGAAATCGACATGGCGTTTTAAGATCCGGTTTGCATTCCGCTTCGAGTGCCGATTCAGGAACTGCTTAGCTCGATGGATGCCACCCTGTTCGACTAGTCCTCGGATGAGCATCCCCGTTGCGTAGGTTGGTAGATCGTAATCATCCGGACTAGGTTGGGGTTTGCCCGTTTCAGCAAAGACAAGAGGTGCGAATGGATTAAAGCTTGGGGAGTTGCGCAGATAGCCGAATGTAGCGAGCTGTTCTGGAATGCGGCTATTGATCTGTCGCTCGACGCGCGTGAGGATAAGCCCAGTTTCTGGATAGCCGAAGAGTTGCTGGAACGTAGGAAGGTCAATGTCGCGTTGTTGGTGATTACGCCTTAAGGCAGCCATTTGGCGATCAAACTGCGCTCGGTACTCGGCAATCTTGTTATAAATTCTGAAGAGGTTAGGCCGCCTTCCTAGGTAGAGTGTCTCGACGCCCCGCCTCCCCATGCTGGCGAACTCGATCCCCGCATCAAGTTTGCCGATTTCCGCTACCCAGCGTTTGTATTTCGCGAGGACGTGTTTTTCGAACCACGTCACTGGCACTCCAGGAACATCCGCTGCGAAATCGATCCGCATTATGCGCAGGTCTTCTGGTCGCACTTTGAACACCCGCGTCGTTACGTCCGCCATTTGGGAATAGGACATTGTTCCTGTATCGAGCAACTCCAGTTTGTGGTCACCACGTTTGCCGTGGAGGCAGTGGACGTGCAGGACTACTGGATGGCCGTATTCCTGCAGGCAGGCGGATTTCAAGTAGTGGCGTCCTTGACGAAATGGCCCCTTTGGATTGTTGGCGATCTCCTGGTAGAGTGCGCTGAAATCGCGCGAGTAGGGTGCGTCAGCAGGGACCCGGAAATCGAGCTTGTCTATCATCAAAGGAGTCACCATCGAAGTGAACCGCTCCGCCTTCTTCGCTGCCAGTGCATCTTATGGCGCTCTCCTTCAATTAAGCTCAAGACTTCGTTGAAAACCCGCTGCACGCACTGGCAGTCATGAACGTTTTGGACCACTCGATTTGTACGAGCGAGCATAAGCACTGCCTCGCATTCAAGCGCGAAGCCAATATTCCGAGGCCCGATTGCATCGTTGTAGAAGCGAGCGCGCACAACAAATCCCCGGATCTCGTCGCCCATGAAGAGCACTCCCCAGACTTGATCGCCGTGTTCCCATGCACTCTCTTGGCCCGGCAATAGCCACCAAAATCGCTCCGGTCCCGCTGGACGGTGAATCGCCAGCGGCCAGGGCAGACGGATATTGATCTGATCGCGCAGATGTTGATATCCAAGCGTCAGGAACTGCCGATGTTTTTTAGAATGCATAACTCTTCTCCGGAACCGACGCCGAGCTTTCGTCAAACTGACGCAGGTTGCAGGCTATTAGACAACGCCTGCAACAGATTGCCAACGCCGCTGCGCGAGCCTTAGTCGGATGCCTTCGGCATCCGACATCCTCGGGTCCGTCGCTTCGCTCCGTCCCCTCCGGGAGTTTTTTGAGCCATGTGGCCCTCACCACCGGCAGGGCAAGAAAGCTTGGCGCATCGCCGCTGCCCCGATGGCAATATGGCGTCGGAGGCGAAGCATTGGCCTCGCCTCCTTCGGCTGCCGTATGGAGCCGGGCCTTTCGGCTATTGCTTAGCGGGTTGCGCTCCCGCAGAGCCCGCCTCCGCTTCACCGAAAATCGTCGTCCTCCGTTGCAGTTGTGCATACGATGAGCTAAGTGGCGATTGGCAAGACAGTTACCGATTCGTTTCCTGGCCTTCGAGTTTCTTAAGGTATTTTCTGATTGATGGCTTTAAGTGCTTTGGTGTCTTGTTTGACCGGAGGCACTTCCGAAGCCCGCGCATTTGCTCGGTTCTATTGAGCTTGTGTTTCGGCATTTGATAGGTCACCTCAAAGCTTGAGAAGAATGTCAAATCGACTTTGCAGAGCCAGGATAAACTGGGTATGTGGGCAATCAGTGGAAATTCGGCGACGATCCTCGTCTAAAGTATTGGAACTATAAGAGGAAGCACAAAAAGTTATCTGTTGGGCGGCCCAACGAAATTGACCCAGAGGAGACACTCAAGTACTCGCGGGATATTGAACGAGCGCTAAAGGCTCTCGCACAGCGGGCATTGCACCAGATTCTGGACGCCCATTCACCCGCTGAGATTGCCGAAACCATAAAATCGCTGCCTCACGATCACACCGAAAAGATTGAAAACTGTACGCACTGCGTACTCCTCGGGGGATGGGACAACCGCAATCAGGTCTGGCCTCGGCTTGTTCCGCCGACCGGAGAAAAACCCGCCCGAACGATCCGGACCAAGATCGACAATCGGACGATGCCCGAGCTTTTATTCGACGCGATTTGTGAACTCGGGGCAACCACGAAGCAACTTAGGCGGATAGCGGATTCCGTAGCAGCGCCAGCCCTGTACGATAACGTATGCACGCCAGAGCTGATTGAGCCAGGGAATCGGGCGCTCACGCAATTCGATAGGAAGATATCGCTACCCTACTCCAGACAGATTTGCACAGAAGAGCGAGCTAGGCGAAAGCTGAAAAACCGCTGAGTGCCCAATCCCCAGTCATTGCCTTGACGGTTTGGGGAACCGGTCGACAAATCCTCAAAATTCGTATCACGCTTCTGACTAAAGACCGGGAGTATCTCCGGCCACGTCTTCGGGGAAAAGCGTGCAGGCGAAAGCCAAATTTTTATCAAAGGTCCTTGCGGACCCTGATCGGGGTCCGTCATACGCGGAGCAATTGGCCTCGTCTTAGACTCCCAAGCCATAGCTGCAACTTTCCGATTGAGGGGCTATCGCATCGAATCTTATCCATCATGTGTGGGATTTGGCCGAGCTTTCTGGCGTAGAATCGAGCAAATGGATAAGCCCCGCTATTTTATCGCCGTCTTCGGCGCGCCTCAACCCGACAAAGACGCAGTGGAATCGGGTGTCTACGCGCCCGATACCAAATACGCGCCGTTTCCGACTCAACCCGGCGATATGATCCTCTTGTATTGCACGGCCAACTACGGAAAGTATGCCCTGCAGTCACCAGGAGTTGGTGTCGTGCTTCGCTCGGACATGGAGCACATCGAATACCGATGGCTACCCTTTGCTGAAGCGGTCCCGAAAGCGGTAATAGACGCCAGTCTTGATCCCGAAGATGCCGCGAAGCTTAAGAATATTCGATTCTCCTCGCACTGGCTTTTTCAAATATCACAATCATCCTTCTCAAGAGTGGTCAGGGACCGGATACCGCTTGGGAGCGTCTCTGAGTTTTTCATTCTTCGGGCACTACGCGGAGCCGCGCTTGGGACGACTGTTGGCGGCTGGGGGCGGTTTCGGTCGAACGCACGTGGGTCGCGCAGCGGAAACTGCCTGGAAAAAATGCAAAACCACCTGGCCGCCCCCAATGCTTCCCAGCCAGCAACTCGATTAACCTCAATCCGCCTAATTCGATGACGGCTTTGAATTACGAACAACCAAACTTCGGCGGTGGTTTTTGTTGGAGCTATTCGATAAACTTTGGCTTCGAGAGGAATAGCCATTGCAACCAGTTGAATCATACCTGAAGCATTTGCATGAAATCCGTTCCACGGGTGGCGCGGTCCCAGAAACCTCATACTATCCCGCCCTTTCGAATCTTCTCGATGAGGTTGGCAGACTATTGGAGCCGCATGTTCGGTGCGTCTCCCAAGTAATAAACACCGGCGCGGGCTCCCCGGACTTTGGCCTCTACACGACCGTGCAATTCCAAATGCCGAAAGACACCGAGCCACTGCCCGGCCAACTGCCCGAACGGGGAGTTGTTGAAGTAAAGGCGGTCAGCGATGATTCATGGGTAACTGCCGGTGGCAAGCAGGTCTCAAAGTACTGGGGTCGTTACGGCCAAGTGCTCGTAACGAACTATCGCGATTTCGTACTCATCGGCCAGGACGAGAATTCAAACCCCGTAAAGCTTGAGACCTTTCGTATCGCAGACGACAAGAAAAGTTTCTGGGACAAATGCGTCCATCATAAGAAAACTGCGGGAGAAATAGGTGAGCGACTTGTAGAATATCTCCGGCGCGTGATGATGTCGGCGGTCCGGCTCAAAGCACCGGAAGATGTCGCGTGGTTTCTGGCGTCTTACGCGCGAGAGGCGCGCGGGCGGATCGAAGCCGTCGCAAATCTTCCAGGGCTTACGGCGCTCCGTGCGGCTCTAGAAAACTCTCTCGGCTTACAATTTGAGGGGAAGGAGGGCGAGCACTTCTTTCGAGCCACGCTCGTTCAGACTCTGTTCTATGGCGTATTCTCCGCCTGGGTTCTTTGGGCGCGCGGCCAAGGACAGAAGGAAGGCCGATTCGATTGGCGAACAGCTGCATGGGGTTTGCATGTTCCAATGATCGGAAGCCTCTTCGAGCAAATCGCCACGCCACACAAGCTCAAGCCATTAGGTCTCGACGAGCTTCTGGACTGGACTGGCGGAGTTCTCAACCGCGTTGAAACTGGGAGCTTCTTCAACATTTTTGAGCAGGAACACGCAGTACAGTACTTTTACGAACCATTCCTGAAAGCCTATGATCCGGAGTTACGAAAACAACTCGGCGTATGGTATACGCCGCGGGAAATTGTCAAATATCAGGTAGCCCGCGTAGATCGAGTACTGCGGGAGGAGCTTAAATTAGCCGAGGGTTTGGCTGACCCCAGCGTATACGTTCTTGATCCCTGTTGTGGCACCGGTGCTTACCTAGTGGAGACTTTAAAAAAAGCTTCCGAGATACTCAAAGCGAAAGGCGGAGCCTTAGTAGCCCAGAAATTGAAGAAGATGGCTACCGAACGCGTTTTCGGTTTCGAACTTCTCCCAGCCCCTTTTGTCGTTAGCCATTTGCAGCTTGGTCTCCTGTTAAGCGCCTCCGGTGCCCCCTTACAGGTTCCGAGCGTGCGCCAGTTTATCTGACTAACTCACTTACGGCATGGGAGGCCCCGAAGGAGCCGAAGAAGCAACTTGAATTCCTAGAGATGCAGGAGGAACGCGAGGCCGCTGATCGGGTTAAGCAGGAAGCCCCGGTGCTGGTGATTATTGGGAACCCACCATACAACGCGTTTGCCGGCACCAGTCCAACCGAGGAGGAGGGTCTTGTCGAGCCATATAAGGAGGGACTCATCTCGGAATGGGGTATTAAGAAATTCAATTTAGATGACCTTTATGTTCGATTTTTCCGTGTCGCCGAACGCCGAATCACGAAGACGGGGCGCGGAGTTGTCTCCTTTATTTCGAATTACTCATGGACTAGCGAGCCATCATTCGTGGTGTTGCGCAAACGCCTTTTGGAAGGATTCGATAGATTCTGGATTGAGAACCTGCACGGAAATCGAAAGATATCTGAGTATGCGCCAGACGGCAAAACGAGTGAGACAGTATTTGCTATGTCCGGCTTCTCTCCAGGAATTCGCCAGGGCGTTGTCACGTCACTCTGGGTCAAATTAGAAAAAGATAAAAAGACTCCGACACGCGTTCTGTTCAGGGATGACATTAACGCCGCCAAAGCGTCAGACCGGCGCGCGCAACTCCTCAAGAGTTTGGCGGCTGTCGATTTCGACAAAAAGTACGCCGTAGTGGCTCCTGACAAGGACAACCGATACCGGTTCTGGACAGCGAGGATAACGAAGCAATATAGGGCATGGCCGCGAGTTGTTGACCTATGTGCCGAGCCTCCGAGCAACGGCCTCATGGAAAAAAGGGGCGGCGCGCTGATCGATATAGACCGCTCTACTTTAAAGAAAAGGATTATCAACTACTTTGATTCAGGTGTATCGTGGGAGGCTCTTAAGGGGCTGGGTGACGGCCTGACGAAGAACGCGGCGCGTTTCGTTGCTCGGGAGGCGCGCAAAAAGGTTCTAGCAAAAGAGAAGTTTTCGGATGATCGCCTGCAACGCTACGCTGTGCGACCCTTCGATAATCAATGGTGTTACTACACCCCCGTTCGACCTCTATGGAACGAGCCCCGACCCGCATTGTGGGCACAGATTTGGGAAGGAAACAGTTTTTTTCTTTCGCGACTTCGTTCTTCAAGCAGTACTGAGGGAGTACCTAGTTATTTCGTTCAGGGCTTGTCAGATGATCACCTTATAATGCCTGATGCCTCCTGCTTTCCGATTCGACTCCGAAAGGTAGCGACAAGGAAACCCAAAGACGACGACTCGGGACACCTCTTCCTAGAAGAGGAGAGCGACAACATCTCGACGGTGGCCAACCTGTCGGCCAAGGCTCGTGCCTATCTGAAATCGCTGGGATTTAGCGATCCGGACCAAGATGCTGAGACTGCTGGCATTATCTGGATGCATGCTCTAGCCATCGCTTATTCTCCTTGCTATCTGGCGAATAATGCGGACGGTGTACAAGGGGATTGGCCCCGCATCCCTCTCCCTATCACGAAGAAGCAGCTGATCGCTTCGGCTACCCTCGGTAGGCATATTGCTCAGCTTCTCGATCCGGAATGTGAAGTTCCGGGTGTTACCGCTGGTAATTTGAGAAAGGAACTTGCCTCGATCGGCGTCATTCACCGGGAAGGCGGCGGTCACCTTAAGGGTTCTGATCTTAACGTAACTGCTGGCTGGGGTCATCCCGGCACGGGCGGTATTACCGCGCCTGGGAAGGGAAGGGTTCGAGAAAGGAAATTGTCAGATGAAGAACGAGCCGCCATTGCTGCAGGTTCGTTTGCTCTTGGCGTTGCTGCTGAGCATGTTATCGGCATACTTGGCGGCGTTACTTATGATGTTTATCTAAATGATGTAGCCTACTGGAAAAACGTGCCAGCCTCCGTTTGGGACTACAGAATCGGAGGATACCAGGTCCTCAAGAAGTGGCTATCGTATCGTGAGGCGTGTTTCTTGGATCGGCCATTGGCAGTTGAGGAAGCAGAATACGTAACCGAAATGGCTCGCAGAATCGCTGCGATTCTTCTCTTTAGTAGTCACCTCAACGCAAATTACGAAGCCGTTGCAGCTGCTGAATATTCCTGGAGCTTTTCTTCGAATTGAAGAAAGCAGATTGGTGCCGGAGGTCAGATTTCCAGACTCACACGGCCCTATGCAATAGCTGATCTGCAGCTTATGGGCTCTCATACGCAACCTGCCAAAGCGCGGGGAGCGGGACGCGAAATCACGTTTTCTGCGACAGCTCCAGGACCGGGCTACTCCGTCACTTGTGCCGTGCAGCCAGGTGGAGGCGGAGCGTGGACGCATCCAGAAATATGTGCTGCGAACGGTAACTCGATACGCTGGGGGGTTGGAGCAACTCCGGCGATGCGGCGACTATTGCAATAACACTCAAGTACAAAATGCCTCGGCAGGTTTGCCAAAAAAATCGCGAATAGAGTCTCTGGAGAATTCTGGAAAAGGGCTTGTTTGTCCGCTTCCTTCGTCGGAAACGCAGCCGCGTCGCCCTTGGGATAGGGAACAATACGGGAACATCGAGCAGACGAAAAGAGCGCACATCATTCGACACGGTCCCAAAGTTGGTTTCTGTTAACCGCTTCTACACCACCTATTTGCCTTGATTTGCGAACCGCTTAGCTGAGTCGGTAAGCAGCCCTGAAAAGGCTGGCGTCGGCGGTTCGATTCCGTCCCTGGCCACCACTCTAAACTATTGATCCACATTCAGTTACTTGCCTGTTCTTCCGCCTGTGCCAGATTTGTGCCATGGATTTTCCGAATCAGAGTGTCTTGCCGGCTCTGATATTCGTCGGTCCACTTCGCATAGTGGCGGGGCTGTCTCCGGAGGATGGCCGCGACCTCCTCGTAGCTCCCACCTTTCCCTAGAAGCAAGCGTGTGGCGGAAACGATGACAATGCGCCTCTTTCACACCTGAACGCTTGAACACAGCGGCCATCGTCCGGGCTGCCCCTCTGACGAGGCTCCGCAGACTCGCATTTCCGCTCGAAAAAAACAATCGGCTATCGCGCGACGCGGCCTTCGGGTGTGGCATCACCTCGAGTGCCGCCAATACATGCTTTGGCAACTGAACTCGAATCATCTGATGGTTCTTCACCGCCCGCTTTTCAAGGCGTGTTCCTTTGAGGTGGTCACGCGACAAAGTCACGACATCGCTGATTCGGAGACCGGCGTATCGCATCAGCAACACCATAGCGCGTGCGCGCCGCCGCTCATAACTAGTGCGCCCAATCTCATCGCAAGCCGCGATGATCTTGATGATCTCCTCTGGGGTGTAGGGAACAATATGGTTTGCCTCCCGAAGGATCGGCCGTTTCAGGCTTCTCGCCGGATTCTTGGTAGTCCACTCCCGGTCTCGGCAGAACTCGAAGAACTGCTTCAGAAGTTCGATTTCCTTGATCCAAGCCCAGCCGCCTTTGGCTCGCCACAGCGCGTATCGATCCATCGCTTCGACGTCGATGCGATCCCCAAAATGGATCGACTCCTTGTTGCAGAACTCGAGGAGGTAATTCAGTATTCGCTTGTACTTGCGCTTTGTCTCAACAGTATGGCTGTTATGCAGCCCGTGGAATGCATTTACGGCATCGACCACAGTTTTCCGGGGCTTCCCGAAATACGGTCTTCGATTTCCGTAAGCCGCCTGGCCGCGAGCTGCAGGTCTCGCGTGTTTAGGGAGATCCGCACCCTGCTGCCCTCCGACGTACCGCCTACGCGAATAGGGCACTGACCGCGGCACTTCAGATGGTTCGGGCCTTTGTTTCGATCGGGGCACTTTTTCGAGTGCCGTCTTTGAAGTGTAAGCATGGGTGTCATTCTAGCGCTGCTTTGGTACGCTCGCGATAAACCTGCATGGCCAACGAGAAGGGAATTCGCAACTCTACCCGGCACCGCTTGCCGTTTTTCGAGGGCTTGCTCAGCTTCAGCACTCCAGGCAAGTCTTGGAACCATCGGACCACTGTTGATACACTTACTCCCCACAGTTCGGCATAGAACTGCGGAGAATAATGATGGTCGATGCGAATCGGCTCCGGATTGGTTAGTCCCATGTTCGCTGCTATACCGAACCAGAGGACCGAGCTTCAAGAACGGGGCCCTTTTCCTTTGGTCCGCCACCTGCGGACAGCCGAAATGCTGACTGCCAACTTTTTGGCAACATCGGCTTCCTTCAAGAGCGGTGCCGACGCCTTCGTATGCATACGGTCAATATTGCTATGGATTAGGACCTCTTTCTAGATGGTCACAAATAGGTTTTTCATCTGTGGATGGTGAAGACGCAATGGAGGTAAAACTCGACAACGCTTCCGGTTGGTGATCGCGAATCGGCCCAGGATTTTGTTTGAGTATCAGCTGACGGCTGCTCTGGGCGAACTTCTCTAGGAGCGCAATCGTCTTGATTTTAGACTTCGACTCGCCTCTCTACTTCGGCCTCCCCCAGTTCATCCAAAGCAAGCCTAGGTCGGCAAAGGTCGCGCGCCCGCTGGAGGGGGTACAAATTGCACTTTCAAAGGGCTCGCTCCGCCGCCGCGTCTCCATCGTTCTCGTGGCAATCTGTGGCCTGCAAGAGCACAGTCGGCCATGTCGCTCTGAGTTTGCGGTCTACGACTCTGCGAAACAGCGCTCGCAGGCCCCTAACCCATACGATCCTGTCAAGCAGATCGCGGGTGCGCTGGTCGAGGGAAAGAATTGATTCCTCAACACCGCGTTGATACGCTTCGATCCGCCGAGCAGCCTCGCGAACCTTTGCAATCGCTGCGCCAGGACTGTTTGAATACTCCTGTGGCAGTAGATTTTTGGCCGCGTCACTCCATCCATAACCGCATCTCGACGTCAGAACCCAACTGTGAATGTCCAGAGAAGAAAATGACCGGCCACGACTCGGGCGAGCGAAATCGTCCTCAAAAACCCCGTCTGGCCAATTGATCGTCATGTACGCTAGGAAGCACTGCAGTGCAAATGAGAATATCCTGGGATCGTCGGCGGATACCTCCAGTAGAACGTAGAGCAGTCTTTGCATGTCGGCTTCGAGGTCATCCGTAGGGAGCTTCGCCTGCAAGTCCTGTATGAATGGCATTGTTACTGCCTTTTGTATTAGCGAATTACGCGCTGTTACCCACTTGTTATGCCTGGACGCGAAAGAGCGAGCGAAACCGAATCTGAACTCGTCCCTATTACTACGGGGGCGGTACAAATCTTTATACGTAGTAAGCACGACATCGGCGACTTTTGGCCAGCTTGTGTCAGCTTCGACCGGGCATCCAGCGCAATGCAGGATCGCTATGCGAGCAATTTCCGCCAACCCGTCGACCCAGATGATGCTATCCAGTAGATCCCGGATCCGCCTGTTCCTAGGGACAAACGAGTCCATCATCGAGCGTCGGAAGATTGACGAAATGCTGAGCCGCCCTGCGAACCCTCTCGGCGGCCGCATCCCGATTCATCGAATACTCGTCCGGTAGCAAAGTTTTGGCGATACTTTTCCATCCGCGAGCATAAGGTTCGTACATGTGCCAGCTGTCCATACCCAAGTCTGATATTGATCGGCCTGCAGTCGGTACGGTCGCATCGTGCTTGAACACGCCAGTGGGCCAAAGAACGCCGATGAAAGCGAGAAAGCTCTGGAGCGAGAGCGAGAAAACCCTTGGCTCCCCGGCGCTTACAGTGTTGAGAACATAGACGAGTCTCTGGACGTCTCCTTCGAGATCTTCCTGAGACAAAAGTAGCCTAGATCTTCCGAACCTGGGACGTCGAAGTGCGGCTTGAATGAGCAGCTCTCGTGCTTCTGTCCATTTGTTCGGCTCGTTCGTCAAGATCGTCTAATTAGGTAAGACTGATCCCGAACGTTCAGTGTTGCATGATCACATGGGCGCGACGATCTTTTTTCAACTGGTTAGCGCCCTTACCAGGCGGTGCGAAGTCGCTCGCCGACTTCCATCCGCTTTGCGCTCGTGATCTTGGCGTAGATCATCGTGCTGCGGATGTCTTCGTGTCCCAAGATGTCCTGGATTTCTTCGATAGCGATGCCGTGCTCGAGCAACCGTGTGGCGCACGTGTGGCGCCAGCAATGAAAATGCTGTTTCTCTCGCGGTAACCCCGACTTCGCGCCATAGAACTTCTGCAGCTCATCCAGCCGACGGCGGGAAATCGCCCGCTTGTTCCTCGACGGAAACAATGGCCCATTCATCCAGCCGCGCACTCGCAAGTACAGTCTGAGCGCCCGGGCTTCTCGTTCTGAGATCAGGTATTCACCGGTTCGGCCGCCCTTCAGCCTTGTGACGAAGAGTCTGTTCTCTTTCAGTCGGAGATGCTTGAGTTCGAGCTTGCCGACTTCCGAGGCGCGGAGCCCGCGGCCAAGTGCCGTCTCGAATAGCGCTCGATCGCGAATGGTGTCGGCACGACTCCCGGTTCTGCCCTCAGTCTCAATCGCGCGGAAGAAGCTTTCAATCTCAGGCTCAGTGAGGTAGACGATCGTTTCGTGCTTATTGCGACGGCGGCCCTTGGCGTTTGAGCCGCTCAGTTCCGCCTGCAGTTTGGCGATTAAGCCTTCTCCTGGTCGGAAAGCACCTGTAAGTTGCTGATTTCAGCCATCGATATCAACCGCTCGATTCCATGATTTTGGGCGGTTGGGCCGATCCCTTCCACAGAGAATCAATGAGTTAAGCGCGCTCCGGTGCTTGCGATTTTCGGAGTTACGGGCGCTTGGCGGAAAAACCACCAATACCGGTGCAAGCACGTGGTGGACCGGCGTTTACGCTGGGCGCTGTGATTGCCCAGTTCGCCTGTGATTGAGTTCCGCAAGCGGGGAAAGATCGAATCTCCAAGGTGCAGACGACCTGACCACACGAATTGCATGAGATCCGAAGCCACGGGCTGATCTACATTCAAACCAGAACGATAAGTGCTCGAGGAAGTAAGAATTAGACACGTTTTCGCAGTCATCGGATGCAAGTATGCGTCATATACGCAGGAGCTTCATCAGTGAAGAAGGACACCAAGCCGGTACGCACGCGGACGAGGGCAGCAATGAAAGCTAGCCACCGCCAGCGCAAACTAAAGCTGAAAGAGTCAGGCCTTGAGCCGCGGCACGAAATCTTCTGCCAGCGAGTATCGGAAGGAATGGAGTTAAAGAAGGCCTACGTGGCCGCGGGATTTGCGGAGAAGGGAGCCCGGCAAAACGCCTCGCGCCTGATGGCTAATGATTACATCGCGGCCAGGATCTCCGAGCTTATTCAGGCTGCGTTTCGGCGGCGCGCGCACGTCATGGAGACGCTGATGGTGCGCACCGAAACGGGGCGCCTGGATATGCTGCAGCGCATGCAGGACGCGGTTTTAGACGCAATCAACCGTCGGTCGCGCGGGGAATCCGCACTGCCCACCGGCCTAATCGTGGCCACGACACACTCGGTAGGAAGTGGTGATAATCAGTTTTTCGAGAAGCGCGAGACGTACGATCCGGGGCCCGTGCGGGATCTGATCGATATCGGCAAGACGGCGGCGCAGCACATTGGGGAGTGGTCGGAGAAGATCGAAGTCAATTGGGACGGAGATCCATCGAAGCTCAGCGACGAGCAGCTCGAAAACCTAGTGGGCTATTTCGAGAGGCAGTACATCGTGGCAGGTCAGCCGACGACAGCGCTCCCGGAGCCTGAACCGCCCCAGCAGAAACCCTAGCGGGCGTGGCGGCGCTGGCTGGCGATGGGCAATTGTCTCAGGAAGATCTCGAAGGATACGTCCAGCGACTCGTGCTGAAGTCGTAGGTGTTGTGAGATATTTCCGGAAGTAATCGGCGTCGATCAGGAGAAATTTGCCGACTACTCATCCGTAGCTCCCTTCGCCGACTTCGATGCTTCGGAATCTATTGGAAATTCAATTAGATGTGGGGTGTTCACGGAATCTTCACGCCTTTTGCAGGATTTCTTCATGCGTTTCAACTTACTTTCGAAACAGAGGTACTCTGAAGTGACACTCACAGCCGAGGAGAATGAACCTGCGGAATCTGAATTGGGATCTCAAGTAGGTCCCATAGCGGTCGCAACTCCAAGGAGCCCCGCGGCACGGCAGACACGCGTGGCAGCGACTTCCGTTACAAACGGCGATGCCCCTGACTCTAACCCGCTCCGCGATCAAACTTCCGAGCCAGATCTGGACCGTCAGCCGACCACCGTTAATGAAGACCGCCTCCGCAGCGCTAACGGAGAACGGACTCTAAAGTCTATCCTTGCAACGACAGGCGATCTGCCCGCTGGCCATGCCCTCCAAGTCCTGCTACGGGTTTGTGCTGCTCTCAAGTCAGTTCGCAATCCGGGCGCACACTACAGCAATCTCACGCCCGAACACATCATCATCGACTTCGACGGACAAGTTAGCTTAAGGGAGCCCAAAAGCCGATCCGGATCCAATGCGGACGTCGATTTCGTTCGTGCACTCGCCGAGCTGTTCTGCACGATGGTGATCGGCAAGGTTCCGTCCAGCCAATGCGAATACGACCAACTCGATGCGCGGTTATCATCTCGCCTGCGAAAAATCATCCACCGAGCGACTTGGCAGCAACCGAATACGCCATACGCACTTGGCGACTTTGTTAACGATCTGAGATGGGCGGAACGAATTCAGTTTTGGGAAGCATTTTTTGCTTTAATCGTCTTCTTCGCCGTCTTTCTCTATGTGGTTCAGCATTGAGCCCTGAGAAAAGTCATCGACTTGAAACGTCTGCGCGCCGGTTGTTCAGATGAACAACTCGAATCGAGGCGGCTGCGGAACGCGGCTACTTCTAACTGCCATGACGGAACAGATCAACGCGCTCGGCGGAGCACTTCGACTGACATAGCCGATCGCTGGATCTGCAACTGCTTCTCAATCGTCACAATTCGCGCAGCATTCTCCAAGAAGTAGCCCAGACTCAGCGACAAGAATTGCAACGCTCGCGTCCTGAGCGTGCTGACCCGTGCCTACTCAGAAGTCGTGTCGGAGGGGAGTGCAATGGAATCAGGATCGAAGGGATCGCGAAATCGATAACCAACCCAGGGCTCAGTCAGAATGTATTCTGGTTTTGCGGGATCGGTTTCGATCTTCTTGCGGAGCATGCGAACATAGGTGCGCAGATACTCCAGTTCACCACCATACTCAGGGCCCCAGATAGAGCGCAACAGTTTGACATGCGTGAGAGGAGCACCGACGTGTTTCATCATGAATGCGAGCAGATCAAATTCCTTCGGCGACAGGTGAATCTCCTGATCGCCGCGCCAAATCCGGCGTTGCTCGATGTCCATTCTCAACATGCCGGCTTCTAATTGCGCCGGTTCGGCTGCTTCGGCGAGGCGGAGACGCCGTAGAACCGCGCGCAGGCGGGCAATTAGTTCGCGGAGTTTGAACGGCTTGGTGACGTAGTCGTCCGCACCAGCCTCCAGAGCCCGTACTTTATCGTCCTCCAGATCGCGAACGGTAATCATGATGATGCCGGCGTGCGGGGATATTCCTCTGATCTTCCGGCACGCATCGATGCCGCTGATGCCCGGCATGTTCACATCGAGCAACACCAAATCGAACCGATGTTGCTGCACGCTATCCAGCGCCTCTTCGCCGCTGCGAGCCTCTTCGACAGCGAAACCGCTGGCCGCCAGAGAGATTCGCAAAGTCTTCCGGAGAGCGGGTTCGTCGTCTACTACAAGTACGCTATTTGGCTCGAATGACATCATCGATTTCGACTTTCAGAGTGGGTAATTTCAAACGAAACGTCACGCCGGCGTCCGGTATGTTTTGCGTGTCAAGCTCAAGAGTGCCCCCATGCGCGACGGCGATCTTGCGAGCTACATACAGACCTAAACCCGACCCGGAGGTGGAGCGCTTTGCATCGGTTCCCCGGTAGAAGCGCTCAAATATCCGCTGGCGTTCATGGGGCGCGATTGAGCTTCTACTGTTGGTAACGCTAATCACCGCGGCCCCTTCCTGCCGCTCAATTCCGATGGTGATCATCGAACCCGGTAAAGAATATTTGCACGCGTTATCGACGAGTTGTCCGATCGATAGCCGCAGCAGTTCTGAATCGGCGAGCACTTCAAAGGTATCGAGCGGATAAGCACGAACGATGCGGCGGTCAAGCGAACGGTTCCCGTACTGCAACGTGATCTGGTGGACTAAGGAAGAGAGGTCGATGACCTCCATGCGCGGCCTGATCTCCTCACGGTCCAAGCGAGCCGTGCGGAGCAATCTGGAAGTCAGACTAGCCAAGCGTCCGGCTTCATTCTCTACTGTTTCGGCCATCTCCGCTTGTGCCGGCGAGAGTGGTCCGACCTGCGGGAGAGCTCCAGCAGCGGCGACGATTGTCGCCAAAGGTGTCTTGAATTCGTGTGCAAGCGCATCGAGGACGGCCGACCGGTACTGTTCGGCTTGTGCGGCGGCTGAGGCCTCGTTTGCCTGCCGCAGAGCGCGCGTGCGATCGATGAACGTCGTAGCAAGCGCTACCAGCGGGCCTGCGTTAAATGCGGGGTCTTCCAGCCCTTGAAACCCGATCGCGCCCGACACTCTTCTGGCGAATTCAAGCCGGCGGACAGTTGTCCGCTCGACGGGATCATTTATCTCGACGCCCATGATGTATCCATCGCGGGTTTTCTGGGCTAAGTCGCTATGCAGCTCTCCGGCGGTGCGAATCTGGGCGCCGTCGGAGTCGAACAGACATACCGCTGTAACACCAAAAACCCCGAGAAACGATCTTAGGAAGGCCTCTTCGCCTAAAGCGCCACTTAACAGCAAATGTTGCGCGAGTTGGTACAGCCGCTCGAAACGTTGCCGCTGGAGAAGAGAATGTTGCGCTTCGGAGCGCACTTTGGACACCAGCCGCGTAATCACAAGTGCGGTCACAAGAAAGACCGTGAGTGCCGCTAGATCCGACGAATCGGCCACCGCAAAGGCGTAAAGGGGCTGCACAAAAAAGTAGTCGAGACACCCGAAAGCAGCTACGGACACGACTGCAGCGGCTATGAAGTCGCCCGTTAGCGAGATCAGCGTAACTACGACGAAATAAAGGCAGTTTACGAGTAAGGCATTGAAACCAAATTGCTGCGCGACGAACGTGAAAAGCCCGATGGCGGCGAATCCCAATCCGCTGTTTGTTGCCAAGGTTCGGAGGGTGCGCCTACTAGTTCCAGGCATATTCGTTTACAGTGTAGCGCCGCGGCTTGCGAGCCATGAAAAAGTTATAAAAACTATCGATCTGCTGCTGGACATCAGGCTATTTATGCCTTTTTTACAGGTGGCGATGCACACTTAGTCATACGAAGCAACGGTTCGTGCCAGTCTTCGTGTACACGCATGCAAAGGTTGTTGCAACGAGCTAAATGGAGCACGTTTGGCGCCCTGGGCGTCGCGGCGCTTACCTCGATCGCGCTCGCCTTGCGACTGAATTTTTCCGCAGCAAGCTTTTGCTTTCTGCTGTTGTTAGTGCTCCAGTCCTTAGCCGGCGATGTGTCTGCATCGATCATCGTTTCTATTCTTGCAGTCGGCTCCTTGGATTACTTCTTTACTCCACCGGTCTTTTCTCTGGAGGTTTATAGCCCGTTCGATCTGTTGGCGCTGGTAGCGTTCTTAGCCACCGGTCTCGTAATTACTCAGTTAGTGATTAAGGTTCGAGCCAAGGCCGATTCATATCGAGTGCAACAGGAGAATTTCGAGCAGTTGTATTCGTTAGCGGAGCAGTTACTTGCACTGGAACCGGATATTGTTAACCGCACCAGCTTTCTGGAGCCGTTCCTCCACGTGTTTGGTGTAACCGCAGTGTGCTTGTTTGACGCAGTAAATGCCGATGTTTACATGGCGGGCCACCCCCAGCCGGATCTGGAAATGAAGACCGGAGAAGGGTTCATCCACGGCCGGGATCGAGACGATGAGGAGCGGAGATTTTCAGTCCGGCGTATTCGCATCGGCGGTCGAATGGCTGGGGCCATAGGATTCGAAGGTCTAAGGGACGCCAAGCTGACCGCTGGTGCGCTCGCGGCTCTCGCCGCATTACACCTGGAACGACAACAGGCATTTGTTCGCGCCAGCCGCGCTGCCGCCAACGCGCAATCGGAATCCTACCGCGCGGCCATTTTAGATGCTCTTGCTCACGAGTTCAAAACGCCACTAGCGACGATTCTGGCCGCCGCGGGCGCGCTTCGCGAGGGCGCCCCCTTAGGGGATCATCACCGTGAGATGGCCGAAACCGTTGAATCGGAAGCCGCACGGTTAGGACGCTTGACATCTCGGTTGATCCGCACTGCTCGCCTAGAACGCGAAGAAGTGAAGCCATGGATCGAGCTGATCGACCTCAGTGCGACGATCGCCGATACCGTGGAGTACTATAAACGCCTCTCTGACAGCCACACGATTGTAGTCATCAACAAATGCGGCAGCGCCGAAGCGCTGGCGGACGCGGAACTCGTTCGGCTCGCCGTTAGCCAGCTACTCGATAACGCATGCAAGTATTCGGCGACCGGCTCGAGGATTACACTTAGCGTCGTCCGCGAGGACGACTACGTTGCGATCCGCGTAATGAATTCCGGAAATCCGATTCCGGCCGCTGAGTGCGGCAAGATTTTCGATCGTTACTACAGAGGCGCCAACGCCCGGCGAGAGGTGCCGGGCTCGGGGCTAGGACTGTTCGTGGCGCGAAAGATCGCACTGGCGCTGGGGGGCAACCTCGATTTGGACGCTGAAACATCGGAAGGAGTGGCATTCCGGCTCCGATTGCCGGTTCCCGACAATGAACGCAGTGAGTACGCAGCAGCAGTTTAGCGTTCTGGTAGTGGACGACGAAGCCGCCCTTCGGAAGGTCATCCGTTCTTCCCTGGCGGCCAATGGATTTACTGTCGAAGAGGCCACTACGGGCGGCGATGCTTTGGAAGTCGTGACGCAGCGCAGGTTCGACCTCATTTTGCTGGATGTCAACATGCCTGGTGTAAGCGGATTTGACGCTTGCCGGCAGATTCGCGCGCTGGCGCCCCGTACCGGCATCATTAATGGTCACAGTGCGCGATGCAGAGGAGGACAAGGTCCGGGCGCTCGAAGCGGGAGCTGACGATTATGTCACCAAGCCGTTCCAGTTTCGGGAGTTGGTAGCTCGTCTGCGCGCGGTGCTTCGGCGCACACACAGCAATAACTCGGCCGAGGAATCGGCGGTTATCGAGGCCGGTGAACTCCGGCTGGATGTGAGTCGCCGGATGCTGTGGAAGGGCGCTGAGGAGATCCGCCTCTCTCCCAAAGAATTTGATCTGATCACGTACATGATGAAGCATCAGGGCGCGCCAGTGACTCATGTAGCCTTGCTGCGCGGCGTTTGGGGACCGGAATACGGAGGCGAAATGGAGTACTTACGGACTTATGTCCGGATGCTTCGAAAGAAGATCGAAGATGATCCCGCCCGCCCGCAATACATTCTTACCGAGCCGTGGGTAGGCTACCGTTTTCGCAATCCCTGCGATCCCGATCAGACTGCCGGCGTATCCGAGAACTCATAAAGCTTCGCGTGTTTATACCTTTTTTATGGTTCTCCCGGCAGAATACGGAACAGGCGAGCCCATGGAATCCAGGCGTGTTCCGCATCGTGACCAGGAGCCGAATATTCATGTAATGAGCCTCAACCGGCTCCGGGAAGCCATTCGATCCAACAGCATCAGTTTCCCCGCGCAGGTGCCGGTGTTTGAAAAACATGACCGGCCGGACTTACAACAAAAATTGGTGCAGCTTTATTTTGTCTTGGGTTGGTCATGCATGGACATCGCGGCCCGTTACGGGCTAATTCGGCAGCGCGTCCAGCAGATCCTCAACACCTGGAAGCGGCGCGCCGTGGACATGGGTTATGTCCAGCACATTCCGTCAGCCGAGGCCGTTGATCGCGGAGCTTTTGGCACACTGGCCGAAACCGAAGGCCTGCCACAACATGAAGCTAATCCGAGTATGCAGTACCATTGCAGCAATTCGTAAGGGCCGCTCGGCAGTAGCTATTTCCCAAACTCGACTCTGGAATCCGCTTCGAAACGCCGGTAGTCTCGGAAGTCGATTCGATTGAGGAAGCACGAATAAGAATTCCGGAAGCAGCCGAACCAGTATCCGGTGGCCGGAAGCAGGTACTGATTGTTTCCGATTTGAACTGTCCCAAAATCAATCGAGCGCTCGGCCCGATCAAGCGGAAATGCTTCAGGAACATCCACAGCCTCGAGTTCAACGTGAAGGACTTCGTGGGTCTGACGTCTGACCTTCATCAATCCTTTGTACGCGGGATAGGCGATCTCGGATCGGAACTTCAGTCCCAAACACGTCGAATTACGGCCGCCTTCGAACTTGTAAATGCTAACATCCGGTTGGTTGTGTTCTGTTCCCACTAGATGGAAATCCGCATCTTGTAAATCGGAAAAGATGCAGTGCGCAATCGTTTCGAAATCGCCGGTGCTCCAGGCCTTATCCATGGAGCGCATGTAGTCTGACGTGCCGGTATCGGGAGCATCGGCCGGCCGCTTGCCGTCAATTTGAATGTCGCTGTACGATTCCCGGTCCTCTTCATAGGCGATTTCCGCAGACACGACATTGTCGGGAATCCACTTTACGGGATTGGAGGTGCTATGGAACAGACTAGTTACCTCACGAGCGCGAAGACTTGGCAAGCTCTCGAAGGCTTCGTTCACTTTTCTACGAACGAAGGGAATGAGGTCTGAATCGGTGCTGTTGCCGGTCCCACGATGGCTCTCGCCGCGGTAGTCAGCGCGCTGGAGAGAGGGACCGTTCTCGGGACGATCGAAAATAGGGTTCGGCTTATCGACAGAGCTCAGCCGTCGATCGTCGGCCGCGCTTGCACCAGTAGATTGGTCCGGGCGGAGCAAGTTCTCAGTCCAGTCCTGCAACAGTTCAGGGCTGTGAAGCACCCGGCCGCGTTCTTCGGGAGAACTATTCCGGACGAAACGGATCGATTTCGCCACCAGGTAGCCTTTGCCGTCCACTTCCGAATCGATGCTGACTACATCGGTGACGTGGAATGCAGCGAGTTCTTGCGAAGCGGCCCCCGTTTTGTACTGCGTCCTGTGGTCAACGCGAAAGCGAATAATGCGCTCGTCAGGAAGCGCAACGGATACCATCTCGGAATCCGCGTGGGCCAGAATACCTTCCAGCGTGACGCGGTGGTGGGGCGGACCGAACGGCCACCCGGGAGAAGCGGGGTTTATGTTACCTGACGGCCTCAGAGTCTGTGCGTACAGTCCCGCGCAAGGTCCAGACAAAAGGGCAAAAGCGAGCGCCGCTGATTTCCAGGTTGATGCCGGCACGTTCAGACCTCCTGAACTACATATTTATGATTCTAAACCCGCCAGAACGGGCTGTCCGAGGCTGTATTTCCAGGCCAGGAACGTTGATGGCCGGTAAGCGGCGCCCGCATTGAAACTCTCTATAGGGGGTATCAAAAACTCGAATCGAATCGCACGGGGATTTTTAAGATGCGCCGGTACAACGGATTATGCGATAGCCGCGCGAGCGGCATCGGAAGCGGCATTTTGTCGGGCGTTACCTTTATGCCTTTTTTATGACGGCACCCCAATACTGATATTCGAAGCAGACATCAGGGCACGTGAGGCATCGTAATCCGCTGCGCAATTGTGCAGCAGTCTGGATTGCGCACGGCCGATGCGCTTGAACGTGAGGTTAGCAGCAAAAGTTGTGAGATCGTGCGACGAACCCTGATGCAGGCAGCCGTTCACCTCGTTTTGTGGCGGCGCTAGTGCGCGCACAACGAGCTTCGAACGCAGTGCCAACTTCAAACGCGAGGGAAAAAATGATTTTCGAAACAAAGATTGTTAGTAAACGTCGTGGCGTTTTGATACTAGCGGCGTATCTTGGGCTAATTCCAGTGGCACAGAATGCCTTCGCCCAAGAGCCTGCCGTGAACGAAGCGCCAAAAGCACCAACGGACGCAACAGCGGATTCAAATGATCCGGTCGCCAAAAAGCTGCAACTGTTGCGGCAGCAGTTCCTGACCATGAAAGAAGGCATGGATGCGATGCAGGCGCGGATCCAGCAGCTCGAATCAGAGCTGAAGCAGAAGAAAGAGGAAACCAATCAGGCAACCGCGGCTGTGAATGCCGCGAAGGCCAGCACGCTGCTGGCGACTACATCGAAAGATCCGAGCCAGATTCCCGTCCTGGTCGGAACTCTTCAGAAGCCCGATCCCACCAAGACCGTTGCCGCGGCGGCCAAACCGCAGAGCTCTTCGGCATTGCCGGAGAGTACAGCAGCAGCCGCAGCGGCGGCGAGTCCTCAGAACCAGGCGCCCGCGCCCCCGGCGGTGGATCTCCAAACGCCATTCGCGTATGCCGACTTCACCTGGCTGAACGGCACGCCCCGCAATAAAGACGTGGTGCTCGACACGCCGTTCTTCACACCCGAAATTCGTTTCGACACGAACTTCATTAATGATTTCAATCAGCCCAAGGACCATACCATGGGCGGATCGACAGAGGAGTTCCGCAACGGCGAATTTCAGATAGAGGACATCGGCATTGGCGGCGACTTCCACTGGCAAAACGTTCGCGGCCGGATTATGTTTATGAACGGCTTGTTCGCGACCACTACGCCACGCAACGACGCCAGCTCAGCAACGGGCTCTGCTGGAGGCAATTACGGCGGAGTCGGTCAGTGGGACCTCCAGAGTGCCTTCAAGTATGTCTCGGAAGCTTGGGGCGGGTATCATTTCAACGTTCAACACGGACTCAACGTTGACGCAGGAATTTTTGTGTCCTACGTAGGCCTGTTCAGTTATTACAACTTTGATAACTGGACCTACCAGCCATCCTATGTGTCGTCGAACACGCCGTGGTTTTTTGAGGGCGTCCGAATCCAGTGGTTCCCAACGAATAAATTGAAGATCGAGCCCTGGATCATCAATGGCTGGCAATCCTATGCCAAGTTCAACTCTCATCCCGGATTGGGAGGACAGCTGTTATGGATGCCCAAGGAGTGGTTCAAGCTGGTTGCCAACCAATATGGCTATGGCCAAGACAACTTGGGGCTCCCCAAGACGCAGCGTATCCACACCGATGACAGCATCGAGGTCAGGTACTACAACCAGCCGGATAAACCCACGGGCATCGACAAAATGGCGTTTTCCATCACGGCCGACGCTGGCTGCCAGTACGGGGGCGGAATCACCTGTCATGGCGGCCCGAACAAGAGTTCGTTCTTAGGCTGGATGGCTTACGACCGCATCTGGTGGCACAAGGACTTATTCGCGGTCACCTTGGGTGGCGGCCAGATGAACAACACCGGACGCTATCTCACGCTGCTTCCTCCTATTGACGGTGCGTGGTCCGCTGTCGGCAGCGCCTATTTCCCCCAATTGCCGGGCCAGACGGGGAAAATGTACGACGGTACGGTCACGTTCCACTACATGCCGAAGCAATACATAACCTGGTGGGCTGAGGTGGGCTATCGCCACTCCAATGTTCCGTACTTTTCGGGACGTCAGGGCATCACGCCGCCTGGCGGAAACAACGGGCTGCCTCAATACTACACCTGCAACAGCGGGGCGTCCGCGGGGACGGCTGATCTCACTGCGGCGACCGCGGCTTGCGGCGGGGCTGGTTCGGTGTGGTTCCCCGATCTTCGCAAAAGCACTTCTTCTCTGGGTTTCGGCGTAATGGTTAAGTTCTGATTCGGACGGTTCACCAGATGAAAGTAACCCCGAGAATTCGGATCGCGCTGTCTGTTTTTGCCATGGTGGTACTTACTATCCTCGTTGGGACCGGCGCCTTTGCACAAAGGGCGTCGGTCCCCAAGCAGAAAGACCGGCTTGCGCTTGGCCAGAGCGAGGTGAAGCAACTGCTGCTGATGGACAGTTGGAAAACCTCCAGTTGAGACCGTGTTCGATTTGTTCTGACGTTATGTTTATCGACACCGTTCCGAACCGTACCTGGGCCCTATTGCACCACGGCGGTAGTGTGTGAGGCGTGGCGGCAGCGAGGTACGGCCGTTGGTGCGAGTTATCGCGTCCGCGTCTACCGCGTCATTTCCGTCTGCCTTGCCGCCATAGCGCGTTTTCCCTGCATCTCAACTACAAATCCCAAGCGTGCTCGGAACAGAGATTTGAATCTTGGAGCTGAACGCGGTCATCGCTGGTGCTGCTCTTAGCCGTGGTCCACCGGATCGCGGGCCTGCTCTTCGAAGCTTGTTTTCTAAGAAAGGACCGATGCGATTGTACCGCGCGAGGACTTTGATGAGACTACGTGTGCCCATGCCGCCGCTGTTGTTTTTCTGCGTGGCGGCATGTGTAAGCATTCCGCTGCGGGCGCAGCAGAGCTTCAGTTGGCAGCAAATCAGATATAAGTTCGAAGCGACGAATCCGACGCTGAAGGCCGCGCAATTCAATATCGATGAGGCACGGGCCGCCGAGGTCACCGCTTATCTGCGGCCGAACCCCGATTTCAGTTTTGCGGCGGACGGTTTTCAGATCAGCCCCAACCAGGGTGTGTGGCGCCCCTTCAGTGGTGTAGTGGAAACACCCGCCGTTAGCTATCTGCACGAGAGGCGGCACAAGCGTGAACTGCGGCTGGAAAGCGCCCAAAAATCCACCGACATCGCTTCATCAACCTACCAGGATCAAGCGCGCGCATTGCTGTTCAATCTGCGGAATGCCTTTGTACAGACGTTACAAGCCAAAGCGGTGCTGGAAAACGCCCAGGACAATTTAGCGTATTGGGACCGCGAACTGGGGGTCAATCGCACCCGCTTTCGGGCCGGAGACCTGGCCCTGGCTGATCTAAACCGAATGGAACTGCAACGCGTGCAGTTCGAATCCGACTTTGAAAACGCGCTCGTGAATTTGCGAACCGCCAAGATTCAGCTCCTGATGCTACTGAATGAGCGTACGCCGATCGAGCAGTTTGATGTGAATGGCCGTTTCGAATATAACGACCGGTTACTGCCATTGGATGAATTTCAGAAGCTCGCCCTGGAAACGCGGCCGGATTTGAAAGCCGCGGCGCAAAACCTTGAGCTGGCGAAGGTGAATCACCAGCTTGCCGGGGCTAACGGGTCGGCAGACCCGACCTTCAGCGTCTGGTATTCTCACAACCCTTCCTTCGCCAACTCGTTTGCAAACGAGACACTAGGCGGAAGCATCAGCATTCCGCTGCGAATTTTCGACCGCAATCAGGGCGAGAAAGCGCGTACCCAGCTGGACGTCACACGCAATGAGCGGCTTCGTGAGGCAGCCGAAGCACAAGTGTTTAACGATGTTGATTCGGCTTACGTGTCCATACAAAGCGCCTTGAATTTGCTGAAGGCGTATAAGGAGCGATACCTCGAACTGGCAGCCGATGTTCGGAACCGGATGTCCTTTTCTTATCAAAACGGCGGCGCCTCGTTGTTGGACTTCCTGGATGCTGAGAAATCGTATCGCGACACCCGGCTGGCCTATCTCAACCTGGTCGGCTCGTATTTAACTGCCGCGGCCCAGATGAACATGGCCGTCGGGCGGGAGGTCCTACTATGAAACCCGCAATTGTGCTTGAAGTGGCCGTGCTCGCCAGCTTCGTTTTGATTCTGTCAGCGTGCGAAAGAAAAGTTTCCGCCCAGGAGGATCTCAAGGCCAGCACCGGTCCCATGCCGGCGGTCGTTGTGCCCGATCTGGACGCCAATAACTTCAACGTGGACCACCCCGAGCAGTTTCCACTGGTGACGGCGGCCGAGTATGTTGCCGCTCCTGAGTTGACTGTCACCGGCTTGGTGGGTCCCGACGTTTCGCGACAAGTGCCCGTTCCGTCGCTCGCAACCGGGCGCATTATCGAAATCGACGCCCGTTTAGGCGACTCCGTCAAGAAGGGTCAGCTGCTGTTCAAGGTCCGCAGCAACGATATCGCGGGTGCTTATTCGGATTACCGCAAGGCGGTCAAAAGTGAGCAACTCGCGGTTGACAACGAACGCCTCGCCACGATTCAACTCGATCGCGCCAAGCTTCTGTTTGAGAACGGAGCGATTCCCAAAAGCGCCTTCGAAGTTGCCCAAAATGCACAAGTCGCCGCCCGGACCGCATTAGCCAATGCTAAGGTCGACACCGAGACCGCGATCGAGCATCTGCGGCTGCTCGGGTCCGATCCGGACCACCCTTCGGGAATCGTCGAGGTGTTTGCGCCGGTGTCCGGGACCATTACAGACCAGCAGATCACGGATCAATCCGGCGTCCAGGCGCTCACCCCACCCAATCCATTTACGATTTCCGACCTGTCGCACGTCTGGATTATCTGTGACGTCTATGAGAACAACATGGCGCAGGTTCATCCCGGCGAGTACGCCGACATTCATTTGGCTGCCTATCCAGACCGCGTTTTGAAAGGCCGGATCAGCAATATCCTGCCCATTGTCGATCCCAATATTCGCACGGCCAAGGTGCGGCTGGAAGTAGAAAATCCCGGTTTTATGCGGGTCGGGATGTTTGTCACCGCGACATTTCACGACCAAACGATGGACAAGCACGCTGCTGTCCCCCCCGCTGCGATTCTGCATTTGCACGACCGCGATTGGGTGTACACTCCCGTCGACCAGAATCATTTCCGGAGGCTGGAAGTAGTAGCGGGCGAACAACTCGCGAACCATCTGCAAGAACTCAAGTCGGGGCTACGTCCGGGTGATCGTGTGGTCGCGAACGCTTTGGTCCTGCAAAGCACCGTGGAGCAATAAAAAGCACGATGATTCACCGTCTGATCGATTTCGCGTTGAATAACCGGTTTGTCGTTCTGGCCTTTGCAATCCTGTTGTTCGCTTGGGGCGCCATATCGTTCCATCAGCTCCCGGTGGAAGCATATCCGGACGTAGCCAACAACTATGTCGAAATCATCAGCCAATGGCCTGGCATTACCGCGGAACAAATCGAGCAGCAGGTTACGGTCCCGATTGAGACCGTAATGAACGGCATTCCGCACCTCACCGCGCTGCGGTCTTTCTCGCTGTTCGGCCTATCCGATCTGAAACTCACCTTTGACGACGACTCTGAGAACGACTGGAACCGGGAAAAAGTACTCGAACGGCTCGCGCAACTGAGTTTACCGAGTGGTGTCTCGCCGCAGATCGGCACCGACTGGAGCCCGGTAGGTCAGATCTACTTCTTCACGTTGCACAGCACGAATCCGGCCTACGATGTCATGGAGCTGAAATCGATCGAAGACTGGATCATCGAAAAGCAGTTCAAATCGGTGCCGAACGTGGTCGATGTCGCGAGTTTCGGTGGCCCCACGCGCGAGTATCAGGTCCGTATCGACCCGAATAAGCTGATCTCATATGGACTGAGTATCGCCCAAGTCGAGCAACAACTAACGAATAACAATGCCAATGCCGGAGGCAGCTTTATCTCAGTGGGGCTGCAGCAGGTGAATGTTGCAGAAATCGGCTTAGTAAAGAACGTTCACGATATCGAGAATACCGTGCTGTTCTCAAAGAACGGCACGCCGTTGCATGTGAGCGATATCGGCGAAGTCGCCCAAGGCCCCAAGATCCGGCTGGGACAATTTGCACGCGCCAGGCATCTTTCGAACGGCACTATTATTGACAACGACGATGTGGTCTCGGGGATCGTGCTTTTGCGCAAAGGCGCCGACTCCGACTCGACCCTGCAAGCGATTCACAAGAAAGTAGACGAACTGAATAACCACATTCTCCCGCGCGGCGTGAAGGTGATTCCTTTTCTCGATCGCAGCGACCTGGTTCATTACACAACGCACACGGTTCTTCATAACTTGACCGAAGGCATCATCCTGGTAGTCGTCATTCTGTTTCTCTTTCTGGGCAACGCGCGCGGCGCCCTGATCGTGGCATTGACCATTCCGTTTTCCCTGCTGTTTGCCGCCACTTGCCTGCAGCTTCGGCATATTCCAGCGAACCTTCTCTCGCTCGGTGCCCTCGATTTCGGCATGGTCGTCGATGGCGCAGTGGTCATGGTAGAGAACATAGTTCGCCATTTGTCTCATCCTCGCCAGGGGGACAACAGAACGGTGCTTGAAAGAATACGGCAGTCGGCCCACGAAGTGCAGCGGCCGGTGTTTTACGCCATCGGCATTATTATTACGGCGTACCTGCCCATTTTCACCTTGCAGCGGGTGGAAGGCCGCTTGTTCAAACCGATGGCCTGGACGGTGGCGTTTGCGCTGCTGGGAGCATTGATGTTCTCGATGCTGCTGACGCCCGTGCTCTCCAGTTTTCTGTTCCGGAAGGGGACTCGCGAATGGCACAACCCAGTGATGGCTTTTCTGACTGCGCGCTATCGCGCCGTTTTGCGATTGGCCATCGGGTGGCGGTGGGTCACTTTGTCGGCCGCGACAGCCGGACTCTTGTTTGGCGTCTATCTAGCCGGTTGGGTGCTTGGTTCCGAATTTCTTCCGCACTTGGACGAAGGCGCCATCTGGGTGCGCGGCACGCTAGCGCCCAGCACCAGCCAAGCCCAAGGAATTGCTGTAGCGAACCGGGCGCGAATCGTGCTTTGCTCGTTCCCCGAGGTCCCCCAGTGCACCAGCCAAGTGGGGCGGCCAGATGACGGAACTGACACGACTGGTTTTTTCAATACCGAGTACTTCGTCGATTTGAAGCCCAAGGAAGAATGGCGCCCCGCGTACCATCAGAATAAAGATGAACTTATTGCGGCGATGAACCGCGAACTCGAGAAAATCCCCGGCGCAATCTGGAATTTTTCGCAGCCGATCGCCGACAACATGGAAGAGGCTGTGAGCGGGGTCAAAGGTGAACTCGCCATCAAGATCGTTGGCGACGATCTGAAGACTCTGGAAGCCAAAGGCGACCAGATCGTAGCAATCATGCGGTCGATTCCAGGTGTTGAGGATCTCGGACTTTTTCGTGTGATCGGACAGCCGAATTTAACCGTCACATTGGACCGTCAGAAGTCGGCTCGCTATCAGATAAACGTCGCCGATGTACAGGATGCCGTTCAAACTGCGGTCGGCGGTGCTGCCTTAACGCAAGTGCTTCAAGGAGAGCAGCGCTACGATCTTGTCCTGCGTTATCTGCCGCAATTTCGTGATCGCCCCGAAGCGATCGAAAGTATCCGCCTGCTGTCTCCGAGCGGCGAGCGCGTTTCCCTCGCTCAACTGACCAATATCCGGATGGCCGACGGGGCCTCGGAAATTTATCGTGAGGCCAACCAGCGCTACGTGGCGATTAAGTACAGCGTGCGCGGACGCGATCTTGGCGGAGCAGTTGAGGAAGCTATCAAGAAGGTCAATGCGCAGGTGCAACTGCCGCCGGGTTACCACATCGACTGGGCCGGCGAATACGAATCGCAGCAGCGCGCACAGCGCCGGTTGGCGCTCATCATTCCACTTACGCTTCTGCTCATCTTCTTTATCCTCTATTCGATGTTTAAGTCGATGAAATGGGCCTCGCTCATTCTGGTGAACGTGGCGATGGCGCCCGTGGGCGGCCTGGTGGCGTTGGCTCTCACCAAAACTAATCTTAGCGTGTCTTCCGGAGTCGGATTCCTGGCCTTGTTCGGTGTTTCGGTCCAGGTGGGCGTGATCATGGTCGAGTACATCAATCAGCTGCGCGTGCGTGGCCACACGATACTCGATTCGGCGATGCAAGGCGCGACTCTTCGGCTTCGTCCCATTATGATGACCATGCTCGTGGCAACACTCGGGTTGCTACCCGCCGCTACTTCGCACGGCATTGGCTCTGATTCGCAGCGGCCCTTTGCGATCGTAATCGTCGGCGGCCTGTTGGGTGCGTTGTTGATCAATATATTCTTGCTTCCAACTCTGTATGTTTGGATGGCCGGTCCAACGGATGTGCTGCCCCAGGCGGAAGGCGAATTTAGCGAGGCAATCTAAAGCAAGATGACAAAATCCCAAGCTCGGACGCGGATTGAGGAGATCGGAGTCATTCCCGGCATTCGCGTGTCGACTGCTGATGACGCGCTGTTCGCCGCAGAAGCGGTATGCAGCGCCGGCATTCCGATTGTGGAAGTTACCATGACGATCCCAGGTGCGGTGGACGTGATTCGCGAACTGGTTCGACAGAACACCGGAATGGTCGTCGGAGCGGGAACCGTTCTTTACTTGGATACTGCCCGTCGCTGTCTGGATGCAGGCGCCGTTTTTCTAACCACCCCGGGACTCGATTCCGATATCGTTCACTTTGCCGCGGGCCGCGATGTCCTGGTGTTCCCCGGCGCTCTAACTCCGACCGAGGTTATGGCCGCCTGGAAAGCTGGGGCCGATTTCGTGAAAATCTTCCCTTGTTTTGCAAACGGTGGTCCGAGCTATATCAAGAGCCTGAAATTGCCGTTCCCGGACATCCCACTAATTGCTTCCGGGGGCGTGGACCAACAAAACGCCACCGACTTTATACTTGCCGGTGCGGTCGCTCTCGGTATCGGCCGGCATCTGATTCATCCGGATGCCATCAAGAGGCGAGAGCGAGGGTGGGTACACGAGTTATCCAGGAGGTACTTAGGCATGGTAAGTCAGGCGCGCGATCAGCTGAAACGAGTGGTGGCGTGATGCGATTCTTGTGGGTAATAGCTCTTTTGGCCCCGCAATTTCCCGCTGTCGGCCAGTCCTGGAAGGCTAAACCACCCGGCCAATGGACAATAGAGGACGCCAAACAAATCCTTGCTTCGTCGCCTTGGGCGAAGGTGGTCCCAGCCCTCATCGGCCCACGCCCGACCGAGGACCAACTCCGCGAAGGCGGCCAGATGGGGCAGCCTAAGGGCGTCGGATTTGAGGGCGTTGACAAAGATAATCGAGGGCTAAAAGTCAAGCCAAATATTTTGACGCCAGAGGGTCCCAGTGAACGTAGCCCGCGTTCTCGGGTTCAGCCCTTGACTGTGACCGTTCGTTGGGAGAGTGCGCTTCCCATTCGCCTTGCGGAACTGAAGACGGGTGAAATCGAGCCTCCCACGCTGGGCGGCGAAGGCTATTTGATTGCCGTGTATGGTGTGCCGGGCACCTACTTCAAGCAGGATCCGAAAAAACTGGGAGATCCTCTGAAGGAAGAAGCATTCTTAAAGCGGGAGGGTAAAAAAGATGTCAAGCCCGTTAGGGTTGAGGTCTTTCAGCGGGAAGACGGCCTGGTGGTCGCGTACCTATTCTCGCCGTCTGCGGAAATCAGCAAACGCGATATGTTGGTCCGATTCGAAGCTCACATCGGCCGCGTGCTTGTGGATTACAGCTTCGATGTAAGTCAGATGGATTTTCAGGGCAAGCTGGAATTGTAACTTACACGAGCGCCGCTAGCTCGCAGCTGTCTCATAGGGAACTTAAAACCGGTTGTTTTATTCCGCGTAGTACCCGGTCCGAGCGTAAATGTTTACCTTCGGCAAGCGTGATTTCACTTTTACGCGATGCCACCTACCCGAGTTGTCGTTTTCCGGCGGCTGGTAGCCAATGACATACTGGTTCCGAAGCGCTTGGCCAACCTTTGTAGCCGCCTCTGTTGCTTCGTTTCCACGGCGAACACGCAGACAGAGGCCGCCGGTCTTCTCGGAAAGTTTTTCGAGCATGGAAGGTCCCTGGCGATCCCGGGCTTGATCCCACGGTTTTGCTGCCATGCGCGGGACATAGGGCGCAGCCGTACTTACACCGCCGGAGGTGGTGGGCACGACGATAGTATAGATTTGGACGTCCGCTTCAAGAGCTACGCGTAACAATTCACTCTCCGAGTACCGGCTGTAGTTGTCGATTCCGTCTGAAACGACTAGTATGGCTCGGCGGGGCTGGTTGGCCTTTCGCATGCGGTTCATGCCCAGATAAACGGTGTCGATTAACGCTGTCATACCGGCGGGTTTGGTATAGCCGATCTTCTCTTGAATATCGGCTATATCGGTCGTGAAGTTCGACAACGCCTGCGGCTCGGTAGATACAGTCAATAACAGAAATTCGTCGTACTGATTGGCTGTCTGAAAAAAGGCCTGCGCCGCGCTTTTGGCGGTAGTAAGTGAATCGCGCATGCTACCGCTTACGTCCAGCACCAACGCCACCGAGCTCGGTGTATCTTCGCTTGTAAAAGAGCGAATGGGCTGTGGCGTACCGTTGTCGAAAACCGAAAAATCCTCCGCGTGCAGACCCATTACTGTTCTGGCGTTCCGATCCGTGACGGTAACGGGAATTAACACCATTTGGGTGTTGCTTCGAAAATTTGCCTTCGTAGGTACCGATTGGCCGGGCAATGTCGACGATGCGAGTAACACGATAAGTGCCGGGCAGGAAGAGCGCACGATTGCGGGGCCACTCATAATAACTAGGAGTGTGCCCCCTAACCGGTGAAAAAGGCATAAACAACCTACTGCGTTCCAAATGCCGCGCCATGTTATTCTTCATGACTTTTTTATGCGCCGGCGTGCTGTTTGTATGGGTCTGTATGCGCGGGCTAACTTGTTTTCTATGGGCGACAAAATGGCCCGCTGTGGCCGTGCTCAATCGCAGCAGCATTCGTCACCTACCCAGGCTTCATGCCCCTCTTTTATTAAGAAGTAGACGATGGCGAGCGACGCCAAGGAATCGACCCACCAAGCCCCCAACACGAGTTGGGCAGCTAGGCCAAGAACGACGACGAACGATAGCCAGCCGCAGGTGATCCTTTCGATCGCGTAGGCCCGGAGCGTCGAACCAAGTGACGCTTTAAGAGCAAGTAGGCCGGAGTGAACTGTCCGCCTCAGGCCTTTTCTCCATTGCTCGACTACCCAGAGCTCGCATTCTTGTGCTGCCGAGATGGCGGCTGTGCACGGCCAACGACTTACGCTCAGTTCGCCTGGTGATAACAGAAGAATACGGGAACCGAATGGTGTTGCCGTTTACCGCGCCGGTACCAATCCGGACCGGCCGAACAGTAATGCTTTCTTCTTTAGCAGCCGGATCTCGAACGCTCAGCGTCCGCCGAACGGCAACACCTAAACAACGAAGACTTCGAAGCAGCGCAAGGTTGCCGGCATCGTGGTCAGCACACGGGAGGCGGTGAGTGCGCGCCAAGCGGAACAAACGGCGGAAGCGGTCAACGAGTTTCTACAAAATGATCTTCTGGCGCAAGCCAGCGCGAATACGCAGGCGGAACCTTAACCTCCGGGAAAGTATGATGGATTTCACATGGAACCAACTTTCTGCGCAGCAACAACAAGAATGGCACGCCATACCCTTGCATCCACCATTTGTAACTTCACTCTACGACTTCACCGAATTGTTCATTTCGTGGGAAGACAATAGCTATTATCGTATGAATGCCGCTTTACAATCCGGTGACCCAGGTCAAATTCTGTCGTTCCTCTACTTGGCAGGGGTTTTCACGAACTGGCTGACGAACCAGATTTTCTTCTACACTTCCTTTACAGCTGCTCCGGACAAATTGGCAGTTATTGCAGATAACACGCATATCGCATTCGGTTCCGCCTACCAGTTCTTCTTACAGAATGGGAAAGTCATCGGCTATCAAATCGGAACGAACGCCCGCGTCAATCTAGCCACACCGCTACAGCTGCCCTCGACTATCGCCAACCATCTACCTTGACGTGAACCCCTGAATCCGTCCGAAATGGAGTACGATTTCGGACGAATGAAAGGGGAAACGCAATGGGCAAAAGCAGGCACAGCGAGGCGCAGATCATCGCCGCGCTGAAACAGGTGGAAGCGGGCCGAGCGGTGGAGGATGTGGCACGGGAATGCGGTGTGTCCAAGCACACGATCTACGCCTGGAAGTCGAAGGCCCGACTAGGTCAGGCCTGCCTTGCGTTCGCTAGGCGAGGTGATTTTGGACGTTACCGACCGTCTGAAGGACTCGAACCACAGTCCCAACACCGATGCTCATCCGGCTGGTATCTTTTCAATTGAGAGCCCAGTTTCGCGCAACCGGATCACTTCATCGCGATTGAAGATCCGGCGCGGCCGCCCTATGGTGTTCCCGGTTTTGGTTCCGTGCGCCTTGGCCGCTCTCATGCCGGCGCTCACCCGTTCGCGAATCAGTTCACGCTCGAATTGAGCTACTGCCGCGAGGATGTGCATCAGTAGCTTGCTAGCCGGGTTGGACTCGTCAGTATCGAGACCCTGGGAGGTGGCGATGAAACGAATTCAAGGCTCGCCAATTCCTGGATCCCCGAAACGCAGTGCACTAGCGAGCGCCCAAAACGATCAAGCTTCCAGACGATTACCACGTCGAATTTCCGCCGCCGGGCATCTGCTATCAATTGATCTAGTCCGGGACGGCAGGCTTTCGCCCCACTCATCTGGTCCTGGTAGACGTCGCTTAGGGTCCAGCCGCGGCGCTCGACGTAATCTCGCAGCTCTCGGACCTGAATTGTGTTCGTCTGCTCCGTAGTCGAGACGCGCGCGTAAATGGCTGCTTTCAATCGGCACTCCTTATGGAACTCGGGCCGAGTCGGCTATGCTGAGCCAGCTTCAGCATAAAAAACAGTATGCCGACTCCGCTTCAGCATGTCAATATGTTTATTGAAGTTTTCCCGAAACGGCTTTAGCATTAAGACTTGGCCCGCAAAAGTGCAGTGTCGGAGTACTTGGCAAAGATAGGTCGCAAAGGCGGCAAGGCTAGTGGAAAAGCGCGGATGGAAAAACTTACTCCTGAAAAGCGATCAGAAGTAGCTCGGCAAGCCGCTGCCACCCGCTGGAAGATCGCAAAGAAGGGCAAGAGCCCGGAGCAAACAGATAAGTGACTGCTATCACTTCCGCTCTTCAAACAATCCTGCCATCGTAGTCCCGAGTGCCAGAGCGATCCGGATTAGGTTTCGCAGGGAAGGGTTACGTCGCGCCACCTCGATCCCGCCGAGGTACGTGCGGTGTATATGGGCCTCCTCCGCAAGTCGCTCCTGTGACCAGCCCTTGTCGTGACGCAGCTTGCGGATTCGGAGCGCCAGATTCCTGACGATCGTGTCCTCGGATTTCAAGCCCCATCATCTGGGCTTGCACTCTATTGGTCTACAGAATATGAGTAACAAGCTCGGTATAATTCAGATGTACCGACGCTCTGAAGATGGCACACAGGATCTATGTCGAAGACGGCAAGGCCGCCATGATGTACGTCGGCCAGGATCCATGGCATGGGCTTGGCACTAAATTGGAGCATCCAGCTACCGCAGCGGAGGCAATAAAGGCGGCGCACTTGGACTGGACCGTCAAGAAAGTGCCGCTGTACGCATGGGGTGACGGCGTCGCATACCCGATCGATGATAAGTTCACGGTTGTACCAGCCCACTTGTGGGGGCAAGAGAAGTGCCCAACGTTCGGAGTCGTCGGTCGGGACTACACGCCAATGCAGAACAATGAGGCGTTCGAGTTCTTCGATCCAATTGTTGGGGAGGGCGCGGCCATCTACCACACGGCTGGAGCCCTAGATGAAGGGCGCCGGATCTGGCTGTTGGCGAAGTTGCCTACTGACATCAAGGTCGCGGATGGCGATATCACCCACAAGTATCTTCTACTGACTAATTCCCACGACGCGAGTAGCAGCGTTCAGATCAAGTTCACTCCGACGCGCGTCGTTTGCCATAACACCCTGACCATGGCGCTTCAGGAGGGCGAACGGGCGCTCCGAGTACCGCATACACGCGACATCAAGGAACGTCTGGAAGGAGTGCGACGAAATCTTCACCTCATAAACACGGAATACGAAGAGATCGAGCGTGTGATCAAGGGGATGGCAAAAGACATGCTGGATGCAGGACGGCTCGCCAAGTACTTGAAACTCGTTTTCCCAGACCCACCAAGCTCGAAGCCTCGGCGCGAGTTCATTCGAATGGAGGAACAGGCGGCGGGCCACAGTCGTATTCACCAAAGGACAGGGCAACGCTCTGCCAGGAGTGGCTGGGAGCCTTTGGGCCGCCTACAACGGCATCACCCAGATGATCGACCACGGCCGAAACAAGCGCACACCGGAACAACATCTCGAGTACATCTGGTTTGATGGCGCGTGCAGCATCAAGGTTCGTGCGTTTGAGATCGCGAAGGACCAGATGCAGAAAGCTTGGCAGCCTTAAGAGGGTTTGGGTTCGGACGCGAATGCTACTGGAGAGCCATTGCTATCACGCTCGGGCAACTTGATTGCGTACTCCACCCTCTCGCCTGTGCCGGAGGTGCCGACGTTTTGACCGTATTAATCGGGCGCCAGCATCTGTGCGAGGAGGGCACCCAACTGGACCTCACCCCAAGAGCCGCGCGTTTTGACGTTAGTGAGAACTCGCTTGAGATCGCCTGCTCCAGCTGCGAGGTCGGGCCCGATCTGTTCAAGGCTTTGGCGGTCCAGAGCACCGATTGTACTTTTTCTGCGACCGTCAAATTTCAGAGATAGTGACTGAATCACGGCGGCATGGATTCCTTCGCCCCGGTGACGAAACGCATCCGATGTTGCATCAACACGTGAAGAGCTGGCCTTAACAACGTGGCTCAGCCAAATAGCCCCTCACTACTGTTTCTGGAGCGTGTCAAGCATGCTCGGGGCGGCGTACGGATCCGGCGCTCGACGGCTTCGAGTTCCTTACCCATGCGACAATCGCAATACTGTTCAGTCGCTGTCGCTCGTTGTGCTTCGGTGCGATCAAGAACCCGCCCGGTGTTGCTACATCGGTCACACCGCGGAGCTTCAATCGGCGGCGACAGTGTACCTGCAGCTAACCGGTTCGCAGCTTCTAGCTCCCGCGAGGATCGCGTTTTGTTGCCGAATTTCTTGACGAGCCATTTCACGGCGGCCATCGGGCTATGGAATCCGCCTAGTGGGTTGTCGTTTACAAGTTTTAATAGCGCCTCGGGAGTAACGCCCCGCAGTTCCATCTGTTCCTTTAGCCAGCACTCGTCCTGGAAGGACATCTCGGCGCCTCGATTTGCCGTTCGGAACTCACCTAACAATTTCTCCCACGCAGACCCACCAATCGGGAGTTCAGAAAGGTTCTCGCCATCAACAGAAAAAGAATTGGCCGGCTTTGTGCTTTCAGCGTCCCCCACGGACTTGCCCGGTTCACCGGCAAGACTTTTTGTCTGCTGATTCTCTTTCCCCTGACTGTCTTGATGATGATTCTCTTCTCCTCCGGTTTTCTGCAGGGGTAGGGGTTCGGTTCTCTGGAGGGGTACCCGTCCGGTTTTCCGGAGGGGTGGGATCTTGCGGGATTTCCCTTTCTCACCCTCGAATGCGACATGCCAGAGGAAGACATACCTGTTGGATCCGCCTGCGCCGCTGGACGCGAAGTGTCGGTTTTCGCGATCCACGGCGATGAACGACTGGCGCTCCAGCTCCTGCACGTAGGCACGGGCTTGGGTCTTCCCGATGCCTAGTTCAGAGGCGAGAGTCGACATGGCGGGGTACACATTGCCTTCGCGGCCAGCAGAGACGTCCGTAAATCATTTTTGCGCACAGACTCAGCCCGCGGTAGCGGCAGATGGCTTCTGGAATGTAGATCCCGTGGAACCAACCGTAAGGGTTGAACGGCTCCCCCGGCTTAGGTGCAATCCGTGGATTCTGGGGTTCTTGTGGTGGAAGCGTGTTGGCGAGCTTGCGGCGCGGTGACAATTGAAACCCCACTGCGCCGCCCACCAACAGCGTGTTCTTATTTCCTAGGGAAAAGGTAGAGTCAGCCGCTATTCAAATTTGTGCCAGATTTGTGCCAGCGGATTGCTGATCTGGACGTTCTAGCGGATCTGGTCCGACGAAAGAACAGTAAGTTATGTGCGATCAACGGCGGTAGGGGTACCGATTCCGTCCTGGCCACCACAAAACAAAAGGCTTGACGCGTTTACCGCCGGGGATCGTGCCCCCCTTTTAGAAACGTATTTTTGGAACAGTTCGGACAGAAAACCAGCCGAGCCGCCACCAGCCGTCCAATCCCACCAACAATACAGCCCGCTCAGACCGAAGAGCGCAATTCTGCAGACGGCTACGCAGGCTGCGCTCAACCAGGCATGATGCGGAGCTCATCCTCTGGGGAGCGACCAGGGCGAGCCTTCTTTTCGAGGTCCGTCAGTGTTGGACAATTCCACGTAGCGACGTCGCCCAGCCGCGCTCCATCGGGTAAAATTACACAATGTGCGGAAATGACAAAGTCCTAGAGCAACTCGGAATTGCTTTGGCCCAATCAAGATCGGCAGCGATATCCGTGCCCAGTTAAACAACGACCTCGCGTTGGAGGTGGCAGCAACGAATGTTTCAAAAGCGGATCATCGGCGATGTCTATCTTCGGTTGCTCGAAGAACGGCATGCTCCAGCAGCGTTTGCCGCGGTCGAACGCGACCGAGAGTACTTGCGCAAGTGGCTTCCTTGGGTGGATCAGACCACCGATGCCGGATACACCGCCGGTTTTATCAAGGCGTCGCTCGAGCAGTTCGCTCGCAACGAGGGGCTGGTGGCCGGGATCTGGTGCGGCGAAGAATTTATCGGAACGGTAGGCACGCATAAGATCGACTGGCCGAACCGCAAGGTCGAGCTCGGCTACTGGATCGCATCGAAGTTCCAAGGCCGCGGGATCATCACCGCCGCGTGTGCTGCGTTGATCGACCACGCCTTCACGGAATGGAAGCTGAACCGCGTCGAGATTCATTGCGCAGTAGGCAACGATAAGAGTTGCGCCATCCCGAAGCGGCTCGGATTTCAATTCGAGGGCGTGCGGCGGGACGGACAGCGCCTCAACGGCGAATACTTGGATATCCAGGTGTACGCGATGCTGCACTGCGATTGGCGCGAGCGCGGTCCGCTATTCAAGGAACGCACTTAGAGCGGCAAAAGGTCCAGCGCGGCTTCCAGTTCGCTGCGCGCGTGCTGGTCGCCGGTGCGCATGGTTATTTCGATGCCGCGCTGATAGCTCTGCCGGGCCTCGTCCAGGCGGCCTAGCTTTTCGAGCGCCTGCCCACCGTGAAAATACGCGGCGGGGTAGTCGGGGTTGAACTCCAGCAGCGCACGAAACTCCGCGACCGCGCTCTCCAATTGCCCGTTATTCACGTATTCCATGGCCAGTCCGTAACGCGCGAAGCTGTCGCGTGGGTTCTGTTCCACCATACTCTTGAGAATGTCCACTCGATTGGCCGGCATGTGTCTACGTGTTATCATACCGGGCGATGGCGTGCCCGTATTTCTATCCAGAAGCGCGGCTGGAGAACGGGCCGTGGGTCGTGCCGCCACGCTTGCCCCTGGGAGACGCGTACATCGGCAAATGCCGCGCCGGCGCGAGCGCGTTTCAGCCGGAAGAGATGCACGTGCGCCAGGTCTGTAATTCAGGTTATGGCCGTGGCTGCTGCGACCGCTTTCCCGAAAACGCGCCGCACGATGCGGTGCGCTTCCATGTCGCGGAAGATTCCGGCGGACTGATTCGAATTCGATACGTCTTCGAAAAAGAGTGTTGGCCCCGCGACAACGGTATCTTGGAATGCGCCGCGGTGTCGCTTAAGATTCACGGAACTGCTGATGAGATTTTGCGCAGCCAAGCGCTGGCGTTCGCCGGCAGCTATTTGCGGTTACGAGAACTTGCGCGGAACAACTATGCAGAACGGGCGGAGACGAATGCTGTGGTTGTGGGTGGTACCGCGGCGACGCCGCGTCCTGTGGGCGCCTGAAACGCTCGCCTCACCTTGCGCTACGGCGCAGCCTAGGCCTTGTACATGTACTTGATGTTCGGTTTGAAGATCAGCAGGTTGGGCGCTCCCTCGCGGTTGATCTTCAAGCACGTTTTGTCGTACCACTCGATGATACCGTTTAACGTCTCGCCATCTTTCAGTACGAAAACCATTGGTGTCTTGGCCTGCATCTGCTTCATGTAGTAGAAGTTCTCGGCGTTGGTCTGATCCGGCGGCGCCGACTTTTTCTGATGATTATTGCGGCGGTTTATTTGATCTTTCATTTCGTTCAAAGACGGACGAATCAGTTTACGATTCCCAGACTCCACGGCGGACTCCACTCTTCGAGATTATCCAACTAGGTCCCGAAACGCGATGTCGCCGGGGCCGTTTTGAGGATTACTTGATGCTCAGAACCTGTAGCTAAATTTATTGAAGCATAACCACTGAACCCCTGCAAGGTTACGGAGATTGGCGCGCGCGAAAAACGTTGCTACGCCGCGAGCTGCCGCAGTTCAACCGCGAAGGAATCCAGCGCGATGCTCTTCTGGATGTTCCGCCGCACCAGATCCGATAATTCGTCGGTTTTCTTCACCGCGGCCCGGATCCAACCAAAGCGCACGGAGCGCGCCAGCGTCTCCAAGTCGCGCCGAATATCGGTGTTGTGAATCTCGCCCACGCCGTGAGCCAGCTTCAGCACGTCTTCGAGCAGCAGATACAGCACAGCCAAGAACAATTCCAGCTTCTCTTGTTTGCGGGGAGCGATGGCCTCTGCGTGTTTCACCCATTCACCGAATGGCGCGCGCCCGGCCGCCACACGCAGCAAGGTCATCATCGCCTCGCGCCGCTGATCGTACGCCTCGAGATCCAGGGCAATCGCCACGCCCGGGCTGCCGGCGGCGAGCGCGATGCGTCGCTCGGCGTCCTGCAACCCGCGTGCCGTTACGAACGCCCGCATTTCGTCGCCGGAGACCCGCCCCAGATGAAACGGCACCGCGCGAGACCGTATAGTCGGCAACAGATCGTACGGATTTTCGGCGGTTAGCATCAGGATTAAATGATCCGGCGGTTCCTCGAGAGTCTTGAGCAGCGAATTGGCGGCCTGCTCGTTGGCGCGGTCGATGTGGTCGATCAGAAACACCCGGCGGGTACCGCGGAGCGGCTTGAACTGCGCGCGTTCTTTCAGCAGACGCATTTGCTCGATCCCGATCTGGCGCAAAGGGCCGTCTGGGGGGAACGTCACAAAATCAGGATGAGTAGCAAACAGCAGCGGATCCTCGTTGCGCTTGTCGGCCGGCCATTTCTCGCGGTCGGCGACCATCTCGGCATTGGAAGCGAGGCTCAGGTCGTCTCGCTCGATCTTATCGCCGCCACCCAGTAGCGCCGCGGCAAAGCGCCGCGCCAAGGTCGCTTTTCCAGTTCCTTCCGGGCCGGAAAGCAGAATGGTCTGCGGAATGCGTTCCTGACGAGTCAGCGCGTAGAGCGCTCCGGCCGCGCCCGCATTACCGTAGAAATTGTCGAACATTCTTTCCTTTGGCGCACGTTCGCGCGCGCTCTCTCTGCGGGCGCTTTCACAAATTTCTAGTGTGACACACGCGCGCTGCGCTACAATTCGCTTTTGAGCCGCCTGTGAGATTAGGAATCGATTTTGGCACCACTCGCACCGTGGTGGCGGCGGTGGATCGCGGCAATTACCCGATCCTCCCGTTCGAACATCCAGACGGCGGAAGCGTCGATTGGTTTCCGTCCCTGGTGGCGGTAAAAGGCGGCGAACGCGTTTACGGCTGGCAGGCCTGGGCTCGCCAGCAAGACCCCGATTGGACGATCTTACGGTCACTAAAGCGGCTGCTGGAGGACGCAGGCCCTAATACGGTATTGCAGATCGCGGATCAGACCGTTCCACTCATCAAATTGCTGCGCGAGATGGCTGACGCGCTACATTCCGCTTTGCCCACCGAAAACCTGGAAGTCATGTTGGGTGTCCCGGCGAACGCGAACAGCAATCAGCGCTTCCTCACTGTGGAAGCGTTTCGATCCGCAGGCTCCGATGTGATCGGGCTGCTGAACGAGCCCTCTGCCGCCAGCATCGAATTTGCGCACAAGACCAAAGCTAACGGGACGATTCTCGTATACGATTTGGGCGGCGGCACGTTCGACGCTTCGCTGGTCGAGATCGGCGAGAAAACGCATTACGTTGTAGCGACCGAAGGGATCTCCACGCTAGGCGGGGACGACTTCGACGAGATTCTAGCCGAAATGGCGCTTGCCCAGGAAGACCTGGACGGCCTTACACAGGGGGAGCACTTCCGGCTGCTTGAAGAGTGCCGCATCAAGAAGGAGTCAATTAGCCCGAATTCGCGCAAGATCGCACTCGATCTCGAAAGCGTGCGGGAAGGCTGGCCGACAGTGACGGTGCCGGTGGCCGAATATTATGAGCGCTGCCGGCCGCTGCTGGCTGAAACATTGAATGTGATCGACGATCTTCTCGCTTTGCACGAGGCGACGGTAGAGGCATTGTATGTTACCGGAGGAGGCAGCGAACTGCCCATCGTGAGCCGTGTGCTGAAGGACAAGTTCGGTAAACGCGTGCGCCGTTCCCTGCACGCGCGCTCGGCCACTGCGATCGGTCTGGCGATTCAGGCCGATAAGGAAGCCGGCTACGTCCTCAGCGAGAAATTCACGCGCTATTTCGGTGTGTGGCGCGAAGCCGACAGCGGGAATCGGATCACCTTCGATCCGCTATTTCCGAAAGGCACTCCTTTGCCCGGCCCGGACGAGGAGCCATACGTAATCCGGCGCCGCTATCATCCTGTCCACAACGTCGGGCACTTCCGCTATCTGGAATGCAGCCACCTGACCGACGATGGGCAACCGGCCGGCGATGTAACCGTCTGGGACGAGATTCGTTTTCCCTTCGATCCGGCATTCGAGCATTCCAACGGCGTTCCGGTGGCGCGTTCCGATGCGGCGCCTCATCAGCAGATTGAAGAAAAGTATTCCAGCGATTCGAGTGGTACGGTTACCGTGACGATCACCAACCTCACCGCCGGCTACCAGCGGCAATACAAATTGGGACGTTGGGCGGCGCAGGCCGCGCCGGTAGTTCCCGCGAAAACACCGGCGCATACCCGGCGGAAACGTACAGCCTCGAAGTCGGAGGCTGGGCGCCGGTGAGCGGTCTCGTGGATCTGCTTCGCAACGCGACCGTGTACGATCTGGCGCAGCCGTATTTTCCCGGCATGCCGCACTTTCCCACGCATCCGCCGTTTCTGTTCGGGCTCACGAAAAAACACGGCGACATGGTTACCCCTGGCGGTGTCAGCTCCGCGGCCGATGCTCTGGCGTTAGGGAGCCACGTCGGCACGCATATCGACGCGCTGTGCCACTTTTCCTGCGGCGGCAAGCTGTACGGCGGCATCGATGTAAAACCCGTGCAGAACGATGCTTCCGGTATCCAGAGGTACTCGGTGGATACCATCGCTCCGATCCTGCGGCGCGGCGTATTGCTGGATGTGGCCGGCTATCTTAACTTGGAAGCGCTTCCAGTGGATTTCGTCATTACGCCCGAGCATCTGGACAGCGTGGCGAAAAAGCAAAATATCACCATCGGTAAAGGCGATGTCGTGCTGCTGCGTACCGGATGGGCGCGATTCTGGAGCAATGCAGCGCGCTACATCACGGGCGGAAGCGGCGCAACCGCCCAAGGTCCCGGACCCGCGCTCGAAGCGGCGAAATGGCTCTCGGCCAAAGGCATCTTCGCGGCGGGATCGGATACGGTCGCGTTTGAGCGCGTCCCCGCCCCAGAAATGCCGGTGCATGTGCACCTATTGGTCGAAAGCGGAATTCACATTATCGAGGCGCTCAACCTCGAAGACATCGCCCGCCGGAGCGTGTACGAATTCGCGTTCGTGGCCACGCCGCTCAAGATCCGCGGCGCTACCGGTTCACCGATCCGCCCCCTGGCTCTGGCCTGAAGCCGCCACGCGCCCTTCCGGATGCAGCCCGGAGTGCGGCCGGATCCCTTTATCCTTCCACGCCCGCAGCTCGGCGAAGCCGTCGGCAATCTCGTTCGGCTGGATGTTGCAATGGCCGTCGTGCTTCACGTATTGCTGCACGAACAAGTTCTGCGAGCCGGATTGCTCCACCAGCGAGAAGTACATATCAGGGATCCGCACGGGCACCAGTTGATCGTAGCTGGTGTGAATGGCGAGCATCGGGTGCGAGAGCTTTCCGGTGGGTGTGTACCAGGTGCGGATGTACTCCTCGGCGCGCGGATCGGCTTGGTAACGCGCTACTCCATCGTTCAGCGCGTTGTAGTTGTCGGGAACGTCATAGATTACGTCGCGGTTGTCGAAGGGATTCCCGCCGGCTCGTTTTTCCAAGTCCAGGAACATATAGGTCACGAAGACCAGCGTTCCGGCCAAGTCCTTGGTGCTGTGCGCGCCGGAGTAGCGCAAGATGGCCGCCGCTTTTTCGGGCTGGTGGTCCAGCAGCGCTTGAATCCTGTCCGTGACTTCTTGCGTGCCCTTAAAATCCGCAGGGACTTTGTCGGGCGGCGGTAGCGCGCCGGGAAAATAGTAGTCGAAGACCACGCGTAGATCGAAGGCGCTGCGCTCGATAAAATACGTCGTAGGGGCCAGAGGCCCGCAGAGCGCCAGCCCCGCATCGTACGTGGTTGGGAAGCGCTCCATGAACATCATGGTGAGAAAGCCGCCCATGGAGTGGCCAGTGACGATTGTTTCCTTCGGCTGGCCGTACTTGCCCACGAAATACCGGCGTAGCGCCTCGGTGTCTTCCACCGCTTCTTGAATCGCCCAGCCCCCCGCGGCGTAGCCAGATTGCGCCAGCGCGTAGCCCTGGTCCGTGAATACGGCCAGAACCGGCGGGAGCTTGCCTTCCTTGAATTCGCCCGGCACGGCGCTGTAACCATGGCAGTACATTACAAGACTGCCGTTCCAATTCGCCGGGATGTCGATTCGGAACTTCGCGCCGTTGATCTCGCCGATCTCGACCCGCGGCTCTGTTGTGGCCGCCAGGCACAACGTCGCGCATGCTAGAAGCAACCCGGCAAATCTCATGACAATTCCTCGCTTCTTATGAGCATCGCACGATTGCTCGGCATTTGCCGCAGCCGCCCTCGATCCCGGGTATCCTGGTACAACCATGCCGCTCCGCATCGTCTTTGACGCGCGCCGTGTAGCGGACTTTGGCATTGGTACGTATATCCGGAACTTGGTTCGCTCCCTGGCAAGAATCGATCAGGAAAACCGGTATATTCTGATCACGTCCGCCGCGTCGGTGCCGGAGTTTGCTGAACTCGGCGACAATTTCGAGTTCGTCGTGCGGACAGGCGAGAGCAAAACTGGTTTGGCCCAAATTGGGTTCAGCCTGTTCCTGCGCACGCTCAAGGCCGACGTGTTCCACATTCCTCTGAATGCGGTTCCGCTGTGGATGCCCAAACCGTACCTGGTGACCACGCACGACATGAGCACGCTTCTGTTTCTCGATCAATCGGGCTATCGCAGTAACATCCGGCGATTTTATTTGCGGCAGGGACTCTTGCGAGCCGATCGTGTCATGGCGGTCTCCGGCGCTACCCGGAGAGACGTGGAAACCGTATTAGGCATTCCTTCCGCCAGAATCCGAGTGGTATACAACGCTCCCGACCCGGCGTTCTGCCCGCCGGAAGGCTGGCAACTGCCAGGCAATGGCGAACACTGCGCGTACACGCCCGCAATGCAGCGGGTGCTCCATCGATACCATATCCATTACCCATTCCTCCTTTACGTCGGGCGAACCAACGCGCAGAAGAACATCCCACGGCTGGTGGAGGCTTTCGCGGTTCTGCGAGGAGAGCTTAAGGACTGTCCGTCTTATCGAGATATCCGCCTTATCATCATCGGCGACGAAATTTCCCGGCAGCCGGCGCTGCGGCAAGCAGTAATCCAGAGCCGGGTTGAGGCCGCAGTGCGATTTCTGGGCTTCGTGCCGATCGAAACGCTGCGCACTTTTTATCAGCTGGCGGCTGCATTTGTGTTTCCGTCGCTTTACGAAGGGTTCGGGTTGCCGCCTCTGGAAGCGATGGCATGCGGCACGCCGGTTGTATGTTCCAACGTCAGTTCGCTGCCGGAAGTGGTGGGCGAGGCGGCTATCGTCGTGAACCCTGAAAACGTGTTCGACATCGCACGCGGCATGCGTGACGTTCTCCTCGATACCGGACTGCGGCGGCGCTTATTGGCCCAAGGCGTGGAGCAGGTGAAAAAGTTTAGTTGGGAGCGCACGGCGCGTGAGGTACATCAAACTTACATTGAGATCGCGTCGTACAAGAAGCGGCCCCGCTGACGCATGGGCAAGCTGCGGTTGCGTTCGCGCCCCAGCCATCGCACCCGCGCTTTGATCATTTCGAACAGTTCCTGTTTAGATACTCGGATGTTGTACCAAGCGACCGGCTGGTCGAGGTTCGCGTCCGTGGGCAGGTAGTATTTGCGCCAGCCAGGCCGAATATACCTTAGCACTGCCTCGTGTCCTCTACTTACGACATAGACGCCATCGGGAACCAAGTCTGCTCGCTGCGGCTCGGAAGTGTCGAGGAGCGCAATATCGGCGCCTGCCAGCGTGGCTGCCATGGCAGGATCGTTGGTCAGGTGAGCCATAACCAAGCCGGGAGGGGACGTTGTTGACGGAAACGGTAGCGGGAAATGATGCTTCCGGTCAATGACCGTTATCCAGCCGTTCCCTGGGCCGACCAGGCCGGCCAGGAAGGCAACGTCGGCGGCCTGTTCGAGCGCATGCCGCCGCCGCAGGCTGTCTTGCAGATCCTCGATCGGAGCGAGATCCAAAAGCGACAGCTGAAACTGAGCCAGTAGAGAATCGAAAATTTCAGGTGAGAGACTTCTCACCCCTTTCAGCACATTATGAACATGAGGTTGAGAGATGCCAATCTGGCGAGCGAGCCGTCGTTCGGTCACCTCGCCGTTGTGAATTCGATCCTGGACGTAGGCGAGCAATCTTGCCTGCGCGTCCTGGTAGGTCAAGTTGGCATCTCCACGTATTTCAGTGTGAAATAGGGCTCCGCGATGCTAAGAAAACCGGCACGAGGCGGAGGCTCAACAATGATCGGTGCCGGAAAGGACAAAGCGTATACAACTGAATGACTACGTTGTCCTTACTACACTCTCTCCTGCGAACGGTAATCCCTTACGGGAAAAATGTGTCTTTTGGCGTTGACGTACTACGTTGGCGCGCTGAGACTGATATAACATCACCAAACGACTCGGTTGTCTTTCCGGGTTTTTCAAAGGACGAGATTAAATGGAGTGGACGAGATCAGAAACATTGGCGCTTGCTGCGCCAAAATGCAACATTTGCGTCGGCTTGGGCCTTAGAATCGGCCGAAATAAGGCGACGTACCCCTGCAATTGCGTGCTGAGAGCTATTTTTCGCGCTTGCTTCGAGCGTTTCCGCCAGTGCGCATCACGAGAAAAATACATGAGTAAAGTGACGCTGGACTTCGTTCCCGGGAGCGCCCGCAAAGGATCGTGGGGCCGTAAAGACGAGGAATATGCGGCAGACTTCTGTCTGGTTAGCAAGCGCACTTTAACGCCCATGGAGTATCGCATCTTTAAATATCACTTTCTGCTAGGCGCGGACTGGAAGTTATGTTGCCGAAAGCTGCAGATGGACCGCGGCAATTTCTTCCATTCCGTTTACCGCATAGAACAGAAACTCGGGCGCGTATTCCGGGAACTGGAACCATATTCGCTTTTTCCGGTGGATGACTATTTCCACGGCCCGGTGAAGAACGTCACCAGCTGCTTGGACTCACCTGTGATTCCGATTCGGCCGCCGCTGCGAACTTTGATCCGAATACCGAGCGAACGGACGGCGTGAGCCGGGCCCGGTCGTGTCTTTATTCGAACTGTTGCTTAAAGCCGGCAAACTGCCGTTTCAAATCCTCGACTTCGGCGCGCAACTGAGCTAGCTCCTCTTCAAGCGTGCCGATGCGATCCTGCCGCTCGGGCGCGTAACTGGGCGCGGACAGCTCAGCCGGCGCGTCATCGGGAACTCCCGAGAGCAGGTGGGCATAGCGCGCCTCCTTCTCTCCCGGCTGGCGCGCCAGTTTGGTAAACAGCTCGGAATATTTTTCCAGCACCGCTTCCACTTCGCTCACGTCGTCGAAGTGATGCATACGGTCGGAACGGCTCCGCAGTTCGCCCAAGGTCTGCGGGCCGCGCAGCATCAATTCGCAAAGGATGGCTGACTCGCGCCGGCCGAGGTTCAGTTTTTCGGCGAGGCGATGGCCGTACTTCGGCACGCGGCTGCCGGCGCCGCTGATCGCCAGCAGCAATCCTTTTTCGCGGAGGGCGCGCAAACCTTCTTCCACCGTATTCTCGTCATATTGCACCACCGGATCGCGGTTGGATTTTTGATTGCACGCGTTCACCAGCGCGTTCAGCGACAGCGGGTAATATTCCGGCGTCGTGATCTCTTTTTCCATCAGCGCGCCCAGAATGCGCGCTTCAACTGGGTGAAGAACCAGATCCATGCCGGCCTAGCGCCTGCTCTCCACCGTCATCTTCATCCCGTACCGGGTTCTCAGCGTGATCAGCGGCAGCGTGTCCACTTTATGGCCCGGCACGAGCCGCAGTTTCCATTTCTGCGCGAGAGCGGCCAGAACCAGCATACCTTCCATCCAGGCGAACCGCTCCCCGATGCATACCCTCGCGCCGCCGCCGAACGGGAAATATGAGAACTTTGGCCGTGCATCGCGCGCTTCCGGCGTCCATCGCTGGGGATCGAATCGCTGGGGGTCCGGAAACCAGCGGGAATCGCGGTGCATCACGTACGGGCTGGCGATGAGAATCGACCCGGCCGCAATCTTGGTGCCGCGCAGTTCAAAACTCTCCAGCGCCATGCGTCCGATCGCCCACGCCGGAGGATACAGCCGCATTGCTTCGGCTAAAACCATTTCCGTGTAGCGCAGCGAGGGAAGATCCGCCGCTATGGGCGCGCGCCCTTGCAGGACCTCGTCCAACTCCGCCTGCATTTGCCGTTCGCATTCCGGATTCTGCGAGAGCAGAAACCAGGTCCAGGTCAGCGCGTTGGCCGTGGTTTCATGCCCGGCAAGGAAGAGCGTCAACGCTTCGTCGCGCACCTGCTGGTCGCTCATGCCCCCGCCATCGCCTTCCTGGTCCTGGGCCAGCAGCAACATCGACAACAGGTCGCCTGTATCGCGCCCGCTCTCGCGGCGTTCGCGGATGAGACCGTAGATTGTTTTATCCAGACGCGCGCGCGCTTTTTCGAAGCGGCGCATCGAGGGCAGCGGGAGTTTCTCCAAATACTCGGAAAACGGCATCATCAGAAGATTGAACATCTTCAAAACCGTTGTCAGAGCGTCGCCGATCTCCGAGGCTTCCGACTCGACATCGGCGCTGAAAAGCGTTTTCCCGACCACCGCCAGCGTCAGCCGCATCATCTCCGCCGAGACGTCCAGAGTGCTGCCCGAAGTCCAGCAGTCGCGCAGCTTGAGCGCGCATTCGGTCATTACGTCCGCATAGGCAGCCAGGCGCTCCCGATGAAAAGCCGGTTGCACCAGCCGCCGTTGACGCTTGTGCAAGCCGCCCTCGCTGGTCAGCAAACCTTCGCCCAGAAGAATTTTTGCGCGCTGGAGCGCCCGGCTCTTGATGAAGTTCGATTGCTGCGTGACCAAAACTTCCTTAACCACGTCCGGATGGTTGAGCAGGTAGACGGGATACGATCCGAGCCGGAAATAAGGGAGGTCGCCATAGCCGCGCGCAACCTTCATCAGGAACGAAATGGGTTTGGCGCGAAACGCAGGCAGCGAACCCAGAATCGGCAGATTTCTAGGCCCGCGCGCAACGGGGGCAGAAGCGGTCACATCTCAATTCTACCTGCGCCGCTATGGCGAGCGCGTCGTGCTCATTCGACGTGCAGCCACAAAAAGTTCGGGGTGACTGCCTCGCCGACCTTTACCATGACCTGCAGGTCATCGCCCCAAACGGTGTCGGGCACCAGCACGTTAATCTGCAACACGCCCGCGACCATACCGGGCGCGGCTCCGGCATAGAGCACTTGCGCGTTTTGCCCATCGATCAATACGGATACCGGGAGCACGGGTGTAGGATACGGGCCGCCATCGGGTGTAGGCGCGCCGTCGACAGCCGCGGGGATCGTTTGACCGGCGCCGGTGGCGTAGAACGTCACCACCGATCCGGCTTCGGACGAACCGGTGTAGTCACTGGTGGTGCCGTCGCTGTCGATTATGCCGACCCCGCCGCCATTGCCGTTTGACGAGAACAAGCCCGGCGCGGAAGGCGCAACCGGAACCATTAAAGCCGCTGACGTGTGCCCGTTATAAACAACTTGAAATTGCGCCGTCGGGCCGGATAGTCCAAATGGTGTGACGGCGCCTACTTGTGTGCCAGATACATAAAGAACCGGCACCGGAAGGCCGTTCACAAGCACTTGCGTTCCGGCCAGCGATTTGCTTACTTTTCCGGTACTGTCCAACTGCAAGCCCGTTAATTCGGATACGCCCAGGTTCGCGCCGAAAATCGCGACGATCTCTCCTGCCGATACCGGTCCGCCCACGAAGCTGGCTCCGTTCACGACTGCCGTAACCTGCGGAACGCCGTTTGCTCCCGCGCCGCTCAATGGTCCATATACGACCAGCGCATTCGAAAAGGTCGGGACGTAAACTCTTCCATTGGCCACCGTGGGCGCCACGAATTTTGCAAACCGCCCCAGGCCATCCCGATCGGCGTTCATGTCGCTGCTCCACATTTCGTGCGCCAAGTTACTTGCATCCAGCGCGTGCAAAGTGCCAGGCACGCCGCTGATTCCCCGATTCCCGGTGGTCAGCCAAACTATACCGGTGCCGTCCTTGCCCTGATCAGCCGAAACCGCCAGCCCGGCAAAGAACGATGAGCAAATGGAGTACTGCGAGGAACTGGTTTGGCTCAGCCGTCCATTGGAGATGGAGAAAGCTTTTAGCGCGTTGAACGGTTCCGCTACGTACACCACCGGCCCGCCATCCCTGTTCCACAACGCCATGTCGAACATGCCCCACTGATTGGCCTGCACGCTCTGCACGTTGTTGAAGGCGGCGCGTGAGTGCCCCAGCGCGTCGCGCGGAATCGCATAGAGAACTCCCGCCTTTGATCCGGCTAGAAGCAAGTTTGTGCCCGGGACCAGGATCGTTCCGGTGGTGCCAAAATCCCAGTCGCTGTCGTTCAGGACTGGCCAGTTGTCCGGCGTGAACCAGTCTTGCAGGCTGAGGGTGCTGCGGGATGAAGTCCTGCCGCGGCCGATAGAGATGTGAAGCAGGGACTCGGAAAAAGACGATAGCCCGTCATAATCGCCATTGCCGGTTACGACGTAAATATCGCCGTTTTCATCGATCGCCGGCGCTCGGCCGGCTTGCCAGATCGATCCACCCCAGCCATTCGGTGTTGAATTGAAAACCGAAGTTTGATTCCGCAGGTTCGAGGCGTCGTAACCGATCAGCCATCCATGCCAATCTCCCATGTCTGCGTGGGAACCAAAGGAAATGTATAACTCGCCGTTGGCCAGGGCCAGGCCCGGCCTCTGCAGGTGGAGCGATGCGTCCAACGGCAAGATGCCATTCCCATCGCTGCCGCCGCCGGTTCCCGGAACGGCGGCCGTGATCGTCACAGGGCCATTCAGTTGCTCGCTGCCGTCCACGAGAGAAAGCGCATGCAGCCGGAACACCGGCGCCCCACCGTCCAGCGTGTCCGAAACCACATAGATGACGCCGCGCGATAAATCGATTGCCGGCGTGCTCAGAATTCCCACTTCCGGAAGAATGTCGGTGAAATTAAAAACGGCTGACAGAATCGACGGCCCTAAATTCACTTTCCACAGCGGCTGGATGGATTGCGGCGCATCGGCATCGAACGCGTATACGCTATTGTGCATCGTGGCTACGTAGACAACGTTACGCTTTGCAGCGCCGGAAACCTGAACTCCGGATGCGTAGAGCGGCTGCGCGTAAATTTGGCCGTCCACGGGAAACGTGCCCACCTTGCCGAATGTCGCCGGTGAAACTGTTTTCGGACTCAGCTGTGTTTCACTGAGATTCGCGTTGGTGCGATTGTTGTCGTAATTCGCCGTAAGGACGTTGACTTGCCCGAACACCGACAACACCGCGCAAAGGCCCGCGACGGTTAATCTGGGCGTGACAGTCCAACTGCACGCATTCCTAGACACTTCGAGTGCACTCCATAGGATTCAGAATGTTGTGCCTACCTTCCGCCCAGCGTGGGATAGTTCAACTGGCGGGCAAAATGTCTACAAGACAATACGCCGTGAACTCCACGAGCGTTTCCCGCCTTCACAATTCCTTACGAATTGGTCTTAATTCGAAGCTGCGAACTGAATTGTTGCCTCGCGCGAGAATACGCAAACTTTTCCATCCCTCACCGGGCCGATGGTGCGCTCTCTCGTCTCAAAGCCCGCGTCCACGCTCTGGCGATGCTATTGAGAACTCTTGTACAGGAAAGCCAGTACCACTGCCTCCCAATACATTTGTCCAACGTTTTCACATTTTTTGCTATAAGTGCATCACCTTAAGCGAATTGATTTCGAAACCGCAGCCGCTTAGGAAATGAAGTGCTAATTACTGGTTGCTACTGAGTTGTGGTAGGTAGAAGAAGCTCAGGAGTCGGACGAACGGGCCAGCCGGTGAATGGATTGAAGTTTACCCCACAAACTACCCAGGAGCTCGAGCCGCAGCGCATTCGGGCCATCGGATAGGGCGCGTTCCGGGGCCTCATGCACCTCCAGGAAGACTCCATCCACGCCGGCTGCAACGGCGGCGCGGGAGAGCGTCGGGATAAATCGCGGCTGGCCGCCGGAAGCATGGCCGAGCCCGCCTGGCGTTTGAACGCTATGTGTGGCATCGAATATCACGGGCCAGCCAAAGCCGCGCATGATCTCAAGCCCGCGCATGTCGACCACAAGATCGTGATATCCGAACGATGTACCGCGCTCGGTGACGATGATCTTGTTGTTTCCCGCGGAGACAACCTTTTCGGCCGCGTTGCGTATGTCTTCGGGCGCCAGAAACTGACCTTTTTTGATATTCACCACGCGGCCGGTGCGTGCGGCGGCGATCAGTAGATCGGTCTGGCGGCATAGAAACGCCGGGATCTGGAGGATGTCTGCACCCTGGGCTGCTGCTTCGGCCTGGCCGGGCTCGTGGATATCGGTCAGGACGGCGAATCCGTCGCGGCGCAAGCCTGACAGGATCCGAATACCTTCCTTCAGGCCGGGTCCCCGATAAGAAGCGCCGCTGCTCCGGTTGGCCTTATCGAAAGAAGCCTTGAATATAAATTGCGGCGCGACTTTGCGGATCTCGCGCGCAAGGAAGTGGACGTGTTCCTCGCTCTCGATGACGCAAGGTCCGGCGATTAGGGCCAGCGGCTTGCCCTGCCCGATTTCAGGTAGAGAGCTCAATCGGCGTGCGAGAACTGCTTGGCACGCGCGTGCGCGCTGGTCTTAACCCGCGTCGTGCGGTAATCGTGCGCCGCCTTTACAAACGCGGAAAACAGCGGATGCGGCTCCATCGGTTTCGATTTGAACTCAGGATGGAACTGGCACCCGAGAAACCACGGATGATCCGGAATCTCGCAGATCTCGACGTATACCGCGTCGGGTGTCTGACCCGCGATCCGGAGGCCATGGCTGGTCAGCACTTGCTCGTATTCGCGGTTGAACTCATAGCGATGGCGGTGGCGTTCGCTGATTTCGCTGGCTTGATAGGCGCGCTCGGCGAAGCTTCCCGGCGTAAGCACGCACGGATAGGCTCCCAACCGCATAGTGCCCCCTAACTCATCCACGCCTTTCAACTCGCGCAGTTTATAGATGACACGGTCGGGTGTTGCCGGGTCGAACTCAGTGGAGTGTGCGTGCTCCAGGCCGCACACATTGCGCGCGAACTCAATCACCATGGTCTGCATGCCGAGACAGATGCCGAAGTACGGCACCTTGCGCTCTCGCGCGAACCGGATGGCTGTAATCATGCCCTCGACGCCGCGTTTTCCGAATCCCCCGGGTACCAGAATGCCATCGAACTTACTCAGATCGCTCTCGCAGTCCGGCCAGCTCATGTTGTCGGATTCGATCCAGTGGATGTTCACCTTGAGCCGGTGAGCGAGACCACCATGCAGCAGCGCTTCTTTCAGGCTCTTGTAGGAGTCCTCGTACTCGACGTACTTGCCCACCAATCCGATGTCCACTTCGTCTTCAGGATTGTGCATGCGCTCCAGCATGCCGGTCCAGCGGCTCAGGTCGCGCGGCTGGGCTTCCGTGCGCAGCAGGCGAAGCAGGATCTCATCCACGCCTTGCTCGGCGAACACCAGCGGCACTTCATACACCGAGCTAACGTCGCTGGCGGTAATTACTGCTTCCACATCGACGTCGCAGAACAGCGCAATCTTTTCCTTCATATCGCGCGGTAACGCCCGCTCAGACCGGCACAGCAACATATCGGGCTGAATACCGATGGCGCGCAGCTCCTTCACGCTGTGCTGCGTTGGCTTGGTCTTCAGCTCTTGAGCCGCCGCAATCCAGGGCACCAGCGTGACGTGGACGAACGCCGTGCTGTCGCGGCCGAGTTCGTGCCGAAGCTGGCGGATCGCTTCCAGGAACGGCAGCGATTCGATATCGCCCACCGTGCCGCCGATCTCGACGATAACCACGTCCACCTCCGTGGCCACTTTTCGAGCGGCGGATTTGATCTCGTTGGTCACGTGCGGGATTACCTGAACAGTTTTGCCCAAATAATCGCCCCGGCGCTCGCGATGGATGATCTGCTCGTAGATGCGGCCCGACGTCAGATTGTTGCTCTGAGTCAGCTTGGCGTGGGTGAACCGCTCGTAATGTCCCAGATCCAGATCGGTCTCGGCGCCGTCGTCGGTGACGAACACCTCGCCATGCTGGAACGGGCTCATCGTTCCAGGATCTACATTGAGATACGGATCGAACTTCTGCAGCGTAACGCGCAGGCCGCGGCTTTCCAGCAGACAGCCGATGGAGGCCGCCGCAATGCCTTTGCCAAGAGACGAAACTACGCCCCCCGTGACGAATATGTACTTGGTCGCTGGCATCAATTCTCGCTCCTACTGAGTAATGTGGGTTCGAACAGCATGGCAACTCGCTCCAAGTCCTCCGGCGTATCGATACCGAACGACTCGTAATCGGTTTCGACCACCCGGATGCGGTGGCCGTTTTCGAGCGCCCGCAACTGCTCCAGACGCTCGGCCTGCTCGAGGGGACCTACTCGCAGACCGGAGTAGGCAAGCAGAAAATCGCGGCGGTACACATACAGACCAATATGTTTGAAGTGCGGCGCGCGGCCTTCGCGCACGTAGGGTATCGCGCTACGGGAAAAATAAATCGCATTGCCCGCCAGGCCGGTAACCACTTTGACTACGTTGGGATCCGCCAGTTCGGCGGGATGTTCGATGCGCTTGGCCAAGGTCGCCATGCAGACTTCGGGGTCGCTGGTAACAGCAATCACAGCCGCATCGATTGCCTCCGGATCGAGCAGAGGCTCATCGCCCTGAATGTTTACGATGACGTCGGCGTTCTCCGATTCGGCCACCTCGGCCACGCGATCGGTGCCCGACTGATGATCGGGCCGGGTCATCCTCACGGGCGCCCCAAACCGGCGCGCGGCGTCCTGAATACGCTGATCGTCGGTGGCGATAATTACCTTATGTAGATAGCGCGCCTGGCTAGCCCGCTCAAAAACGTGCTGGAGCATGGGCTTACCGGCGAGAGAGGCGAGGGCTTTGCCAGGAAAGCGAGAGGAGGCGAACCGGGCTGGAATTACGCCCAGGGTTCTGCTTGGCACAATCGATCATAGCATAACAGAGGTCTTTGTTTGCACCGGAATTACACCGGAATTGGATGGATGGCGAAGCCGGCCGCAGGCGCAGTTGGACCTGGGCCGCGCACACGCGCGCTGTGGTACAGTAGCGATTTATGCGCATCCTAGCGGCTATTCTTCTGGGCATCTTTTCGATCCTCAGCGTTGCATGCGTCGACGGCGGTGTCATGCTCCAGCCCTCCCAGCAAGGCGAGTGGTCGAACTTCCAAAATAAGACCCACCAACAAACGCATGGCCCGATCGCTCCCGTCGAAAAGCCTTCCGCCGAGAAGTAGCCAAAAAAAAGCCGCGGATGAATGCCCGGAGGCATGTCATCTGCGGCTAGACGAAATCTAGCTAGGTGATCGAGCGACGCGTTAGCGATACCAGTCGCGGTCGCGATGATAGTGATAGCCGTTGTTCTGGTATCCGGGATCCTGCCAGCCCACGACGTGCAGCGGCTCCTGCAGTTGGAACCGCAATACCGCGTCGGCCGGTATCCGGATTTCTGAACCGCGCGTAATGACATTTTCGCCATTCGCACCGGCGATAGCACCGAGAATAGCGCCCACTACCGCATTGCCATTGTTGTAGGCTTGGCTATTAAATTCGGGCCCGCTGGTGTCCATCACGTACCGGTGGCCATTGACGTTGACTGACTCAATGTCGATCGACATCTGGCCCGGTCCGACCTCGCGAACAATCAGTTCCACCGGCGCACCTGCGGGAATCGCAACGTCCCCGTCTCGCGCGACGACATCCCGTGCCACGCGACCCGTGTAAATCCTACCTCTATCCCACTGGTTCACGTGGATCGGTCCGTCAGTTCTGACTGCAATTTCAGTCCCCGGCAGAACGGTATCCGCTTTTGCTGAAAACGGCATAGCTATAAGTGCTGCGGGAATCATCCAAAGGAAATTTCGCATCAGGCTGCTCCTTTCTACAGAATGGACCGCAATCTGTATGCCAGGTAACAGTTAAACGAGGGTGCCCGATGCTTAGCGCCTTGTCGCGGTACGCGCCGCCTTAATATTTCGGAACGCTGGGATCGACCTTATCGCTCCAAGCCAGAATGCCGCCCTTCATGTTGCGGACTTTTTTAAACCCGGCCTGATTCAGGAAATCCACCGCCTTCGCACTGCGGACGCCGCTCTTGCAGTGCGCCACAATCTCGTCGGCGGAATCCAACTCGTTTACGCGTTTCGGTAGATCGCCTAAAGGGATCAGCCGCGCGTACGGAATCCGGCAGATCTGATATTCGTGGGGTTCACGTACATCGATCAGAACGAATGGATCTCCGCGGTCGATTTTGGCCTTCACTTCAACAGGATCGATGTCACCGGCGGTGGCAGCCGACTCGTGCGTCTGGTCCGGCACGCCGCAAAACTGCTGGTAATCGATCAGTTCGCGAATGGTGGGGTGATCGCCGCATACCGGGCAATCCGGATTGCGCCGAAGCTTTAACTCGCGAAAGCGCATGGCCAGCGCATCGTATAACAGCAAGCGCCCAACCAGAGGTTCGCCCGCGCCGAGGATCAGCTTGACAGTCTCGGTAGCCTGAACCAGCCCGATGATGCCCGGCAAAATACCCAGCACGCCGCCCTCGGCGCAGCTTGGAACCAGACCTGGAGGCGGCGGCTCGGGATAAAGGCAGCGGTAGCATGGGCCGCCGGGATACGCGAACACCGTGGCTTGTCCTTCGAAGCGGAAGATCGAACCGTAGACGTTGGGCTTGCCGAGGAGCACGCAGGCATCGTTGACAAGATAGCGGGTGGGGAAATTGTCCGTCCCATCGACGACCAGGTCGTAATCTTTCAGGATTTGCAGCGCGTTTTCGCTCGTGAGCGCGGTTTCGTGGCGGTCGATCTCGACAAATGGATTGATGTCGAGCATCGTCTCTGCCGCGGAATCGAGCTTCTTTCGGCCCACATCTTTGGTGCCGTGGATCACTTGCCGTTGCAGGTTGGTGAAGTCCACCACATCGAAGTCCACCAGGCCAATACGTCCTACACCCGCCGCCGCCAGATACATGCCCAAAGGTGCACCCAGGCCGCCGGTGCCAATCAGCGCGACTTTTGCGTTCTTCAGCTTCAGTTGTCCTTCCATGCCCACTTCGGGCATGATCAGGTGCCGGCTGTAGCGCAAGATTTCGTCTTTCGACAAGCTCACGGGCGGCGCCGCAACACCGGCCGATCCGCCCGCGATACTGGGCACGATCGATACCGTATCGCCTTCTTTCAGAGGCGTCGCTTCCTTATTCAGATAACGGATATCGTCGTCGTTCACGTAAACGTTTACGAAGCTGCGCAGCTTGCCTTCATCTGTATACAAGTGCCGGCGCAAGTCGGCGTATTGGGAGGTAAGAGCGTGCAACACCTCGCCGACGGTACCGCCGTGCAGATTCACCGCATCTTGCTTGCCTGCGTACTGGCGCAGGGGAGTTGGGATCAAAACCTTAGCCATAGATCAATTCTTCCTGGGGCGCCGCCTTCTGATCGAAATCCGGCCGGTAGCTATTGGCGTGATCGAAGCGCCCGTTCTTTACGGATAGCACGACATAGGAGAACCAGGAGCAGGAGTGTTCCAGATCGCGCTTCGAGAAATACGCGTCGCAGTTCGGGTGCGAGTGGAAGATGCCGAGCACCTCCAGGCCCTTGCCGCGCGCCTCGCGATCCACCCGGTTCAGATCCTGGGGGTCCATCACGAAGAAATCCTCCTGCGGGCCGGTATACGCGTTAGGCAGCGGCACCGCTTCGCGGACCAAGCCATCGGAACCCAGCATCACCCCGCAGCACTCTTTGGGAAAAGTTTTTTCGGCATGAGACACCATCGTATCCCACGCCGGCTTCTCAATTCGGATCATTCCAAAACGATTCGCTCAGATACTTGTAGGCGCCGTCGCACAGAATAGTTACGATAACGGCCCGCTTCCCGGCGTTGGCTAACTGAGCGGCCACCTTGCAGGCCGCCACCAGATTCGCGCCCGAAGAGATACCCGCCAGCACCGCTTCTTCTCGCGCCAGGCGCCGGCACATCGCGTAGGCGTCCTCAGTTTCAATCCAGATGTTGTCGTCGGCAATGCTGGGATCGTAGATGCCGGGGACGATCGCTGTGGGCATGTGCTTGAGGCCTTCCAGGCCGTGGAAACCAGAGGACGGCTGCGCCGAAATACAGCGGATACCCGGCACTTCCTTGCGCAAACGCCGCGAGTTGCCTACGAAAGTGCCGCTGGTTCCCATACAGGCCACGAAGTGGGTAATGCGGCGATCCGTCTGCGCCAGGATCTCGAGAGCGGTGCCGTCGTAATGGGCCTTCCAGTTGGCAGGATTATTGTACTGGTCCGGATAAAAGTACCTATCCGGATCGGCCTGGTAAATTTCGCGGCAGAGGCGGATCGCGCCATCGGAGCCCTCGGCGGGGTCGCTAAAGACCATCTCGGCGCCATAGGCCTGTAGCACGTGTTTCCGTTCCATGGAGGCATTGCGCGGCAGGCAGAGTTTCACCTTGTATCCGCGGTAGGCCGCGATCATGGCATATGCAATTCCGGTGTTCCCGCTGGTCGCATCCAGAATCACTCGATCGGGGGTGAGCTTGCCCGTGCGTTCGCCATCCAGAATCATGTTCAGCGCAGCGCGATCCTTTACGGATCCGCCGGGATTGAAAAATTCGGCTTTGCCGTACATCTCGACACCGGGAAAATCTTCGGCGATTCGCTCCAGTCGGATCAGGGGCGTGTGGCCGATGAGCTGCAGCAGATCGGTCGCGACCAGACGCGAAACCGGGGGGATAATCGTAGTGGCAGCCGACATTTACGTATCTCTAATGTTATCACCTATTTGTCGCTAGACAATAGGGTGTAAAGCGAAGAGTCATCTGGTTAGATGCGGGCGACAACGCTGGGATGCGGAAACTGCCGCTTTCTTTTCTTATAGTTCGAGAGAGCCTCCGCCAACGGACCTGGTCGTGCCAGAGTAGTAAGAAATGCGACTCGCCGTGATCTCGGACATTCACGGTAATCGGACGGCCTTTGAAGCGGTTTTGGAGGATTTGCGAGAAACGTCTCCGGACCTGATTCTCCACGGCGGCGACTTGGCTCAAGGTGGATCCAGCCCGGCTGAGGTGCTGGACCACATACGCGAGCTGGGTTGGCAGGGCGTCATGGGCAACGTAGATGAAATGTTTACGAACCCGGAAACGTACCGGGCTTTCACCAGCCGGTCGCCGCATTTGCAAACGCTCTGGATGGCGATCGACGAAATGGCGGAGTCGGCGCGCGAAGCGCTGGGAGATGAACGAATCGCCTGGCTTAGGATGCTGCCGCGAGTCCAGTTCACTGAAACGATAGCGCTCATGCATGCAAGCCCCGGCAGCACCTGGGATTCGCCAATACAGCAGGCCACCGATGCCGAACTGGGGGCCACGTATTCGGTGCTCGGGCGGCCAATCGTCGTTTACGGCCACATCCATGTTCCGTTCGTCAGAAAGGTTCAAAACATGGTCGTGGTCAATACGGGCAGCGTGAGCCTTTCCTACGATGGCGATCCGCGCGCGGCGTACTTGTTGCTCGACGGCACCAGGCCCACGATCAGACGCGTCGAATACAACATCGAGCAGGAACTCGGACTACTCGCCGGCTCTGGCATTCCCCACGCGGACTGGATCGCAAGCAGCCTGAAGGCGGCCAGACCGCAAATGCCATGATGACGAGCTACTTGAGATTGTGGTTCAGCAGCGCCGCCAAGCGGTAGCCGGCCAGCGCGGCCTGAGAACGCGCAACCTCCGCGGCTTTTATCCTGTAACTCTCGTCAGGCCGCGGTGAGATCGTAACCGAGGGATCGTTGTCGTCGCTGATGGGTGGAACGTAAACGGCGCTCTGCGCCAGGTGAAAACCCTCTTCGATCCAGGCATCCGGAGATGCTTCATCGGCGCCCTGCGGTTTGCCGGCTTGCATGAGCGCATCACCGGCATGCCTGATCTCGGCGAGGCTCGGATTTTCTCCGAGCAGCCCATCCCAGTAGGCGTGCAATTCATCGCGGCAGGGCTTCTCGCAGAAGGCCACGAGATTGCCGCCCTCGTCGCCAGACTGATGATTTTGTGTGAAGCGCGAGGTCGTATGCAGTGGCTGATGGACATCGCCCACTAGATGCTCCAACCACACTACATCGTAGGACTTAATGTCGTCCGAAGCGGTACTGGAGATCGCTTGCGTCAGCAACTTTATTTCGGTTCGCGCATTCGGCGATTTTGGCTGCCGTCCTGGCCCATCGGGATACGGCTCGTCGATGAAATGCCAGTATTTGTGCATCAGTTTGTCTTGATAGCCGATATTCTGCGCGTCCGAGGGCTGTCCCGGCGGCACGTTGCCGCCCAGGTCCTGGTAGCCAGGTTTGCATTTCTTATCCTTGATGCAGTCAGCCCAAGTCGCGGCTTTCACAAACGCCGCCAGTCCCATCTGGCGCTTGTCGACACCAGCCGTCCACTCGCCGTACGTGTCATTGAGCTTGAGGAGGGCGTCCACTCGTGCTCGGATTTGGGGCGTCAGATTCTGATAAGCGATGTATGCTACCAGCATGTGGCCGCCATTGAACCATGCCCGGACAGGCCAGGCCCAAAAAAGAGTCGCGGCCATGGCTGCCCACGGCATTAACTTGCGCGGATCGGGCAAATCTGCTCCCTAAATCTTTGTAATCGAGATTAGCCTCCATTCTAGCCGAACGGCGGGCTCTGGCTCTGTCCAAGGAGGCAACCGATTCTAAACAAGGATAATTTTGCGCAGGATGTCAGGAGAAATTCACGCGGCGGTACGCATCGTGTTCGCTCGCGAGGAAAGCTGACGAGTTTTGAAAAAGGCTACCAACGACGCTTCGGCGACTCCGGTTTTTTAGCAGGACCGCAGTTGGACAATTTAGGTTCCACGGGGTCGAACTCAATCGCGTCTTCCTCGTCCGGGTTGCCGGCCTCTGTAGGGCCCGTGTTCGCGGCCCAGTCTTCTGGGGGCTTCTTGCCAATATTCGTGAGCCCGAGACTTCCGTCTCCCGCGCCACGAATTGTCAAATCGTCGATATCATCGGTGACGGCATCCGGATCGATATCATTAGGATCCTGCGTGGGCCGCGCCTGCTCATCGCCTGTGCTCGCGCGATCGCCGCGTTTAATGCCGCCGTCATTGGGGCCGCACCATTGTTTCGATGTAGCCATGCTCTCGCCGTCCGGATCGCTATAACGCATACGTCTGCTCCTAGACTGTCTTGTGTTTGGCTTGTTCGATGGCGCTCGATCGTTCGCGGCGTTTCCCGTCGCCAAACGCTCCTGCAACTTTCTTTGCGCCTGCGCCTGGGCCGAATTCCGGCCGGGACGCCTGAAGTTTCAAAACGGTGGAGTGCTTGCCGGATTTCGTGGAGGTTTGGGCCCGCGTTATGTCACCGCCGTCACGTGACACGTCGGTTTCGAGCCTCTCACCGCGTTTTCGCGCCGATCGATCCGAAGGCGCTGCTTTATCGATCTTGGACGGCCGCATCTAAATCCCCCTAAGTGTGATGCGTGCCTTTGGTCGATGTTTCCCGCGCATGCGAGCGTACGTGCCGGAGGTCTCCGCTATGCTAGGTTGAAGACTGAAATATGCGAGTGGCTTTATCCTTGAGCCCTACCTTCCTAATAGCCGCGGGTTTGTTCTGCGTGTCCGCCGTCGGGCAGGAGTTACCCGCCCAATCCAAAGGCCTGCCGCCGCGAGCGGGTCCGTCCGAATACCAGGGACAGGCCAAGGTGGGCGGCGTGACGATCGGCGCCGAGTTCATGGGACACTCCGTGCCCACACCGGACGGCATTTATGCAAGTGACGAGTACGTGGTGGTGGAAGTAGGACTGTTCGGTGCGACGCAGGCCTCGGCGAGAATATCGCTGGATGATTTCTCGCTCCGGATCAATGGGAGCAAAAAGCCGCTGCCGTGCCAGCCCTATGTATTAGCATTTCGATCGTTGAAGGATCCTGAGTGGCAGCCGCCGAAATCCGAAAAGCCAAAGACCAGCTTTGGCACCGGCGGCGCCGACGGCGATTCCACACCGGCGCCGGTCCACATGCCGATAGAACTGCGGCGAGCGATGGAACAGCGCGTACAGCGCGCCGCCATGCTGGAAGGCGATCGCCCGCTGCCACAAGCAGGACTGCTGTTTTTTGAATATCGCGGCAAGACCAAGAACATTAATTCGGTCGAGCTGATTTACAGCGGTGCCGCGGGTAACGGTACTGTCACGCTACATCCATAGCTGAGCAGAAACCTTTCCTGCCGACAATCTCCCGATAAAAGGCCCGGCTGGCCTTCTCCGGCTTGCTATTGCAGCTTGATTTGCAGCGGTGCCGACGTCCCGACATCGTTGCTAACGGTGGCTGAAATTGACCCAATTGCCTGCAGCAGAGTTTGGCCGGTTGGAACAGTGCCCGTCAGCGTGAATGGAATGGAGACCTCAAACTGGCCGCCGAAGGACTGCGAGGCCGAGCTTTGATACCAAGCCGCTGAGCTGGAGTGCAAATCTACGGTGGTTTGAGTACTCGTGCCCAGGTTGTAGCCCGTAGCAGCCGTGAACTGAATAGTCATGCTATTCAGCATCCGGGTGGTCGAAAGTCCTATCACATTGAGCGTAAACGTTGCGGTGGTGGTCGTACCGCTGGCGTTCGTTATAGTCATGCCGAGCAGCGTCGGCGCGGCCGCGGGCACACTGAACTGCAGCGCCGTAGCCGACGACGGCGTTAAATCGATCGCGCCGTCTTGGGTCTGGAAGCTGGGCGTCAGGATTATGTTTTCCGCTACTGTGCCGGACTGGAGGAAGATCTGTGACCCTTGGCCCGCAAAGTTTGCGCTGGTGCTGTTAGCCGGGATCACGAACGACACGGTCTTGCCGCCGGTCGAGAACTGAACAGCCGGATCCGCGACCACATTGCCGTTGGTTGTCAACGCCAAAGTTCCCGCGACAGCGACCGGGTACGGATTGGCTAAAGCCAATGAGATACTAGGCTGCGTCTGGGGCGCCACTGTGCCATTCGGCCCTTGAATCGTATAGCTGGGCAAGGGCGGCGGTTGGGTTCCTGAACCCATCAATCCGACAGACGTTCCGTCAATGTGCAGCGTGCCGGTGGTGAGGCCAACGTTTGACGGAGCGAAACGGAGTGTGAAGGACATGGAGGCGCCTGGGGCGAGCGTGGTCGGAATCGGCGGCAGGCCAGTGATAGAAAACGGGCTCTTGGATTCGCCGATCGTGATGTTGGAGATCGTCGTCTGCTGCGTACCGTTATTCGTTATGGTGAATGTCGCGTTCTCAGACTGCGTAACCTCTACCGGGCTAAAGATTACCGAGTCTCCATTGTTGAGCTGGATGGTTCCCGCCACGGAAGAGTAGGAGAACGCTAGTTTCGATCCCAGCCCATTGCCTGTGAGGCTGAACAGATCGCTGCCAACGATCAGGTTGCCCTTGGCGGGACCGGGTTGCGTGGGAGTGAAGTTGATCGTAAAGGTGAAACTGTCGTTGGGGTTGAGTGTTTGTGGAAATAAGGGCAAGTCACCCAACTGAAAGGCTGGTCCGGACAAACTCGGCGTGTTCAAGACTCCCTTCGCGCTCCCGACGTTCTGGACACGCACCGTGACACTGCTGGTGCTCCCTACGGCGGTATCCGGCAGTGCGATCGGTCCCGGCGGGGTCACGGGCGCCGGTGTATCGCCGGTAAGCAGCGTGTAAGAATAGCTTGCTGCAATGCCGTTTCCTTGAAGCATAACCGTCAACACCGTGCCGGATGCCAGTGTGATTTGGATCTGATCGGTGTCCGTGGTGGCTGCGGTCGGAGTGTAAGCGATCTGCAGCGTTAGTGTTCCGGCGGATGCCACGGTCGTCGGCAGCGCGGGCACGCCCGTCAGCTTAAAGGCTGGATCCGTCGGGAACGAGATGCTTTGGATTTGGCCTGGGCCACTGCCGGCATTGAAAATATCGAGGTTGGCTAACGTCGTGGTGTCTACGAGCGTTGGACCGAATGGGATCGTGCCGCCCGGCGGTAATGAGACCACGTTGGGATTGCTCTGCAATACGTAGAACAGTTGAAATAATGGGCTCGCACCCTGCAAAACCAGGACAATCGCGTTTTGAACTGTCGCGGGTGGTCCGTTTGGCTGAGGCACTGTCTCGTTAAAACGGATTGTGAGCTGGGCGGTGGCAACATTCGCGCTAGTGGATTTAAATGCAATGTCGAAGGAAAACTGGTCGCCGGGATTCAGTTGCAGCGGCAGCTTATTGGGAAAGTTCATGATCGAGAACTGGGTCGCTCCCAAAAGCTGCGGCGGCTGCGTAATCGTGGCGGTGCTGGTGGAAGAGGCTGGAAAGTACGTCGCGACAACGTGCGCGGATACCGAGTGCCCAATTTCAGCTTGGAAGGTAAGTGTGCTCCCGTTGGCCGCGGTAAATTGTTGAGTGCCGGAAGTGACCAGCAATTCAAACGAGAATTGCTGCGCGATTGCAGCAGCCGAGGTCAGCGCCAGCAACGCGGTGAGCCGAAGAAGCAGGCTAGCGCGCATGGCGATGGCCCTCCTCAGTTCCACGTGTATCCGAGCTGGCACCGACCGGCGCGAGATTTTGCCGCGCGAGCCGCGAACGCCCAATGGTCTGGGGAATGGCCGGAACGAAGTACGGTAGCGGTTGCGCTCCACTCGTAGCCAGCCAAAGCGGATCCGCCGGCTGCACCCGGGGAGCCAACAAAAAGCTATTAGCGCCAAATTGCTCGATCTGGGTTGGCGCGAAATAAAGAGGCACTTGCGCAAGCGGCTGCCCGCTGCCGAGATCGTATTCCTGCAGAACATGGTCGTTGCGGCCTGCGATGTACACTTTGCCGCCCGGCCCCGAACTAACGGCGAACGGATCGGTGATCCCTTGCAGCAGCATGGTGTGCGAACCAAAGCTGGCAAGATCCAGGATTGCGAGATTGCCGCTGGCTGAATCGATTGCAAACAGCTGAGTGCCGTCGCTCGAAAACGCCAGTGCCACCGGGTTCGCAAGCTGCAAGACCGGAGCAAAGCTTTGGCCGCCCGTCAGCAGATAAACGCCGGCCCCAGGGCCCGTCACGGCAATAGCGACTTGTTGTTTGGAATCCACCGCCACAGCGCTTAATGAGCCGCCGAGCGCGGCAATACTGATATAACCGCTCGCGACCGGATTACCCGGCAACCCGGACAGCGTCTGAATCCAGCCAGCGGCCCGCGAGTAAAGAACGGCGAAACTTCCGTCGCTGGTCCACGCGATCCGCTCCGGCACGCGCGACAGAGCCGCAATCGGTGCGGTCGAGACAGAGCTCGGGTCGAGACTGAGGCCGGTAACGAGAAGAGGATTGCCGCTTTGAAAAGCCACGGCATAGTTCCGCTGCGGCGCAGCGGAAGCAAATTCCAGTCCCTCCACCAACGCGCGGCCGAAGGTGGCGGCGCCAGGAATTCCCGCCACAGGGCGCAAGCTCGCCGTGGGCGAATCGAATATGAAGCCCTCGACGGGGCCGCTAAATCCGGCCTGCTGAGGGGAGGCAACCCCTGATGAGATCACTCCCATCAGCAACATCCAAGAGAATCGCATTGCAGCTAGTGAGGACCTCCGACGGACGGAGTTCCAGGAGAAATCGTGATGGTTGGTTGGCTGGACTTGGAGCCGCCGCGCGTGGCCAGGAGGATGCCGACCACCAAGGCAGCTCCGCCGGCAGCGACAGCCACCTTCACCCAAGTGGGCGAGAGCCAATTCCCATGCTTCTCGCTGCCTGGCCCCAGAACGGTGGAGGTGGTGCGGGCCACCTTGGTGGCGTTCACCATGGACACGGTGGTCTGCCCAATCTGGTTACCGTAACTGGCGCTCACATGCACGTCGAAGCGGCCCTCCTGGCTATTGGCCATCCAGCCGGTGGCCGCTGCTTCGCCTTGACCGTTACTACGCACGGTCTGGGAAGTCCTTCCGCCGGGGAATGCAGCGCCCGGGCCCTGCAAGGGGAACCGGAAGACCACTTCCGCGCCCTCTACGGGGCGATCGTTCTGGTCCAAAATCTCGACGACGAGTGGCGCCATGACCTTGCGGGCGACATCGTTGCTTTCGTCTTTGCCGGCGAGCGGGATCACTTTCAGCCCCTCGACCGTAGGCAAAGGGGCAGGCTGGAGCGGAGCCTGCGGTTGCGCCGATTGCGGAGCCGCCGAAGACTCCTGCTGTTGCTGGGCCGCTTGCGGCAGCGCGTCATCGGCCAAGACCGGCATCACGACCAATAAGATCGAAAGCAGTGGCGGCAAGCTATATTTAAGCAAGCTGCGCGTCGGGTGAGATGGCATTCTGATTTCCGGGTTTATCATTCAGTCGGCCGCACTGGGTGTTTCATTGAGAAAGGATGAAGATCACGTAGGGAAGCATGGGAAGAGTAATCTGGCCAAAGGTCTGCCAGAATAGCCGCGTGTAGGAACGAGGCACGTAAAGTATATCGTTCGGCAATAACGGAACGTCGTTGTCTTTGCCTTCAAAAATCCGTTTGACGTCCACTTCGATCGCCGCTCGGCGCGTGGTACCTACAATCGGGCGAAGTATTCTGACTTTGCCTTTTAATGCGTCGCGGCTGAAGCCGCCCGCCATCGTGAGAACTTGCGCGATCGAGATCGATTCACGTTCGCCCATCTCCAGCGGTCCCGTCTTCAGAACCTCCCCGGTGACGTAGATCTGTTCGGCGCGCTCCGCCGAGACCACGTCGTAGGGCTGCAAAAGAATATCTTCAGCGGGATTCACGTTTTGACGCAGGCTCGCCAAACTGATCTCGACCGTACTGATTTTCTTTTCCGGATCCTCGACGGCACTGGGAAGCGGGATAGGCCCGTACTCGGCACGGCGCGTGATCGTAATGCGCTGGCTGGCGTTGGGCTGCGTGCCGCCAATCTGCGTGAGCATTTCCACCAGTGTCCGGTTGCCCTGCAGTGGATAGATGCCGGGCGACTTAAACGCCCCTACAAAGAACACCGGAGAACTGCGGAATTGCGTTACCTGGATGATTACTTGCGGCTCGCGAATATATTCTCTTAGCCGCTGCGTAAGATCGCTCTCCAGTTCCTGAACCGTCATCCCTCCGGCGTGCACCCGGCCCAACAATGGAAGATTGATATTGCCATCGGCGTCGATGCGAAACGGTTTTTCGTTGATCTCCTCGGCCTGGGTCCGGATCAATATCTGATCGTTAGGCCCGAGCACGTAATTGGGGCGAATGGAATCGGGCGGCAGCTCGCGAGGCTGTTGAACCCCAGGCGCATTCTGCGAAGGCGCGCCGGGCTGAGCGGGAGTTTGGCCGCTGGGCTGGGTCTGTGCGGGTACAGGCACCTGGGCCATAGCAGCCGTGGTGCAAAACACGAACGCAATATACTGCCAGCGAGACATGCGGTTCCCTCTCAATTTCTCACCGTCGCGCGAAGGCCGAAATCTCCCACCGCTAGCCCGCACGGATTCGAGCACAAGACAAGATGATAGAAAACAAGCGGAAGCCGGCCGCTAAACCCTTCCCTAGCGTGACGGATCTGCCAACAATTGTCAATAATTAGCGGGGACTGAGAGCGCGGCCCCGGCGCTGCTGGAACCCGCTCGCAGAGGCTCGTCCCGGCCCCAGGGAGCAATGGATGCATATGCTTGTTTGGATCCAAATCAAGGATGCTGCGGGCCGAAATACCGGCAAAACTCTGTGGCATTATTGCCGTTCCGCCGGACTGAGGGCACCACAGGTTCGATTCAGCCGCGACGGCACTGGCCGGACCGAAGTTCGTTCTACTTCCGCCGCCACCGATCGCTGCAACAGATTTACGGAAACCACCAGCCGGCATTGCCCCTTTTCGTCCGCCAGGATCCCTTCCATTCCCGCCAATGGACCGCGCTCGATCAGAACAGTTTGACCAACCTCGAGGAATGGCCAAGGCTTCACCAACAAACCCGACTGCACCATGCGCTGGATGCGCTCAATCTCCTCGTCCGGGATCGGCGCCGGAATCCTGCCGAATCCTACCAGGCCCACGACTCCAGGAACGCTCAAAACCGGAAGCCGGTCGTGCGGGTCCAAACGGCAGAACACATAACCGGGGAACAGGAACTGATCGATCGTTTTCTTGCGGTCCGACCACTGACGCTCCACCTTATACGAAGGTGCGAAGCGTTCGTATCCGCGATCGGCGAGGTGCAACTCTGCTACCTTCTCGCAATTCGACTTGACGCGCACCGCAAACCATGGATGCGCAACCGCCTGTTCGCCAGCTTCTTCCAGGCCGGCTGCCTGCCCAGAAATCATAAAGATAGCCCGAGACCTTCTCCAGGTTGACCGATCATATGACATTTGTCAACGGGTCCAGGGTTCTAGTACTTTCGTCCCGAAACCCGCTCCGCACCCGACCATCGATCCTAAAAATCGCGCCAGCGGCAGCTCAACTTCGCGCCCCTCGTGAGCGCGCTAAGATGAAAAGAGGAAGTATATTTATGCGCAAATGGGGATTATGCCCGGTGTTGATCCTGGCGGCAGCGGCGGTGGGGTGCAGTGAATCCGATCAACAGCACGCGCGCGAGCAGGCCGATCATACAAAGCAGCAGGCCAGCAAGGACCTGCATACGGCCGCCGGAGAGGCGCGCCGCGGCTTCGATCAAGCCAACCGCGCTGTGACCAATGCTTTGGACAGCGCGCGGCAAAGCGCGCATGATGCGGTCCGCGATGCGAACCACCCGCGCGATCGCACTACAAACGACACCGGCAAATCGGACCGGCAATAGCCACGGTCTCCTTGCCCGTCGAAAATCCATACGCGCACCTGCCATCACCTGATACTCTGAATTCTTAAGTGGCAGAGCAAAAACTCCAAATCATCCCGCTGGGCGGCCTCGGCGAGTTTGGGATGAACTCCATGGCGATCCGCTACGGCGATGACATCATCGTGGTGGATGCGGGCATGATGTTTCCCGACGCCGAACTGCTGGGGGTCGACATCGTGACGCCCGATTTTGCGTACCTGGAGCAGAACCGCGAGCACGTCCGGGCTCTTATCTTGACCCATGGCCACGAGGATCACATCGGCGCAGTGCCGTTTCTGCTGGGCGAAATCAACGTTCCCGTGTACGGGTCAGCGTTCACGTTAGCCCTGGTAGAACGGCGTCTGGAAGAACACGCCCTGGCCGACGAGGTCAAGCTCAGGAAGGTGAAACCGGGCGAGCGCGTGGACATCGGCCCATTCCAGATCGAGTTCATCCACGTGACGCATTCCATCGTGAGCTCGATGGCGGTGGCCATCACCACTCCACTGGGCGTGCTGGTGCACACCGGCGATTTCAAAGTAGATCCCACACCCACCGACAACGAATTGTTCGACCTGCACACCTTGGCTGACTACGGCAAGCGCGGCGTGCTGCTGCTGATGTCGGATTCGACCAACGTCGACCGGCCCGGCTACACCGAAAGCGAACGCGCGGTTGTTCCGCGTTTCGAAGACATCTTTTACCGCGCCGAACGCCGCCTGGTGCTGTCGTGCTTCAGCTCGTCGATTCACCGGCTGCAGCTCATTTTGGATCTGGCGGCCGAATACGGCCGGAAGGTGGCGTTCGTCGGCCGCAGTTTGATGAACGTCACTGAGATTGCCCACTCCATGGGGCTTCTGCATGTCCGGGACGGAATCCTGTTGCGGCCGCAGGACATCATGACATCCGATCCGAAGAAAGTTGCCGTAGTCGCATCGGGGACGCAGGGCGAGCCTATGTCGGCTCTGTCGCGCATCGCCGTCGATAACCACAAGAGCGTTTCGGTGGAAGCCGGCGACACGGTGGTTTTGAGCGCGCGGATCATTCCCGGAAACGAAAAAGGCATCTACCGGATGATCAATCATTTCGCTAAGCGCGGCGCGGATGTGATCTACGGATCCATGAATCCGCCGGTGCATGTCTCCGGGCACGGCAGCGCGGAGGAGCTGAAGCTTGTTTTAAACCTGCTGCGTCCGCGCTATTTCCTGCCGATTCACGGCGAATTCCGGCAGCTGGCCAAGCACGCATCGCTGGCGCAACACCTGCGCAACGCCGGTCTGGAAGAAACCTTCGTTATGGAAACCGGCGAGTCGCTGGAGATCGACCGCAACGGCGCTCGCAAGGGCGAACGGGTTCCGGTGGGGCGGGTGTGCATCGATTCAGGCACCATCGATGAGGTGGTGGAAGACATCGTGATCCGCGACCGCCGCCATCTTTCCGAAGACGGCTTCGTTCTGCCGATCATCGCCATCAACAAACACTCCGGAAGGAGCGAGACGCTACCCGAGATCGTGAGCCGTGGATTCATGTCGTTTGAAGACGGTTCGGAGCTGTTGCAGGCGGCGCGTCAGGTGGTCGCGCGCACTCTGGAATGCTCCAGTGAGGAAGAGCGGACCGACTGGGGCGTGATGCAGGAAAAAATCCGCGCCGATCTGAAACGGTTCCTGACCAAAGAGACTCAGCGGCGCCCTCTGATCATGCCGGTCATATTGGAGGTATAGCGCGCATTCGTGCGTGCCGCGTTCACACTGTGCGAACGCGCGAGCTAAGAAGCGCAGCATGGCCGAGCAACTAGAAGACGCTTCCGGGTACCGCGGCGAAGCCGAGGAAGTCTTCCGCCCAACAACCGAACCGGAATTGATCGAGATCCTCCGCCGCGCAATCGGCGCGCGCGCCCCCATCACCGTCTCCAGCGCCCGAACCGGTCTGACCGGCGGCGGCATCCCCCAAGGCGGGTGGGCCATTTCGACCGAAAAACTCCAGCGCCTGGAGGTGTCCACCGGCCGCGCGATCGCCGGAGCGGGCGTGACGCTCGAATCGTTGCAGGCGGCGGCGAACCCAAGCCTCCAGTTTTACGCGCCCGATCCCACGGAGCGAACCGCCAGCATCGGCGGTACGATTGCGACCAACGCCAGCGGCTCGCGCAGCTTCCGCTACGGCAGTACGCGGAAGCACATCCTCAGCTTGCGCGTCGCTCGGATGGATGGAAGTGTTTGCACCTTCCGCCGCGGCGACAAAGTGGATTTCGACGTTCCGCACATCCCGCTGCCAAGCACCACCAAGAACACCGCCGGATACGCTCTGAGTCCCGGCATGGATTGGATCGACCTCTTCGCCGGAAGCGAAGGCACACTGGGGGTGGTGATCGAGGCGGAGCTTCAGCTCCTGCCAAAGCCGGCGGACGTACTGGCCGGGGTCGTGTTTTTCTCGGGCGACGATCCGGCGCTCGACGCCGTGGACGCCTGGCGCGGTGTGCGTGGGTTGCGCATGATCGAATACTTCGACCGCAACTCGCTGGAGTTCCTGCGGCAGCGTTTCTCTGAAGTCCCGGCCAGCGCCGGCGCTGCCCTGCTGATTGAACAAGAGAACGGCGACATCGATTTCTGGGCCGATAATGCGCCGGAAGACAGCTGGTTCGCCGATAACGATAAGGATCGCGAAAGATTCCGCCGATTCCGGCACGCGCTGCCCGAGCTGGTGAACGACACGGTCCGCAGGCGGGGATTCTTAAAGCTCAACTCAGATTACGCGGTTCCGCTGCATCGCAATCGCGACATGTTGGCGTGCTACCAGGCGCGGCTGCGCGAGCAGGGTCTTCATTACGTGATCTTCGGCCACATCGGTGATGCGCACGTGCACGTAAACATACTGCCGTCGTCGCAGGCGGACTTCGATTCCGGCCAGAAGCTGATGCTGGATTTCGCGCGCCAGGCGGTGGCGTTCGGCGGGACGGTTTCCGCGGAACATGGGCTTGGCAAACGAAAAGCGAAGCTGCTGGAAATCCAGTACACGCCCGACCAGATAGAAGCCATGAAATCGGTGAAGCGCCGGCTGGATCCGGATTGGCGGCTGAACCGCGGCACGCTGTTCAGCTAATTTAAGCCCGCCAGTTTCTGCAAGGGTATCGGGCCGTCCGCTGCCTCTCTATACCCGCCCTCACCCGCGTAACGCGACAATTTGCCCCGCCGCCCGGCGCCATACGGACAATTTGACGTACTGTTACTCCCACCGCTGGCGCAATCGGCTGAAAATACAACGGTTCATAGCGGACTTGCGCGCGGCAACCGAGTTGCATTCAAAGCAGTGTGACCGGCCGAAAAGAGGGAAACGAAATGAAACCCGAACTCAAAGAACTGGTGGAAGAGCTTCAAGAGGCTTTCAACGAGTCCGTCTGCGGGTCAGACCGGATCGCCGAAGTCCTGGCGGAAATCAAGGCATCAGGCTACGAAGTCGTGCTGGCTTTGGATGTCACCATCGGCGTAACACCGGCGGTACCGGAGCACGCTGAGCCAACCGCCTCGCCCGCGGCGGCTCATGAATTCAGCCTGTCCGCGGAGGATCGCCTTTTCCTGGAAGGCATGCACATCTCGGCCGGATAAAACGCGCTCTGGCGTCGGAGGACGAGCCGAGGCGGCGCGCGTCTATCGTATATAGTCGGGCGTACAAGCATGCGGCGCACAAGAATTCGCGCCGCCGGATTACACAGGCGCGAACCCGCCCCCGGCGCACGACTACCTCACGCACAACGGCCGGCAGCACCAACATCTGGACGGGCCATTTCCGCTACGATAAAGTTTCCCTGAACAGATGTTCCGCTTCGAAACAGCCGGAGAATCTCATGGACAGTGCCTGGTCGCGACCCTGACGGGCCTGCCTTCCGGCGTCCCTATTTCCCTCGAATTCATCAATCGCCAACTCTGGCGTCGACAGCAAGGTTTTGGACGCGGCGGCCGTATGAAGATCGAGACCGACCAGGTCGAAATCGTTTCCGGCGTGCGCCATGGCAAAACCATCGGCTCGCCCATCGCCCTCATCGTCCAAAACAAAGACTGGAAGAACTGGACCGACGTCCTCCCGGTTGAAGACATCGATGGCGCTGAGGACAAACGCAAGCCGGTGACGCGTCCGCGCCCTGGCCACGCCGATCTAGCCGGCAGCATCAAATACAATCTCCCCGAAGCACGCTACATATTGGAGCGCGCCAGCGCCCGCGAAACCACGGCGCGTGTCGCAGTCGGCGCTTTCGCCAAAACGCTGTTAGCCGAATTCGGCATCGGCGTGCTCAGTCATGTCATTGCCATTGGCGAAGCTCGTATGACGCGGCAGGCCGCTTGGGAGGAACTGGTCGCGCTCAACAGCAAGGACGAAGTCTTCCTCGCCTGCGTCGACACCGAAGCCGAGCAGCGCATGAAGGAAGTAGTCGACTGCGCCTATCGCACCGGCGACACCATCGGGGGCGTCTTCGAAGTCGTCGCCCACAACCTCCCGATCGGCCTTGGGTCACACATCACCTGGGATTCCCGCCTCGACGGACGCCTCGCTCACGCCATCGTGTCCATGCAAGCGGTTAAAGGGGTCGAAATCGGATTCGCGGCCGAGGGCGCGGCCTCCTTCGGTTCGCGCGTCCAGGACACCATCCATTACAATCGGGAAGAGCGCAGCTTCACCCGTGGCTCAAACCGCGCCGGGGGGCTGGAAGGCGGCATGACCAACGGTCAGGACGTGCTGGTCCGCGGTTTCCTTAAGCCGATTTCCACGCTGCGCCGCCCGCTCGAATCGGTGGACCTGGTGACCCGCGAGCCTGCCCTGGCCGCCTATGAGCGCAGCGATGTCTGTGTCGTGCCCGCCGCCGCCGTCATCGGCGAAGCCATGGTGGCCATCGTGCTCGCGCAGGCGTTCTTGGAAAAATTCGGAGGCGACTCGCTCGAAGAAACTCGCCGGAACTTCAACGGCTACCAGGACCAGGTCAAGAACTACTGATGACGTACCCCATCGTTTTGTACGGCGAGCCCGTGCTCGAAAAACAGGCCGGCACCATTACCGAATTTGATACCCCCGACCTGCATAAGCTGATCGACGATATGTTCGAATCCATGTACGCAGCCAAAGGCGTAGGCCTCGCCGCCCCGCAGATCGGCATCTCCAAGCGCATCGCGGTCATCGATCTATCGGTCGGCGAAGATGCCGCGCAAAAAATCGTCATCATCAATCCCGAAATTATTAACAAAGAAGAAGTGCAAACCAGCGAGGAAGGCTGCCTCAGCATTCCCGGTTTCCGCGAACAGGTGACGCGCCCGCTGCGCGTCCGCGTCCGCGCGCAGAACGCTCTAGGCGAAACCTTCGAAACCAGCGGCGAAGAGTTGCTCGCCCGGGCTTTCTGCCACGAGATCGATCATCTCAACGGCCGCCTGTACATCGCCCACGTCAGCGCCCTCAAGCGCGACCTCATCCGCCGTAAGGTTCGCAAACTGGTCAGGGCCGGCGAATGGGGCTCCTGACTTGCCTAGCTGCCGCATGATCTCTATGCACGATCCCGCGGTTCTCGTTCCTGATCTGGCGAATTCCGCTCCTGACCACTCAAGTGCTTTTTCGCGGACGCCAACGTCGCGCCCGCACTCCTGCGTGGCGCTCCGACACTCGTGTCCGCGCCAGGGATCGTAGTGAACCTAATCTTCCTGGGTACTCCACAATTCGCCGTCCCAACGCTAGAAGCGCTGGTGGCCGAAGGCCACACCGTGTTAGCCGTCTACACCCAGCCCGACCGGCCCAAGGGCCGCGGCGCCGAACTCGCCGCATCGCCGGTTAAACAAACCTCGGAACGCCTGGGCCTCCCTATCTTTCAACCTGAGCGCATCCGCCGCCCTGATTCCGTCGAACAGCTCCGCGCCCTGCGTCCCGAAGCCATGGTCATCGTCGGGTACGGCCAAATCATTCCACAGTCCATCATCGATATCCCTGCCCGCGGCATCGTTAACGTGCACGCCTCGCTGCTGCCGAAGTACCGCGGAGCAGCTCCCATCCAATGGGCCATTGCCAATGGCGAGACCCGCACCGGGGTTACCACCATGCGGATCGACGCCGGCCTCGACACCGGCGACATGTTGCTGAAGTGGGAAACGGAAATTGATCCCACCGAAACCGCGCTCGATCTCAGCCCCCGGCTTGCCAGCGCCGGCGCGGACTTGCTTATCCAAACTCTCAAGGGGATGCAAGATGGGACCATCCAGCCTGAGCCCCAGGACAACTCGCAGGCGACGCTGGCCCCCATTCTCAAAAAGGAAGACGGCCTGATCGACTGGAACTGGCGCGCACGAAAAATCTTCAATCGCACGCGCGGCTTCCTGCCTTGGCCCGGCGCCTATAGCCATTTCCGAGGCCACATCTTCCACATCTGGAAATCGCGTCCCGCCGAGCCTGTTTCCACCGAATTCGGCTATCGTGGTCCAACGGGCCAACTGGGCCCGCACGGTTCCTCTGGAGATCCCGGAGAGCCCGGCTCACCACGCAACGACCCGGCCGGCCTCGGCCACGACACCTCCGCCTTCGCGGGCGTGCCCCACCCCGGTCAGCTATTCCCCGAAAAGAAACGCCTTTTCATCGCCTGCGGCGAGGGCACGACGCTCGAGGCGCTCGAAGTGCAGATCGAAGGACGCAAGCGCATGCCCATCGAAGCTTTCTTGAACGGACAGCGCTTGGACGAGAATGAAATCTTAGGAGAAGAGAGTTAGTGAAGCTGCCCGGGGGGTATCGCTATTCGGCCGTTTACGCTGGAATTCGGAAGGTCAAGCAGCCCGACCTTGCCCTGATCGCTTCGGACCAGCCCGCGTCCGCCGCCGCCGTATTCACTCAGAATCGGGTGCAGGCCGCGCCGGTTCGCATCGCGCGCTTCAATCTCGCTAAATCGCGAGGGCGCGTCAGCGCTGTGCTGGTCAACGCCGGAAATGCCAACTGTGCGACCCGTACCGGCGACCGTGTCGCCATCGCCTGCTGCGACACGGTCGCAAAACACCTCCGCATCCCTGCGGAAGAAGTGATCCCCGCGTCTACCGGAGTGATCGGGGTCGAGTTGGACGGCAGCTTGATCGCCAACGCTCTGCCGGCACTTGTAAAAGGCCTTAAACCCAAGCGCTTCGAGGATGTCGCGCGCGCCATGATGACCACCGACACTCGTCTCAAAACAGCCCACGCCCAGTTGCGGCTCAAGCGCGGCTCCGTTCACATCGCCGGCATGACCAAAGGCGCTGGAATGATTCAACCCAACATGGCCACCACGCTCGGCTTTGTCATGATGGATGCCGCCGTTCCCGCCAGCGCGCTCGCGCCGATGCTCGCCGCGGCGGTCGGCCGCAGCTACAACCGCATCAGCGTCGATGGCGACACCTCCACTAATGACACTATGCTGGTTCTCGCGAACGGTGCGGCCAACGTTCAGGCCAGCGATAACGACTTAGCGAAGATTGGCGACGCTCTTACTGAAGTCATGGAAGACCTCGCGCGCCAGATCGTGCGCGACGGCGAAGGCGCTCGCAAACTGGTAACGATCGAGGTGGCCGGCGCCTCGAACGACGATACGGCCGAACGTATCGCGCGCTCCATTGCCAACTCGCTGCTCGTAAAAACCGCCATCGCCGGCTCCGATCCCAACTGGGGACGCATCCTCTCCGCGGCCGGAAATGCGGGCGTCGCGCTCGATCCTTCAAAGGTGGATATCGATCTGCAAGACATCCCTGTCTGCCGCGCCGGCCTGGCCGCCGATTTCTCGGAGTCCGAACTCAAGAAAAAACTGGATGAAACCGAGTGCCGCATCCGAGTCGTCCTGCATGGGAGAGGCGCGGGCACAGCCCGCTTTTGGACCTGCGACCTTACGGAAAAATACATTGAGATCAATGCCAGCTATCGGACTTAGAGCCATTCTCGTAGCGTGTTTGGCGCTTTCGCCGCTGTACGCCGATTCGGCCTCCGAGGTGATCGCCCTGGTCGGCTCCATGACCGCCGCGCTCACCGACGTAAACGTCCCGGAGTTCATGGACGCATTCGACCAGAACATGCCCGGTTACGACGATTTGAAAACCAACATTAGCGCGCTCGTCAATCAGTCCGACGTTACATCTTCGGTCGAGACGGTTCAAGAAGGCGGTGACGATAAACACCGCACCATCGATCTGGACTGGTTCCTGCAGGTCCGCAGCCTGGTGGAAAACGGTCCCATTGTCGAGCGCCGCCAGGTAATCCACTGCGAGCTCCGCAAAGAGAAGAATAAGTGGAAAATCGTCTCGCTGAAGCCGTTGGACTTCTTCGCGCCCGCTAAGCTAGACAAATGACGCCGCGCTTTGCAATTGCCGGTGTCGGCTGCGCGGCGCTGCTGCTCCTCGCTTGCGCGCGCCCGCAGCAGCCGGCGCTTCAAGATCTTTCGAGCAAACAAAATTTATCGCTCTACAAAATTCAGTCCGTACGCGGAACACGCGACGGCGACCGCTTGACGGCGCAGGCTCTCATCAGCGACAGCTCGTCCATGCTGACCCTCGATATGCAATTCGCGGTTGGTTCGCCTACGAAGTTGCAATCCGGGACATGGCATTTTGTGCGCACCGGACAAAGTAAGGGCGGGGAAGTATCGGAGCGCTCCGTGACGTTTCTCGGCGGTCAGGACGGCCCGCCCAGCCTCGGGGGCTCGTTCGATTTGCTAGGCAACGGAGGAATCGCACGTTATCGCGTGATCATTCCCGTCACGGAATTGAAGCGTTAGCGAAGACTGCCGCGCAGCCGCGCAGCAAGTTGCTGTAGCTCGTCCGAGTTCAGATCCGATACCAGCCAGCATGCGAAACCCGCTTGGTTCCAGTGGACCAGGTTATAGCCCTGGATCGCGCGCAGTGCCGGAGTTGACGCTGGCTCGGTGGAAGGCCACACATATAAGTTGATCAAGTGCCGGTTGCGCCGGTAGATGAGCGCTGCGACAGTTTTGCCGCCGATCGCGTCCAGGCGCCCGCCGGTCAACGGGAACCCGTCAGCCGCGAAATCCTCGACTGGCGGCGCGAAATCCAGCTTGCCGTTGAACCACGGCTTCACGGTATGGCGGTCCGTCGATTCGACGTCGGTGAGGTGTCCGGGCATCGTGGATCGAATGTGGCTGTCCACAATCTCCTGGGCGACCAAATCGGACGGCGGCCCACTAGGACCGAACGCCACTTTTCCGGTGACGAAGATGGCCAGCAAAACGCCCGCCGCAATCGCGATCCAAGGCCACGCCGCGGCGGGCCGTGAGCGGCCGCGGGCTGCGCCTGATTCAGCTCGAACACCGCGCCGAATCCGCTGTTGAAACTCGTCCGGGGGTTCGTGGGTGAGGCTGCTCGACTGAATAGCCGACCGCACTCGCTGCTGGTTGTCGACAATCCGGGCGCAGGCCGCGCAATCCTCGAGATGGGCTTGGATTTGGATGCTATTCGCTACGTCTAATTCGGAATCGACATACGCGGTGAGCAGCGCGCGCGCGTCTTTACAAGTCATGCCACACCTCCGGCGCTCGATTTGCCGAGCGCCCGCGCCAGCCGCGCCCGGGCGCGCGCCAGCCGCGACATCACGGTGCCAACCGGGACACCCGTGATCGCGCCGATTTCCTTATACGACAGCCCCTCCATCTCGCGCAGCACAATGGCCTCTCGAAAATCCCCCGGCAGATCCTCGATGGCACGCCGTAACAGCTCGCGGTCGATGTTCCCGATCACCGCCGCCTCAGGATTCGGTTCCCTGGACTCCGCCTCGAAGAGATTTTCTTCGGGCGTCAGACGGCGGTTCTGTTGCAGCCACGTATTGCATGTGTTGCGTACGATGGCCAGCAACCAGGCACGGCCATCGGCGCCCTGAAAACCTCCGAAGAAGCGATAAGCCCGCAGATACGCCTCCTGGACCACATCTTCGGCATCGTGGTCGTTGCGGGTAAGCCAGCGCGCGAGGTTGTACGCCGCCTTCATGTGAGGCACGATGAGCAGTTCGAAGCGCGCGAGTTGATTTTGGTCTGGCAACGAAGCCCGCTCTCGCACCGCCGGGATACCCACTACGGAAATACTGGTCCCGCGATGATTTTATTCCCGCCCCGCTCCGCCTCGCCGACCGGACGGCCCGCCACCTCGATGACCGCGGCCGGGCCAAATGCGAGCGGCTTCAGGGCGGCGGGAATTTTTGCGGCGGCTCCCTGGTTTCGATAGCTGAAGGGAGACTAAACCATGTTAAAGGATGACGGCATCGACCGTCGCGGATTTTTGAAGTGCATGCAATGGGCGGGGACCGGCCTGTTGTGGACCATGTCCGGCGGCGTGCCGGTTTCCCGCCTTTTGGGCCAGCAGTCGAAAAGACCGGCGCAGGGCGAATTCAGTTTTGTTCAGATTAGCGACAGCCATATCGGATTTAACCGGGACGCAAACAAGGACGTCGCCGGCACGCTTCAGGCTGCCATCGCCAAGATCAATGCCGCGCTGGTCCAGCCTGAGTTTCTGGTTCATACCGGCGACATCACGCAGCTTTCGAAACCAGATGAATTCGACACTGCTGCGCAGCTGCTCCAGGGCGCCACAACAAAAGACGTGTTCTATGTTCCAGGAGAACACGACGTCATGGGCGGCGGTAAACAGTACCTGGAGCGCTACGGACACTCGCCGGAAGCGCGCGGATGGCACAGTTTCGATCACAAGGGCGTGCACTTCGTGGGACTCGCAAACGTGTGGGACTTGGAAGGAAATCTCGGCCGGCTGGGCAATGAACAACTGGAGTGGTTGGAGACTGATCTGAAAGGAAAATCGGCGAGCACGCCGATCGTGGTGTTCGCGCATATTCCGCTCTGGGCCGTTTACCCACAGTGGGGTTGGGCAACTTCCGACAGCGAACGGGCGCTGGGCTATTTAAAGCGCTTCGGCTCCGTGACCGTTTTGAACGGCCACATTCATCAAACCATGCAGAAGGTAGAAGGCAACGTCACGTTTCACACGGCCATGTCGACGGCTTTTCCACAACCGAAGCCCGGCGAAGCCGCATCGCCCGGACCGATGAAGGTTCCGGCCGAACAGCTGCGATCGGTGCTGGGGCTCACCGACGTGCACTACGTTCCAGGCCACCACGCGTTGGCGGTGATCGATTCGTCGCTGGATGCCGGCTAGAGCGGTTCAACCAGCAGCTTGAGCCCGGAGACCGCCCGTACGCGGACTTGCGCGCCGGCGGGAATGTGGGTGGAAGCGACCGCATCCCAATACTCTCCATGCACGAAGATCTGGCCCTCAGGCTCGAGCGCAGTTCGACTAACGCCGATCTCTCCGATCATGCCGCTCGATCCCGTTAGCACTTTATTCCGCCGCGCACGGATAACGATGGCAACCAGAAACATCGTAATCAATGCGAACGGGATGGAAACGGCTAGCGCGGTGAGCAGATGGATACGCACTTCCGGAGGGCCGTTAACCAGCAGCAGCGCTCCCAAAATCATGCAAATCGTGCCGCCGATGCCGAGAATGCCATGAGACGTGAACTTCGCTTCCAGCACGAAAAAGGCGACGGCGAGCACCAACAAAGCGACTCCCGCCCAATTGATCGGGAGGATGGATAGCGAGGAGAGGCCGAGCAAAACCAGGATGCCGCCCAGGACACCTGGAAAAATTAGGCCCGGCGACGAGAACTCGACGTAGATTCCGAGCGCGCCGAGCACCAGCAAAATGAATCCGATGTTCGGGTCGGCGATTGAGGCCATCAGCCGCTCGCGCCATGATTCATGGGCCTGAACCACGGTTACGGCGCCCAGATGAAGCACCTGTTTCGTTCCGTCCCAGCGCGTGATTTCACGTCCGTTGAGCTGCTGGAAGAGTTGTTGTTGATCGGAGGCGACGATCTCGATCAAATGGTCGTCGAGCGCTTCTTTTTCGGTGAAAGCTTTCGCGTCGCGCACGGTCTGTTCGGCAAGTTGGCTGTTGCGCCCGCGCCGGGTGGTGAGACTGCGCAGCAGCGCGGCGGCATCGTTCTCGACCTTCTTGCGCATGACGTCATCCATTTGGCCAGTCAGAAGTACGGGAGACGCAGCGCCGGTGTTGGTGCCGGGCGACATGGCAGCCACATCGCCGGATTCGAGCAGGAAGAATCCGGCGGAGGCGGCGCGCGCTCCGCTGGGAGTGACGTACGTGATGACGGGAACCGGCGAAGCGGAAAGCTCCTGGATGATTTCGCGCGTCGCGTCGAGCAATCCGCCGGGCGTGTTCAGTAGCAGCAGAAGAACTTCGGCGTGTTCCGATTGTGCTTGAGCGACGGCATCCCTGACGATTTCCGCGGTTACGGGGTGGATCGCCCCATCGATCGCTACCGCGATGACCTTTTGCTGGGCCGGTGCAGCTTGTGCGAACAAGGCCAGAAGCGCGAATAGAGTTAACCTTGGCACGTCTCCAATATAACTGGCGCTCCGGGTCTCTAATGCAGGCGACCGCTAAACCGGCCAGAAAAAAGGGTGGCGGGCCTATGTTCCGGCCCGCCTGAGCGGTTAACAAAGAGGAACCAAGTGGTTTCAGAAGGATTGCGAGCGTTGGTGACGCCTACGCAAAAAAAGAGCGATCAAACCGGCGCCAAACAAGGCCACAACGGAGTAGCGGGGCTCCGGGACGACAGCGGGGGGATCGGCGGCTGGAGCCAGGGTGCTTGCGAATACGTGGGGAGAGGTGTTGGTGTTGGTCGTCGCAAAAGTCGCAACAGAGGTGTGCGTCGTCGTCGAAAGGTTTGATGTAATAATCGGCCCTGAATCCGTTGTCGGTGTCGGACTGGGACTGGGACTGATCACCGGATCGACGTCATTCGTGGTAGGAGTCACCGCCCTAGGAGTGTAAGTGGCAAAGTAACTGACCGGCGAGAAATCCACATCCGACTCCGGCGCATCCTCAGATCCGACGAAGTTCATTTGGATGTTTTCGAATCCGGTCGTTCCTGACGCACACAGACCAAGTTGGACAAGAGGCGACGAGGGGCCACAGGCTATGCTGAGCGGAATGGGGTTGGCGCGTGCCGAAGTGGGCAATACGAACGCGACAACAACAGCGGGCACTAGCATCCCGAACACAGCCGGAATGCGAAGAGACAGAAACGGTGCGGCTCGGTTTTTAGGAGTCATATCGCTTGGTAAGACCACGACGGCGCGGCCAAGGTTGCGAGTGTCGACGGGTCGAGTACTATGCGTACCCGCTAGGCTTCGGATTGGCGTTTAAAGCACCGAAATATGTGCAAAAACTCTGCGGCGGACGCGGCCAATCCTGTAACGGTTAACTACGTTCCGCGCTGATTACCCCAGAGTTGGATATGCAGCCGCGGAGTGAACCTGTAACCCTCGCGTTTGCATATTTCGGCGAGCCAGGGTCCGCGTGCGGCGCCGGCCGCTTGGTCGATGCCTTCGGGCATAAGCATTACGCGACCCGGACTCGCTCCGATTTCTTCAACAATGGAGCGGACCTCCGCGAGATCGGCGGGATCGACGATGACAAATTTCAATTGATAGCTGTAAAGCTGGATTAAGCGCTTGAGGACTTCGGGCTGATAGCGAAGCCGCTCGTGCTGCGCCCCCCAGCGGCCACCTTCGCGCTGGTGGGGAGTGGAGTTTGCGAGCTTCGGGCTGATGCTCATCAGATCGCAGCGGACATGAGCATCGACAGTGCCGGCCGTCTCGATCGTGATGTGTTGTGTTAGAGCGTGCGTGAGTTCTTCGATTGCGGGCGCAATCATGGGCTCGCCACCTGTGATCACGACGTGCGGCGCGCCGTACCGGTTTACCTCGTCGATAATGGACGCAATGGTGCGCTCTTCGCCTTGGGGAGCCCAGGAAGTATAGGGCGTATCGCACCAGGTGCAGCGTAGATTGCAGCCGCTGGTCCGAACGAATACCGAGGGCGTACCGGCGAGCCCGCCTTCGCCTTGCAGGGAATAAAAAATTTCAGCAATTTTCAATGTGTGTACTCGAGAGGATCTTTGAGACCGGCTTGGGCAAATCCGGCCAACCGCAATCGGCAGGAGTCGCACAAACCGCACGCGCGCCCTTCCGGATCAGGATCGTAGCAACTGTGGGTTAAGCCGAGGTCCACGCGCAGGTTTGCGGCTAATTTGACGATGTCGCATTTGGAAAGCTGGATCAAAGGAGTATGGATGTGAATACGCGTTCGTCCCTCGATGCCGGCTGTGGTTGCCAAATTGGCCATACCTTCAAAGGCGTGGATGAATTCGGGCCGGCAGTCGGGATAGCCAGAGTAATCGATTGCATTCACGCCTATGAAAATGTCGGAAGCTTCGAGTACTTCGGCCCAGGCGAGCGCTAGGGACAGAAATACGGTGTTGCGCGCTGGAACGTAGGTTACGGGAATTCCGGAACTGGGGCCCGACTTGGGCACGTCGATGTCGGCGGTAAGTGCCGAGCCCCCGAACAGCCGCAGGTCGATGGGCACGACGAGGTGGCGCACAGCTCCGAGGTCTTCGGCGACACGCGCCGCAGCAAACAGCTCGGCGCGATGGCGCTGGCCGTAGTCAAAGCTGAGCGCAAAACAATCGAAGCCGTCCCGGCGCGCGACGGCCATGGTGGTAGCCGAATCGAGGCCTCCGCTCAATAAACATATGGCGGGTTTCATGTCGTAGGCGCGACTTTTATTATAAGGTCGCCTGGATCTCGGCGCGCGCTGTAAAGAGCGTAATCCCCACAGGACAACCATGGGAGACACGCGATATTACCCGGAATGGCGGCGCCGCCTCTCTAGGGGCAACTGCGCTGCGGTGCCCGGCGCCTATGGTTTCAACACCGAATCGGTTGTGTATTTACGATAGTCGCGAAAATCGACGTCGTTGGTAAGATAGACCTGCTTGGAATGGCCGCCTTCACGCCCGTAACGCATGAAGTCCTCGCTCATACGCGTCTGCATCTCGGCATGCAGCGGCAGCATGAACTCATGCCCGCTGATTTCGACCCGGCCGTAGTCGAGAACGTGCATTACATCTTGCAAGGGAAAGTCGCTGGGCGCCTCGGCCACGGTGGAAAGGCGCAACACAGTGTGGGCATCGCGTGCAGCGTAGATCAGGCCATGATATCCGACGATCACGCTGCGAGATGGGACCTCGAGCTGCGCTTGGGAGTAGCGCTGATCGACCCGGAAGGAGAAGACGGTCACTGGCTGGCCACGCAGTGTGTCCCATTTTTTCCATTCAAATTCTGTTTTCGATTGGGAATCGAAAACGGCGCGCAGAGTAGTGCCGAACTCACCGGTCGACGTCATACCGGGAGGCCGCGGCTGGCCTGGGCTTTGTTTTCTGCCGTTGATCTTAAGCAGTTGGTAAGATTCACGACCGTCGAAATAAGTGAGCTGTTCTTCGAAAGTGTCGGTCGATTTGCGTTCGCCGCTGCTAGCTAGCCCGAGGCTCCCGCGCCCGGGAGCCGATTCGCGGATTCCGCCGATATCATTCGGTGCGAGCCGGATCTCGCGCTTAGTTAATTGTGTACAAATAAAGTCGGGGAGCTTGCCGTTATAATCCTGCGCGTAAGCGCGCAGCTGCGCAATGATCTGACTTTGCTCGGCTGCCGCCGGCGGAGCTTGAGCGCTGGCGGCAACTTGGATCAGCAAAAACGCCGTAATCCACCGCGGCAACATGCCGTTATTTTACTGAAAGCGCCGTATCGCGGAGCTAGGCCATGGCCGGCTCGAGCGGCTCAACACTTGTCCCCTCCCACGGAGCGATCTTTTTGTAAACTTGCTTCATTCGCCGAAACTAGTACCGTAAGGGTTGAGTCGTACGGTCGAGACTTATGACGCCCATAGTAGTCCTGTTGGTCGAGGACGAAGCCGGAGACGCGCTGCTAACCAGCCAGGTGTTGGCTGAAGCTCCTTTTCCGGTGAAGCTTCACATCGCGCGTGATGGTGCCCAGGCGTTGCAGATGCTGTCAGACGAGACCTTCCGGCCGGACGTCATTATTCTAGACTTGAACCTCCCGCAGATGAACGGATTTCGCATGTTGCAGCGATTTGAACGTAGCGAAATACCCGTGGTGGTTTTTAGCGTCTCAAACCGGGAGACCGATAAAGTACTGGCCAAAGGATTGGGAGCGGTTGAATATATTGTGAAGCCCACGGATCTGGATCAATTTCGAGAGGCGCTCTGGGGAATGGTGGAACGTTGGGGCGGTCAGCAGAACGGGGCTAAAAGGGTCACCACGCGGTAGGGTCGACCTTCAGCGAACCCGCCCGCCAAAATGTCAGGAATATTACCCGGCCAATAATCTACTGATCGTCTGGCCAATCTCGAAGATTTCGTCCAGATCCGAGGATTTCTGAACATACAAATTCGCGCCCAGCTCCAGAGCTCTGGTGCGGTCCTCCGGCGAAGCTGAGGAAGTGAGGACGATTACCGGGGTCGTGGCAAAAGAGCCATTGCCGCGAACCCATTGGAGAACGTCCTGTCCACTTCGTTTAGGCAGGTTAATATCGAGGACGATCACATCCGGGCGGGCGCCATTAGGAGCAGCGCTGGTATTCTGAAGTAGGTGGAGCGCCTTTTCGCCGTCCTCGGCGACAACCAGATCGCAACTCAGATTCGACAGACGGAGAGCTTCCCGGAAGAGCAGGACGTCGCCTGGGTTGTCCTCAGCCAGAAGTATGCGAGCCACCGCAGTCACTCCTGTTACGCGACGTGAGGAAAAGTTGTAACATGATTTTCCAGCGTGAGTCTAATTCTGACGACTAGTGTACTCGAAACCGACTAGAAACGCGTAAAATCTAGTGTCAGCCCTTGTAAGGAGCAGCAATGAAGTCTAGCGCAAGCGCCCATCCGACCTCTAATGAGTCCAAGTCCCGAAACGGCTCGAAGATGTCCAAGAACGGAGACGTTTCCACCGCCTCCCGGACGAAAGATAAAGCTAACGATACGCTACTAACCACCCTGGTGGCGTTCAAGAGGGGCAACTTCTCGGTACGAATGCCAGTGAACGAGACAGGCGTAGCCGGCAAGATCGCCGACACCCTGAACGAGATCCTGGAACTCAACGAAAAAATGGTGAGCGAGTTTGCGCGCATCAGCCGGGCAGTGGGAAAGGACGGCAAGATCAGCCAACGAGCGTCCATCGGCTCGGTAACGGGGGCATGGGCGGACTGCGTCGAGTCGGTCAATAGCTTGATCGGAGACCTGGTGCAGCCCTCCACGGAAGTGGCCCGCGTGATCGGCGCGGTGGCCAAAGGCGACCTGACCCAGACCATGTGGCTGGAGGTGGAAGGCCGGCCGCTCCGCGGCGAATTCTTGCACACCGCGCGCGTAGTAAACACGATGGTGCAGCAGTTGAACTCGTTCGCCAGCGAAGTAACGCGCGTGGCTCGCGAAGTGGGAACGGAAGGCAAGCTGGGCGGGCAGGCTGTGGTGACTGGCGTGGCGGGCACCTGGAAGGATCTCACCGACAGCGTCAACTCCATGGCGAGCAACCTGACTAACCAGGTCCGCAACATCTCGGAAGTAACCACGGCGGTGGTGAAGGGCGACTTGACCACGCGTATCACGGTGGATGCACGCGGCGAAATTCTGCAGCTGAAGAACACCATCAACACGATGGTGGACCAGCTCAGCTCGTTTGCGGCCGAAGTGACGCGCGTGGCGCGCGAAGTGGGAACCGAAGGCAGGCTGGGCGGACAGGCCGAAGTTAAAGGCGTGGCGGGCGTGTGGCGCGACCTGACGGATTCGGTTAACTCCATGGCCGGAAACCTGACCAACCAGGTCCGCAACATCGCCGAAGTGACGACGGCTGTGGCCAAGGGCGACCTCTCGACGCGTATCACGGTGGATGCGCGCGGCGAGATTCTGCAGCTGAAAAACACCATCAACACGATGGTGGACCAGCTCAGCTCGTTTGCAGCCGAAGTGACGCGCGTGGCGCGCGAAGTGGGTACCGAAGGCAAACTGGGCGGGCAGGCCGACGTGCCCGGTGTCGCCGGAACCTGGAAGGATCTTACGGACTCAGTGAACTCGATGGCCGGAAACCTGACGGCTCAGGTCCGCAACATCGCCGAGGTGACCACCGCTGTCGCCAAGGGCGACTTGTCGCGCAAGATCACAGTGCCGGTGCGCGGCGAGATTCTGGAATTGAAAAACACCATCAACACCATGGTGGACCAGCTCAACTCCTTCGCCAGCGAAGTCACCCGCGTGGCGCGCGAGGTCGGAACGGAAGGCAAGCTGGGCGGCCAGGCGGAAGTGGAAGGCGTGGCCGGGACGTGGCGCGACTTGACCGAAAGCGTCAACTCCATGGCGGGCAACCTCACCAACCAGGTGCGCAACATCGCGGGCGTGACCACGGCTGTGGCGCGCGGCGATCTTTCCACTAAGATCACCGTCGACGCGCGCGGCGAAATTCTGGAGCTGAAGAACACCATCAACACCATGGTGGACCAGCTCAATTCGTTCGCAGCGGAAGTGACGCGCGTGGCGCGTGAGGTGGGAACCGAAGGCAAGCTGGGCGGCCAGGCGCAGGTGCGAGGCGTCGGCGGTGTTTGGAAAGATCTGACTGATTCGGTCAACTCCATGGCCGGTAACCTGACGGCTCAGGTGCGCAACATCGCCGAGGTGACGACGGCGGTGGCCAATGGCGACCTGTCGCGCAAGATTACGGTGGACGTGCGCGGCGAGATTTTGGAGCTGAAAAATACTATCAATACGATGGTGGACCAGCTCAGCTCGTTCGCCAGCGAAGTGACGCGCGTGGCGCGCGAAGTCGGTACGGACGGCAAGCTGGGCGGCCAGGCGCAGGTAAAAGGTGTCGGCGGCGTCTGGAAGGATCTGACCGATTCGGTCAACTCCATGGCCGGAAACCTGACGGCTCAGGTGCGCAACATCGCCGAGGTAACCACGGCGGTCGCCAACGGCGACCTTTCGCGCAAAATCACGGTGGACGTGCGCGGCGAAATTCTGGAGCTGAAGAACACCATCAACATCATGGTGGACCAGCTCAATGCGTTCGCCAGCGAAGTGACGCGCGTGGCGCGCGAAGTGGGAACCGAAGGCAAGCTAGGCGGCCAGGCCGTGGTGAAGGGGGTCGCGGGGACCTGGGCGGATCTTACCGACTCAGTGAACTCGATGGCCAGCAACCTGACGAACCAGGTTCGCAACATCGCCGAAGTGACCACCGCGGTGGCCACCGGCGACTTGTCGCGCAAGATCACGGTGGACGTGCGCGGCGAAATTCTGGAGCTCAAGAACACCATCAACACCATGGTGGACCAGCTCAGCTCGTTCGCAGCCGAAGTGACGCGCGTGGCGCGCGAAGTGGGAACGGAAGGCAAACTGGGCGGCCAGGCCGACGTGCACGGCGTGGCTGGCACGTGGAAGGACTTGACTGACTCGGTCAACTCCATGGCCAGCAACCTGACCAGTCAGGTCCGCAACATCGCCGAAGTCACCACTGCCGTAGCCAGGGGCGACCTGTCGCGCAAAGTCACCGTAGACGTGCGCGGCGAAATTCTGGAACTGAAGAACACCGTCAACACCATGGTGGACCAGCTCAACGCGTTCGCCGGCGAAGTGACGCGCGTGGCGCGCGAGGTGGGAACCGAAGGCAAGCTGGGCGGCCAGGCGGAAGTGAAGGGCGTCGGCGGCGTTTGGAAGGATCTGACGGACAGCGTCAACTCGATGGCTGGAAACCTGACATCGCAGGTACGCAACATCGCCGGTGTCACGACGGCCGTGGCGCGCGGCGACCTTTCAACGAAGATTACGGTGGACGCGCGCGGCGAGATTCTCGAGCTGAAGAACACGATCAACACCATGGTTGATCAGCTCAATTCCTTCGCCAGCGAAGTGACCCGCGTGGCCCGCGAAGTGGGAACGGACGGCAAACTGGGCGGACAGGCGGACGTGCGCGGTGTGGCCGGAACCTGGAAGGACTTGACGGACTCGGTCAACTATATGGCCAGCAACCTGACCAACCAGGTGCGCAACATCGCCGGTGTTACGACGGCTGTGGCGCGCGGCGACTTGACCACCAAGATCACGGTGGATGCGCGCGGCGAGTTCCTGGAGCTGAAAAACACCATCAACACCATGGTGGACCAGCTCAATGCGTTCGCCAGCGAAGTCACGCGCGTGGCGCGCGAAGTCGGTACGGAAGGTAAGCTGGGCGGCCAGGCGGAAGTAAAGGGCGTGGCCGGAACGTGGAAGGACTTAACCGAGAGCGTCAACTCGATGGCCGGCAACCTGACCAATCAGGTCCGCAACATCGCCGAGGTGACGACCGCCGTGGCCCGCGGCGACCTGTCGCGCAAGATCACCGTGGACGTGCGCGGCGAAATTCTGGAGCTGAAGAACACGATCAATACGATGGTGGACCAGCTCAATGCGTTCGCCAGCGAAGTAACGCGGGTGGCGCGCGAAGTAGGAACCGAAGGTAAGTTGGGCGGCCAGGCCAACGTGCGAGGCGTGGGCGGAACCTGGAAGGATCTGACGGACAGCGTCAATTCCATGGCCGGCAACCTTACCGCGCAGGTCCGCAATATCGCGCACGTGACCACGGCGGTGGCGAACGGCGACCTTTCACGCAAAATCACGGTGGACGTGCAGGGCGAGATTCTGGAACTGAAGAACACGATCAACCGCATGGTGGACCAGCTCAACTCGTTCGCTAGCGAAGTGACGCGCGTGGCGCGCGAAGTGGGAACGGACGGCAAGCTGGGCGGCCAGGCGGAAGTGAAAGGTGTAGCCGGAACCTGGAAGGATCTCACGGATAACGTGAACTTCATGGCGGCCAATCTGACCACCCAGGTGCGCGGCATCGCCAAAGTAGTTACGGCGGTGGCCAACGGCGATTTGAAACGCAAACTGGTGCTCGAGACCAAGGGCGAAATCGCCGAGCTGGCGGACACGATCAACGGAATGATCGACACGCTGGCGACCTTCGCCGATCAGGTCACCACGGTGGCGCGCGAAGTCGGCATTGAAGGCAAGCTGGGCGGCCAGGCCCGCGTGCCGGGCGCGGCGGGAATCTGGCGCGACCTGACGGACAACGTGAATCAGCTCGCGGCCACACTCACCAATCAGCTGCGCGCGATTGCCGAAGTCGCAACCGCGGTGACGAAGGGCGACCTGACGCGGTCCATTGCGGTGGAAGCCCAGGGCGAAGTCGCAGCCCTGAAGGACAACATCAACGAAATGATCGTCAATCTTGCGGCCACCACGCGCAAGAACAACGAACAGGACTGGCTCAAGACGAACATCGCCAAGTTCACAGGCATGATGCAGGGCCAGCGCGACCTGTTCACGCTCTCGCAGTCGCTGCTGTCGGAGTTGACCCCGCTGGTCGGCGCGCAGCACGGCACGTTCTATATCTCTGAGACCAACGATAGCCAAACCTGGCTGAAGCTACAGGCCGGATATGCCGTGGACGACAGCGACAACGTTCCGCGCCAGTTTGAAGTCGGCCAAGGGCTGGTGGGCCAGTGCGCCAAGGAGAAAGAGCGCATCCTGGTCACTAACGTTCCGGGCGGGTATGTCCGTATCAACTCCAGCCTGGGCGGCCTGGCGCCGGTAAGTATCGTGGTCTTGCCGGTGCTATTCGAAGGCGACGTAAAGGCGGTCATTGAGCTCGCCTCGTTCGGCCAATTCAGCGATATTCATCTGGCGTTTCTGGACCAGCTGACGCAATCCATCGGCATCGTACTGAACACCATCCGCGCGACCATGCGGACCGAGCAGTTGCTGCAGCAGAGCCAGGCGCTGGCCGAAGAACTCCAGAGCCAGCAGCTACAGCTCCAAAAAACCAACGCAGAACTGCAGGAAAAGGCGCAACTGCTGGCCGAACAGAAGACCGAGGTGGAAACCAAGAACCGGGAAGTGGAGCAGGCCAAGAAGGCGCTGGAAGAAAAGGCCGAACAGCTTGCCCTGACCTCCAAGTACAAGAGCGAATTCCTGGCGAACATGAGCCACGAATTGCGCACGCCGCTGAACAACCTCTTGATTCTGGCGCGCATGTTGTCGGAGAACTCCGACAAGAACCTGACGTCCAAACAGGTGAAGTTCGCCGAAACCATTCATACGTCGGGAACGGATCTGCTGGCGCTGATCAACGACATTCTGGACCTGAGCAAGATCGAGTCCGGCAAGATGGACGTGGAAGTGGGCGGAATCCGGTTTACGGAACTGGAGGACTACTGCCTGCGTACCTTCCGCCACGTGGCGGAAGGCAAGGGTCTGGATTTCGAAATCGAATTGGGCGGCGGCCTGCAAGCGGAAATCATGCACACCGACGCCAAGCGCTTGCAACAGGTGCTGAAGAACCTGTTGTCGAACGCGCTGAAGTTCACCGAGCACGGGTCGGTGCGGCTGTCCATGGACAAGGCGACCACTGGCTGGAGCCCGTCGAACACGATTCTCAATCGGTCCAAGTCGGTGATTTCGTTCTCGGTTTCCGATACGGGAATCGGGATTCCCGCAGACAAACAGCGCATCATCTTCGAAGCGTTCCAGCAGGCCGATGGAACCACGAGCCGCAAGTACGGCGGGACTGGGCTGGGGCTTTCCATCAGCCGCGAGCTGGCGAAGCTGCTCGGCGGCGAGATCCGGCTGCAAAGCGCGCCCGGCGTAGGCAGTACGTTTACGTTGTATCTGCCGCAGACCTACGTAACGCCGGCGCAGCCGCCCAAGAGCGAAGCCTTGCGCAGCACACCCATGCTGCTCGAGGAGGCGGCAGCCAAACCGATGGATAACGGATCGGTGGACATGATTCTCGCGCCAACACAGCTGGCGTCCGAGGAACTGGTGGAGGATTTGGTGATCGACGACGATCGCAACCTCATCGAGCCGGGCGACGCGACGCTGTTGATCGTCGAGGACGACATGACGTTTGCTCGAATCCTGGTGGACATGGCGCACGAGCGCGGGCTGAAGGCGCTGGTGGCGCTGCGCGGATCGAGCGCCATGACGCTGGCTCGCGAATTCAAGCCGGGCGCTATTACGCTGGATATCAATCTGCCGGATATGGCCGGGTGGACCATTCTGGACCGCCTGAAGCACGATCCGGCAACGCGCCACATTCCGGTCCATATTATTTCGGGTGACGAGGATCGGCGGCGCGGAATCGCGTTGGGAGCGATGACGTATCTCGAGAAGTCGGAGACGAACGAGTCTCTAGTGGAAGCATTCGCAACCATCGAGCATTCCGTGTTGAAGCGGGTAAAGAAGGTGCTGCTCGCGGCCAGCGAGCAGCACGACCGCGACCACATTATTGATGCGATCTTTGCGCCTGACATCGAGGTTTTGAGCGTACCCACGGGAGGCGAGGCTCTGGCGGTAATGAAACATCAGTATCTGGACGGCATCATTATCCACCTCCGGGTAGGCGGCCTCTCGCCGACGGAGTTGGTGGATGAAATCCAGCGGCAGTCCGGACATTATGTAGCGCCGATGATACTGGTTTGCGACCGGCAGTTGACCGCGGAGGAGGAAGGCGAGCTGACGCGGCTGACGCGTAATAGCGTGGTGAGGCTGGTGTCGAGCCGGGAGCGGCTGCTGGATGAGTCGGTGCTGCTGCTGCATCGCGCCGAGGCGGACCTATCGGAAGATCAGCGCGGGACTCTGGCGCACCTGCGGGAAACGGATCTGACTCTGCTGGGCCGCAAGGTGCTGGTGGTCGACGACGACGTGCGCAACATTTTCGCCTTGACCAGTCTTTTGGAAGATCACAACCTGAAGGTGGTCCATGCCGAGAATGGACGCGCGGGCATCGAGCTGTTGAAGAGGATGCCCGACGTGGATGTCGTGCTCATGGATATCATGATGCCGGAGATGGACGGTTATGAAACCATGAAGGCCATTCGCGGAATTCCCGAGTTCCGTTCGCTGCCGATCATCGCGCTTACGGCCAAGGCGATGAAAGGCGACCGCGCTAAGTGCATCGAGGCGGGCGCATCGGACTACATTACCAAGCCGGTGGACCTGGAGCAGCTTTTCTCGGTGCTCCGCGTCTGGGTGGGCCGCGGTCAGGATGTAACCCAGGCGGCGGCGTTCACTGGACAATAAGTATGATGAGGACGCAGTAAGATGAGGAGGTAGGCCCCGGCAACTGTGCCGGGCCGAGGAATTAATGAGCGCGACAGAGGCGACGCAGCTACCTGCCGATCAAGCAATCCAGGATCGGATGAAGATCCTGTTAGTGGACGATAACCCAGAGAACCTGGTCTCATTGGAGGCGGCTCTCGACGGGCTGGGCCAGGAACTGGTGCTGGCGCGCTCGGGAATGGAGGCGCTGCGTCATTTATTGGAAGACGACTTCGCCGCTATTCTGCTGGACGTCAAAATGCCGGACATGGACGGGTTTCAAACGGCCGAGCTGATCCGTGCCCGCAAGCGATCGCGGCACACCCCGATTCTGTTCCTGACCGGCTACAAGAGCGACGAGCATCTGTTCCGCGGATACGATCTGGGCGCGGTGGATTTTCTTTTCAAGCCCATCGTTCCCGAGATTCTGCGGTCCAAGGTGGGGGTGTTCGTTGAGTTGAGCCGCAACACGGCTTTGCTGCGCCGTCAGACGGACGTGTTAGGCAAGGCCGAGCAGAAGTTCCGCTCGTTATTGGAAGCCGCGCCGGACGCGATGATCATCAGCGGCGACGACGGACGGATCAGCCTCGTAAATTCGCAAGTGGAGGTGGTGTTCGGGTTCCATCGCGAGGAATTGATCGGCGAAAACATACGGCTGCTGGTGCCGGCCTGGATCTCTCAGTCCAGCGAATCGGATGACGTGACGGCGCTGGGCAGAATGGAGCTGACCGCGCGGCGGAAAAGCGGCGCTGAGTTCCCGGTAGAGATCAGCTTGAGTCCGCTGCAAACCGCCGAAGGACTGCTGGTGACCACGGCCATCCGCGATATCACCCAGCGCAAGCGCGCCGAGGATGCCGTTCGCGAATTGAACCTTACTTTGGAGCAGCGCGTGGCGGAGCGCACCCAAGAGCTGCTGAAATCGAACGAAGCGTTGCGCCAATCCAACGACGATTTAAATCAGTTCGCCTACGCGGCCAGCCACGATCTGCAGGAGCCGCTGCGCATGGTGTCTTTGTACAGCCAGATGCTGCAGCGCCGTTACGGCAGCAAGCTGGACCGGGAGGCGGACGAGTTCATTTCCTACATCGTCGGCGGCGCAAAGCGAATGGAGCAACTGCTGCGCGATCTGCTGGCCTATTCACAGACCGGCTCGGCCAGCGAAGGGCCCATTCATCCGGTGGATTGCGGGACGGCGATGGAGAAAGTCTTGCTGAACCTGCAGGCATCCATCAATCAAAATCATGCCACGGTCACGTGGGACAACCTGCCGGTGATTCACGCCCACGAGATCAAGATGGTTCAGCTCTTGCAGAACCTGGTAGGGAACGCGATCAAGTACCGCAGCGCGGATTCGCCGAAGATCCACATTTCGGCGGAACTGCGCGAGAACGACTGCCTGTTTTCGGTTCAGGACAACGGAATCGGAATCGATCCGGAATACGCGCAGGAGGTTTTCCGGATTTTCCGCCGGCTGCATGGGCAGGCGTACCCGGGCACGGGAATCGGCCTGGCGATTTGCCAGCGCATCGTGGAGCGGTATGGAGGCCGCATCTGGGTAGAATCGAAGCTGGGGCAGGGATCGCGCTTCTGCTTTACATTTCCGCTTTCGGCGGTAGAGTCGGCCAAGAAGACCGAAGGCTCCCCCACCCACGATGCGGAGGCGGTGCGGCAGGCGTCGATGGCGTCAAGCCGACTGGGTTCGTAAAAACTCAGCGATCGCGGCATGCCCCGCGGCTTCAGCCACGGCCAGCGCCGTCAGCCCGTTGGAAGTGGTCAGCTGTGTATCGGCGCCCGCCTGGACAAGGCGCTGCACTACCTCTGACCTGCCCATGGCCGCGGCGGCGTGCAAGGCAGTAATTCCGTTCTTGTCAGCTGCGTTCAGGAAAGCTCCGATCGGCAGAAGCACATCGATGGCGTCCGGGTTGCTGTTGACGGCCGCCATCAAAGGCGTCACGCCTTCGGGCGTGCTCCCATTAATGTCCGCGCCGGACTCGATCAGCACCGGAACCAGGTCCAGATGCCCACGCACGACGGCGACAATCAGCGGCGTGATACCTGAGGACCCGGCCGCATTCGGATTGGCGCCGGCCGAGAGCAAGGCTTTGACAACGTCCTGGTGCCCGCCCAAAACAGCGGCCAGCAGCGCGGTGTTTTCGGATGTGTCGCGGGCCTCCCGGTCCGCGCCTTTCGCCAGCAGCATGGAAACGGCTTCGGCATTGCCCTGAGCGGCAGCGGCGACCAGCACCGGCCGGCCGTCTTCGTCCAGGCTGTTCGGATCGGCCCCGTGTTCCAGCAGAACCCAGCTCACTGCGGGCGAGGCGGCTACGGCGGCGGCCAGCGGGGTCAAGCCGGAGGTGCTTTTCGCGTCAATCCGGGCGCCTCCCCCAAGCAGGGCTAAAGCCGCTTCCAGGCCGCCGTTCACCGCTGCCCCGATCAATGGTGTTACCCCCCGATCGTCGGCGGCATTGGGATCGGCGCCCGCCGCGAGCAGCGTTTCCACAACTTCCGTGTGGCCTTCGATTGCTGCCGCCAGCAATGCCGTCACGCCGTTGCGCGTCCGCTCTTGCGGGCCGGCGCCCTTTTGCAACAGCAACCGGACGGCCGCCGCATGGCCTTGGGCAGCGGCCATGATGAGAACCGTGGAATCGTCCTTATAGCGCGCCTTCAGATCCGCGCCCTGAATCAGCAGCAGGCGCAGCGCGTCGATACGGCCGGACACCGCGGCGGCCAATACGGGAGTGGCTCCGTTTTTCAGGCGCGCGTTCACTTTGGCGCCGCGCCCGAGCAGCGCACGCAGCCGCTCGACGTCGCCAGCCGCCGAAGCGCGAATTAGGTCGAGATCTCGTTGAGAAGCCATCCGCGTCGAGATTCCGCGAGCAATCCGGCTAGCCTGTGGCTTCCGCCGAATTGAGCAGCCGGGCCTTTTCTTTCAAGTCGTCGTAAAAAACCGAGAAAGCTGCGCTGTCCCAGAGAACGTTAATCAGTCCCGACTCGCTCACGCTGCCTTCGGCTTCCACAATGGAACCGGCGGGAATTTCGACCAGCGTCGCCGTGGGATCTCTCAGGCTGCTGCCCGGATGCTCTTCCAGTTTGACCGCAGGCAGGGAAATAGAGAGTTTGTAACGTACCCTCGGCTTCGGGGGGCGCATGATCCCAGAACTCCTTCGCTTTCTCAGAATATCACGCTGGTACGGACGGCGCTCACCCCGCGTCACTTATCCCCGTCCAATTGCATCTTCTGTTCGTGGCCTGCCTTTTGTTCATCGTCGTGCTGGCGTTCCCGCGGATTGTGCTGCTCCTGTTGTTCTTTTTCTCGCACTACCTGGATCGCGCGTATCATGGCCTGTTGGTTCCACTGCTCGGGTTCATTTTCCTGCCGCTGACCACGCTGGCGTATGCGTGGATGGTGAACTCGGGCCTGCCCACGGCCGGCGTCAATCTGATCATCCTGCTGATCGCTGCAATTATCGATCTGGGCGGCTGGGGAGGCGGAGAATACCACCGCCGGCGTTGGTGATGGAAAGCGCGGCGCGAGTTTGAAACTTTGCTGCCTGCGCTGGATCTTACAAGATGGTGAAATCTCACCGATGTCAGCTGGAAGAGGGCCGAAATGAAATACTACAGTGATCGCGATGGCAAGTCGAAGACCGCGTCGGCGGTCGATGAAGAGCATTACCCGGAACAGAACGAGGCCGAGACCGCGGGTGCGAATGAAAATTCCTATCCAAGCCACGACCAGATTGCCGAGAGAGCATTCGAACTCTGGCACGCCCGCGGGTGTCCCATCGGTTCCCCGGAACAAGATTGGCTGCAAGCGGAAGCGGAATTGTTGGCGGAAGCCGCGCCGCGGTTTGTGAGCCGCGGGGATGCGGCCACCGCGGGTTCCGTTCAGCGGTAGCAGTTCGGGCCCATTATTCGATATGGCAGGTCTGGAACGGCTCCAGCCGTTCCAGCACTCCCCGTAATTCCTGCGCTTGCTCTGACTTAACCCGCGCCTGCTCTTCGAGACGCGCGACGACTTCCGGCTCAAACTCCCCTCCACGGCCTCAATAATATCCCCAGCCGCCATCTTCCCCTTAGACGGATGACCAGTGGCTGTCTGTCCACGCTCATTAGAAAATCGCGTTACCAGGTAGGTTGGTGGACGGTGAGTACGATGCGCAACGCATCGCCGCGACGCTCAATATCGGGGACCGGTTACAGGACGGCGTGTCCGGGCATCGAGCATATGAAGCTGGCGTTCGGTGGAAACGATCGTCTGCAAAAGATCCCGAGCCGACTCCCGCAGATCGTCTTCGTGCTGGTCTGAGTGTGCCCGCGTGCCATCCAGATCGCGTGCGAGTGTCTTGTGCGCGAGGATCGCGCCCTGCAGGAACTCAGCCGCCAGTGCGGGTGAATGTAGTTGAAATTCGAGCGTCGCCAATCGCAAGTAGGTGAAGCCCAGCTCGAGTTCTGCGCGGAGCAATGCCAGACGCAGATTGGGGGGGCCGTTTGAATGGTCCGGTTTGAGAGCGGCGTGAGTCACGGAGGCAAGTAGTGGGTCGCCTATCGGCTACATCGCCAGGGCGAGCGGCTCACCGCGCTCCTCCAGATCGCAGGCAAAAATCAGGACCATATGTCCTTTGCACATGCCCTTCACCATGCCGTGCGCATCCGGGCTGGCGCTGGTGCAGTAGAACATTGAGCCCGCGGGAAGTTCCAGCAGCCGGCTACCCTCTTCTTCGGTAACGGCCATCAGCGGATCTCTAAGACGATACGCGTTAGATGACAACTCTTGAACTCCTACTGATACGTGCCAATCGGAAGGTCTTCCCACGGAGACCTGCGTGGCGGCGACTCTGGACCTTCCGAATAACCCCAGTTTATTCGGCTTCGCAGACGCTAATCTACTAGCAAAAGTACTTGTTAATGAGCGCGGGTAACTGGAAGAGAATCTAATCGAAGGAATTCAGACGGACGCGCCCTCAGCCATCCAGGAATGCGTACTGCGGTGGTCGTTCAGGCGCCGCCATTTTTCGTTGAGACTAGCTTCGGCGGATGCTAATTCTGTGTCCGTGCCCGGCGGTGGCGTGAAGCCTGCCTCGCGCCGTGCGTCCATCAGTTCCACGTAATGCCTGATAGCGGCCAGACGCTCTGCCTCCAGCCGGTAGCACTCTGGGCATTTCATTAGCAGAAAAGTCTACCACTTGCTAAAAAATGCGGACACTGGTATTTATACCAGCATTCCTACCAGCCGGGCACCTCGACCGGAGGAGCTCCTCGATCGCTGTCTCGCGGGCCGTCGCCCGCATGTGTTTACGGGGAGGATCCAAGGGGCGCCCTCGCAGGGTTATTTGGTGGACCTGCGGCGCTGCCGTCGCGGCCGCGCGGTTCCCGTCACATTGGATTGGCTAAAGTTATCTAAAATCGCTTCGATCCCACGGTCGAACCGGTCCGGTATGCGGAACCTCCGCGCTTTTCCGAATGCGTTTGCTAGTTCGGGAAATGCACCCGTCGCAAGCCGATTTTTCGCGGCATCCACATCGACGGCGGGATCGCCCGCCGTTTCACGGAGCGTATAGCCAAAGACAAAATCATCGACGAGAGCGAGCAAAGTCAGTTTTTCTTGCTTCGTCATGTGTGTTTTAGCAAGCGCCTCCAGGCATTGCTCCATGTGCAGCATTGCATTCGGGCCAGGCGGCGCGGCCTGCATGGACGAAATCGCCCACGGGTGTCGCACGACCATATCGCGTGTCCGGCGGGCAATCGCGGTCACGGCGTCACGCCAGTCTTCCGGAAGCGTCGGGACAAGCACGTCCGCCAGGAGCAGGTCGTCCATGGCGGAGATCAACTCTGCTTTCGACTTTGCGTAGTAGTAGAGACTCATCGTTCCAACGCCAAGTTCCTGCGCTACGCGCCGCATGGATACCGCGGCAAATCCCTCTGTATCCGCGATCGAGATGGCAGCAGCGACAATGCTCGTCTTGTTCAGTTGTCGTCCGGTTGACATTCGTACAGTGTACTATTATTATCCTTAGTACAATGTACGAAACGGACGTTCTTGTCGCCGGAGCAGGCCCGGCCGGCCTCACGTTGGGCATCGAACTTGTCCGTCGATCCATCGCTTTTCGTCTGGTCGACGCAGCTAAAGCTCCCTTTGCCGGCTCTCGCGGAAAAGGAATCCAGCCCCGCACGCTAGAGGTCTTTCACGATCTCGGCATTGTCGAAAAGATTCTGAACGCCGGAATGCCTTACCCCGACGTGCGCGTGCATCTGGGGCCGCTTTCGCTTCGTCTCGGTCCACTAGGAGGCCGCCATCCAGCCACCGAAGCCATCCCGTACCCCAATCTGTGGCTGGTTTCGCAACATCGCACCGAAGCCATTCTCCGGGAAAGGCTGGCGGAACTGGGCGGACAAGTCGAATTCGGGTCGGCATTCGAGTCGATTGAACAGCAAGAACAAGGCCTCACAGTCCGCCTCTCTACCGGCGCATCCATCAGGGCGAAATATCTGGTCGGCTGTGATGGCGGCCATAGTGCGGTACGAAAGGCGGTAGGGCTGGCTTTAAATGGAAAGGCGCTTTCTGACAAACTCCCGTTCATCGCCGACATGAGCATTCCCGAGCTTGACCATTCAGCGTGGCATATCTGGCCGTTAACCAGGGGAGGTCCCATTGCTCTTTGTCCGCTGCCCGAACAGTCGCTGTTTCAACTGACATCTTTCCGTGCCCCACTTGGAAACCTGGAGGAGGCGGTTTACAAAGTTTGTAAGTGCAAGGTGCTCCGCACACACTGGAGTTCACGCGCGCCCCGAAAAGCGCGCTGCGGCCAGCGGTCCGGAGCGCGCTGCGGCCGAGACGGAATTTCCCATTGTCGGGGTGGGTGCATCGGCCGGCGGTCTCGAAGCTTACACCGCATTTTTAAAGGCGCTACCGCCCGATACTGGGATGGGTTTCGTGCTGATCCAGCACATGGACCCGACGCATGAAAGTATCTTGGCGAGTTTGTTGCAGCGCTCCACCCGCATGCCCATCCAGGAGGCCGCCCACGGCACCCCTGTCAAACCCAACCATATCTACATAGCGCCGCCAAATTCGTTGGTCACCATCTCGCGCGGCGTGTTGTCCCTCACCTCGCGCGGACCTCGCACAATTAAGGAATATTCGATCGACCATTTCTTCGTTTCCTTGGCCGAGGATTTGAAGCACAGAGCGATTGGCGTGGTGCTGTCGGGGACGGCATCGGACGGGACTCGCGGTCTGGTCGCCATCAAGGCAGAAGGCGGCATCACGTTCGCACAGGATACCGAATCGGCGCAGTTCGCCAGCATGCCGGCCAGCGCCATTGCATCCGGCTGCGTGGACTTTACGCTTTCGCCCGGCCAGATCGCCCGGGAACTGGCGCGAATTAATGACCATCCCTACATCCAGCGGGAATCGGCCGTGGAGGAAAAGCCTCCCGCATTGGCCCCGGATGGTCTGCGCAAGATTCTAAGACAGCTCCGCATTGTGACCGGGGTCGACTTTGAGTTGTACAAGCCGGCCATGATCGCGCGCCGCGTCGCCCGCCGCATGGCGCTCCACAAAATGGACACGCACGAGCAATACGCGGAGCTGGTCAAGAAAGATCGAGCTGAGCTGAATGCGCTGTACGAGGATATTTTTATCCACGTCACCGGATTTTCCCGCGACCCGGAAAGTCTGATCGCATTACAGAAACGCGTTCTGGCCGGCCTGATCCCGGGCAAGGCCCCGCGCTCCATTCGCATTTGGGTTCCGGGTTGCTCCAGCGGTGAAGAAGTTTACTCCATCGCGATGCTCCTGTTCGAAACGCTAGCAGACCGGCGGACGGAGACAACCATCCATATTTTCGGAACGGATATCAGCGAACGCTCGGTTCAGAAGGCCCGCGCCGGAATTTATAGCCCTTCCAGCATGGTGGATGTTTCCGCGGAACGTCAGCGGCGGTTTTTCAGCCGCCTGGACGGGAATTATCAAATCTCGAAATCGATCCGCGACGTGTGCGTTTTTGCGCTGCACGATCTCAGCAAAGACCCACCGTTTTCCCGCGTGGACCTCATTAGCTGCCGGAACGTGTTGATCTACATGGGGCCGATTCTCCAGAAGAGAATCATTGAGGCGTTCCACTATGCTCTCAAGCCGGGCGGGCATCTTTTGCTCGGGAAATCGGAATCGCTGAGCGCGCACTCGAGTTTTTTCGCAGTCGAAGACGCCAAGCACAAGATTCTGGTCCGCAAGCCATTGGAAAGCTTGCTGCATGTACACGCCGCGCTTCAGCAAAGAGGGGAAGCGGAACATCCCGCTCTACCTTCGCGGTCTTCACCGCCAATCTCCGACCTGCGCCGCGAAGCCGAACGGGTGCTGCTGGACCGATACGTGCCGGCCGCGGTCGTAGTGGATGCCAATTTGCAGATCGTCCATCTTCAGGGCAACACCCGTCCTTACGTATCCCCCGCTTCGGGCGAGCCCAGCTTCCATCTGCTGCGGATGATTCAGCCGGAACTGCTGGTGGATATGCGGAGTGCCATCTATCAGGCCAAGCGGGAGAACACGACCGTTCACAAGGAGGGAATCCGGTTTAAGCACAATGGCGAATCGGCTTTGGTAAGCATTCACGTGACGCCGATGAAGCCGCGGGACTCCAAAGACAACGATTTTCTGGTCGTTTTCGAGGAAAAACCGCACGCCAAGTCTGCCGCCGAAGAACCGGAGACGTCTCCGCGCCGGACGAAACAGACAGGCAGGGCGGAGTTGGCGCGCAGGGAGCGCGAGATTGTATCGCTGCGGGAGCAGCTGCAAGAGCTGGTACAGGATCACGAGGCGGCCGACGAAGAAGTCCGCTCGATGAACGAAGAGATCCTGTCGAGCAACGAAGAACTCCAAAGCACGAACGAAGAGCTTGAGACCGCAAAGGAAGAGCTGGAGTCCACCAACGAAGAATTGACGACTCTCAACGACGAGCTTCAGAAGCGCAACACCGATCTGTCGCAGACCACCGACGATTTGACCAATCTATTGGTAGCGATCGACATTCCCATCGTCCTGTTGAATAGCGAACTGCGGATCCGGCGCTTTACTCCGCTCGCCGGCAAAGTGCTGAACCTGATTGCAAGCGATATGGGGCGGCCATTGTCCGATATCGCATCCACGCTCCCCAACGTGAGCTGGAAGGAGTTAACCTCGCGGGTGGAGGAGGACGCGCAACCCATTTCGATGGAAGTCCAGGATCGGCAAGGACGTTGGCATAACCTCCGGATGCGCCCTTACCGCAGCGGCGGGGACCGCGTGGACGGGATTCTGATCGCCCTCCTGGACATCGATACCGTAAAGCGCAGCGTGGAAGAAGCCCGGGAGGCGCGCCGGCGTGTCGAAGATCTGGAAGCGGGACTCGTACTGGCGGGCGAGGGGCTGGGGATCGGAATGTGGGAGTATGACGTGCTCACAAAGGAGTTTCGTGGTACCAAACACTGGGCCGTCCTGTATCAGGTGCCGCCGGACCAGCCCATAACTATGGAACAGTGGCTGGCGCACGTGCACCCGGAAGACCGTGCGATTCTGCGCCGGGATATCGACGACACGATTGCGGCCGGCAATATCAACAATTTGGAATTTCGCGTCATCTGGCCGGATGGCAGCACGCACTGGCTAAGCCGGCGTTCGGATCTGGTTCGCGATGACAAAGGAAACCCGCGGCGGATCCGCGGCGTCAGTCTGGAGATCACCGGGCAAAAGCTGGTGGAGCAGGAGAGACAGGCATTCGCATCCCGGATTGCAGCGGCGCAAGAATCGGAGCGGCGCCGGATTGCCCGCGAGTTGCACGATGGCCTCATTCAGGATCTGGCGGGACTGGCCATGGATTTAGGGCGACGCGCGGCTGCACTTCCCGCGCCCAACGACCTGAGGAAAGAGTTCCAATTTCTTCAGAACCGCGTCGTCAAGGCCGCCGAGGCCGCGCGGCACGTCGCCTACGAACTGCATCCCAGCGAACTGGATGACCTGGGACTCGAAAAGGCCCTGCGAGCTTATTGCGAGCAGTTTGAAACGGAGACCGGCATCGCCGTGGATTTCAAGAGCCGCAAAGTTCGATCTGCCTTGGCGCGCGACGCCGCCTCTTGTATCTATAAGGTCGCCCAGGAAGCTTTGCGGAATGTCGCGAAGCACTCCAACGCCAAGCAAGCCAAGGTCGTGCTGGAACCCGTGAACAAACATCTGCGATTGCGCGTCTCAGACCGCGGTAGAGGCTTCAACCTATCCTCGCTCCAAAGTGCGAATGGTTTAGGCGTAGCGAGCATGCGGGAACGAGTGCAATTGTGTAATGGAAAATTCAGCATTGCGTCGGAGCCCGGCAAGGGTACCGATGTGATCGTAGAGATTCCGCTGCCGGAACCCGCGAGGTCATAACGATGGCTCGGTTGTTGTTGGCCGACGATCACTCAATTACGCTGGCTGGAATACGCAGTGTCATCCAGCAGGAACACGAACTGGTAGGACAAGTAGGCGATGGCAGGGCGCTGGTGACGGAAACGCTGCGGCTGCATCCGGATCTTGTGATCCTCGATATCGGCATGCCGCTACTCAACGGCATCGAAGCGGCCCGTCAGATCCGGCAATCCTGGCCGCGCGCCAGGCTGCTATTTGTCAGCATGCACTCCAATGCCATGTACGTCCGGGAGGCGATGAGCACCGGCGCACTCGGCTACGTGCTGAAGACATCGGCTGCCGAGGAACTGCTGCCCGCCATTCGTTCGGTTCTGCAAGGCCGGGTGTATCTGTCGCCTTCTCTGGCTGCCGTTACAGCCGTGAAGATGGGCCCGTCCCGCGACATATCTCGTCTGACGGAGCGCCAAAGGGAGGTGCTCCAGCTTATCGCCGAGGGACGCAGCAGCAAAGAGGTCGCAAGCATTCTTGGAATCTCGGTAAAGACCGCGAATTTCCATCGGTTCGAGGTCAAGAAAAAGCTGGGGGTCCATTCCATTGCCGAGTTGGCAGCCTTTGCGGCGCGGCGCGGAATGATACCCGAATAGCCGCTCCCGCCCTAATTTTTCAAGTAAGATTTGCCGCCGACGTGCGACCTTAGGGCGCGCGACACGACTGATTTTTCTAAATTTTCTGTTTGGCAACTGACTAGCTTGCACTTTGTTTGCGTGCAGCCTCTAACCGTGTGTCACGTCGCGGCAATTGCCTGGATATCCGTATCTTTCTCTACCCTGGCCGTTATTTCCGCCCCGGCATCTGCGCCGATTTTTACATACATCAAGAATGCCTGGAAAGAGCTGACGCGTTCCAACCAGAATCTGGCGTCCGCAGCTTCCGATCCTAAGCTCCAGCCGGCCAAAGACGGACGCTGGCCGGTCTACATTGCCAAGGACGATTTCGACCGCGCCTCCGCGGAGCTGCGCGCCGGAATGAAGCCGGGGGATTTGCTCAAAATCGATATCCGCCCGCTCCCCGAAGATCCCAAGCAAATCCACGATGAGGGCGTCCTGTACTTGCCCGGGCCCTATGTGGTTCCCGGCGGGCGCTTCAACGAAATGTACGGCTGGGATAGTTTCTTTATTCAAATGGGCCTGCTGCGTGACGGCGACGTGCAGCTTGCCAAGGACATGGCGGAGAATTTCTTGTACGAAATCCGCCACTACGGCAAGATCCTGAATGCGAACCGCACTTATTATTTAACTCGCTCTCATCCGCCAGTCCTTACGGAGATGTTGCTCGCCGTATACAACCGCACCCACGACCTGAAGTGGCTGGAAAGCGGGGTGCCGGCCATCGAGAGCTACTACCGCTATTGGACCAATGGCCCACACCTGATTGCGGAAACGGGGTTATCGCGCTATTACGATCTCGGCGACGGGCCTGCGCCGGAAGTGGTCGCATCTGAGCACGACGCAAGCGGCCGCAATGACTACGACCTGGTGCGCGAATATTTTCGCGACCACAAAGTCACCGACTACGACGTAAGCGATTTCTACGACCGCCGTAGTGACCAGCTCACGCCTTTTTTTTATAAAGGCGACCGGTCGATGCGTGAGTCAGGATTCGATCCGTCCAGCCGGTTCGGCCCGTTCGGCGCCGACGTCATTCATTACAACCCGGTGTGTTTGAACTCGCTTCTTTATGTAATGGAGATCCAGGCCGGCGAGATCTTGGCCTTATTGCATCGCGACAACGAAGCGGCCATGTGGCGCGAGCGTGCGCAGACGCGGGCCCAGTTAGTGAATCGTTTAATGTGGGACCCGCGCGACGGGCTCTATTACGATTACAATTTCGTCCGCCGCAGCGTGCGCCGCTACCCGTTTTTAACTACGTTTTATCCGCTTTGGGCAGGCATCGCGAGCCAGGACCAGGCGGAGCACGTGCTCAAAAACCTGCCGCGGTTCGAGCGCGAGGGCGGGCTTCAAACCAGCACGTACCGCAGCGGAGACCAGTGGGATTCGCCGCTCGGCTGGGCCCCGTTGGAGTGGTTTGCGGTCGAAGGCCTCCGCCGCTACGGTTTTAACCACGAGGCCGGCCGTATTTCAGAGAAATTCCTCGCGCTAGTGCTGCGCAACTTCGTCAAGTATGGAACGCTCGAAGAGAAATACGATGTCGTGAAACAGACCGCCGTCGTCAAGGGCACGTTGCGCTATGGCTATCGTACCAACGAAGCAGGGTTCGGGTGGACCAATGCCGTGTTCACGTCACTCTTCGACCAACTGCAGCCGGATGTGCAGCGGCACATCCTGAACGGGCATTAAACCAGCGTTACGTGCCAGCCGCCCGTGAAGCAACTTCCGTGTGCCGTGCAGAAATTGCAAAGCTATTAGATGCGCCGTATTGCTCCAGGTTCCAGGAATCTGACTAACAAGCTGCGCTACAATGGGTTCAGAAATTCGCCCGTGAGCTGTATCTTGGGCCTTCCAGTTGCTCCCCTCTTAAAGTCGATTTTCAATTGCCGCTAACCGTTAGCGCGGCCTTCCAAGAAGGTTTTCTTGCATAACGCGTCCGATCGATCCCGTTGGAGCCAGCGCACAGCCGCTCTCCACAATATTCCGCCGGTGCTGCATTTGATTTGGAACGCTGCGCCCAAGGTGGTGGCGGGCGGCCTGACGCTGCGGGTTGCAAGCGCCCTCGTGCCGGTGACCGTGCTCGCTGTTTCCAAGTGGATCATGGATCTGCTGGTGGGAGCGGTGAAGCATCCCGGGCCAATTCCACCCGTGATGTGGTGGCTGCTGGGCGCCGCGTTTTTCCTGGCGGCCCTGAATAGCTTGCTGGGGCGCGCCATCGACTACACCGACGCCCGCCTGGCCGACGAGTTTACTAAAGAGGTCAGCCTGCGCGTGATCCGCCACGCGGCCCGGCTCGATTTGTCTCGCCTGGAAGATCCCGCGTTTCAGGATAAGCTGGAGCGCGCGCGGCAACAAGCCACCGACCGCATCGCGATGCTGAACTCGATGGGCCGGCTGGTGCTGGAAGTGATCACGCTGGTCACTTTGTCGATTGGCGTCGTGGCGTATTCACCGTGGCTGTTTCTGTTCCTGGTGGCCTGCGTCGTTCCCGCCTTTATGGGCGAGAGCCATTTCGCGTTTCTGGGATATGCGCTGGCCCATAGCCTGACGCCGATCCGCCGCGAGTTGGATTATCTGCGAATCCTCGGGACGAGCAAAGAGAGCGCGAAAGAAGTCAAAATGTTCCGGCTGGGCGGACATTTCCATGACCGCTATGCCGAGTTGAGCGACCAAATCATTCATCGCAATATCCGTCTGACGCGGAAGCGGCTGTGGTGGGGTTCCGCGTTCGCCGCTTTGGGATCCACCGGCTACTACGGCGCGTACGCGTTTTTGGTCTGGCAGACGCTGCTGGGCCACATCTCCATCGGTACGCTGACGTTCCTGGCGGGGGCGATCGCCGGATCGAGCACGCAACTCCAGTCGGTATTTTCGCTGTTCTCGCACATTTCGGATCAGGCGCTGTTCCTCACGGACCTGGTGGATTTCCTGGCGGTCCAACCGCTAATACAGTCCAAGCCCGGCGCGCTACCGGCGCCGCGCGTCATCCGCGACGGGTACGAGTTCCGCAACGTGTCGTTCCAGTATCCAGGATCGGAGCGGCTGGTGCTGAACGGGCTCAATCTGCGTATCGAGCCCGGCGAACGCCTGGCACTGGTAGGCGAAAACGGGCAAGGCAAAACCACGCTCGTGAAGTTGATGGCGCGCCTCTACGATCCCACTGCCGGCGCGATTTTGTTGGACGGCGTGGATCTGCGCGACTACCGCATCGAGCAGCTGCACAACCAGATCGGCGTGATCTTCCAGGATTTCATGCGCTACGATTTCACGGCTCGCATGAACATCGGCGTCGGCCGGATTTCGGATCTGGCGAACGACTCCGCGCTCTGGCAGGCAGCTCACAAGAGCCGCGCCGACGCAATGCTGAAACGCCTTCCCGACGGTCTGGATCAGGTCCTGGGGCGGCGCTTCGAAGGCGGTGTGGACTTGTCGGGGGGTGAGTGGCAGAAGTTCGCGCTCGCGCGCGCCTATCTGCGCGACGCGCAGATCCTGATCCTCGATGAGCCGACGGCTGCCTTGGACGCCGTAGCTGAGTACGAAGTGTTCTCGCGTTTCGCCGACCTTTCCGAGGGCAAGATGGTCCTCTTGATTTCGCATCGCTTCTCCACCGTCCGCCGCTCGCACCGCATCATCGTGCTGGAAGACGGCAAGATTCGGGAGCAAGGCACGCACGATCATCTGGTGAGAACGGGCGGCCAATATGCGCGCTTGTTCAAGCTGCAAGCGGCGAACTACCAATGAGCGTGCAAGCCACAGCGATTCTGGAGCCGCGCCTGGCGGTGTTTCCACCCCTGGACGGCGCGCACGGAGCCGTACGGCGCCTGGAGATTTGCGCCCGCATCCTGCAAGCGCGCGTTCGGAACATTCCCAAAAATCCGGAACTCAATTCCGCGGTGGATCGCTGCCTGCGTGAGAACTATTCGTTCGTTCAGTTCCAGATTCGGGATACCAAGCGCAACCTCCGTCCAGCCTATCTGCGCGAGGCGCTCCGGGCGGCTGGCCAGCGCGGCGGCGAGCCGCGTCTGTATCGCATCGCTACCCGCCAGGTCGCCAGCTCCCAAGAACCGCTGAAACCCGAGAATCTTCCGGCTCTGGCCGAGGATGTCCGCGGACACACCGCACTGACATTGTGCGAGCTGTGGGGTTATGGGGCGATGCTGCGGCTCGCGGTCATCGAGAACCTTTGCGCCGATCTGGATTCCGAAGCGGCCGTTTCGGGTAATATTCAGACCCTGCGCTGGCTCGAGAACGTGTCCTGGCGGGATTTTGTCGAATCCGTCTCGGCTGTCGAAGAGACATTGCGCACCGATCCGGCCGGGGTCTATCCGCGCATGGATTTCGAGACCCGCGACCGCTACCGCCACGTGCTGGAAAAGCTGGCACGCCGGTCGGGCCGCAGTGAGCTGGAGATCGCCGAGCAAGCGATCGAGCGGGCGCAAGCGGCCATGCGGCACGACGGCGCGGAGCCGATCGAAACGCACGTTGGCTATTACTTAATCGGTTCCGGCGCGCCCGATTTCGTGCGCTCGGTGGTGAATCGCGTTTCGGTCCGCGTCGCCGGCGCGCTCCTGGTGGAACGCTGGCCGGGGCTGCTCTACACCTGCGGCACGCTGGCCGTGATTGCGATGGTCATCGCATTGTTCGAGTGGGTAACCGGGCCGTTGTCCTTCTGGATGCTGGCTCTGCTTATCATTCCGGCCAGTCAAATCGCTCTCGAGATCGTAAATTCGCTGATCTCCCACTGCATGAAGCCGCAGGTCCTCCCCAACCTGGATTTCAGCGGCGGCATTCCAAGTTCGTGCCAGACCATGGTGGTGGTTCCGTGTTTGCTTCTGTCGCCCCGGGTGACCGCCCGGCTGGTGGAGGATCTCGAAATCCGTTATCTGGCCAACCGCGATCCCAATCTGCTGTTTGGATTGCTCACCGATTTCCCCGATGCGGCCGAGAAGGATACCCTCGCCGATTCCGTCCTGGACACGTGCATCGAGGGAATCAATCTCCTGAATGCGCGTTACGGCTCGGAGGGCACCGGACCTTTCTACCTGTTTCACCGCGCGCGCGAATGGAATGCGGCAGAAGGCCGCTGGATGGGGCGCGAGCGCAAGCGTGGCAAGCTAAACAGCTTCAACAAGCTTCTGCTCGGAACGGAGGACTCGTTCGACGTCGTTCTGGGCGACCGGTCGCGCTTCGCTTCCATCCGCTACGTGATCACGCTGGACGCCGATACCCAGCTGCCGCGCGACACCGCCGCCAAAATGATCGGTGCGGTCGCTCATCCACTCAACCGGCCCGTGCTCGATCCTGAAAGCCGCACAATTACGCGCGGGTATGCGCTGATCCGGCCGCGCGTGGCCGTGAGTATGGAGTCTGCCGGTCAGTCGCTGTTCGCGCAGATCTTCAGCGGAATGGCCGGGTTCGATCCGTACGCGATCGCCGTTTCCGACGTGTATCAAGACTTGTTCGGCCTGACGAGTTTTACCGGGAAGGGCATTTACGACCTGGCCGCCTTCGATGCCGCTGTGGGCGATCGTTTTCCCGACAACGCGATCCTCAGCCATGACCTGATTGAAGGCGAGCACCTGCGTGTCGGTTTCCTCCCCACCGTCGAGCTGGTGGAGGATTACCCTGCTACCTACCAAGCTTTTTCCAAGCGGAAACATCGCTGGGTTCGGGGCGACTGGCAGCTCTTGCCCTGGTTATTCGCGCCGCCGCGTACGCCCGGATCCGGCAGCATTCGCAACCCGCTGGGGCTGCTATCGCACTGGAAAATTTTCGATAACCTTCGGCGTAGTTTTGTCGAAATCACGCTGCTGCTGTTTTTGGCCGCAGGCTTGACCCACGCAACGCATCCCGCGCGGTGGGCGTTGGCCGTCGTGCTGCTGCTCCAGCTGCCTTCCTATGCCGACCTTCTGCTAAGCGTGTTCCAAACGCCAGAACGCCGGCTCTGGTCCTCGTTTCTGCTGGACTTGGCCGCACGATTCCTGCGCGCGCTGCGGGATACGGCCTTGACGCTGGTATTCCTGCCGCACCAGGCGTTTTTGACAGCCGACGCGATTGTGCGAACGCTCTACCGCCGTTTTGTTTCCCGCCGAAAACTGCTCGAGTGGGAAACCATGGCGCAGGCGGAGGCGGCGAAATCCTCCAAGCTGGGAACCGTGGAGATGTATTTTTATCTCTCCAGCGCCGCCGCGGTTCTTTTCTTGTTCGCTGCCGGCTCCATCAATATCGCGATGTGCCTGATCGCGGAGCTGTGGGTCGTCGCTCCGCTGATCGCTTGGTGGTTGAACCAGGCGCCCCCCAAGCCGGCGGCTTTGTCGGAAGCCGATCGCACCTTCTTGCATGAGACCGCGCTTCGAACCTGGCGGTTCTTTGCGGATTCCTGCGACGCCGATCATCATTGGCTAGTTCCCGATAATGTCCAACACGATCCGTTTCTCGTGGCCTCCCGTATTTCGCCGACTAATCTCGGTCTCCAGCTTACGGCGCAACTGGCTGCGTACGATTTCGGGTACGTCACCGCCGCGGAGCTGGCGATTTCGCTGCGGCGCATCTTCCACTCCATGGAGCGCATGCCGCGCTATCGCGGCCACTTTTATAACTGGTATGAGACGGAGGCGCTCACGCCGCTGGCGCCGCGCTACGTCAGTAGCGTGGATAGCGGCAATCTGGCGGCATCGCTGTGTACACTGCGGCAGGGCTTGCTAAGCCTTCAGAAGCAACCGGTGCTCGGGCCCCAAACGCTCTCCGGAATCCGCGATCACGTACTGCGGCTCCGTGAGCAGCTTCCGCCCGGGCTCCGCAGTATCGCTCTAATGCGGCTGATCGCGAGTCTGCTACGGCAACTGGATTCGCAGCCTACCGACCTCTTCTTCTGGGAGGCCGTGCTGGAGGACGCAAGCGGCCTGATCGCGCGCGTGCATGAGTGTCTGTCGCACGCCTATGCGCGGCAGACCGCCCGCAAAAGCGACGCCAAGCTGGACGAGGTCCGCTACTGGGATGCTCTTCTACGCGCCAGGATGGAGGCCGTTCTCGCCGAGCTGTACGATTGGGCGCCCTGGCTCGCGCCTGAATTCGAATCGGAATTGCGCGTCAACATTCGCGACACCACTTTGGCTGCGCTCATGGCGGAACTGAGCTCGGTTCCGGTCCTCACCGAGCTTCCGCGGCAGTACGAGCGCATCCGCGCGCGGTTGATAGAGCGGCTGGCTAGTTCCGAGCCGCTCTATCCCGCATTGCGCAGCACCCTGGAGCGTCTTCTGGCCCGCTTGCCCGGCGCCGAAGAATCCGCGGTCGAGACCACGGGGGCGCTGAACGAGATTTGCACAGCCGCACTCCGCCACTTCGACGAAATCGATTTCACGTTCCTGGTTCACAAGGACAGGAACCTGCTGCGCATCGGGTACGACACTACCTCCGGCCGGGCAGATGAGGCCTGCTACGACCTGTTAGCCTCCGAAGCCCGGACGGCGGTTTTCCTGGCCATCGCCAAGGGCCAGCTTCCCCGGCAAGCCTGGTTCAAGTTGGGGCGGAAACTCACCGCCTACCGCAACCATCGTTGCCTCATCTCCTGGAGCGGCACGATGTTCGAATACTTGATGCCGCTGCTGTATTTCCGCTTGCACGAGGATACGCTGCTCGGCCGCGCATTGCGCGGAGCGGTCCGTATCCAGCAGGCGTATGCTCGAGAGCGCAACCTGCCCTGGGGAATTTCCGAGGCGGCTTACGCGGCGCGCGACGGCTTAAAACAATACCAATACCGCGCCTTCGGCGTACCACCCTTGTCGATGCAGCCCAACCATTCGCATGCGCTGGTGGTGGCCCCGTATGCCAGCATGCTCGCATTGTCTCTGGATGCCGCGCACGCGACAGCCAATTTGCGGTGGATGGCGTCGCTAGGCTGTTTCGGCCGCCACGGTTTCTTTGACTCGATCGACTACTCGGGAGCCGGAAGCCGGCCGGCGGAGTTGGTCCGCACCTACATGGCGCATCATCAGGGCATGGGCCTAATGGCGATCGACAATGCTTTGCTCGGCGGGCGCATGCAGGAGCGGTTCCACCAAGACCCGCTGGTCCAAGCGACCGAGTTTCTGCTGCAAGAGCGGATTTCGGCGTTGGTCGATGTGGTCCGCGAAGACGAGCAACCCGTCGCGGCCTAAAACCGGCGTAAAACCGAACTAGGCTCGAAATCAATGCCGCGCGGTTGCGCGCTTTTGGCTTCTTGCTTTGGTAGTCTTGGCGGGCTTCTTGTCGGGGGCCGCCGTTTTCTCCGGGGCTGGCGGTGGTGGGGACGGGCTGAACCCTGCCAGATCCATTCCGTGCTCGATCACTTCATTACTCATGAACCAGCGCCAAACGGACCCGCTGAGCAGGTTTTCCGCGCTGAGCAGAGTGACACCGACATCGATACCAACCGCATCCGTGTCGAACCAGCGCATGGACGGGTTATACGCGTCGACGAAGCCATAGCGGCGGTAAACCTGGTCCCCGTAACGTTGGCGGATATCCCGCAACGCTGGAATTGAGATGTCCGGTGTGAACATCAGCGAACCGCCGGCCGCGCTGGGCGCCACCGTGCCGTCCACCGGCTCGAACGCTTTGATCTCGCCGTAAATGCGATAGCCTTTCGGCCCATCCGACGCCGTTATGCCCCAGATCTGCGGGCCGAAGGTGTTCGGAAGCTCGTCGTTAAGATTCACGCAATACGCGCGATTGGCGCGCGTCGCGTTGACGGAATTGCGATAGAAATCGATGAACCCGCGGTCCCGCCGGTTCCGGAAATCCACCCAGGCATGCGAGTACTGATGCGTGAACAGCGGCCCGCCGCTGATGAAGTCGTAGGTGCCGTACGAGTAAAACGGTCGCTGCCAGGCATACCAGGAATCGCCGCTGATGGGATGCGAGGGTGACCCGATGCCCAAAAGGTACAGAATGGAAGCCTCATTGTACACGTCCCATTTGTACTTGAGAAAACCTTTGCCACGTTCCCAGCCGTGCGACAGCAGCAGCGGATCGCCGTTCAGCATCCATTGGAAGTCCACGCGATCGAAGATTTCCCTGGCAAGCCTCTGAATCTCCGGGTCGCCCGAAAAATAGGCGCCGCTGGTAAGAACCCCGGCCAACAGAAATGCCGTGTCGATGGAGGAGGTCTCGCTGTCCCATTTGCGTTCGCCGGTGCTGGCGTTCATCCAGTGGTAAAACCAACCGTGCTCGGAATCCGCTCTATTGGCGAAAAACTCGAGAGTGGCGCGGACGCGCTTCAACCCTTGATCGCGCGGAATCCAGCCGTGTTCGACCCCGATGCAAATCGCGGTCAGGCCAAACCCGGTAGCGGCGATGCTGGCGACGTCGCGGCTGGGCCCTTTAGCGCGGCCGCCCTCGGCATTGGCTCGATCCAGTACCAGCCCGGTGGCAGGGTCCGCCTGCTCCCAGAAATACAGAACGCTGCGGCGCTCCAGGTCCTCCAGAAATGCTTTATCGGCGGGCGAGATCTTGATGACGTTCGCGCCGTCGTTAGCCCGCAAGCTCAAGCCCGTTAAAAATAAGAACGCGATTAGCGGGAAGGTGGCTGCATATTTCACCAATCCTGTCATCGCGGTTGAATCTCCACCAGGGCGAGGCCGTGGGCTGGAAGTACAAAGGACGGCCCATCCAGCTTCTGGGTTCCAGCCGCGGCCTCACGCAGCGCTGTAAACTGCTGCTGCGTCGGGAATTGCGGGCTTCCCATGGCGCCCCATGCCGCCAGCGCCGAGCCGTGCTCCGAGTCGACGATCTCGGCGCGGATGCGCGGAGATCCGTCCCAATGGTTCACCCGCAAATGAATCTCAACCGGAGCGCCGCTTTCAGACGGAGCCGCATAGTTCCAAACTGCGACGGCCAACGTCCCGTCGGCACGCTTCGTGGCCAGCGCATTATCGAGTTCCGGCTGGATCCGCTGCTCGCCCAGCCGGTGCAGCATGGCGAACGCCTGGTAGGCCGCCTTCGGAATCCCGCCTTCGGCGATCAACCCGTAGCCGCCGTAGAACGGGGTTTTCACCACCCCTTGCTCTTCGAAAACATCCGAAAAAGTCCAATAAGACATGCTGGTAGCCAAGCCGTCGCACATGCTGATATTGTTCGCCAGCCACGGACCCATGAAGGCTGAATCCGTCACCTCGATTTCGTTCTTGTAGCTGGCATTATACTCCGACCAAATAATCGGGAGTTGCGGCCGCGGCGACGCTTTCACCTGCTCGAAAACCTTCCGCACCGCCCGCGCCACCATGTCGCGGCGTGAAATCTGTTCGTGCGTCCCAAATACGTCCTCGGCGCTATCGTTGGCATAGACGTGCGTAGACACGAAATCAAGCGGAACATTCTTTTCAACCGCATGCGCGATCATGGCCGGAATCCAAGCCGCCTGCGCGGTGGCCGGACCTCCCACGCGCAGTTTTGAGCCGGCCCGCTTGATCGCCCGCGCTGCATGGTCGTACAGCTCAAAATACGTGGCCTGTTTGGGCCGGCCGCTCCAAAAATCGATATTCGGCTCGTTCCACACTTCGAAATACCACTGCTCCACTTCGGCCGCGCCATAGCGCTCCACCAGGTGTGCCGCAAACCGGTAAATCAACTCCTCCCAGCGCTGATAATTTATCGGCGGGGAGGGCAATGGCCTGTACCAAAACGGGTGGGGTTCTTGCGATGCCGCCAGCTTGGACGGCATAAAGCTGAGCTCGACGAACGGCCGCACGCCGTTTTCGAGCAGGCCGTCGTAGATCTGATCGACATAGGACCAGTTGTAGATCGGGCGTCCCTCAGCATCCTCGCTGTACACACCCACATCGTCATCCAGGATGGCGTGGAAACGCACGTACTGCATAGCGGTGACCTGGCGGACCATGCGCAGATCGCGGCGATAGCTTTCCCGCAGCGACAGGGTCGCCCGCCCGGATCCGAACATCTGTTCCCAATAGTGCGGAAAAGGACGGGAAATCGCGCCCGCGTCGAGGATAATTTCCTGCACCGTTGCGGATGGCTGTTGACCGGCGGCCCCGAAAAGCAGCAGACTCGCGCAGATCGCGCTTCGCCTCATGCTGCCAGTGTAGCGTCGCAACAGCGTGGCGCCCGTTCTCTCCGGTGCATCGGCCATGCCCGCGCCTCGGCGGTTTTGCGTGCGCCTTATCCGATCTCGTGACGATCGTACGCCTCGCGCATGTTGCGCAATTGCGAGATGTCGTCGGAGATCGCATCGCGATCGTGTCCGGTCAGTTTGTTGTTGTCGAGGACATGCTGGATACTGCTGATCGCTTCGTCCAGTTCGCCTTTATCGAAATGGTGGTCGGACCATTTGCGCGCGAACTCGCGCAGCTGTTTTTCCGCGTTGTTCAGCCGGTCGCGATCGCCGCCCGACAGATGCCAGGAGCTGTAAGCACGGTCAAGGTCTGTGTGGACCTGATCGACCAGCGTGGACACGGACTGCGGATCGTAGCGCGGGTGTTCAAATTGGCCGTATGCCAAAACCGGCGCGAATAGCATGGCAGCGCCCAGGATTAAAGTCGAAAATCGGTGCATAGTTATAGCCTCCGCCCAGCGCTACGCATCCCAGGTGCCACGCCTCGCAAATGTTTGAAATTATATAGCCGGCCGTGAATTTGTAAGTGATTAGCGATATCTCTATTCCGGAATAACTTACAAAAATCGCCCGAAACCGGGCCGCGAATGTGTAAGAACGCTGCACGTAGCTAACATCCAGGCGTTACGATTTCATGCCTCTCTCGCGTTACTCAGCACGTGCCCGTGGTGGGTTAAAGGAATTCGGCGTCACCAAGGGCGTCCTGCCGTTTCCACGCGCGGTAAATTGTTCCGCGCAAAAATTCCAACTAACAACGCGCTTACAGCGGTTTGCGATGCGCCACGCTCAAGCTCGGGTCGCCCTGAGAATCACATGCGGCACGGTCGCGGTGATAGTTTGCCCCTCACCCGCTCTGGATCTGCGCGTGCCTTTCAAGCCGCAGTTCAGGAGGTCGTTCTTAGATGTGTAACTACGCGCTAAGATTATTTCCCGTCGTGTTACTGTGCGGTCTCGCCCTCACGGTAAACGCGCAGGAACACCGAAGTACCATCAGCGGCACTATCAGCTCGCCATCGGGGGGAGTGCTCGCCAATACTAACATTCAGCTCACGAATCTGGATACGAACCAGACCATGGATGCGACATCCGATGCGTCCGGTAAATATCAATTCAACGATCTGGCGGCAGGCCGGTACCACTTGGCCGCACGTTCCGGCGCAAATTGGGCCACTCCGACGCCGGAGATTCCGGTGGGAGCAAATGAGGCCGTGCGTGTCGACCTAACCGTCGGGAGCGGAGCAACCACCGCAACGGCGCCCGTCAACAGTCCGGTTACTTCAGCGGAAATAACACCCGCCACCGATCTTGCCAGTCCGCTCATCGAGACCGGATTCAATACGCGCGATATTCAGTATCTGCCGTCGCCCGCTTTCATCGGGCATAACGGCGAACAGTATGGGGCCTACAACCTCAGCCTCTTTCCCCCAGGAGTCGGCTCGAACAGCGGAATTGGGCCGGGACGCGGGCCCGTGGTAGGGGGAGTCCGCCCGACCGGGAATAACTTCTACGTCGAAGGGCTCGACAACAATAACCGCGTGAATCCCGGGCCTCTCGCGGCGGTCTCTTTTGAAGCCACCCAAGAATTCAATACCCAACAGAATCAATTCCAGCCTGAGTACGGTCACGCGGCGGGTGGACAGTTCAATAACATCATCAAGACCGGAAACAACGGCTTCCATGGCGCTCTCTATGAGTATTTCTGGAACCGCAACCTGAACGCCGTCGATCAGTCTTACGCGCGCGCTGAAATTCTCAGCAATCCCCGCTACGATCAGAATCGTTTGGGAGGGAATCTCGGTTTCCCGATTATCCACAACAAGCTTTTCTTCTTTGGCGATTTCGAGTATATACCGCTCGGTTTTAACACCCTGCCGAGCAGCGCATTCTTCGCCCCCACGGCTGCCGGCTACGCCACGTTGGCGGGTATGAACGGCGTTTCGGCGGCGAATCTTTCACTGCTGCGCGGAATACTTCCCGCCGCCCCTGCCGGGAGCAGTTTCGTGACGGTGAATGGAACCCAAATTCCAGTTGGCGCGACACCTCTGCTGGGCCACGGATATCAAAACCAATACAATGGCGTCGGCGCTCTGGATTGGAATGCAGGTACAAACGATAAATTGCAGGCCCGCTACGTCCAGCAGGAAGTGCACGCTAATTTCAACGGCGCGCAGTTGCCGGCGTTCCTCGCCCCCTTGCAGACCCGCGGCCTGATCGGTTCCTTGGCCGAGACTCACAATTTCGGCGGCTTCGCCATCAATGAGCTGCGGCTTAGCTATAACCGGTTCGCCAACAATATCACTCCCAGCTCCGTCACTTTCCCGGGTCTTACCGCATTCCCGAATATCGGAATTCAGGATCTGGGCTTGACCTTGGGACAGGGCTTCTTTGGAGCCGAATTGGCCCGTCTGAACACCTACAGCGTGGCCGACAATGTCCACTGGACCGCCGGACGGCACACCTTCCGCTTCGGCGTCGACGCACGGCGGTACAACGGGCCGCTGGGCTTCGGTCCGGAAGGCGCGGGAGCGTTCACCTACAGCAGTCTGCAGGGCTTCCTGTTGAACCTGCCACCCGATGTCGCTGGAGCGCGCACCATCGGCAACCTGACGTTCCCCACCAACCAGTGGGATACGTACGCCTATGCGAAGGACGATTGGAAGGTGCGGCCGAACTTCGACATTAGCCTCGGCGTCAAGTATGAGTACGTCACAGTTCCATTGGCCGAGCAGCGGCAGTCTCTGAACACGAGCGCCAACGCGGGCCCACTGAACTTCAGGGAACCGGAGCCGCAGACCAAGAACTTTGCTCCCATGGTCGGCCTCGCTTACTCGCCCGGTATGGATCGCAATGCGGTAATTCGCGCCGGATTCAGTATGAATTATGACGCCGCGACCTATATCGCTATGACCCCGTTCCTCACGCCCGGGCTCGCCACTACTCTGTACACCACCAACCTGCCAGCCGTCCCCGGATTCTTCGGCAACGGACTAACGCCGGGAAGGTTCTTCGGCCCGGCGGCGGGTGCTTCGCTGACCACTCCGCAGTCGCTGACTACCTCATATTTTCCGAATCAGCGGATACCGTACACCATCCAGTGGAACGCCAGCTGGGAACAGACCGTCTTCCATCGTTTCGTCCTCACGGCACGCTACCTGGGCGTACACGGCGTTCACTATCCGGCGGGCACAATCCTGAATCAGGGACAGGCCGTCACGGCTTCCAATAGCCTGCCTCTCTTCTACACCAGGCCGACTCAAGCTCAGCTCAACGCCCTCACTCCGACACTCACGAGCTTGCAGGCACAGACCGCCGCCGCCAATCCGCTGGGTTCGTCCGGGTTCACCAGCCCGATCGTAACGACCACTCCGGGCGGAACCTCCTTCTATCATGGCCTCGCCGTCGAAGGTAAAGAACGTTTCGCTGGCGGCTTCCAGATGGTCGCCGGTTATACCTGGAGCCATCTGATCGATAACGTCAGCCCGTTCCTGAGCGCTAACCCGTTCTTCAACCTGTTCCAGCTCACCGGGCACGACACCTCCGTCTATGACCACCGCCATCGCGGCACCCTGACTGCGCTGTGGGACGTCGGGGCGATCGGCTCCAGCGGCCCCAATTGGTTCCGCGACGTGGTGGCGAATATGAATCTCAGCGCCACTTACATCTACGAATCGCCGTCGCCCCTGACCATTCAGAGCGGGTTCGATACCGGACTGGGTGGATTCTCTGGATCCGGCGTGTTTGTCAACCCGAACGGCATCGCCGGAACCGGCAGTGGCGTCACCGCGCTGACAAATTCGTCCGGCCAGGTCGTCGGCTATCTCGCTAATAATCCCAACGCCCAATTCGTCCGGGGCGGACTGGGCACCTTCGCCGCAAGCCCCCGCAATAACTTCATTTCCGGGCTGCGGCCCATTAACGATTTCGACGCGAGCTTCGTCAAGCGGTTCGCGATCCGGGATCATTTTGCGCTGGAGTTCCGGGCGGACGGCTTCAACGTCCTCAATCATCCTCAGTTCGTGCCCGGCAACATCAACACGCTTGGGTTGGGGAATTCCGGCGTAGGCGCTATGAACGTGCTGATTCCGGGCTCGCCCATTTTCGGAGATGTGACGCAGGCATTTAGCAGCAACCCGCGCATGCTTCAGCTCGCGCTGCGGCTAATGTTCTGATCGGATCGTAGTCCCTTTCTTGGGCGCCACCCGGTCGACCTGTCGGCAGAACAGGGGCAGGGAAATGGCCGGGTGGCGCTTTTTCTTTTCATTAGCGTGAATCACGAGCGTATTTACGGCAGCACGCCGCTAGCGTCCGTCACGACAGGACATTGAACATATTTAATTTTGCTGCCAGCGATGACTTGGTACTTAAGCGGCCTACCAGCTCCGGCGTACCGGTACTTACTACGCCGCGCGAGAAAGACATCACCCGAAGCAGAAGGCGTACGCAGGGAAGCGCCTGTTTGCCGGTATCCGGCTTCGGTTTTCCGGCCTGTTCAGGCGTTTTTTTGCGTGAACAAACTTACAGGCATTGCGCCTGAATCGGCTGGCGGAAACAGATCATTAGAATTGGTATCTAACAGAGGACATGATCGCATTGCGGAAGGAAGTAGACGTGCCGGTTGTACTTACTCAGAGCGGCTTACTCGACACGCGGTCTCGCGTAATTGTCGATCAACGGAACAGCGCAACTGCCCAACAGCGGCAAGGCTCCTCGGCGGAACCCGATGAGCGTCGCGCTAAAATCCGGTACGGTATCGAACTGGATGTGCGCTTCTCTCTCACGGCGTTAAGACCCCGCGTTTTGAATGTCGGTAAAACGATCAACATGAGCAGCAGCGGTCTGTTGGTCAGTTCTGCCGGCGGCGTGAACGTCGGCGCCGAACTTCAGCTCATGATCGAGTGGCCTTGGACGCTCGACGGAAAAGTACCGCTGCAACTCGTGGCGGCGGGCGTAGTGGTTCGCTCCACCGCAACCGCCTTCGCAGTCGCACTCCGAAGTTATCAGTTTCGGACCATGAAGCCGAAAGCCGTCCGTCAAGCGTTGGCCTAGGCCCGTCCGCCCGTCAAGTCCCCTTTAGTACGAATTCCAAGTCCGCCTGCGGGAGAGCGGTAACAGTTACATACCCGGTTTCGCCGAAGTTCTCAGTTTCCTGCGTCTTACGAATGGGTCCCGGCGTGCACCTAAAGCACGTGGAGCAAGATGATGGAAAAACGGGCGGCTAAGCCGCGCGCAGGAATCACTATCCATGACTTGCTGCGCCCCCACACTCGAATTCTGTTCCTAGGTTTTGCAGCGGTGGTCGGCGAGGGTGTTGCGAACTTGCTGGCCCCCTGGCCCCTGAAGATCGTTTTGGATAACGTTTTGAAGTCCCGGCCGTCTTCGGGTTGGCTGAACCAGCTTATCCTGGCTCGTTTCAATGGCAACAAGCTGGACACGCTCGAGTTTGCGGCACTGGCGGTCCTCATCATCGCCCTGGTCGGCGGCCTCTGCTCCTACTGCGAGAAATACGTCACCACCACCATTGGCCAGTGGGTGACTCATGATCTGCGCCGCTCGCTGTATTCGCACATACAGCGGCTCTCGCTCGCCTACCACGATCACAAACAAACGGGGGACCTGATCAGCCGCGTCACCAGCGACATCGACGCGATCCAGAGCTTCATCAATTCCGGCCTGCTCAGCGCGCTTGTGAACAGCCTGACACTGCTCGGCATGTTGGGCGTCATGATGTACCTGAACTGGCGCTTTACTTTGATCGCCCTATCCATCGCGCCGGTTCTCTTCGTGGTCGTCTACAGCTATACGCGCCGCATCAAGAAAGCCTCCCGCGAAGTGCGGAAAAAGGAAGGCGAGATCGTTTCCGTCATTCAGGAAGTGCTCTCCTCCATCCGGGTTGTCAAGGCATTCGCGCGCGAAGACTACGAACAGAAACGCCTGGAGGAAGAGAGCCTGGAAGGGGTCGAGATCGCCCTTCGCGCCCGCAGTCTCAAAGCCAAGCTGTCGCCGCTGGTGGAGATCATTGTCGCTGTAGGCACGATGCTGGTGCTATGGTTCGGCGGCCGGATGGCGCTCTCCGGCACACTCTCGGCCGGCTCGCTAGTCGTGTTCATCTTCTATCTCGGCAAAATGTATAAGCCCATGCAGGAGCTGTCCAAGATGACCGACTCCTACTCGAAGGCCTCCGTAGGCTACGAGCGCATCCGCGAGGTGCTGGATTTCGACGGCGAGGTCAGAGATCTTCCGAACGCGCGGCGTGCCCCGGCCTTCCGCGGCCGGATCGATTTTGAAAACGTCTCATTCTGCTACGAACCCGCCAGCCCGGTTCTTAACAATCTTAATTTCCGCATCGAGCCCGGCCAGGTGGCGGCGCTTGTGGGCCCCACCGGCGCCGGCAAAACCACCATCATCAGCCTGATCCCGCGTTTCTACGATCCCACCTCCGGCGTGGTGAAAATCGACGGGCATGACGTCCGCCTGTTCACGCAGAAATCGCTCCGCCACCAGATTAGCTTCGTATTGCAGGAAACAGTGCTCTTTCACGGGCCGGTTTGGTACAACATCGCCTATGGCAAGCCCGACGCCAGCCGCGCTGAGATTCTTCGCGCGGCAGAACTGGCCAACGCGCACGAGTTCATCGACGCCATGCCGCAGGGCTACGACACCATCATCGGCGAACGAGGCATGACTCTCTCGGGAGGGCAGCGCCAGCGTATCGCGATCGCGCGCGCCATCATACGAAATACGCCCATCCTGATCATGGATGAACCAAGTTCCGGCCTCGACGCCGCCTCCGAAAAACTGGTCTTCGAGGCCCTGGACCGCCTGATGCAGGGAAAGACCTCCATCGTCATCGCGCACCGCCTATCAACAGTGCGGCGCGCCGACGTCATCTTCGTTGTCAAAGACGGATCCATCATCGAGACCGGCTCGCATGCCGAACTGCTCCAGCTGGGCGGGTTATACGCCGAGCTCTACCATATACAGTTCCAAGGCTCCGACGATTCCTCCGCTCAGCCGGCGGATCAACGCACAACGGCGCTCCTGGCCGGTACCTCAGAGCCGGTTTAGATCCGCGACCCTGGCTTTAACCACCGATGCGAAACCGTCCACTTCTTGCGGCGTGTATCCCGCCGATCGGAAAGCGTCCCGGATCTGTTCGTCCGATAATTCGCCCAGCAGCTGGCCGATCCAGCGTGCATCCTCGCGCGGAATGTCCCGGCCAATCCAGCGCAGCCCCAACCTGCTGAAAAATTCATGCGGATTTACCAAAACAACGAAGGCCGGCCGGCGCGGATCTTCGAAATTCACCTCGTCGCCATGAACGTTCTTGATGAATCGCGTGTGAGAGTACCAGTACAGGTTGCCTTTCGACTTTTCATGCGTGCGGTCTAGCCAGGCCGTTCCGAACGTTGCCCCCAGGTCGCTCACCATGTAGATTCTCTCGTCCGGTTTCCCAGACCGCTTTTCGTCCAAAACGGCATTATTCTCGTCCTTGAGATCCCAGTTGTTGATGAGGGCCATCATCACCCGAAGCCCGTTCATCTCCCGGGTTCCGGAGAACGGATCCTGGCGCCAATACCAGATCCCGACCTTCTTTTCGCCATCCGGCTCGCGTTTCAGTCTGACGTAGCGCATCGAATGATCCGGTTCGAAGAACCGGTCAGAGTGTTTGCGCTTCAGATGCGCCGGCATCCCCTCAACGCGCAGGGTCTTCAGAAAATAATCTTCACTTGTGAAGTAGCCGGCCGCCCACACCAGCCGGCTCGCGGCGGTCTCCGGTTGCGCCTCCGCGCCCAGCTTTACCTTCCACTTCACCCCATTGGCATCCCGAACTGTGAACTTGGGGTTGGAGCCGTCCATATCCTCATCGATAAAGCGGAAAGGGGCCTTGGGCTCGTCCTGCTTGCCTCCCGAACCGAAATACAGGTTTCGCGAACGGATATCGCCCGGCTCGTGCCATAAAACGGTTAGAACATTTCGTGTAATTTCTTCCTCGGGCTTTGCGGCTTTATGCTTTTTCTTCACTGCCCCGGCTGAGCCCGGCAAGGCGGTAATCGCCAGTACGAAGACCATAAGGACCTTTGCTCCCATACGAATAGATGCCTCCCTTCGTTTGGCAACGAACTTGAACAGCAAAAGCTGTGCCAGACCGGTGGCGTGCGCTTAAATCGGGATCCTCGCGGCGAGCGCGCCGAATCCCATCCAGCGCGCATAACGTCAGTGAGACTGAGGGGCCGAATTGAAATTGTTCGTACAGCCCGAAGACGGCGTTCTGCCGCTGCTCGATGCCATTAATCGGGCTAAAAGCCGCATCGAGATCGCAATCTTCCGGTTTGACCGGCTGGAAATCGAGAAGGCGCTCGCAGCCGCCGTCAGCCGGGGCGTATTCGTTCATGCCCTCATCGCCTACACCAATCGCGGCGGCGAGAAAGAACTCCGAAAGCTCGAAATGCGGCTACTCGCGGCCGGCGTCACCGTCGCCCGCACCGCCGACGACTTCGTCCGCTACCACGGAAAGTTTGTGATTATCGACCGGCGCGAATTACATATCCTGGCCTACAATTTCACCCACCTCGATATCGACCACAGCCGGAGCTTTGGCATCGTGACCCGGAACGACAAAGTGGTCCAGGAAGCGGCTCGATTGTTCGAGGCGGATGCCACGCGCCAGACTTACACCGCCTGCCTGCCTACATTTGTGGTCAGCCCTGCCAACGCGCGCAAACAACTGGCGGCACTCATACGCTCCGCCCGCAAGGAATTGCTGATTTACGATCCCGAAGTCGGCGATCCTTCCATGATCCAGCTCCTGGAAGAGCGCGCGGCCGCCGGAGTCGCGGTTAAGGTCATCGGCCGTGTCACGCGAAAAGTATCCAAAGTCGAGCAACACAAGTTGTCCAAGCTGCGCCTGCACGCCCGCTGTATCGTTCGCGATGGCCGGCAGGCGTTCATCGGCAGCCAAAGCCTCCGCGAGGTAGAACTGGGATCCCGGCGTGAAGTGGGCATCATCTTCCGCGAGGCCAAAATCATTGCGCGCCTGATAAAGACCTTTCAGCAAGACTGGGAAGCCGCCCAACAATCCGCCGCGCATGCCGCCGCTGACGACGCAGCTCCCGCCACCAAAGTAGCCAAAAAGGTTGCCAAGGCTGTCACCAGGGACCTGCCCCCTATCGGTCCGGTTCTCCAGGTCGTGGTGAAAGAGATTGTTGGACCCCGGGCTGGCGACGGCCTCGACACCCAACAGGTGGAAGACAGCGTCAAAGATGCCGTAAAGGAAGCTGTCAAAGACGCAGTGCTCGATGCCGTGGAGGATGCCGTTTTGCAAGACGGGATTGCGCGCGGGAAGTGACGCATCCGTGCCACGGTTAGCTAACGAAAGGTAGCTTGCGCAAGTAACGACGACGTAAGCTGCGGAAAAACTTCCTTTCGTCACAATGCAAGCGCTACCAGGCCGCGATATTTGTCTAGGTGTTACACCGCGACGATCGTTGGTACTAAAACTGCACTTCAGGAGGTCCGCGTCCGCAACCGCGGTGCATGTTGCGGGACTCTCGAAAGGACCAAAACATGAACTATCGTACGTGTTTATCCCTACTCCTGCTGGCGCCCGCTCTGTGCCTGGCTTCGGAAAACTCGGCGCAGAAGCGTATCTCGGATTCCGCCGAAGTGCTGGGCGATATTCTGAACGCTAAAGACCGTGGCATTCCGCAGGACCTGTTAGAGAAGGCGCAGTGCGTCGGTATAGTTCCCAACCTGAAGCGTGCCGGATTCGTAGTCGGCGCCAAGTACGGCAAAGGTGTCGTGGTATGCCGCGAAGCCGGGGGCAGGGGCTGGAGCGCGCCCTCCACGGTGCGTATCGAAGGCGGGAGCATCGGCTTCCAAATCGGCGCTGGCGAAACCGATGTCGTTTTCATCGTTATGAACCGGCGCGGCATGGATAAGCTGATGGAGGATAAGTTCACCATCGGCGGCGACGCTAGTGTCATGGCGGGCCCGGTGGGCCGCTCGGCCGAAGCTCGAACCGACGCCATGATGCATGCCGAAATTCTCGCCTATTCCCGTTCGCGCGGCGTGTTCGCGGGAATTTCGCTGGAAGGCGCCACCTTGCGCCCCGATAAAGACGACAACCGCGATCTCTATGGCCGCGATGTCACCCAACGCGAAATCCTCGAAGGCCACATAACGCCGCCGGCCGCCGCCGGGCCGCTCTATTCAGAATTGAACAAGTACGCTCCCGGGAAAAACTCCTAATCCGTACCACGCCGTTCAGCCCCTTTGAAATTGCCGTCGCTCGGCGGCAGTCCAAAGGGGCGTACCGCCCTCATGCAGCGGAAAAAAACCAGGCCTTCCCACGTCCCGTCGGCAACATATCGAGTCCAGCTCAACCACCTCTTCACATTTGAGATGGCGCGCGACATCGTCGCCTATCTCGATGACCTGGGGATCAGCGACCTGTATGCGTCGCCGTTCCTGATGGCCCGCCCCGGCAGCCTGCACGGCTACGATGTTACAGACCACTCGCGGCTGAACCCCGAAATCGGCGGCCAAGATGCATTTCTGCGCCTCTCGGCCGAGTTGCAGCGGCACCGCATGGGCTTGGTTGTCGATGTTGTGCCCAACCACATGTGCATCTCGCACCCCTCGAACACCTGGTGGTGGGATGTGCTCGAGAACGGCCCCAGCAGTACCTTCGCGCACTACTTCGATATCGACTGGCATCCTCCCAAAGAGGAGCTCACCAATAAGGTTCTGCTCCCCATCTTAGGCGACCAGTATGGGCGCGTCCTGGAGAACCAGGAAATTCAGGTCGCCTGCAATGAGGGGCAGTTTTTCGTCACCATCTACGGCCAGCCTCTGCCTCTAGGCCCGCGCAGCTGGACCACTATCCTGGAGCCCGCCCTCGCCAAGCTGCGCGATAAATTCGCCCCGGACGATCTGCACCTGGCGGAACTCGAAAGCATCGTAACGGCACTCAATCATCTCCCCACCCAGACCGAAACCGACGAAGCCAAGATCCGCGAACGCCAGCGCGAAAAGGAAATCGTCAAGCGCCGCCTGTCGGAGCTTATGTCGTCCAGCGCTGGCGTGAATGACGCTATTCGGTCCGCTCTTGTTGAATTAAACGGCCAACGCGGCGTTCCGCGCAGCTTCGACCGCCTGGAGCGTTTGCTCGAAAGCCAGGCCTATCGCGTCAGCTACTGGCGCGTCGCCATGGACGAGATCAATTACCGTAGATTTTTCGACGTCAACGATCTGGCCGCGATCCGCCCGGAGGACCCGGAGGTCTTTTCGGCTATCCACGCGCTTATCTTTGACCTGGTCCGCCGCGGCAACGTCACCGGTCTGCGCATCGATCATCCCGACGGCTTGTTTGAGCCGGAAAGGTACTTCCGTTCGCTGCAGGAAGCCTGCAGCGCCCAGTCCGTCGCGGCGGGCCAAAACAGCCAAGAACAAAATTTCTACATCGTGGCCGAGAAGATCCTCATGAAAAACGAGTCCCTGCGCGCTTCTTGGGCCATCGAAGGCACCACAGGTTACGATTTTCTCAACGTGTTGAACGGCGTGTTCGTAGACCGTAGCAAGGAAAAAGCGTTTCATTTACTTTATCGCCGCTTCGCCGGTTGGTCGGAGGATTTCAACGATCTGGTCAGCGACTCCAAGCGCCTGATCCTGCAAGTCGCGATGTCCAGCGAGCTGAACGTGCTGTCCAGGCGTCTCGATCGCATCTCCGAACAGCACCGCTGGTCGCGCGATTTCACGCTCGAAAACCTCCGCGACGCCCTGCGCGAGGTGCTGGCAACTTTCCCGGTCTATCGCACCTACGCTCGTAGCGACGACACCCAGATGGAACCCGAGGATCGCCGACATGTGATCGCTGCCATTCGCGAAGGCAGGCGCCGCAACCCGGCCATCAGCGGCTCAGTTTTCGAGTTCATTCAAAGCGTGTTATTGCTCGAGCACCCCGACGGCCTCGATGAGCAGCAGCGGGCCGAGAGACACAACTTCGTCATGCGATTCCAGCAGCTCACCGCGCCCGTAACGGCGAAGGGCTTAGAGGATACGGCGTTTTACCGCTATTATCCGCTCGTGTCCCTGAATGAAGTGGGCGGCAACCCGGATCGCTTCGGTATTTCCGTCCCCGCCTTCCATCGCCGGAACATCGCCCGGCAGGAGCTGTGGCCGCACAGTATGAGCGCCACCTCCACGCACGACACCAAGCGCGCCGAAGACGTCCGCGCCCGCATCAACGCGCTTTCAGAAATCCCGCGGGAGTGGCATCTTGCGATTCGCCGCTGGACCGACATGAACCGCAGGTGGAAAATTAAAATCGACGGCGCCGCCGCTCCGGACCACAACGAGGAGTACCTCATTTACCAAACGCTGGTCGGCACCTGGCCTTTAGCCGCCATGACCCCCGAGGAGCACGGCAATTACGTAAAACGCATCCAGGCTTACATGCAAAAGGCCCTGCACGAGGCCAAGATCTATTCCAGCTGGGTCAACCCCAACACCGAGCATGATAAGGCCGTGGACGATTTCGTCCGCGACATTCTGGACGATTCTCGCAATTCAGCCTTCCTGGACGATTTCCGCCAGTTCCAAATCCCCATCGCGCGCGCCGGCATGTGGAATTCCCTTTCGCAAGTGCTGTTGAAGATCGCGTCGCCGGGTGTTCCCGACTTTTATCAAGGCTCCGAAATCTGGAGCTTTCATCTGGTCGATCCGGACAACCGCCAGCCCGTGGATTTCGAAATGCGAAAGCGGCTCGCAGCCAAACTGCGCGCGGATGCCGAAGCCGATCCCGCCCCACTGGTCTGCCGGTTGATGAACCAACCCTGCGACGGCGCCATCAAGATGTACGTCACCAGACGCGCCCTGTGCTTCCGCCGTAAGCACTTCGATCTGTTCGCCGAGGGGGCATACGTACCCTTGTCCGTCCGCGGCGCGCGCGCCAAGCATGTCGTCGCGTTCGCCCGCACCACCGGAAACCGTACCGTTCTGGCTCTGGCCGCCCGGTTCTTTGTTCGCTTATGCGCTTCGCATCCCCTGCCGTGCGGTGAGGAAGTCTGGGGAAACACAACGCTGCTGCTGCCCCGGAGAATTGCCGCGTCGCGTTTTCGCGATGTGATCGCCGGATCCGTAATAGAAGCGCAATCCCAGGATGACTATTCGACGCTTCCACTGGCGGAGATTTTCGCCCGCTGCCCGGTGGCGCTGCTGGCTGGCGAGGACGCAGCTTGATCTACGGCGCGAACCCCGTCCCAAGCGGCGGCGTCCAGTTCCGGGTTTGGGCGCCCGCTCCCGCCCGCATGGCCTTGCGCATCGCCGGACGCGAGCCCATTCCTATGAACCGCAGCGGCGAAGATTTCGAGCTGTTCGTGCCCGATGCCCGCACGGGCGATCGTTACTTCTTCATCCTGGATGGCGCCGAAGAGCGCCCCGATCCCCGCTCCCGCCTGCAACCGGAAGGCGTGCACGGCCGGTCCGAAGTCGTAGACGCCAATTCCTTCGCCTGGTCCGATGCCGCTTGGACCGGTATCCATCTCCGCGATTACCTCTTATACGAGCTGCATGTCGGAACGTTCACTCAGCAAGGAACCTTCGGCGGCGTACAGTCAAAACTCTCCTATTTGCGGGATCTGGGCGTCACCGCCATCGAGCTGATGCCTGTCGCGCAGTTTCCCGGCGATCGAAACTGGGGTTACGATGGCGTCGACCTCTACGCCCCGCACTCCTCCTACGGCGGGCCCAACGGCCTCAAAGCTTTGGTCAACGCGGCCCACGAAATCGGACTCGCGGTCGTGCTCGATGTCGTTTACAACCACATCGGCCCGGAAGGCAACTATCTGGGCGGCTTCGGCCCGTATTTCACCACGCGCTACCAGACCCCCTGGGGTCCCGCCATCAACTACGATGGCCCCGGCTGCGACGGCGTCCGCCAATTCTTCATCGAAAACGCCCTGTACTGGCTCACCGAGTACCACATCGATGCTTTGCGCCTGGATGCCATCCACGGAATTTTCGATTTCAGCGCGTTCCATGTTCTTGCCGAACTGCGCGATCGCTTTCATGCCGAAGCCCAGCGCCTGGGCCGCCGCGCCTTCGTCATCGCCGAGAGCGACCTGAACGATGTCCGCGTCATCCAGCGCCGGCAGCAAGGCGGCTATGCGCTCGACGCGCAATGGCACGACGAGTTTCATCATTCGGTCATTTCTGTCCTGACCGGCGGTTCCCGTGGTTACCTGGCCGGCTTCGGACGCCTTAGCCATATTCAAAAGGCCATCACGCACGGTTTTGTTTACGACGGAATTTACTCCAGCTACCGGAAACGCCGCTTCGGGAACTCTTCCAAAGACCAGCCCGGCGAGCGCTTCGTGGCGTTCGTGCAGAATCACGATCAAATCGCCAATACCGCCCAAGGTTTCCGGCTTTCCGAACTGGTCACAATCGAAGAAGCCAAAATGGCCGCCCTGCTCCTGATCGGTTCGCCCTACTTGCCGCTGCTTTTCATGGGAGAGGAGTTCGCCGAGACCGCCCCGTTCCTGTATTTCACCAGCCACGGCGACCGCGCGCTGGCACGCGCCGTCAGCGAAGGGCGCCGCCAGGAGTTCGCTGAGTTCGCCGGTGGCGGCGAGTTTGCCGACCCTCAGGCGGTCTCAACGTTTGAGCAGTCGCGCCTTAGCTGGCAGCTTCTCGAGCGCGCGGGCCACGCCGAGGTTCTGCAGTTTTATCGGGAGCTTCTCGCTTTGCGCAAACGCTGGCCTTGCCTGGCGAACTGCCGCAAGGACCTCACGACGGTGCATGTCGAAGAGGATGCCGCTCTGCTACGAATCGAGCGCGCAGACCCGTCCGGTTCCCAGGCCACGCTGCTTTTTAATTTCTCGCCCGATTCAGCTGAATTTCGGTTTCAACGGAACTTGCCGCCCGGCCCACCGGCAGTGTCCACCCGAGACGAGCCGGCGAAATCGGCAGGTATGATACGGCTCGGCGGCAGGAGCGCCGCTCTTTATCTGAGCCAGCAGAATCTAGCTCACTAGAATGCGAGCCGGCAGCATCTCTCGCCCGCCGGCTTAGACGTGCTTCTCAACCACTCTCGGGTGCGGCCGGTCGCTGGAGGCGAAATCCGCTCTCGCCTCGCTAGTCGCGGAGATTTCTTCCGCCCCGGTCTGCTGCAGGATCACGCGCGCGGTCTTCACCCAATCGGAATCGTCGCAGTGTACCGACAATAAAATGCCGCCCCTGCGAACACGGCCCTCGTAGCGCTTCGCTTCGTATTCCGGCGAGCCTAAGCCAACCAGCGCGCCAGTCAGCCCGCCGACTACCCCGCCGACGCCCAAGCCGCTCAGGGCCGCGATCAGGGGTCCAGCAGCGATGAACATTCCCAGGCCCGGGATCGCCAACAGGCCGGCTCCCGTGAGCCAACCTATGATGCCTCCCACGACCGCTCCGGAACTCGCTCCCGCTGCTGTTCCTTCCGGCGCCTTCGTGCTTTTCGTTAGCGCCAGATCCTTGGTTCCTTCGTTTTCAGGAAATAGAATCGAGACGTCGGTGTTCCGAAAACCGGCTAGTTTCAGTCCGTGGACCGCATTTTCTGCATCCAATTGGCTTGCATAAATCCCAAACACAGCTTTATTCTTCGCCGGCATCTCGTTCCTCCTGTTGCTGTATAGGTGAAGCTGTACTTCGCTCCACCCATGCCGGTTGGAATGCAAGTCTGTAACCGATGTTGCTGGCGCTTACAAGCTGCGCCAAGCCAGTAGCTTGCAAGGCCGGCCGCAAGCCGGTCTCCATCAGAAGATTGTATTTTTTTCATCTTTTATTGCACGGTGCTTGACAACCGGCAACGTGACCGTGACGTTGGCCTCAGCGCCGGAAACAGCCCGTTCCGCGCCAGGTCAAACGAGTGGGAGAAATGTTCATAACGAAGAAAGGAGCAGTAATTCTATGAAACGCGACGTTGTTTGCGGCATGCAAGTGGACGAGAAAAAAGCCCCCGCCACCAGTACCCACGAAGGCGAGCGCTATGTCTTTTGCGGGCAGGATTGCAAGAACAAGTTCGACGAGAATCCGGAGCAGTACACCAAATCCAGCCACAAATCGCACGAGACACCCGTGTCGTCCAGGAAATAGCGGCTCGGTGCGGCAACGCGCGGCGGCTCTCGTGCCAAAACTCAAAAGCCGCCGCCGTTCGCCGCGGCCGGTCACACGCGAACGCCTCCTCCGCGAAGGTCGGTCCGAATCGACCGGAGGCAATCGAAAGGGTGAACTCCGATGAAATACACAGCAATTCTGATCCTCTTGTTCGTTGCGGCCGGTACAATTGCTCCGCAGCCACCCGCCGAGAAGCGCTCTTCGGGGCACCCGGCCCCGGATTCGCAAACTCCGGCCGAGATGACTGCGTGGGACACGCTCAAGCAAGGCTTGGCCGATGGCGATGCCGCGCATCGCAAGACTGCCATCGCCGCCGTCGGCACCATCGGCCCGGTGCCTGAAGCCGTCAAACTCGTCTGCAGCGGACTCCAGGACAAAGACGCTACTGTACGCCAGACGGCCGCCGAGACCCTCGGTGAAATGGGTTCACCCGATGCCATCCCCAGTCTGAAGACCGCGCTCGACGACAACAATCCCCAGGTCAGCTATACCGCCGCCAAGGCTCTGTGGGCTCTCGGTGATCGCACCGGCCGCGAGATTTTCCAGGAAGTGCTCACAGGCGAACGGAAGGATGCGCCCAGCAAGATTCACGAGGCCATCAAGAAAAAGCTCTCTCCCGGGCAGCTTGCGTTGATGGGCGCCGACAGCGCCGGCGGCGTTTTCCTTGGACCGGCCTCCATCGGCATCACTGCCATTCACGAAGCCATCAAGGACACCCGTGGCGACACCGGTGCTCCCGGGCGCGCCGAGTCAGCCGCGGAACTTGCCAAAGATCAGGACCCATACGCTCTCACTCTGCTCGAGTGGGCGCTTGGCGATTCCAATTGGGCTGTGCGCCTGGCCGTTGCCAAGGCTTTAGGCGATCGCGGCAACCAGGACACCATTCCCAAGCTCAGCTCGCTCTTGCAGGATGACCGCCACGCCGTCCGCTACATGGCCGCCGCGTCCATGGTCAAGCTGAGCAGTAGAGGCGTTGTGCAAACCACCCAAGCCACGGATTCGCTCTCCACCGCCAGCACGGAGGGTACTCGCACTCTCCAGCAGCGATAACGCACCCTCTCGGCCGGGAACGAAGCGCGCTTTGATGTTCCCCTGAGCCCGGTGAGAAACACGTCCATCGTGCTGTCCTAGATTGCCAGCACCTGTCTAGACGAGTCCTGCTCATTCAGGGAGTGTGAAATAAAAAGTCGATCCTTGACCCGGTTTAGATTCCACCCACATTCGCCCATTGTGGCGCTCAACAATTCGACGGCAGAGCGCCAGCCCGATGCCGCTTCCCGAGTACGTATCGGCCGTGTGCAGCCGTTTGAATAAACCAAAGATGCGTTCGTGGTATTGCGCTTCGATGCCGATCCCGTTGTCGCTTACTGAATAGAGCCATTGCGCGTTCAGTTTCTTCACCGCGACGTGCACCACGGGTGTTACATCCGGCCGGCGGTATTTGATGGCATTGCTGATTAGATTCTGAAAAAGCAGCTCTAGCTCGGTAGGATGCACCGGCAGTGTCGGCAGTGGCTCGAAATCGATTTTTGCCGCGCTCTCCGCGATCGCCCCTTTCAGATTTGCTAGTGCAATCTGGATTGCACTGTTTGCATCCGTTGCTTCTTCCGGCTTTTCGAGCCGGGTTGCGCGGACATAAACGAGAAGGTCTTTTAACAGAGCTTCCATTCTCGTAGCGCCGGAAATCACGTTGTCCAAATACTCCAGCGATTCGCCGTCCAGCTTCTCTCTCGCTCGTGCGGCTAGCAGTTGGCTGAAGATTGCTACGCTCCGAAGGGGCTCTTGCAGGTCGTGGCTTGCCGAATAGGCGAACTGCTCCAGGTCCGCGTTTGCATTTCGCAGTTCTTTTTCTATTTCCTTCTGCCCGGTGATGTCCGTGTTCGTTCCAAACCAGCGGACAATTCGACCGCTCTCATCCCGGATCGGCACCACCCGCGTTAGGAACGGCCGGAACGCGCCGTCCGCCCTGCGCAGCGGAAAAACCATCTCAAAGTTGTCGCCGGTACGGATTGAGGCGGTCCAGCGCTCCATGACTTCAGGAAGGATTTCCGGATCGTGCACGGTTTTCCAGCCCCAGCCTTCCATCTGCTCCGGGGTTGTGCCGGTAAATTCGTACCAGCGCGAGTTATACCAGAAGATGTGTCCGTCGCCGTAAGCCATCCAGCACAAATTTGGAAGCGCTTCCGCAAGGTTGCGGAACTGAGCCTCGCGGCGCGACAGTTCTTCGGCGGCTTGGGTCGCGCGAAGCTCGCTCGCCCGTAACGAATGCAGCAGCTTCGTATTTTGGACGGCGACCGCGGCTTGCGTCGCAGCCACGTTAAGCACCAGCATATCGTTCGGTCTGAAGCAATATGCAGGTGCGAATGCCGCCGCCACAACGCCTAGTTCGCCATTAAGTCCGATTTGGCGCGTCGCTACACGCACACCGCCCGAACGCCCAGGCAACTCCAGCCAGAGAAGATCGTCCGGGTCATGCGAGCGCGACCAATCGAGTACCGTCGGTCCGATTTGCTCCGCCAGCGTCTGATCGGCATCGTACCGTCCTGTCTGTGCAATAGCCACCCGCTGGGACGGATCGCCGAGTATAAACGACACATAAACGAGCTCAGGATCGAGCATCGTGAATAGCGAGGCAGCCAGGCTTTCGGCAATGCGCGAGGGCTCGGCTCCCGTCCAGACTGCCGGCAGTGTGGAAAGGGCGACCACGTCTCTAAGAGTCTTATCAGAGGCATCCCGCCCATGATCCGCGGCCGCAGCAGACTTCGGCGCTGCCGATCCTTCCTGCATGTTTAGTGAATCTGCCGCTCACCCGCTCGCCCGGCATTGCCGGATCCCTGAGTTTTACGCTGCCGCAGTTCTTCCAGGAGTTCTTCCGGAGGAACATACAGCGGATTCTCCTGCAGCACTCCGCCCACGATGACCATGGGATGAGTACGCAAAATGTCCATCACCACACTCGCTCCGTGCCGGTTCAGATCGTACACACAGACCAAAGCATCCGGATAGTTCGATGCCACTTGATTCACCTTAATCTCGTACTCCACGATATCGTTTACGCCCGGTACCGGCTCCAGCGCCCACTCCATGTTCCCCACAGCCCGTGTGATCCCGTACTTCTTCCGGTTTTCTTGCAAACCCTCCTCGAGAAGCCTTATCATGCTGTCGCCGTCAAATTGGCCGCCCTGCAAATAGGTGTCATGCCAGTGGCGGACCTCGAGTTGCCCGCTCGCTTCGGCCGCCTGAACGTCTATACCGCCTGCCGTGTACGCGTCCAGGTACTCATTACGAAGCCGGCGATCCATGATCCGAAGGATCTTCTCGCCCCGCTCGATGCCTTCCTTCAGGAATGGCATGAGAATCTTGTTCTGTTCCTCGCGAGAGTTGAAGAACGCACATACGTGACGTTTTTGTGTGAGGGTGCGCCCCGCTAAACGGACCGGCGCTTCGGCTGAACTGTTCATGGCATGTCCTCCTGTAGAATTCGACACAGCTTGGCCCCACCGGAGGTCGGGCCCGCTCACCTCCTAATTATATGCGCCGCCCGAGCAACCCGAACCGATGAGATGCCGTGCCGTCATCAATCGGAGACGCAAAGGCCCCCGGCAGCCATCGCAATCCTATTGAAGTTCCTACACAATCGCGGTGCAGTTAGAGAGTCCGCAGAAAAGCTATGAGCTGTTCCCGCTCCATGGGTAGCGCGGCGTTCCCCAGTTTTGCGGACCGCTTCTCACGATCAACCGGGACTGGATATCTCACTCCTCTGATTCGCGCTCCGAGCCTCTCACGCCGCAAGTCGATTCGGACCGCAAATCTGCACACGTACCAAGCTGATCCTAGCGTTCAAACTTCTCGGTAGTTCCTCAGCGAAGGCTTCGGCGAGCACGGAACGTAGCGTCCCGCCGCGCGCGCTCTGTGTTGGAGAGCGGAAGAGAGCTGGTATGATGGCTCGGATGCACGAGGACCAACACTGCCCTAGTTGCGGCTCGACCGATCTGGCGAGTATCGAGACGGCCGCGATGGATAGCGAACTACTGCAGTGCCAGAACTGTCGCCGAGCATATGAGGTGAAGTTCTCGCCGGATGGAAGTGTAAAGCTCGTCGCAGTTTGATGCAGCAGTTTCCGTCCAACGATTCGCTCCACTACCGCAAAACCGCTTCGTGACGAGTAACAGCTTGCGATTTCTGTCTGTAGATGCGGAATTCGTGTCTTTTGAAGACGAACGCAGCACGCCCTGCTTCCAGACGAACGATCGACCCGAAGAGGATTAGCTTCAACGGCAGGTTTCCATCCAGCTTTACGGGCCAATGAATATGCGCTTCAACTTTCGTTCCGACCGTCAGGATTTCATCATCCATGAACAACACACCGTGACGGCTCATGTTGATTGTCTTTCCATGCCGGAACACTTTGGGAGCGCGACGATTAAGTACTCGATATTGGAGGTTAAGCGAAATGGGAAAACGCTTGCCGGCGCGGCGTTCCGTTACCCGCTTGGATTCCGAGGACATGTTAAGAACGAGTGTGAAGTACAGCGTCGTTCCTGAGACCGTTCCTTGGTACTACAACTACGGGACAGTTGTCCTACACCGTTGTAGACAATTGCTTGGTGGCTACGGGAGGGCGAGCGCCATAAAAGTGAGCTTCGAGTACTACATCCTGGCCCCGCGCGCCCGTCCATTTCCGTCTAAGACAGGATAGATGGGGTGCGCTGGCAACGGCTTACGGTCAGTTCGCATAGGCATAACAGAAGAAAACACGAACCGGACGTGTGTTGACCGTTTCCCCCAGAACGCGGCCCCTGTTATCCCGCCTGTTCTTTGCGCCGTGAACTTCGCTTGACTCGTTACTGCCAACGCCACCGGCAGACGAGTTTCCAGCCGGCGGCTCTGCTCCGGATAACAATGTGCCTAACGTCATCGCTGCACTCGACGTCATTCGAAAACGGTGTATGCTTTGGAGAATACGGACGCGACTATGCTCATTCGGACCTGGATCCTGTGTCTGTCCCTAGCGACCATGGTCTCAATTTCGGCGCAGCCCCTTACCACCGTGCTCACCTTCAACCCCACCGACGGAGATGCACCAATTGGCCCGCTCGTGACGGGTTGCGATGGCAACTTCTATGGAACCATCGGTAAGGGGCCGGTCGGCAAGAACAGTCCATATGGCGCGGTGTTCAAACTCACACCGGGCGGGACGCTGACAACGCTCCACATCTTCCAGGAGTCCGATGGCAGCAATCCCCGCCTTGGTCCTTTTCAAGCGAGTGATGGAAACTTTTATGGAACAACCGCAGTAGGTGGGGCAAATGGCTATGGCACGGTTTTCCAGGTCACGCCCGCAGGGGTTCTAACGACGCTCCACAATTTTTCCCTAGGTGACGGCAGCATGTCCTACTCGGGCGTGATTCAAGGGAGGGATGGGAATTTTTACGGAACAACCTCAGCAGGCGGAGCTAACGGTCAGGGCACGATCTTCAAGATCACCCCGGATGGGGCATTCACGACGCTGCACAGCTTCGCTGGCAGCGAAGGGAGAGGTCAATTCGGCTTAGTTCAAGGCGTCGACGGGAACTTCTACGGAACAACCCAGGGGGAGACTGGACCGGGCACAGGTGAAGGCATCGTGTTCAAAATGACGCCGAATGGGGCTTTGACAGTACTCTATAGCTTCACTTTCGAAGGTGGCCAAGCCGGCGTCACTGGACCAAGCGGTCTAATTCAGGCCAGCGATGGGAATTTTTATGGAACGGCCAATTCAGGCCAAACCAGCATCTGGGGCATGGTCTTCAAAATTACTCCTTCGGGAGCCTTGACGGTGCTGCACAGCTTTGTAGGCACGGACGGTGCTTTTCCCGCTGCCGGAGTGATTCAAGGCAGCGATGGGAATTTGTACGGGACGACCAGCGGAAACGCGGGAGGCTACGGCGACGTTTGGGGGACGATCTTCAAACTCTCGCCAAGCGGCACGCTGACCACGCTATATAGCTTCGCAAACGGCGGAGGCGCCACGCCCTTTAATCCGATGGTCGAAGCTTCTGACGGCAATCTCTACGGAACAACCATTGCCGGGAACGGCACAGTGTTCAAGCTACAAGTGTCGCTACCAATTGGAACTGTGTCCGGAGGTTCGTCGAATCGATGTCTTAACGTGGCAGCTGTTGGGAACGGCGCATCGTTCACGCAGGCCTTCGCGCCGGGAATGCTGATGAGCTTGTTCGGAACGGGCCTCTCCACGGGCAGTCCCCAGACGGTTACGGCGGCGCCTTTGCCGCAGGTATCGTCGAGTGGCACGTCTGTGACGATCAATGGAATCCCAGCGGCGTTGCTGTACATTTCATCGACTCAGATCAATCTGCAAATCCCCTACGAGGTATCTACAGGCACCGCAACTCTGGCCGTCAATGCGGGCGGGCAGAGCGCTTCAACGATCTTCAGCATTCAATCGGCGGCGCCGGGAATCTTCGTGGATTCGCAAAACGGACACATGGTGCCAAACGAATCGGCCAGCGCTGGATCGACGATCGAGTTCTTCCTGACGGGTGTCGGACAAGTGATGCCTTCGGCGGCGTCAGGAAATGTCCCGGCTCCAGGGACGACGCCGGTGCCCGACCTTCCTCTCACGATGACGATCGGAGGTGTCCCCGTGACGCCGGTGTATATAGGGATTCCGAGCTGGTCAGTTGGCGTACTTCAAATTGATTTCGCTATACCTTCAACCTTAGGGGCCGGCACATATCCCGTGGTTGTGACAATCGGAAACGTTTCCAGCAACGCGGCTCTGCTCACGGTAACCGCGCTTTGACGAGTGCCAACGTCGCGAACTTAGTGCTGGCTGGCGCGCTAGCCGCGTGGCACAAACCGGACTTCAGTTGGCCCCTGGTGTTCTCGACTGAAGATCGCGATGCAGCTTAAAGAACGCTGCTAATACATCGAATTCCGGATCTTTTACCGCCCTCCCCAATAGCGCCCGTATGTCAGCTTGGCGGTAGCGTTAGCCGCTACGGCTCGACTGAAAGCAGTACGGAGGATGCGATTGACGAGCCATTGTAGCTGCAGTCCAGCAGATTGTCACCACCCTGCGTTGTGTTAGGGACCATGAGATTGAGCTGATACAGCCCTGGTGTAATGAGGCCGGCATAGTCAACAGCCGCCGGCGTTCCCTCTACACGGCAGATCGGCAAATAGGGTAACTGCGCCTTTTGAGTCGAGGAGCCGTTTACCAAAGGCGCGATCGGCAATCCGAATCCGACGCCGTATACGATGATTTCTTCGCCTGCTCGCGCTGGCGTAGATGCGCCCGGGTAGAGAGTTGTAGGTCCTAGCAAGGCTCCGTTTGCGTGCGTCGCAACGGCATATCCACCGGAGAACTGCAGGAATGCCGGTGCCGTGGTCTGCATTGTTGCTGTAAATGCCGTCGAGGATGTTCCATTGTTGATGACCACGATCGAAACCGGGCCGAATGTAGAATCTAAAGGAGTGAGTGCGTTGATCTGATCGGTCGTGCAAACGGAGCTCGTGGCAGCGCTGCAGTAGAAGTAGATAAAAGCAGGTTTGTTGTTCACCATCACGCTTACGCCGCCTAGCTGGGTGGGCATCTGTCCCTGCGAGAACTCAGGAGCACTACTCCAAATTGCACCTGCCGCTGGCGTTGTCGGCGGGACGAGGTTCACACCCTTGATCGCAATCCAGGTATTCTGCGCGATGGCAGTCCCTCCATAAGCGACCTCAACCGAGGTAATTGCTGGACCGGAGATTGGCGTTAACACCGCCGTCGAAGTAGCTGTAATGGTTTCCGTAAACGGCCCGGTTTGTCCGTTGATCGAGTAAAAGCCACCCACAGAAAGCTTGCCCTGCGAATTCAGCGTTATTCCGCTTCCTGTGACTTGTCCCGTGGTGGCAACCGCGTTGCTGGTCATGCTGGTGATATTAAGCCCGGCCGTCTCGCTTGCGACAATGTCGATCTGGGCGAGCAAGCCGGAAATGCTGACGCTGTTATTGTTGATGCTTCCAGTGCGTACAAGCGACGCACGCTGCGGAGGACTAAGAGATGATCCAACCAATCCGGCCTCGCTCACCGGGTTGTACGAGATCGAACAACCGGACTGAGTAATCAAAACCGCTCCAGTTCCTTTTACCGGAAACGTCTCTGTGTCGTTCTCCACATCCGAAGAGATCGTGAGCGTGTAGGCGCCAGATTCCGACCACATCCAGGCCCCGCCAATATTGGCACACTGTGGGGTAAGCGGCGGTGTGATCGTGAGCTTCGCCTGAGTAGATTGACCCTTGCTCAATTGCACTGCTACCGTTATCGTCCCTGGCGATGAGACGAAGCTTGCAGGCCCGGCCGCCGTTAGCTCTGTCGGATCCAGGAAAGTAGTCGCAAGTGCTGATCCGTTCCAACTCACTATTGCATCAGAAGTAAACCCGCTGCCTCCCACTGTCAGATTGAAAGCGGATCCGCCTGCCGGAACGCTGGACGGATTCAGAAAGTTGATCGCGAGCGGAGTATTGACAGGGATGGTGCTGAAAATAAACTTCTCGATTACGCCCAGGGTTCCTCCTTCATTTTCGCTTAGCCAAAGCGCACCATCCGAGCCGAATGTAAATCCGTTAATGGAGTGAATCGGCGTCGAGAATTCGAGAACCGTTCCAGACGTGGATATCCGCCCGATTCCGGCACTTTCCAGAAACCAAAGTGCACCGTCAGGTCCACGGATAATCGAGATAGGTCCGCTGGTCCTGCCACCCGGCAGTGGATATTCCGTTATGGAACCAGAGATCGTAATGCGCCCGATTTTTCCCGATCCACCTTCAGTGAACCATAACGCGCCATCTGGTCCGGCCGTGATACTCTCCGGATAACTGCCGGCTGTCGGTAATGGGAACTCCGTGATTGCACCCGACGTCGTAATTCGACCTATCTTGTTGCCGCTTGACTCCACAAACCACAGTGCGCCGTCGGGACCGGCGGTAATTGCGAGCGGCGCGCTGTTGGCTGTTGGCAGCTGATATTCGGTAATAACCCCGGAAACTGTGATCCTTCCGACCGCGTTGGCATAGGTTCCAGCGATACTTGATTCGGTGAACCAAAGTGCGCCGTCGGGACCGGGCGTGATCGAAGTTTGGCCTCGGACGGTCGTTCGATACTCGGTGAGTACACCAGCGGTCGTTATCCTTCCAATTGAATACCAAAGAGGTTGCGTAAACCACAGCGCGCCGTCGGAGCCGGTGACGATCACGGCAGCTCCGGCATTTCCATTAGAATTCAACGGATATTCGATCATTGAACCGGACGTAGTCATGCGTCCAATACTGGGCGAACCGCCGAGAACGTCGGCTTCAGAAAACCAAAGTGCGCCGTCGGGCCCACTGGTGATGGCATAGATATCCCGGCCTGCGGGCAGAGGGTATGGGGTGAATTGTGCTCGCAACGATGTGACGGCCAGGAACGACAGCAACGTCAGGTGTAATGCGCTTCGCCAACAGCGCAAAGATGTAATGGCGCTCCGTTCATTCACTCGCATCCGACCGCGTCCCATCTGTCGGCTGCCATATCGGCCCAGTATACACGATCCTACGAGCGGGCCAATTTTACACTGGCGAACATTACAATGGCGGACGGCGTCGAGGAGAGTCGCGGAGTCTCTTCCGGTTTCTGCAGACACAGAAGAGCCGGCATGAGTGCGCTCAAGCGTGCCGCCGCCTCATCGACCGAAACCGCAGAGCCATACCGATCCCTCCGACAAACCGCAACCGCCTGTTCCACCATCCTCCCCACAGTCCCCGCCTTCGAGCGGCAATTTCTCACGTAATCCCAGCTACTTGCCGCCGCCTCTCCGATCCCCCCGCAAATTCCAATGCTAGTCTGAACCCGATGAAGCCTCATCTCTGTTCATCTGTGTCCACCGGGGGCTTCCAAAACGAATCGGTAAAATTGGATTAAAAAAATCCTAACGCTCCGGGAAAAATCGCGAGATGCGTCAAATTGGTGCCGATATTTCGGCACTCGGCCACTCGGGCGCACCCAAAACTCTCCCCGCCCGTACCGCGCCCCCTCGCTTTCCGCTCCGCATTCCGTCCGTTCTCCTCTCCCTAACTGCGCCGCCCCGCCGCCACCCTTTAAAATAGGAGTCAGAATGAGCGATCGCGATTACCCGCTACCCCCAGCAACCCTCGAATTTCTCGTCCTCTCCCTGAGGACCCAGACCGAGATGCAGATGGGCCTGATCTACGCCGGCGAAGAGGAAGACCAGCCTGAGCCCGATTTTCGGATCGCCCGGCACAGCATCGATCTACTCGCCATGCTCCAGGAAAAAACCCGCGGCAACACCACTATCGAGGAGCAGCGCCTGATCGAGAACAGCCTTACCGAACTGCGATTCCGCTATGTGCAGGCGCTCGAGCACCACCAGAAGACCGTCTCGGCTGCAACCTCTGGAACTGCCCCCGCGCCGGATCCCAACAAGGCCGCCGAGCCCAAGTCCGGCCGCACCAGTGACCATATGGAGCCGGAAGGGCAGGCCGGCGCCTAAATGGCCGTCGACCCAATTCGCATCACCGTGCTCGGCTCCGGCACCAGTGTCGGCGTGCCCACCATCGGCTGTCATTGCGAGGTCTGCACTTCCAGCGACCCCCGCGACCGCCGCCTGCGCCCCTCTATCTACGTCCGCTTCGGCGATCACGGCGTCCTGATCGACACAACGCCCGATTTCCGCCAGCAGGCCCTGCGCGCCAACATCGAGCGAGTCGATGCCATCCTGTTCACCCATTCTCACGCCGACCACATCATGGGCCTCGACGACATCCGTCCCCTCAATTTCCGCCAGGGCGGCGTCATCCCTATTTATGGCGCGGCCGAGCACATCGAAAATATCCGGCGCTGCTTCCATTACGTCTTTTCCAACCACAAGACCGAATCCTCGGTTCCGCGGCTCACCACCAACATATTCGACGGTTCGCCCATCGATATCGGCGGTCTCCAGTTCACCCCCATCCGCCTCTGCCACGGTAAAGGCACGGTCCACGGATTCCGCTTCGGACAGGCCGCGTATTTGACGGATCACAGCGATATCCCCGAAGAATCCAGGGAGCAGTTGAAGGGTTTGGATGTGCTGTTCCTGGATGCGCTCCGGCACCGCCCGCATCCCACGCACTCCACCGTCGAGCGCTCGTTGCAATCGGTCGAAGAACTCGCGCCCAAGCGCGCTTTCTTCACCCACATTTGCCACGATCTCTCGCACTCGCGCACCGAAGAGAAACTGCCGCCGCATGTCCGCTTGGCCTACGATGGTCTGGAAATCTCGGTTTCCCGGGAGGCGGCATGATTTTCCGCAGCCTCGCTGAAATACCGGCTGGTTTTGGCCCGTGCGCCATCACCATCGGCAATTTCGATGGCGTCCACGTCGGCCATCGGCAAATCCTCCGCCGCTTGATCGGAATCGCCCGCAGCGAAGGCTGGCGCTCGGCCGCCCTCACGTTCCACCCGCATCCCACTAAATTGGTCGCACCGGAACGCGCCCCGCGCTTGCTGACCACGCCCGAACAGCGCGCCCGCCTTATCGAGCAGCAGGGTGTCGACGAGGTCCTCATCCTGCCATTCGACTCGAGCGTCTCTCAACTGTCCCCGGAGGATTTCGTGCGCGAAATTCTGGTCGATAAGCTCCAGACCCGCGCCGTCTTGGTCGGAGAAAACTTTCGCTTCGGCTACCGCGCCGCCGGCGACCCACACACTCTCGAAGAGCTCGGCGCTAAATACAGCTTTGAAACCGATATCGTGCCTCCCGTTACCTGGCGCAACCGCGTCATCTCCAGCAGCGAAATCCGCCGCGCTATCGAATCCGGTCAAATCTCGCTCGCCTGCCGCATGCTGGGCCGCCCCTACGCGCTCGAAGGCGCAGTGGTGCACGGCGAGGGTATCGGTTCCAAACAAACCGTCCCAACGCTTAACTTGCAAACCAGCGCCGAAGTGCTTCCGAAAACCGGCGTCTATATCACTCGCACCCTTGACCCCGCCACCGGCCGCGAGTGGCCGTCCATCACCAACATTGGCTACCGGCCCACTTTCAATGGCCAGGGACTAACAATCGAGACCTATTTACTCGCGCCGCTCGACGGCCCAACGCCCACCGGTATTTCGGTTTCGTTCCTCCGCTGGGTGCGCGACGAGCAAAAGTTCGAAAACGCCGCCGCCCTCAAGGCGCAAATCCTAAAAGACGTCTCCCGTGCCGGCGTCTACCACCGCCGTGTGGCGCACGCACCTATGGGCGCGCGCCAATGATTGATCCATCCCACACCGGCCCCCCGCTACAGCGCAACGACTGCGCGACAATAAGAACCGGGACTAAAACCGAAGGAGATCTTCCGTGAGCTTATCCGAAGGAAAAATCCGCCACCTCAAGGCGCTCTCGAATAAAGATGGGGTCATCGCCGCTGCCGCCATGGACCAGCGGGGCAGCTTGCAAAAAGCTATCGCCGGCGCGCGAGGCATCTCCAACGATCAGGTCACTCCCGACATGATGGCCGAGTTCAAGGTCGCTGTCACGAAAGTTCTGACGCCGCACGCGAGCGCCATCCTGCTCGACCCCGAGTACGGCATCCCCGCCGCCAAGGCGCGCTCTTCCAACGCCGGCCTTCTGCTGGCCTACGAGGAAAGTGGCTACGACAACACCAAACCCGGCCGCCTGCCGGACCTGCTGCCGCACGTCTCCGCTAAGCGCATCGTGGATTGGGGCGCCGACGCCGTCAAGATTCTGCTCTACTACACGCCCTTCGATGACGCTCAGATCAATGACATCAAACATGCTTTCATCGAGCGCATCGGGGCTGAGTGCGAAGCGCAGCAGATCCCCTTCTTCTGCGAGTTCGTCGGTTACGATCCGAAAGGCGGCGATGAGAAAGGGTTCGAGTTCGCGAAAAACAAGCCTCAAGTCGTCATCGGCAGCATGCAGGAGTTCTCTAAGCCGCAATACAAGATCGACGTGCTCAAAGTCGAAGTTCCCATCAATGCGAATTTCGTCGAGGGCAGTAGCGTCTACAAAGGCCAGAAGGCCTATTCACGCCAGGAAGCCCTCAATTACTTCCGCCGCGCGGCCGAAGTCGCCAGCAAGCCGTTCATCTACCTCAGCGCCGGTGTCAGCAACGCGCAGTTCGTCGAATCTTTGAACATGGCCGCCGAAGCCGGAACCGACTACTCCGGCGTCCTCTGCGGCCGCGCCACCTGGAAGGACGGTATCCCGGTCTACGCCAAGCAGGGCGTCAAAGCACTCGAGGACTGGCTCTCCACCGAAGGCGTCAAGAACATCAACGCAGTAAACGCTGCCATCACGACCGCGAAGCCCTGGTACCAAAAAGCCCGTATTCCGCAACCCGCCCACGCATAACGTGACACACGCTTCAGCGTGCCGCGTTCACCGTCGTGTGAACGCCAGATGTCCATATTCGCACACGCGATTCCCAGCGGGACACACCGAACCCTTGGGAACTCGCCATAAAATAATGATGTGCCAATCGAATCCACTGGCCCGCCAAGTGCCGTCTAAACAGGTTCAAGGTAGGTATGCGTACCCTCTGCAATGACATCCGCTACGGTCTGCGAATGCTCGCGGCAAACCCGGGATTCACGGCAGTGGCGGTCCTGTCGCTCGCCCTCGGCATCGGCGCCAACACCTCCATGTTCAACCTGGCCGACGCCTTATTGCTGCAACCCCTACCGGTTCCACAATCCTCCCGGATCGTCCGCCTCCTCAGCACAAGCCCGTCAAACCGGTTCGGCGCCGTGTCTTACCGCGACTACATCGATTTTCGAAGCCAAACCAAGGCCTTGTCCGGGCTGCTCGCTTATGACGGCGTTCCGGTTGGCTTGGCGAAAGACCCAACATCTCTCGCCAAGCCGAAAATCGCTCTCGCAGTGAGTCCGAACTATTTCGACGTTCTCGGAATCCAGCCAGCGGTTGGGCGCGCGTTCCGCGCCGACGAAGATCGCGCGCCCGTTGTGATCTTAAGCGATGTTCTCTGGCAGTCCTGGTTCAATCGTGATCCCTCCATCGTCGGCCGTAGTGTGAGTCTGAGCAAGATCGACTTCACCGTCATCGGCATTGCACCGAAGAGCTTCCCCGGGTTGGAGCTGTTCGTGCATGAGGACCTCTACATCCCCGCCGGTACCTTGGCTCTTTTACGCCCAAAGCCAAAAGCGGACCTGGAACAACGCGACCAGCTTTCATTCAACGTCTATGGCCGCCTTGCTCCGGGACACACGGCCGAAGAAGCGCAGGCCGAGCTTCAGGGCGTCGCATACAATCTGGAGCGGGCCTATCCCGGTACAAACCGCGGGCGCGGTGTGCTCGCTATGCCGGAGATGAAAGCGCGTGTCGCCATTGAGTACGACAATTTATTGAACGTGGAGATTTTGCTCGGAATCGCCGCCGCGGTCTTGCTCATCGCCTGTGCCAATGTCGCCAATATGCTGCTTTATCGCGGCCGCGCAAGAGCGCGCGAGATCGCGATCCGTCTGGCGGTTGGCGCGAGCCGCAAGCGTTTGTTCCAACAGCTCATCACGGAGAGTCTACTGCTGGCCACCATCGGCGGCGGCTTCGGTCTGTTGCTGGTCCTCTTCAGCATTGATTTCATCGCCTCGCTGCGGTTGCCTACGTCGCTTCCCATTTGGCTGGTCGCGCGGCCCGATGTCCGCGTTCTCGTATTCGCGTGCGCAACCACGCTGGCGAGCGGTATTATTTTCGGCGTTGCACCGGCGCTATATGCGCTTCGATCGGATGTAAATACCACGTTGAAATCGGGCGACATGGCGCCCGCACACAGACGCCGCTGGTTGGGAGGGCGCCAAGCGCTCGTCGTCGGCCAGATCGGGATTTCCATGCTGCTTCTGGTTTCGTCGGGGCTATTGATCAAGGATTTCTCGGCGCTAACGGCGGCCCGGCTGGGTTTTCGCGTCGATCATGTTCTCGTCTTGGAAGTCGATCCTGCGATGGCCGGGGATAACGAAGCGCAAGGAACTGCTTTTTATCGTCAACTGCTGGAGCGCGTGCGGGCTCTCCCGGGCGTGCGCTCGGCCGCTTTCGGGCAACACATCCCTTTGGGCTTTTCGTCTTCTGATCGCAAGATTTCCGTCGAAGGCTATCAATTGCCGGCCGATCGGCCGACGACCACAGTGTCCTCCAACATTGTTAGCGACCAATATTTCGCAGTCATGCAGATCCCGATAATCAAGGGGCGTGCTTTCGACGGCCGCGATCTGGCATCCTCCCCACACGTCGCGATCATCAATCAAGCGATGGCCGATAAATATTGGCCGAACGGCAACGCGATCGGCGGCCGTTTTCAAATCGAGGGCCGGGAAACTCTTCAGGTGATCGGAATCGCCAAGACGATCAAGTATCGCGATCCCAATGAACAAGCGCTGCCGTTCTTATATCTGCCACTCTCACAGCAGTATTCGAGTTTCATGACGCTGCACGTGGAAACAGCCGGCGATCCTGCGGCCATAACCGAGCCTGTCCTGGCCGAGATCCGCAGCTTGGATGCCGGCATGCCCGTATCGGACGTCCAGACATTGAAGCACTTCTTCGAAGACGGCGCGCTTTTTGCAACGCGGCTGGTCATGCAGATTGTGACAGCCATCGGCCTGCTTGGCCTGCTGCTCGCTCTGACCGGATTATACGGCGTCATCGCATACTCGGTCAGCCGCCGCACGCGCGAGATCGCAATTCGCATGGCCATCGGAGCCGACGCGGGCGCCGTCGCGCGCTTGGTTCTTCGTCAGGGATTCTATCTAGTGCTCATTGGCTCGGCCGTTGGATTTTTGCTGGCTGTATCGGCTGGCAAACTTCTGCAGAGTTTGCTGACAGGCGTGAGCGCACACGATCCGCTCGTGTTCGCGATCGTGCCGTTGCTCCTGGCCGCTGTCAGCCTGTTGGCGTGTTACGTTCCGGCGCGCCGCGCGGCCCGCGTCGATCCGATCGAAGCCCTTCGGCAAGACTAATGGCGCTCGTGACGCGTGCCGCTTTTAAACCCGCGTGAACGCAGTGCCGGCAGTATCGTGAATTTTCGCGCCTTCCCACTGCGCCACGACTGCGGTTGCCATGCAATTGCCAATGACGTTGACCGCGGTGCGGGCCATGTCCATCACGGCGTCGGCCCCCAACAGCAGCGCGATGCCCGAAACGGGCAAGCTGAACGAGGCCACCGTTCCGGCCAGCACCACGATTGCGGCCCGCGGCACTCCGGCGACGCCTTTGCTCGTCAGCATCAGCGTGAGCAACATGAGTAGTTGCTGGCTGATAGGCATGTGAATGTTCGCCGCTTGCGCGATGAACACGGAGGCCAGCGAAAGATAGAGCGCGCTCCCCATCAGGTTAAAGCTGTAGCCGGTGGGCAGCACGAACGCGACGATATGCGGCGGCGCTCCGATCGCTTCCATGTTCTCGAGCGCCAGCGGCAGCGCGGCTTCGCTCGAGGCGGTGGAAAACGCGATGATGCTGGGTTCGCGAACCGCGCGCAGAAACGGACCCAGTGGAAC
>DATGMH010000124.1:0-2667 GCA_035293725.1 Bryobacteraceae bacterium
TGGCCTTCGTGGCCGGTATCGGTGCTGCTGGTGGCATAGCCTCGCTGGAGCGGTTCGAGCATCTGGCGATAGTTGATCGACCCAGCGAGGCCGCCATTGCCCACGGCCAGCAGCTTTCGGTTCCACTGCGCGGGCATCCAGAGTTCGAACTTCACCTCCGGCGCGATTACGCCTTTCACCCGGCAAAACGCAGGAACATCCGCCGCTTGCGCCAAGCCCGGCGGCGTGAATTTGCCGGCCGGAACGGACACCGCTTCAGAGATCGTGATATTCGGCAAGGCGAGACCGGTAAGGCTCTCGCACGGCTGCTGCGACAACGCCGGCATGGCGGCCAATGCGGCCCAGGCTAAAGCCAACGGGAGACGGCCCGACATGCGGAACATTCTCTCATACCGTTCCGCGCAAGTCTAAGCACACCGCGCCTAACGGGTGCGCGACATGAAAGTTGGCGTATGGCCGCTTTCTTTTTTTGTGGCGCATTACCTGGCGTATTGATACGCTAGGTAATTGGGAGGTCTCTCCATGCCTGATTCTTTACCTGCCTTGGAGTCGCAACGTGCAATGATTCAGCGTCAGATCGCTCAGTTGGGCGATATGCGATCAGGCTCCATCACCGCCACCGGCGGACGCTGCGGAAACCAGCGCTGCCACTGCCACCAGAAGGGCGACGCGGGTCACGGTCCCTTCTATCGTCTGACCCGCAAGGTGAACGGCAAGACTGTGACCGAGACGTTTGCGACGCCTGCGGCCCTGCGGAAGGCCCAGAGCGAGGTCGCTGAGTATCACCGCTTCCGCCAACTCAGCGGCGATCTGTTGGAAGTGAACGAGAAGATCTGCCGCGCGCGCCCCGTGGAGGACACGCTCACACCGGAGGAAAAAAACGGCGGCGGCGATCCAGGCCGAGGTCGAGCACGAAGTAACCACGCTGCTCAGCCGCGTCTTCGCCGAACGCAAGCAGACGGGAACTCTGGATCTGGAGGCGGTGGAAATGGCCTTCCGCGCCGCCTTGCATCAGGCTGGCGCAGCCGCCCTCAGCCAGTTGCTGCAGTTCCCCGAGCCGGCCGCCGATCAGCGCCCCATCCCTTGCCCCTGTGGCAGTCAGGCGCACTACCGCGAACTGCGCTCGCGACGCATTCTCAGCGCGCTGGGCGAAGTGGAACTGACGCGCCCCTGGTATCTGTGCCGGCACTGTCACAACGGCCAGTTCCCCGTGGATCGCCAACTGGACGTAGAGAATCACGACTGCTCACCTGGAGTTCGCCGCATGGATGCGATCGTGGGCCAGCAAGGGCCTTTTGATCGTGGGCGGGAGCAGATGAAAGTTCTGGCCGGATTGGACGTGACCAGCAAATCGGTGGAGCGCACGGCGGAGGCCATCGGAGCCGACATCGCCGCCAGCGAACAGCGGGAAATCCGCCAAGCCGTCCAACTGGACCTGCCCGTCATTGTGGGTGAACCGATTCCGATTCTGTATGTGCAAATGGATGGGACCGGAGTCCCAGTAGTGAAAAAAGAGACGGAGGGACGCCAAGGCAAGAACGACGGCCAACCCGCCCACACACGCGAAGTCAAGCTGGGATGCGTGTTCACACAGACCGGGTGGGACAAAGAAGGTTTTGCCATTCGCGATCCGCATTCCACCACCTATACCGGAGCCATCGAAACAGCCGAAGAATTTGGCCGGCGCATTTATCTGGAAGCCTGGAACCGGGGCTGGAGTCGCGCGCAAACGAAGGTTGTCATGGGCGATGGCGCCGAATGGATTTGGAACCTGGCCGATCAGCACTTTCCCGGCGCGGTGCAGATCGTCGATCTCTACCACGCTCGCCAGCACCTGTGGAACCTTGCCCGCAAACTGTATCCCAACGATCCGGCCGGGCAGCAAGCCTGGATGAAGGTCCACCAGAAGCGGCTTCTCGACAAGGGCAAGATCGAAAAGCTGGTCCTTTCGTTGCGCTCTACCAAATCCACCAATACCGAAGTTACGGAAAAGATTCGCACCGAGGCAGATTACTTCGCGCGCAACGCCGAGCGTATGCGCTACCCAAAGTTTCGCCGTCTGCACCTGTTCATTGGTTCAGGGGTGATCGAAGCTGGCTGCAAAACCGTAATCGGTTCCCGCCTAAAGCAATCTGGCATGTTCTGGACGATTCGCGGTGCCAACGCCATCATCGCCTTGAGATGCTGCCATCTCAACGGCCGCTTCGAAACCTATTGGGAGGGGCGTCGGGCTGCATGACTTCCACTTTCATGTCGCGCACCCGTACACTTACTTCAACCCCCGCGTGGGCGTAGCGTGGGATCCTTCCGGTAGCGGCAAAACGGCTATCCGTGTGGGCGCGGGCATCTCTCATGACGTCGTTCCCCTGGATCTGGAGCTCAATACCGAATCTGTTTCGCCATTCCGTTTAACAGTGATCGGCAGCGGGGTCAGCCTGGACAATCCGTGGGCGCACTATCCCGGCGGCGATCCTTTCCCGTATAACTATAACCGCTCCAATCCGGTGTTCGCGCCTTACGGCAGTTATCTCCCGGTGCCCGAAAATATGAAAACCCACGTCGAATACTCGTGGAATTTAGGAGTGCGGCGGCAGATCAATCCGAGTTGGTTCGTTTCGGCAACCTATCTGGGAAATCACACCGTTCACATCTGGGATGGGGTGGAGT
>DATGMH010000125.1:0-5217 GCA_035293725.1 Bryobacteraceae bacterium
TAGCTCTGGAGAAGTCCCAGAACTCTATCTGTGTCCCCTTTTCGCCTTTGCGGACCTGCCAGCCATTTTCGGCGGCCTGTTTGTAGGTCATCCATCGTGGATCGGAGTAACCGTTTTTCATTCCCACGGCGAGCAGGTGCAAAGCATTGCCCCCGCGGTACGGTTTGCCTGATTTGGGGTTAAATGGAGTCCGCATGCCGGTGGACTCCCACGGCTTCTGCCAAGGGGCGACGCCTTCTTCGAGCATGCGGATAATCGAATCGGTCACTTCCTTCCGGTAGTCGCGCTTTTCCGGTTTCACGTCGGCTTGCAGTTGTGTTGTGCCCGTCATCTGACAACCTCCTCTTCCGGGTCGTAGGAGTTGGCTTCAAACGCGGGGTCTGGCTCTTCGTTTTCAAATCCTGAATCGGCAAGGGGTTCTGCGCCAAATTCAAGCGCGGAAATGGATTCTGGATCGGTGTTTTCGTTCATATTCGCTCCCAGGCACTCTGGCTCATGGCTTGGAGTGCCTATTGGGAGGGGGAATGGGATGCCGGTTGTCGGACAAGTGGTCGTTCGCAGTAAAGATGGCGCACCGCTTCAGACACGCCGGTTCAATTACTTGAGGATATGAGCAGCGTATGTTTTAATTCGCTCTTGTAACAGCTACGAGCCAGGACTCCCGCGCGAATCAATTTCCGCGGTTTGCCTGCCGGAGGTCGACTTGAATGACGTATTGCTGACAATTCTGGGTGTCGATCCCAGAGACACTGAGAACAGCCTTGACGGAAGGCGATTCCCCGCCCGTTTGGCCCCAAGCGCTCTTTTTGAGTTGCTCCCGCCCGGCAAACGCCCACAGGTCGTTATTGCTTTCTCCACGGAAGAGTCTAGGTGTAAGCGTACGGCGAGCAACGGCGAGCACCGTCTTGCCAAGAAAGCGCCGCCTTCTAAGTCGGTGTCATCGACACAGGCCGATTATGTTTCTCGTTCATCCCCGAAGAATTAACGGAATTAACTATGAGGCCGCATTGAAGAAATCAATTTACGTATGTCCGCCCGCGGCGGCGCTCCGAAGACACGTTTATATTCGCGATTGAACTGCGAGGCGCTCTGATAGCCCACAAGCGCGCTTGCGCTTCCGGCGCTCATATTGTGGTTGAGCATCAGTTGCCGCGCCTCCTGCAATCGTATCAGCTTCTGCAATTGCACCGGGCTCATGGCTGTGATCGCCCGGAAGTGCTGCCGGAAGGTAGTCAGGCTCATGCCCGCGTGCTGCGCAAGCTCCCCCACGCGCATCTCTTCGGCAAAGTGCTCCCGTATCCAGCCCACGGCCCGCGCAATCTGCTGGGTCGGACCAGAGTCGTTGACCAGATTCCAGAGATGGGGTCCGTGCGGTCCCGTCAGAAGGCGAACGAGGATTTCCTGCTGGATCAACGGCGCGAGCTGGGGAATCAATTGCGGCTCATCGAGCAGCAGGATGAGCCGATATAGGGCATCGAGCACCAGTGGGTCGAGCCTTTGCAGCGAGATCGGCTCAAGCGCTGCCCGCTTGTCCGGCCGTAGCGGCTCCATCCTAGAGGCAACCTGGGCGAGGAGGTTCCTGTCGAATTGCAGCATGATACCGAGATAAGGCTCGGCCGCCGTGGCCCGCGTGATGTGATACGAAACCGGCAGGTCGATGGTCGTGAGCAATGACTGGCCGGGTCCGTAGGACAGATCCGTGTCGCCGAGCAGCACATGCTTGCTTCCCTGGACGGTGAGCGCCATGCCTGGCGTATAGATGCAATGCACGGGCTGGCTCGGCCGATTGCGCCGGTGCAGCGTCAGCTCCGGCACCGCCGTGCGATGATCGCCGGAAGTGGCCGCGAGCCGCTGGACCGCGCGTGCCAGCAGTCCGGTCAACGCTGCCGCGTTCAGTCTCGGATTCTCTTGCGCGATCATCGCCTTCGCCCCATAACGTAATGTGAATGCTTTCTTAACGATCTCATGAACTCCCGGGCCGAGCATGCAAAAAGGCACAGGTCCGTTGAATTGGGCAAAAAAACGGTGGTTAAGGCAAGACAATAAACGCTTTCCCACACTAGGATTGCCTGTAGAGAGCCAGTCGCCGCCGATTGGCTCAGGCAGAATTTCGATAACCAGCCCCTCGGACTGGCCTATGGAGAAGTATCTATGAGCAAAACGAGAACTGACGCAACAGCGGATGTTGGCGCAAACGACATCGACTATAACAAGGCCATCGGAGCCGATGACGGCAACCTCGCCGACAGGCTCGATCGGCTCATCGAGCAGTATGCTGGGCTCTTCAAGACCGGATTGCGTACGCCGGTCATGCGTAAGCCGAGCGACTACGGAATGGAATTCGAGGAGACTTGGTTTGCATCGATGGACGGCGTCCCGCTGGAGGCATGGTTCATCCCTGCCGACTCCGACCGCCTGCTGATCATCAATCATCCGATGACCTGCAACCGCTACGGGTTCCCGGGACACCTGCCCGAATACAAGGGGTATTTCGGCGGGTTTGAGGTCAACTTCCTGCCCGAGCTGAAAGCGCTCCACGACGCGGGCTACAACATCCTGACCTACGACCTGCGCAACTGCGGCCGCAGCGGCGAGGGCAATGGCGGGATCACCGGGCTGGGTCTCCTGGAATGCCGCGACGTGGTGGGTTCGGTCCGGTACGCGCGCGAACACGAAAAGCTCGGCAAGATGCGCACCAGCCTGTTCAGCCGATGCATGGGCGGCAATGCGACCATCATCGCCATGGCGAAGTGGCCCGATGAATTCCGTCATATCGAATCGCTCGTGCTCCTCAACGTCGTGTCCGGGCCGACCTTCATCGAGCGCGGCGCTGAGAATCTGGGGCTCGACCCCCTCGAAGCGGCGAAGCGGCTCGACCAGCGGTGCCGTGAGACCACCGGATTCAGCCTGTTCGACTTCCGCCCTCAGAACTACGGTTCCGGTGTGAAAGTCCCGACGATGATGGCCCAGTTGCGGCGCGATTTCCTGATCCACGGCGAGAAGGACGGGCAGGAAATCTTTGACTCACTCGCTGCCGAGACCAAGGAACTGGAGTGGATCGACCAATCGAACCAGCGCTTCTACGCCTACAATCATTTCGGGCAGCATCCTGAGCGGCTGATCGGCTGGTTCGACAAATACATGGCGAGGTAAACCGCAATGCCTTCAGAGAACATCAGGAACGTCACCTATAAGAACCTGGGCTGGGACTCCTCGGCTGACATCCACCTTCCGCCAGACTTCGACGAGAAGAAGAAGTATCCCGCCATCGTCAGCACGCACCCCATCGGCAGTTGCAAGGAACAGACCTCCGGCGATATTTACGGTGCAGCCCTCGCGAAGGAAGGCTTTGTCGTTATTGCCTTCGACGCAAGCTTTCAGGGCGCAAGCGGCGGATTGCCCCGCTTCATCGAAGATCCGTCGATACGGACCTCCGACATCCGTTTCGCTATCGACTATCTAGTCACGCTGCCCTATGTGGACGAGAACCGCATCGGCGCAATCGGCATATGCGGCGGAGGAGGCTACACCATCCACGCCGCGATCACGGATCACCGGATAAAGGCGCTCGCCTCGATCACCGGCGTCAACTTCGGCCGCCTGATTCGCGAAGGTTTCAGCAACTTCGATCCCGTGGCCGCGCTGGAGAAGATGGGGAAACAGCGTACGGCGGAGGCGCAGGGAGCGGAGACGAAGGTCATCAACTATCTGCCGCCTTCCGTGGAACAGGCCAAAAAGAGCGGCATCACCGACATCGACGTACTGGAAGCCACCGACTATTACAAGTCACCGCGCGGCCAGAAGCCACATGGCGCCACGAGCGGCCTCTTTTCATTCAACAGCGCCGCCATGGGCTGGGATGCCTTTCTACATGCCGAAGTGCTGCTCACGCAGCCGCTTATGGTCGTCATCGGCGACAAACCGGGCGGCTTCGGAGCCTATCGCGACGGCTGGGAAATCTATAGCCGCGCCGCATCCAAAAACAAGCACATCGCCGTGGCCGAGGGCTATGCGCACTATGACCTGTACGATCGGCCCGAAGCGGTCAAGTTCGCGCTGTCCAAAGTGGTCCCCTTCTTTAAAGAAAACCTTTAGAAGATGACGAAGGTTCTCGTATTGGGTGCGGGCGGCCAGATTGCTCATTGGGTGATCAACATGCTTGCGGACAGCCAGGAAATCGCTCTCACGCTCTATTTGCGACACGCGCGTAGGCTCAAGGGAAAGGCTCCGTCCAACGCCAGAATCGTCGAAGGGGACGTACTAGACCCGAAAACGCTCGACCCCGCCGTCAAAGGCCAGGATGTGGTCTACGCCAACCTGACCGGCGACAATTTGGATGAGCAGGCAAAAAGCATCGTCGTGTCGATGCAGGAAGCAGGCGTGAAACGGCTGATCTTCATCGCGTCCCTGGGCATTTACGACGAGATCCCCGGAAAGTTCGGCGCGTGGAACCGGCGGCAAATTGGTTCCTACCTCCCGCCGTTCCGCAAAGCCGCGGACCTGATCGAGGCGTCAGGCCTCGACTATACGATTCTTCGTCCGGCATGGCTGACCGACGAGGACGAGATCAGCTACGAGACCACCGAAAGACACGAGCCCTTCAAGGGCACCGAGGTGTCGCGCAAGAGCGTGGCCGCGCTCGTGGTGGAGTGCATTCGCGACTCCGGGAAATTCTCACGCCGCAATCTCGGCGTCAATAAACCGGGCACGGACGGAGACAAGCCCCGATTCTTCTGACGGGTACAAGGGAATCGGCGGAGCCACGCATCGGAGCGACACGTAGGACTTTGCCAAGAACAATGTCAGGGCCAAAGGATTATTCATGTTCGCTCCCGGGCACTCGCCCGATAGCCGAAGTGCCTATTGGGAGGGGAATGGAATGCCTGCTGTCGGACAAAGAAGCTTCTGAGGCCGGAACTAAGATCAGGTGAGCGGTGAGACTCGCGCGGATCGCGAATCGCCGCCCTTAACCCCCTTGATAGCTATCAGCTTGATGCCTTCGGAGGGTACAATCTTCAATCGGGGCAGCGGGTCGAGCTCATCGCACTGGACGGGCCCGAAAGACCCGTTGTCAGCTCCACAGTGTTGCAGATGATCAGCGTTCGAGCGGGAAGTTCGGTGTCGCCTGCGAGCTTTGCGATCATATCTTCATGCTTCGCCAGAATGCTAGAGACGATCTCCCCAGACGGCGCAGTCTCGCCTAAGCTCCATTCCGGT
>DATGMH010000126.1:0-4166 GCA_035293725.1 Bryobacteraceae bacterium
TGACGCAGAATGCTGTCCAGAGTAACTCCAAGTCGTTTTTGGTGACGGCTCCGGGCGGCAGCACTCTGATGCTGACGCCAGTTATGCTGAAGATGATGGTCGGCGACACCCACACCATCCAGGCACTGAACTCCTCCAATCAACCGGTCACCGGCCTCACCTGGGCCTCCAGCGACCCCACAATCGTCAGTCTATCGACAGACGATCCGCCGATGCTCACCGCCGTGGCCGCAGGTCACGTCACGATTACCGCAGGTAGTGCATCGGCGGATGTGACTGTCTCCTCCGTATCTCTGGCGCCCGGTACCGTGCTGTGGTCCAATCCAATCAATGGCGGCAGTGCCGCTTGGATTCTGCCCGCCGTGCCCAGCCCGACCGGCGTTGCGGACGTGTTCGCGTTATCCGGCAGTACGGTCTATGCGATCACGAGCGACGGAGCAACGGCGTGGACCGCGGATTTGAGCGACTTTGACAATTCAGGCCTGGAACTGTACCCCGATTTCCAGGGTGGCTTGGTGGTCGCGGATACCCACAAAATCCTAAAGGTGGATGGCGCCACCGGACTGAGATACCCAGCCTACACGGCGCCGGACAATTGTATCATCCGGAGGGCAGGTATACACCCCGATGGCACTATCTTCGTGCCTCTAGACGAATGTTGGCTCCCGTCGCCGTACACCGCCGTAATTGGCATCGATCCCACGACCGGGACACCCAAGTTCCAAGTGCCGGTACCGTACAACAACGATTGCGGTAATCCCAAATACTGTGCTAGCGGATGGAGTTACGACCTGAAAATTGCCGGCGACGGCCTCGCGTATATCCCGTACCTCTCCTTCTGGGACACGGACCACACAACACCTGAACCGTACTACGAGGAGGTTCGCTTGGGCCTTGTTCGGATAAGCAGCAGTGGAACGTCCGATGATTTCACTTTAGGGGAATGGTACTACCCGAAGTATTACGTCTCGAACTGCGGGCCCTCCTACCTCCCCTACTGGTGCTACGTGGGCGGTCCCCCTGAGGGGAATCCGGCGATGATTACGAATGCAGACACAGGCGTCCTGGTGGCATGGTACGAAAAGACAGGCGCGGGTTGGGTGTTACGTGCGGCGAACGTAACCGGTAGCGGTGTAAGCATAGCGACTGGCTCTCAGCTAGGTTTCTCGTCGCCAGGTGTACTCTACCTAGACCTTCAGGCCCAAGACGGATCGTTCATTGGTCGGGTAGGGGGGTATACATTCTCGATGGATGCGGGCGGGAATCTCCGTTGGCTCCTGCCAAACATGCAGCCGTACACGGCAACGGCTGATGGCGGGTTCATCGGCCAACAAGACAGTGCATCTCCGGTTCTCAAGTTCGACCAAAACGGCAACGCCACGGGGCAGTCAACCGCCCTGGGCGACCCTGGGTGGTTGGGGAATACTCTTGGCTATTCCTACTCGGCCAGCAGCGGAGGAGTTTCGGAAGTCTCATCGTCACCCACGGCCTACGCGACCACTTTCGCGGCCGTGCAAGGCGGAAATGCGTCGCATCAAGGTACAGCGATCCAGCAGGTTGTGACGAAAATGCCGCAGGGTCCGGCTGAGCAACTTCCGAACCTCAGTGGTCCGGTGGTCTGCGATCCGCTACCCACTGGCGTGACACCGACCTGTGGGAACATCAACGCCCTCGAGTTGTTGACAACTGCTTCCCCAGATTCAATCTTTCAGAACCTCATCCAGACGTTTGCGCCGGTCACTATACCAAATGACGGCAACCGGTCCCCCAATTCAATAATGACGTTCACCGGGCCGGGAAACTCCAAGACCATAAATGTAACCGGACCAGGCCAAGTCCTAACGATTTCGCTAAAGTCCGTGCTCTCGTACCTTCAACAGCCGTTTTCGGTAATGACCGAACGCTTTGATCCCGTAGCGCACACTATCTCAGCCGTTACCCTCGCGGGGCATCCGCTCGCGGGTTGGAGATATTGGCGGGTCTACTCCATTGGCACAAACGACGTTGTGGTCGAGACTGGCGCCTACGATCAAGCTGCTCCCGGGCTCAAGAATTACTGGGGATACTACGGAACCCGCATCCTTATAAGCAAAGGGTGGAAGTCGTATCTACAGTACATTATGACTACGCTTCATGCGCAGCAGGGATCAAGTCTTCATGGGACACTGGGCGGCATAAAACTTAGGAATTATTCGTGGCCTGATGGACCCCCGCTGAGTGGCTACTGGGATTACTTTGGTGACTTTACTCACTATATTTTGAACAATGTGTGCCAATCGACGTCCTGCAACTGAAAAAGTCCAATGCGTCGTCGAACGAAAGCGCTAATCGGGATTGCGATTTTCATTGTTCTGTTGGCGGCCTGCAGACTGTACTATGTTGACGAGGGCGGCGGCAGTTGGCTGCTTTGGAATGACAAGGAAGCATATTGTTTCAATACCGTCGCCCGCCGCGGCTACTCCGTGAGCTATTTGCGCTACCCGTGGGCCTTGCTGATGGAGTATCTCGGTGCCCCGTTACTGCCCGATGAGGACCGCTGGTACCTGGAGGTGATCCGAGTAACATCCGCCGGCGTAGAACATCACACGTTGCGCCTTGTAGGTCCTGGAGCTTCTCCGCGCAGGTATACCGGCATCGAGGGCAGCATTTACGCGGAGTGCCAGTCGAGCCTTTGCCGGTGGGCCGGGGATCATTTTGAGGACGCAACGCCTCAGGAGCGGCGACGGCTGGGCGACATTAGTCAGCTTGATAAAGACGAGGATATCGAACACGAGAATGGCTGGTCCAAACGCACGCCGATAAGCCCACACCTACACGACTTGACAATCGCCGTTGGCGATCAGTTCGCGATCTCGGTAACGCGCTCGGCGGCAAACGATCCTACAAACCATGCTCTCTCCATCAGCATCATCCGCCCAGGGCGTGCCGCCGAGAAGATCGGCGAGATCCCCGAACGTAAGGGCAGGATCAGCAGGTCCGAATATCGCCGGCTCTTCCCGCGCCAGAGTAGCCTAACCGACACACGCGAGTAGGAGTGCCCCGGCATTCAGCTGCCGATCCCGCCGCCACCGCCACGGAGAAGCTTGCGCATCGTGGAGCATCCTTGCGTCAACCTGAAGCGATCGTGCCATTATGCTCCCCGCGTCGCCAACGGCATTCATCCCGGGGCCGGGCGTTGAATTCTTCACATCCGATCTGCATCCGCCTGACGATGGCACCTCGGGCCGTGCGAGGAACACGGCATCATGCTCGTCCACATCCGGGACAGATCGGCCGACGCGCCGGGGGATGTATGTTCGCCCCGGACCTCGATGGCCAAGCCTACTAATCCATCCCACGGCGCTGAGGCCGTGAGCCGTTCGCTACTCAAACCTGCGCCGGAAGTCCTCGAACTGGGAGCGGAGATCGGCCAACTCGGCTTCGAGTTGGGCGACACGTTCAGCGAGCGGCCGGCTGTGCACCGTTTCCGCCGCCGGCTCTTCGGCGCCCTCCGCCGGTTCGCCGGAAAGCAGGTGGCTCCAGCGCGGCTCCTTGAAACCGGCCTGCCGCGCAAGCTGGCGGACGAAGCCGTCTTCGGCGAGACGCCGCAGGGTGGCTTCGCTGCGTCCAGATCGTCGAATGCGGTATAGCCGCTCGGTGCGCCCGCGCAGCTCGCCGGTGGTTTGCGGGCCGCGCAGCAGGAGCACGCACAACACGGCGGCCTCGCGGCGCCCCATGTTGAATCGTTCCGTTAAGCGCTGGGCGTGCTGGGCGCGCTGATGTCGCCGGGCGAGAGGGAACCGCTCGCGACCTGATACAGGAGCGGCTGGAACAGGTGGAAATTGCGGCGGTCGATGAGGGTGACGTCGACATCCGACGGGCCGAGCGTGCGGGCGGCATACAGGCCGCCGAAGCCGCCGCCGAGGATGAGGACGCGATGTCTCATATCTTGAAGATGCAAGGAGCCACCGCTTAGATACACGTATCCCAGGGAAAAACGGGGGCTGGCGCACCCGGGGGCACGCTTGTCTCTTTCGGTCTCGTATCGGGCTCTAACGTGTCACCAAACTCGGCCCCACCCACCGCCCTGGTAACCATTAGCGGCAGCAACTTCGGCGCGACCCAGGGCACAAGCACAGTGACCTTCAACGGTACAAACGCGGGCGCCATAGTGACCTGGAGCAACA
>DATGMH010000127.1:0-116003 GCA_035293725.1 Bryobacteraceae bacterium
ATATGGCGGCGACGGCACGCGGGTTGACCTGGCATACGCGATTTACGCGCTCGCGCATGGCCGGAGCGAGGCCGAGGTTGAGGCTGCGATTCGATCGCGCGATCTCAGCCATAAGGGATGTGATCGAAGGCAACAAGACTACGTGGAACGAACGATCAAAAAAGCACTGGCGGCGACCGATCGATGCCGCTAGAGAGGAGTACATCAGACCCGCATGGCCAAAACCGTACTGGCGGTAGACAACGCCGCGCAATTATCAATATCTGACAGCAATGGAACCGATGCCCGACACGGCACGAATTCCATTCATCTGTCGCTCCAAGGGAAAGGTGGAGTTGGAAAGTCGCTCGTCGCAAGTATTCTGGCACAGTATTTTCGCGAGCGCGGACGAGAGATCCGTTGCATCGATACGGACCCGGTCAACAGCACGATGTTCCAGTACAAGGCGCTAGGTGTCAGCCGCCTCGAACTACTCCGGAACGGGTTGATCGATCATCGTGGTTTTGACACTTTGATGGAGCGCTTGCTCACGGAGGAGGCGACGTTCGTCGTGGACAACGGCGCGGCCACATTCCTCCCGCTCTGGAACTACTTCCTCGAAAATAGCGTTCTCGATGTTCTGGCGAACGCGGGCAAGCGGTTATACGTTCACACCGTAATCACCGGCGGCCAAGCGCTCGTCGATACGCTCTTCGGCTTCAAGAGCCTCGCGGATAGCACTGCGGAACGGAACATCGTCGTCTGGCTCAACGAATACTTCGGACGAATCGAGCAGGGCGGCAAGCGCTTCGAAGAAATGAGTGCGTTCCAGGAGAGCGCATCCAAGATTTTCGGTTCCGTGCACCTGAAGAAATTGAATCAGGATACCTTCGGCCGTGACCTCGAAGACGTGATCTCACGCAAGCTAACACTCGCGGAAGCCATTAAGGACGGCCCCTTCTCGATCATGACCAAGCAACGCTTGAGAATGATCGAGCGGGACTGGTATGAACAGATCGACGGGCTTCAGTTGGTCTGAGCGCCTACCATGCTGGATGTGAAACGGCTGATAGGCGAAGTTGCGGCGCGTAACGGCATCCGAGTTGAATCGTGGGACCCCGCGTTCGCGCTGGTGACGTTGAACGAACTAGTGCTGGAGGAGATCGCGCGCCAACTCACGGAAGAAGTGCATTCCGGGATCGCCGAATTCACCGAGGCGGTGCAGAAAACAGAGACACGCGCCGGAAAACTGCTCGCCCAACAAGTGAGGGAGGCCTCGGCGGAAGTTCGTCGCGAGCTGCAGCGCGATATCGAGGATGCGCGCCTGCGAGCCAGTGAGATCGTATTGGATGTTCATCGGGCACACCGGAAACCGGCTGTCATCCGATGGGGAGCCGCCGGCTTGATCGCGGGTGCTGGCCTCTTTGGGTCCGGCCTTTGGATCGGCGCACACTACCTCCATTAAAAGCGTATTCCACAAACCTTAGGTTTGTGATATAGTCTCACCAGAAGTTGTCTGGAGGTGCTGGGCCATGAGGTTTTGGTTTCTGATCGCCGCAATGATGGGACCGCGGTTCTTCGCGAGGTTCTTGCTGTTCTTTGTGCTCGGGATGGGACTACTGTTCTACTGTTTGCTCAGGGCCTAGCGTGGCGAGAACTCCCGAAAGACCAGGTCGTCAGCCTGAGCCCAAGAGAGCGCCGTCCGAGCAGTGTCCTCACTGTAGCCGGTCATTGTCGGATCAATGGATTCGAGCAGCCCACAGTCGCGTTGCCGGGCGGGCGGGCGGGCGTCCACCCGTTCTGCGGGCATGCCGCTTCTGCAGGCGGAAATACAGCGCCCGCGAAATGCGGGAGCACCTGCCTTGCTGCGAGAAGAACCCGAACCGGCGCGGATCGTGACCGGCTTACTAAGCCGCTACTTCGGCCTTGGGCTTGTTCTTGCTGCCTGGCGGGCGACCCCGTCTCTTTGTCGCCGTCATCCAGGCGGGCGGGCGGCCACGGCGTTTCCCGTGCCCACGCGCCAACCGCTCAAGCGCCATGATCGCTTCCTCGATTTGTGCGCGTTCGGTGCGTAGCTCCTCCACCCTCTTGACGAAGTCCATCGCTGGAAGCATACCGCAAGCGCTACCGGGCTCGCTGCATGCATCGTCGGTCGGACATCGGAAGGTGGACCGCGCTGCGCGCAGCCCCATCTCAAATCAGCTTGTCTGGATCGGCCAACTCGGGCCTGTAGTCGAACGCGGGTCGTTTGGCCTGGCTCTTCCGCACGTTTGCCAGAGGATCAACAGACCCTTCCTGCTCGCCCTTTCCAAGGCTCCGTTCGCCCTCACCAACACGCAACGTGCTATGCATGGGTACCGCCGCCAAAGGCTGTGCAGTTTCCGGCGAGCTTCGCCGCATTCGCGCAACGTAAGAGCCAAGCGTGTAGATGCTCATCTTGAGGCCATCTCCTTCGAGACACTCGCAGACGGCTCTGAGAGTGTGGCCTTTATCGAGAGCGGTTTTGATTTCCGGCCAGAGCAGTCTGAGTTGGGCAGCTTTGGTGCCCGGCTTTTTCTCGCCCAAGGCGGCGAGGCGGGTTCGGGCGTTAGACGACAGGGACTGAGGCTGGCTTCGCTGGGGCATCGACTTCGACAGTGTACGACAAAGTGCGGCAGACTTCAATAGTTTTTGGCATGATTAGGCATTATTAAACGGATTAGGCAGTTTTTGGCAGACTTCGGCTGTCCGGCCGACCGCGTTCGTCAGCGAACAGGCTGGAAGCCCACACAGAGCTGGTAGTGGAACAGGCTGGAAGCCCACACAGAGCTGGTAGTGGAACATAAAGGAAGTGGGACTCGTCGTGCGTGCTTTTTGTGCTAGCGCTCTTTTTTTTAAGGACTTCGCGCGAGTTGCACTTTGCGCTTGCTGAGTCCCGGTTGGGACTCGGGTGGTTTTCGGCGATTTTTCTGCCGTCCCGATCGTCCCGATACAGCGCTGAGCGGCCCTTAGTACTTAGAGGGTCCCGGATGGCACAACGCTCAGTGAGGTTCTCGGAAAAGGCGATGCGGGAATTGAAGACCGCGTCAGCTACGCGCGGATTTGAATCGCCAGCGGCGTTTATTCGTTATGCGGTCGAACAGGAACTCGCCGCTCGGCACGACGGATTGACTGGAGCCGAGGAACGCCTGGCCGCGAGCATGGAGCAAGTGAGGAAAGAAGTTTTCCGATTGGGCAGGGCACAGCAAGCGTTATTTGCCTATCTCGACACTTTGGCGAAGGCACTGTTGACCTGCGTGCCGGAACCGCCCGCCGATGCCAAACCGCAGGCCGTGGCCCGAGCCAAAGAGCGACATGACCGGCTGCTCAAGAGTGCCGGCCGCGCAATGGTCGGCGAATCTGGTCTGGCAATGAAGGATCTCGTCGGCGATGTTCAGGGATGACGAGCAGGAATTCCGGCTCCGCCCCCGGAAGCCGCCGCGACCGGCGACGCGGAATGATGCGACCGCCTGGGCGATTGCCTTCAAGACCGTAATGCATTATGCGAGGGCGAGCCGGAAAGTAACCCAGAAACGGGCTTCTGGCAGCCGACCGTCGATCGCGAGAAATCAGCGGTGCGCGATTCGTGTCACCTACACACGCAACACCGTTCGAGGACAATGGCGTGCGCACGGCCGCTACATCGAGCGCGAGAGCGCAGCGGGCGGTGAGGGGCACGCCGGATTCGATCATAAAGCGGAGGGAGTTGATCTCGCGGCGCGTCTCGAATCGTGGCAAGCTGCGCGGGATGGGCAACTATGGAAGATCATCATCTCACCCGAATTCGGCGAGCGCGTTGATCTCTCGCGGCTCGCCCGTGATCTCATGAAGCAGATCGAGCGGGATCTCGGCATGCCTCTCGAATGGGTAGCCGTGAGTCACTTCAATACTGAGCATCCACACGTCCACATTGCCCTCAGAGGTGTGCGACCCGACAGGCAGCCGAACCACCTGAAGCCCGATTACATCAAACATGGAATCCGGCAGATTGCCGAAGATCTATGCACGCGGCAGCTCGGTCATCGAACGGAATTGGACGCTGCCGAAGCCGAACGTCGTGAGATTCACCAACATCGATTTACATCCTTGGATCGAATCATTGCCCGAACCGCGGAGCCACTGCCGGACGCGACCGGACACCTGATTGTAAGAGGCATCAAGAGCGAGGCCCTCGGCAGGCGCCAGCACAGCCTCGCAGCCCGGCTCGCAGTTCTCGAAGACATGGGGCTGGCGGAACGGATTGGGCCTGACACCTGGAGCGTCCGCACGGATTTCGAGGCCGTGTTGCGCGCCATGCAACGGACCAATGACCGGCAACGAGTGCTTGCCGCTCACGGTGTGGTCGTATCCGACGAAAGGTTGCGGGTTGATGTCCTCGATCTCCGTAAGGCGAGCATTGTCGAAGGCAGGATTCTCGTGCACGGCGAGGACGAGCAGTCGGGTCGAAGGTATCTGATGTTGGAAGGCACCGACGCCCGAGTCCATTTTATCCATTACACGACGGAGATCGAGCAGGCGCGGGCGCGTGGCGAACTGCGAGCCAATTCGTTCGTCCGATTTCGACGCACGCTGGTGGACGAAGAATCGGCACTCCAAATTAAGGATCTCGGAGATGCCGAAGCTCTGCTCAATAGTCGCGGACACCTTGATTCAACCGCACTGAGCCTGATCAAACGGGGAATCATCCCGACGGAGGACGGTTGGGGTGGATGGCTCGGGCGCTATCAAGCCGCGCTGCGCCGGGCGGCAGTCGAATTGGAATATCCGCATCCTTCGCATGACCGCGCAAAGGACCGAGACCGTTCTCACGGTAGATGACCATCTGCCGCGATGACATATGCCACCATTGCGCCCGTCCGCGTGTGCGTTTATAGGCTTGTAAACTAAGGCGTTATCACACTCATCGTGTGTAGACTCATAGTGGTCAAGAGTCCAACATGACCATAGGGTGGGCAGTTCCGATCCGCGAGCAATCTTCGGCCAACGAGTGCGCGAACTGCGCATGCAGCGCGGCTATTCTCAAGAGCGGCTGGCCGAGATTTCCGAGTTGCACCGGAATTATGTCGGCGGCGTCGAGCGCGGGGAGAGGAACATTGCACTGCTGAATATCGTAAAGCTGGCGCATGCGTTGCGCGTGAAGCCGATGAACTTGATGGACCGCATAGCTTAATCCACGATTATTGGGGGGCGGCCAACAGCCAGCGAGCAGTGTCGGGTGTACGCCGAGCTAGCGGGGCCAAATCTTCTTTGCCCAGTCCGCGATCGCATCAGACAGATCCCAGTTCGTCACGCCGAGCAACTTTGCCAGTGCATCCCAGGACTGCACTGCTAGCTCATTCCCCGGCCCCATCTCATCCCTGCGCCAACAGTAAGTCTGGACCCCCCAATTCATAAAACTCGCAATGCGCAGCCCCGCCGATTCCTCCTGCTTTATCCTGCCCTTGTGAAGCTCAATCCCTATCAGGACACCCATTGGTGCGGTGTGAATCTTGAGCAGGTCTACCGGAGAACCGTAGATTTCCCGAAGGCTCCGCGCGTTATCGAACACGCTCCTGACTGCCTTCGAATTTCCGGCGCTGCACGCGCACAGAAACAAGCGTTTCGGCTGAAAACGCCTGACCAGCTTGCCTACGTCAGCCCACGGCAGAATAGCATCGCTAACCATCGCCAATCCATTCTCGTCGCTGTGCCCAACGATTAGAACGCTTCGAAATTGTCCATGCTTGTCAAAGGCTGCATCCAAATCACCCTTCAGCTTCGCCGCTGTTGAGGTCTGAACAAGGGCGATCCGCCGACGCCCAAATGCGAGACTTGCTATGCGACCGAACCACGTACCGAGATTCATTGCGGCTCGGGCGAGTTCCTGCGAATCACATTCGATAATCAGCAAATCACTGCGTGGAAATACCCTACGAGCTTTGATTCCTCTTTTCGTTGGGCTTCGGACTGACATGTCTTTGGACGAACATTTTACCGCTTGCCCGGCGACCGAGGCCCGCCTCGCCTCCGTTGTCCATTCCTCACTGGTCGATTCGCCAAGATTTTTTCGTCCCCGCCGTCCCGAACTGCTTTCGGCAGTCCCTTAGTACTTAGAGGGCACGCTCACGGGATTTTGAAACCCGCAGCGGTCCCGAGGGAGGCAAGATGCAGAATTCAAAGGTGTTGGATCACGAAGTTGAGTCCCAGCTCGAAAGTCTCGGCGGTGAGCCGCTTGCCGGGTCCGAGTTCGAGGCCGAACAACCGGAGTCCGGATTCACTCCGAATGTCGGTCAGGAGGAATAACGGTATGGCGACCACCAGCGTCGATCCTCGCCCGGCCGAACCGCAGGCGACAAAACCGCGCGATTTTCGGCAAGAGGTCACAGACCGAATCATCAGCATGCTCGAAAAGGGCGTCGCGCCCTGGCAGAAGCCGTGGAATCCCGGCGAGGCAGGCATGGGCATGCCCAAAAACCCGACGACCGACCGGCATTATCGTGGCGGCAATGCGCTGCACCTGATGGCCACCGCCATTCAGCGCGGGTACAACGATCCGCGCTGGATGACCTACAAGCAAGCGGCAGACCAGGGTTGGCAGGTGCGGCGCGGCGAAAAGGGTACCCAAATCGAATTTTGGGAAGTAAAGTCCGCCGAGAAAGCATCGCCTGGCGAGGACGCCGGAGACGGCAATCAGCGCAACGGACGCGACACGCGGCTGATCCATCGCGTCTACACGGTCTTCAACGCCAAACAAATTGAGGGCGTCCCCGAATATCAACCCAATCGCCCCACTCCGTTTCAGGTCGTGAACACCGGGGAGAAGATCCTTGAGAATTCCGGCGCAAAGATTAACCACGATCAAGGCGATAAGGCGTTCTACAACCGAGCGAGTGACAGCATCCACCTCCCACCGAAAGAAGCGTTCAAAGATGCCGCCGGTTATTACGGCACCGCACTTCACGAACTCGCGCACTGGACCGGACACCCATCGCGTCTTGATCGTCCGACGCTGAATGCGTCTTACCGATTCGGTGACACCAATTACGCGAGGGAGGAGCTTCGTGCCGAACTGGCGAGCGTCTTCCTCGCCGCCGAGCGAGGCATTCCGCATGACCCCGAACAACACGCCGCTTATGTCGGCTCCTGGATCAAGGCACTCCGCCAGGACAAGAACGAGATCTTCCGCGCAGCCCACGACGCGTCCGCGGCGACGGATTACGTGTTGGCACTGGAACGCGATCGTTCCATTGCGGACGAATCTCTCGCGGCGGGTCCCACGCCCGATTCGCCGGGCACCGGCGCAGCAACTTTGGAGGAGGAAACCCAACGACTTGAGCGCGACCGCGAAGACGAAGTCGAAGCGAGTAGCAGTCTTGATGCGGAACGAAGGGCGGACTCGCCGGCCGCAGACGGTGCAGTTCGCGAATCGAGCAACGACATTGCTCGCTGGGAGCCTGGCAGCGGCACGCTGAAGGTCGAACAGAAGCAAAACGGCACTGAGCGGCGCAGCACGGTCGAGGCGCACAGCACCTCCGCCGTCCAGAACGGCAAGAGCGTTCCGAAATCGACGCCTGGTGAGGACGAACTGAATGCGGCGAGCACCATAGCCTCGAACGCTCTTGGCTCGTCGGCGCGGACAATCGAAGCGCTGACCGAAAGCGGCATGTACCGCGGGTCGATCATTGGGGAAACCGAGCAGTACATCTTGCAGCGGCAATCTGCAAATACCGCCATTCTCCACCAAAAGCAGATGCTGGATCGCCAGCCCGGATTGGGCGAGAACGTTGCCATCAATTACTCGAATGAGAGAGGGCACGTCCGCGAGACGCGCGCGCGTGGCAAAACGCAAGATCTCGGACGGTAACCCACGGGCCGTGCACCATGCGCTGAACGAGAAGGTTTCCCAATGAGCCGACAGCCGGAACTCTATCGAACACCGAAAAAGCCGGGTTACCTCGGTGGTTACAACTGGCGCGCCACCTGCTTTGGCTTGCTAATGCTCCTGGTGGTGAATTTCGCCGCGACGCAATACGTCGCCGCGCGATTCGAGTATCAGCCCGCACTTGGACGGCCGCTATTCCGCACCACTAAGGGCGGAGTCTACCAGCCTTTCGCGTGGGTCATCTGGGGGTGGCACAACTCCACTTCCCAAGACCCTCGCGTCAGGCGACCCCTGTTTGAAGGCGAAATGATCGTATTCGCCGGAAGCTTTCTCTGTGTCGGAGTCTTCTTTGCCGCTGCGAGCAGGCGCTCGCGAAAGCTGATGGAAAACTCCGATGATCTCCACGGCTCCGCGCGCTGGGCTACGGAGCGCGACCTTCGAGCGACGGGTCTGATGGACACGCGGCGAGGCGTGTACGTTGGCGCATGGTGTCCTGAGAATTCCAATCGGCTGCATTACCTGCGCCACAACGGTCCCGAGCACATCCTGGCGTTCGCTCCGACGCGCTCCGGCAAGGGTGTGGGTCTGGTGATTCCGACATTGTTGGCGTGGTCCGAGTCTGCCGTGATTTACGACATCAAGGGTGAGAACTGGGCAAAGACGGCCGGATTCCGTGCCCAGCAGGGCCACCTCTGCTTTAAGTTTTCGCCGGTCGAGGAGAACGCGAGCTCTCGATTCAATCCGCTATCGGAAGTTCGGCTCTTCACGCCGCGTGATGTTTCCGATGCGCAGAACATCGCGAATATGATCGTGCGCACGGGTGAAGACAGCCCCCAGGAGCGCTATTGGCAGGATGCTGCCGCCTCAATCACAACCGGCATGATTCTTCACGTCTGCTACGAGGCTGCGTTGCAGGGGCGCGTCGCTTCGCTCGCGGACTTGGCGCACGTCTTTACGACGCCCGGTTCAAGCTTCCGCGACACCCTGGAAGATCTTTTAAACTTCGCGCACGATCCCGAATACAAGCACGACTGGCGAATGCCTAGCGGCGATAAAACCGCGACACACCCGGTGGTCAGGGAGAAAGTTCAGGAAATGCTTGATAAGGAGGAGCGCGATTTCGGCGGAGTGCTGAGCACCGCGAAGACGGCGCTCACGCTTTACAGCGATCCCCTCGTTGCAAAGAACACCTCCGCAAGCGACTTCACCATTGCAGATTTGGTCAACTACGACCGGCCCATCTCGCTATACCTTGTCGTTCCGCCCTCGGACAAGATCCGGTTGCGTCCGTTGATCCGGCTGATGTTCACGATGGTGGTCAATCGTTTGACGGAGCGGATGGTCTTCGAAGGCGCCGAGCAAAGGCGGAACAAGCACCAACTACTTTTGCTCATCGACGAGTTCCCATCGCTGAACCGCATGGAAATCTTCGCCGACGCGCTTTCATATATGGCCGGCTATGGCCTGAAGGCGTACCTGATCACGCAGGACATCCGGCAGATCGTCGATGCCTACGGCCACAACGAGAGCATCGTGTCCAACTGCCACGTGCGGATTGCGTTTGCGCCCAACCAGGTCGAGACCGCGGAACTATTGAGCAAAATGACTGGGACCCAAACGGTTCAGAAGGCCAGCTACAACTTCTCGGGTTCGCGGTTCTCGCCGGTCATGGGTCACATCAACGCCAGCGTTGATCATATCGAGCGCCCATTGATGACGCCGGATGAGGTGCTGCGTCTCAAACCGCCGCAGAAGCAACGCGATGGCGATTCCGAAAGAATCGTCGCGCCCGGCCAGATGCTGATCTTCGTGAGCGGCACCTTTCCCATCCTCGGCACACAGATGCTCTACTTCCTTGATCCAGTGCTGACCGCACGCGCCGCGATCATGCCGCCCACGAAATACTTTGCGCTGGAAGATGGCCAGCCTGTGGCACAGCGCTCCGTCGATCGCACGCGGAACCGAATTAGCAAACCAGAAGTCGTTGTCCACGAACCGGAGTCTGGATCAGCCGTAGATCGCGGCTTCATCGAAGAATATCGCCTCACAAAAGGAGCTTAATCGTTTATGCAAATGAACCGCGTTGAAGTAGCAGGGCACGTCGCGAAAAAGCCAGAAGTTCGATTTCTTCCGTCTGGATTGCCCGTCGCGAACGTGCGATTGGGGCAGAGCTATCGTTATCAGGACAGTAACCGGCAATGGCAGGAGCGCACCAACTGGCACAGCCTGTCGTTTTACGGCGACCTGTCAAAAGTGGCGCTCACCTTCGAGAAGGGGGAGAACGTTTTCGTCGAGGGCACCATCGAGCAGCGCGAATTTACGCCCAAAGACGGCGCTAAGCGAGTCGTGAACGAAATCATCGTGCGGCATTGCCACTTGATCGCGCCGGCTCGCGGTGTGGTTGCGAGTGCCGCCGCGGCCGTGGGCGCAGCAACATCGAACGACGAGTCCATTCCCGAGTTGGAGAGCGGGAGCCATGACGATGACTGGCCTGTTCGCTAGAATCCGAGCGACATCCCGGTCACGAGTGCGCAGGCTCGGGATCACTGTGGCAGCCTCGATGATCGGGATCTTTCTCACCTTTGGTTTCCTTGGGATCAGATTCAATTCTTCGCCGTCACTCCCGGTTGGCCTGTACATCATCACAAGCGACGAGCGCGCGAACCTGGTGGAGTTCTGCCCAGGAGAGCCATTCGCGAGTCTGTCAATCGCGCGGGGCTACCGCGATCAGGGCGTTTGCGCGGACGGTGCTGCTCCGCTCTTGAAACCTGTCGTAGCGGGCGCTGGCGATGTCGTGGACCTCTCCGGCCACGGAATTTCCGTGAACGGCCAACTTCTATCTAATACGGCTCCACTGTCGAAGGACTCGAAAGGCCGCGAACTTCATCCATGGCATTTCGGGCGCTACGCTGTGGCGAGCGAAACCATTTGGGTGGCGTCTTCATATCATCCCCGCAGTTTTGATAGCCGCTACTTCGGCCCAGTGCCAACATCTGCGATACGCCACCGGTTGAAACCACTATTGACGTTATGACCAGTTGTTTACGGGAGCGGCTCGCGGTCGGATCATGTGCTGTGCTGGGGTTGGCGATCTCAACAGGCTACCCAATGGGCATGATCGTGGCTGCGGCGATGCCGTACGTCTGCCTCATGACGACCACCAAGAAAGGTGGATTCCGCGCGGGGTTCGCGTATTATCTCGCCGCACTTTGGCCGATGTTTGCCGGCTTGAGGCGCTATCTTGGATCGTCTTCGACGGCTCTTACTCCGCTTGCGGTTTGGATTCTGGGAGCAATCGCGCTCTCGATTCCGTGGGCACTGGCGGCAACGCCGGACCGCGCTCAATACCTTTGGCGAGTGCCGCTGGCAGTCGCGGCGACGGTCCTACCTCCCCTGGGAATCATCGGCCTTGCTTCGCCGCTGTCGGGTGCGGGCTACTTGTTTCCGGGCACGGGTTGGCTAGGATTGGCAACCGTTGCCTTGCTCCCAGCAATTCTTCTTGCAGCCGAGGCGCTAGCCATACGTAAACGTCTGGTTGTCTCGTGCTGCACGATTGCCTTCTGTGCGGGACTTGCCATCGCGCCTCGGCTGCTTGGTTCGAGCGATCGTGAGCCGCCGCGCGGATGGGTCGCGGTGAATACATATTTCGGCGACATTTCCGAGCCGCTCCGTGATTTCACTGCTGCGCAGTTCATCGAAGAAACCGCAGCGAAAACTCCTGCGCGAGTATTGATCTTTCCCGAGGCGGTTGTGCCTCGATGGTCCGAAGCGACGGAGACGTTCTGGCAGGAATCGCTTGACCGCTGCCGTAATCAGGGTCAGATCCTCGTCTTCGGTGCTGGCGTGCCTCGACCGGGGCAGGACAATTCGGCAAAACTGAGCGATCTTCAACGATACGACTTTGGAGCCGCTCTAAGCGCCCTCAAGAGTATGGACACGCGGACAGTGACCCTGCCGGTACTCGGTTTGCCCGGCCCCGAGCCGACCGACAATGCGCTCCTACTTTTAGGGGCAGAATCGGGGACCTTTTATCAACGCGTACCCGTTCCGATTGGCATGTGGAAGCCATTCAGCCGCGACAGCGTTCCGCTGCGCATCAACGCTCCAGGCGTTCTAAACGTCGATCATCAACGCGCCGCCATACTCATTTGCTACGAACAGATGCTGACGTTCCCGGTTCTCGCGTCGATGCTCCAACATCCGACCGTACTCGTCGGTACCAGCAACACCTTCTGGGTTACAGGCACGAACATCCCGCGATACCAAGCCAACGCGGTGCGGGGATGGGCGAAGCTGTTTCGCCTTCCATACCTGTTAGCTGTCAATTCGTGAGTGTGATCGATGGCCACGAAATCGCGAGCGGGAAGCCCATTCACGGACGAGAATCAACTCAGCCTGTTCTCTGATGTCTCCGGGCCGGAACTGGCTGATAATTTAGGAAAGGAGCCTGTCCATGGCGGAAATGGAAACGCTCACGCCTCTCGGCCATCAGATCCTGGAGCATTGGAAACGCTACCGTCCCAAGATGGTGGAGAGCCTGGAGAGCGGGAATCACCTTCAGCGAGCGATCTTCGCGGCACAGGAGTTGACCAGCAATCTCTTGTACGAGCTGACGGTGGTGCAGAAGATGGAATACCACCGGGCCTGGGAGATCGCGACGAGGGAGTGGGCGTTTCTACCGGACGAGCAGGATCAGCCTCAGTTGTCGTTCGATCCGGCGATGCTCGATCCGCAACAACCCTTGCCCGTGATTTCCGCATAGATCCTTCCCACCGCATCGGCGAGGGCAGTCTCAAACAGAAGGCGCAAGATAATCTCGCGGCCATTCGAACGCTGAAAATCATCGAATCCGAAAACCGCCTCGCTACGCCAGAGGAAAAGGCCGTTCTGGTGAAGTATGTCGGGTGGGGCGCAATGCCAAATGCGTTCGCCTCACCGCCACCACACGACTGGCAGAGCGTCGCGACCGAGCTGAAGGACATGCTCAACCCTGACGAATACGCCTCCGCTCGGGCCTCAACTCCAAATGCGCACTACACTTCCCCGGAAGTGATCGGGGCGATCTGGCGGGCGATGGAACGACTCGGCGTCCAGCCCGGCGCGCATATCCTCGAGCCGTCGGTCGGTGTCGGGCACTTTTTCGGCCTCATGCCGGAACTTCTGTATCTGGGCACGAGGCGCACGGGCGTCGAACTGGACTCGATGACTGCGCGCATTGCCGCCCACCTCTACCCCGAATCAACCGTTCATCACAAGGGTTTCGAGGACACACCATTTCCGAAGGACTATTTCGATGCGGCGGTCGGAAACATTCCCTTCGGCAACTATCCGGTGTACGACCCGGCGTACCGCGGCAGTCCGCACTTGACCCACGCCATTCATGACTACTTTCTTGCCAAGTGCGTCGATGTGGTCCGGCCCGGAGGTGTGATGGCGTTAATCACCAGCCGGTACACGATGGATAAACAGGATTCGGCGGTTCGACGCCATCTTGCAGAGCGGTCGACGCTCCTCGGTGGCATCCGGCTCCCGAACACCACGTTCAAAGGAAATGCCGGAACGGAGGTGACCACCGACATTCTCTTTCTCCAGAAGCGTTCCGCCGATGGAGTTCGCGGTGAGGGCTGGACCGAATTGAAAGTGGTTGACATGCCAGATGGCCCGATCCACGTGAACGAATACTTCGCCCGCCACCCTGAGATGATGCTGGGCCGCATGGCCTTGGAATCGGGCCAGTATGGCGACGCTCCCGTCTTGATCGGAACCTTGCATATCGATGATCTCGACAGGGCAGTTTCATCGCTTCCCACCCATGTGTACAAGAGCCGGGAGAATCAGGAACCGCTCATGCGGCCGGACACCGACCAGGTCCCCGCAGCCGGCAGTATCAAAGAAGGAGGCTTGGCGGATCGTGGCGGCCAGATCGTGGTGTGCCGCCGCGGGGTCCTGGAGCCGTTGGCGGTCCCGGCATCTGTTGCCGCGCGAATTCGCGGCATGCTCCAAGTTCGCGATGCCGTGCGCGACGTATTCCGAACTCAGCTCGTGGACGCGCCGGAAGAGACGATTGCAGAGGCGCGCCGGCATCTGAACCGAACCTACGATTCCTTCGTTTCACGGTTCGGACCACTGAGCGCGAAGGAAAACGTCAGAGCGTTCGTTGGCGATCCCGACCAGCCTCTCCTGCTCTCGCTCGAAGAATTCGACCCCGAGACGAAGCGCGCCACTAAGACCGCGGTTTTCGAGCGCCGAACACTGGAACGCTATCGGCCCGTCGAGCGCGTCGGAAGCGCATCCGAAGCGCTCCTGGTATCGCTTAACGAGACTGGCAGAATTGACTGGCCGCGGATGGAATCGCTCACCGGTCGAAGCGGTCCCGAGTTGCAGAAGGAGCTCGGAAACCTGGCGTACCAGAATCCTGAAAGCCGGGAGTGGGAGACGGCGGACAGCTATCTCAGCGGCAATGTGCGCTCGAAACTTCTGGTCGCACAGGACGCGGCCCGAACAGATTCCGCTTACCGCCGCAATGTGGACGCTCTTCAGGAAGTTCAGCCGAAAGATCTGGACCCGAGCGAGATCGAAGCGCGTCTCGGCTCGTCATGGATACCACCGTCCGACATCCGCAAGTTCGTCGCCGAGTTGTTGGATGTGCCCCAGGTGAGCGTACGAATCGGGCACGCTCCCGCCATCGCGACATGGACCGTTGAACTCGACTACAGCGCGAAGCACGTCGTGAACAACACGACAACGCACGGTACGGCCCGCTTCCGTGCCTCCGAACTGATCGAGCAATCGCTCAATGGGCGCACTCCGACTGCGTATGACGAGCACGAGGATGGAAGCCGCACAGTCAACCAGCCGGAGACCATCGCCGCACGCGAGAAGCAACAGCAATTGAAGGATCGGTTTCGGGATTGGGTTTGGGAGGACCGTGAACGCGCGGAGCGGCTCGCCAAAGAATACAATTTTCGATTTAACAACCTTCGGCTTCGGGATTTCGATGGGTCGCATCTGTCGTTGCCGGGGATGGTCCGAACCTCCCTCCGTGATGGAGATCTCGGGCCGCATCAAAAGAACGCCGTGTGGCGCATCCTCCAGGGAGGCTGCCCGCTCCTGGCGCATGTGGTCGGCGCAGGAAAGACCTGGACAATGACAGCGGCGGCGATGGAGCTGCGCCGTTTGGATTTGGCCAAAAAGCCGATGTTTGTCGTGCCAAACCATCTGGTAGATCAGTGGGGAGCGGAGTTCCTGAAGCTTTACCCGCAAGCCCGAATCTTCGTGGCCGGGAAGGAACACTTTGAAAGCGGAAAACGCCAGGAGGCGATGGCTCGTATCGCCACCGGCAATTTCGACGCGGTGATCATCTCCCATCGCTCATTTGAATTCCTTCCAGTTTCCGACGAATACTTCAACCGTTTCGTCGAGAAGCAAATCGCCGAACTCGATTCCGAGATCAATTTGGCCAAGGATTCCAAGGACGACAACCGCCGGATCGTTAAGGAACTAGAAAAGGCCAAGAAGCGTCTGACGGTCAGGCTGAAGAAGCGCGCCGACCGCGAGTCGAAGGATAAGACCGTAACATTTGAAGAACTGGGGATTGATCAGCTTTTCGTGGACGAAGCGGACTTGTACAAGAATCTCGCATACACGACAAAAATGAGCCGGATCGCGGGATTACCGAACTCCGATAGCAACCGCGCGTTCGACATGTTTCTTAAGATCCGTTACCTCCAGGAACGGGGCGACGGCCGTGGCGTCGTGTTCGCAACCGGAACCCCGATCTCGAACACGCTCGCGGAAATGTACACGATGCTTCGCTATCTCTCGCCTGGGATGCTGGAGGAACGGAAGGTGGAACACTTCGATTCCTGGGCCGCGAACTTCGCGGAGGCCGTCACCTCCCTCGAACTCGCTCCGGATGGATCTGGTTATCGCATGCACACGCGATTCGCCAAATTCATCAACCTGCCGGAATTGCTCACGGTCTTCCGCAGCGCGGCGGATGTGCAGACCGCGGACATGTTGAACCTCCCGCGGCCGGAACTCGAAAACGGAAAGGCCGGGATCGTGGCTGCGCCCACCAGTCGGGAACTGAAAGCGTTCATCGGAACTCTCACCGCGCGCGCCGAACGGCTGAAAAAGGAGCGTGTCGATCCGAGCGTAGACAACATGCTTAAGATTACGGGTGAAGGTCGAAAGGCAGCACTGGATATGCGGCTCGTCGACCCCACGGCGGAACCGAACGGGGAAACGAAACTTGACCTCGCCGTCACACACATCGCGCGGATTTGGGAAGCGACTCGTGCCGAACGCTCGACTCAGCTTGTGTTTTGCGATCTCTCGACCCCTGATCCAGATCGGTTCAATGTTTATGACGATGTCCGCGCGAAGCTGATAAATACCGGAGTGCCGGCCGAGGAAATCGCGTTCATCCATGACGCCGAGACGGACACCGCTAAGAAGCTTCTATTCGATGCCGTGAACGCCGGGAGAGTCCGCATTCTGCTGGGGTCGACCGAGAAGATGGGTGCCGGCACCAATGTCCAGCGGCGCTTAGTGGCCCTCCATCATCTGGATGCGCCGTGGCGTCCACGTGATATCGAGCAACGTGAAGGGCGGATTCTCCGGCAAGGGAACTCCAACAAAGAGGTTCAGATCTACCGCTATGTGACAGAAGGTTCCTTCGACGCCTACATGTGGCAAACGCTCGAAACAAAGGCCCGCTTCATCCAGCAGGTGATGCGGGGAGAAACTTCGGTTCGCGCGGCGGAGGATCTGGAAGGCGGCGCGCTCACTTACGCTGAGATCAAGGCAATCGCCTCTGGTAATCCCGCCGTCGTTGAAAAGATCAAGATCGACACAGAAGTCCGCAAACTGGACCAGCTCCGGACCGTTCACGCCAACCAGCAGCGGCATATCCGCTGGGCCATGCGCGACCTTCCTCGCCAGATCGCAGAAGCTAAGGAGCACCTGGCGCACATCGACGCCGACATCGCGACCAGGAATGCCAATGATTTAGACGAGTTCGTCATGAAGGTCGGCATTCGCGTCTTTTCCGGCAAGGGTGCGCGGGAGGAAGCGGCTAAGGCGCTCACGCATACGGTCCTGACGTGGCGTGATGACCAGACAATGCAACTGCGCGGTTCATTCCGTGGCTCCGAGATTTTGAGCAAGGGAAAAAGCGGCGGGTTTGGGCTGATCCAGGAGGACCGGGTCCCGGATCTGTTCGTTCGTGGTCAAGCCACGCATTCTGCCAATCTGAATGCCACGAACCCCATCGGCACAGTACAGAGCGTCGAGCACACGCTGAGGAATTTGGACAGACTCGCTGTGGATCAGCAGAACCGCGTTGCCCGCATCGAGAAAGAACTGGCTGATTATCGGGTACAGGCGGATCGCCCATTCGAGCACCGCGAGAGGCTCAAGCAATTGCTCGCCCGCCAAGCCGAACTGAATTCGCTCTTGGACCTTGACAAAGGCGATCAGCAAGGAGCCGCGCCAATCCCGGATAAAGATGACCCAGATGTGGAGCGGACGGGTTCTCCATCAAGGCCACGCCGAGATATGGTAGTGAAAATGGCCGCAGCTTACATGCGCGAATTTGGAGCCGCTGTTAAAGAAATGCCCATCTCCGAACGCACCCCGCCGCAGTTCGGTCGGATTAAGGCCAAAGTGGTCGCAAAGAATGATTTTGAAGTAGCGCTTGCGACTGGAGCAAATAGCTTCTTCGTAATGGCTTCAAATTCGTTCGGACGTGATCTGAAGATCGGAGAGCGCCTGACGTTGCGCTTCCATGACGGCCGCGTATTGGTGGACAACGACCGGTTCCGGGAGAGATAAGATACTCTGGACGATTCCAAACTGATTTGAGATTGGATGCGAGTAACGGGGTCGAGCCTCACGCGCTGAGGATTCTTAGCCGGAGATCGTCACGTGAGTGAATAGGGAGGTGCCGGAACTCTCCGGGGACTTCTACATGGCCACGTAGGCAGGTGCCCTTCCGCCGAAACGCCCACAAAATTAGGTTTTCATGTTTGAGGTGCGAACTTCGGCCTACTCGGACGAAGGCGCACACCATTCCACCGTCAGCTCTGACCAGGTCATTTCTACCAAATAGAGCGCCAGGCGTGGTCTCAGGCGGATTGATCTCTGACATCTCAAGTGACGTGGATCACGGGCCGGTGCTCCACATCCGGAATCGCGCGCCGGAGCACCTCATGGGCAATAGGTGCCAAGTCACCTTCTCCGAACAGCATGAAACGAAACAGGTTTCCGACAGGATTGCCTTCGGTCCACTTGAAGTAAGCATGGGGAACTCGCCCTGTCATTTTCTCAAGGTGGATCAGCATAGCAGCAATAGCATTGGCGACTACCGGGCTTCTCGCACGCAGAACCGAATGCTTGCCGATCCGCTCGCCCATTACGCGCAAGGTGTCCTCGAACTCCGAGGCGTCGCCGCGTTCGATCTCAAAGAAGTAAAGGCGTTCGTCGGCGCCGAGATTGTGAAGATCGCGGACCTCCTGATCCATCTTATCCAGCGCTTCCTCAGTTTCGACTTGCGTTCTCCGTGCGATCAGACGGATCACTCGGTCTTCGTCTTCCGCCAATAAGGCCGTCGCTTGCTCATTTAGCTCAACATCGCGTATCCGCAGTTCTGTCGAACGCGTTGCGCGAGAGATCAGCGAGGTCGCAATCATCGCTCCGATAAAGAATGATGCCACTTTGATGCCCTCGGGCCGCTCGTATATATTCAACGCGGTCGTGTAGATGAACACCAACGAAATGATCAGGAATAGCCAGCGCCGCGGGGTGCCCCATACCGATATCGTTACCGCGATGGCAGCCGAAGTTATCAGCACCAACACGCCAGTGGCATATGCTCCGCCCTGCGCGTCCACGCTCGCCCGGAAGAGAATCGTGACGCCGAACGCAACCGTGATGAACACCAGCACCAGCGGGCGCGCCGCCCTCGCCCACTCGGGCGCCATGCCGAAGTGGGGAAGGTATCGAGGGATCAGATTGAGCAAACCCGCCATTGCGGACGCGCCCGCGAACGCAAGAATCAGAATCGTGCTGATATCGTAGAGCGCTCCAAAGCCGTTGCCGAGGTACTTGTGTCCGAGATATGCCAGCGCACGACCATTTGCCTCTCCGCCTTCTTTGAACTTGTTCGGTTCAATCAGCAAAGTTGTCGCAGTGCTCGTAGCTAGAAGGAACAAACTCATGATGATCGAAGCCGTCACCAGCAGTTTGCGCGTATTGCGGACGCGATCGGCCACGGTTTTGCATTTGATAAGGGGCATCACAACCACGCCAGTCTCGAAACCAGAGAGTCCCAACGCGAGCTTCGGGAAGAGCACGAGCGAAACACCGAGCATGGCGAGCGGATTGCCGCGTTGCATGAGGATCGCGTTCTTCCAGTTCGAGATGGACTGTGGGCTCCGCAATACTTCTTGGAGGGCAACGGCGGTGACCACAACGTTCAAAACCAGATACAACGCCACTAGGACGACAGCTACGCCGATCGCTTCTTTAAAGCCCTTGAGGAAAATGACGCCGAGAATGGCGAGCAGCACGAGCGTTACCGACATCTGGCTCTTCATCCAGGTCGGCGTGAACGGGTCCTGCGTGAGGTGGGCGGCGGCATCCGCTGCAGAAAGCGTCATCGTAATGACAAAATCAGTAGTCGCAAACCCCAAGAGAATCAGCACGAACGTCTTGCCGCTCCATCGCGGAAAGAACTTCTCCAGCATGGCGACGCTGCCCTGTCCGTTGGGACTCGCTTCCGCTACGTGGCTATAAACTGGCAGGGCGCCACATAGTGTCACGAGCACGAGAATGAGCGTGGCGACCGGTGAGAGTATCCCGGCCGCAAGGAAAGCGATGCCCGGCTGGTAGCCAAGCGTCGAGAAATAGTCGACACCCGTCAGGCACATCACGCGCCACCAGGCGTGCTCCGATTCCGCCCTACTGTAGAACCCCTTTGGCAGGCGAATATCGGCCAACAACCAATCCGCAAAGGTCACGGGCTAGTATACCCACCTTTCCGACCCAGGTGGAAACAGATTCCGGGCGGTCCAGGCGTGATGACTCTGTTTGAATCGCACCGCTTGAATCGCACCGCGAATCGAAGAAATCGAAACGTTTGCAGCTCAAGCGGCACCTCGGTAGAAGTTCTTGCAAGGACAGTGCTGGCCTTGAGAATGCCCGCGCAGACGCGGACAACCACGATGGGTTCATCAAGGGATCTCTCGAAATCGGCTCGTTGGGCTTGGATTCATCCGCTGTTCACAGGGCGAAGATCATGAATGCCGGTAGAGTTTGGTTCGTGATGCCACGAGTTCAAGCCAGTGCCGCAACTTATGGGTGGAACAGCAGTGTCGGACTATTTCTTTGCCGTGCTTTGCTTAGCCTCCCCCGAGGTGACCATACGTGGTCACATGACCGTATATCGTTATGCCTCTTTAGGGTTCCGCTGACAGGACGCATCCGTTTGGACGAGCCGCGTTGAATATTCATCCAGGGATGTCGGCCCCTTTCGTGCCTAGAGATAGTTTTCGCAGATGCCTGATCAAGGAAGCGATGGGAACGAATCCAGCCGAGCTCTGTATGGAGCCGCGCGGTGCCGTGAACACCGCAAGGCACCTGTTCTAGAAATAGACGAGGGACGCCCGTGGATCGATTCCATTGAAATCCGTCCCTTGAGGGGCTTCCGGACAGAAGGACCTCCGCTGGAGTTCGAACGCTTCGCGATGACCACGCGTACTGTGGTATCGTTTTACAACGAAGCGCCCCGGGAGAAAGACAACGAGGGGAGCAGGTCCGATAGCGGGGCTCTTCTCGCAAAGGCGAGCGGATGAGCCGGGACAATACCAACGAGTTTCCAATCGCAGCGTTGGGCGCTTCCGCCGGCGGTCTTGAAGCCTTCGAAAGGTTCTTCAAGCACATGCCGCCTGACGCGGGCATTGCCTTCGTTGTCGTCCAGCACCTTGCCCCCGATCACCCGAGCGCTCTCCCGGAGTTGCTGGCCAGATACACCAAAATGCCGGTAGAGCAGGCCCAAGACCGTCAAAACGTCGTTCCCAACCGGGTTTACATCATTCCGCCGGGCGCTACTCTGACAATCAAAAATAACGTGTTGCAAGTGACAGCTCCCGCCGAAGCTCGGGGACACCGAACGCCCATCGACAGCCTCTTTAGCTCCCTAGCCGAAGACCGCGGCGAAAACGCGGTCTGCATCATGTTCTCCGGCACCGGAACCGACGGTACAGTCGGACTCCGAGCCATCAAGGAATATGGCGGCATGGCTATGGCCCAAACGCTCGAATCCGCCAAGTACGATGCCATCCTCCGGAGCGCGATTGCAACCGGCCTTGTGGATCATGTGCTCCGAGTGGAGGAGATGCCGGCGAAACTCATGGAGTATGCCGCGCACCTGAATTCAACCAACGGCAAGCCCAATAGCATTCGTGAGCAGACCGGCACGCACATAGACAAAATTCATGGCTTGCTCCGGCGTAGGGCCGGCCACGACTTCAGCCAGTACAAAGAGAACACGATCACGCGGCGATTATCGCGACGCATGAAAGCTTTGCAGATTGAAACGGTCGAGCAGTACGTTCAAGTCCTGGAACGCGATCCGGACGAGGCCGACCGGCTGTTCAAAGACTTGCTGATCGGTGTGACACAGTTCTTTCGCGACGCCGAGGCTTTCGATAGCCTCGCCGGAGACGTGATTCCGAAGCTCTTTGAGGGCAAAAATGCCGAGGACCAGCTTCGGGCGTGCGTCGTGGGATGCGCCTCGGGAGAGGAAGCCTACTCCATTGCCATTCTGCTGTGCGAGCACGCGGCCACGCTCGACAATCCCCCCAAGATCCAAGTCTTCGCCACCGACATAGATGAGCGGGGGTTGGAGATGGCCCGCAAGGGCCGGTACCCGGAGAGCGTTGCGCAGCACGTGAGCCCCGAACGTCTGGAACGCTTCTTCACGAAGCAAGATGGCGCTTATCAAGTGACCCGGGAGCTGCGGGAGATTTGTCTCTTCTCCAACCACAGTTTCATCAAAGACCCTCCGTTTTCGCGTTTGGATTTGATCTCGTGCCGCAACGTTATGATTTATCTCGGGCAGGATCTGCAACGCAAAAGCATCCCGCTTTTCCACTATGCCCTGCGTCCTGGCGGCTATCTCTTTCTCGGCCCGTCGGAGAGCGCCTCATCCCATAAGGAACTGTTCCAGCCAGTAGACAAAAAGCGCCGGATTTTCCAAAAAAAGGAGACGCGGCCGCGGCCAGGGATGGTGTTTCCACTTGCAAACTTCGGCCGTCACAAGCTCGACGGAGAAAATCGGCCTGGTGGGGACGAACAAAGCCTTCCCAAACAAATCGAACGGATTATCCTGCAGCGATATCGGCCTGCGTGCGTCACCGTCCGGGAAAATGGGGATGCCGTCTATTTCTCGGGCCCGATCGGCCGCTATCTCGAACCGGCCACGGGTAGTCCAGACGCCAATGTAATGAATATGGCGCGCGAAGGGCTGCGGATTCCGTTGCGGACGGCTCTCCATAAGGCGGTGAACGCTCGCGAAAGAGTTATCCAGAAACAAATACAAGTTCAGACCAACGGCGGCGTGAGTTCTGTTGATCTCACTGTGGAGCCGCTCGCGGATCTCCGGGCGGCAAGCCTCTACATGGTCTTATTCGAGGAGGCGCCCCCAGTTGCCGGCACCAGCACGACTCACCATGCCTTCGACGCCGATTCTGACGAAGTAATCCGGTCCCTCGAAAGCGAACTTCGGTCAGCCCGAGAGCACGCGCAGGCGATCTTTGAAGAGCTGGAAACGTCGAATGAGGAACTGCAATCCGCCAACGAAGAGTATCAATCCGCGAACGAAGAGCTGGAGAGTTCGAAGGAGGAACTCCAGTCGGCCAATGAGGAACTCGAAACTGTCAACACAGAGCTGCACCGCAAAGTCGCCGAACTCGATCATGCCAATAGCGATCTGCAGAATCTCAACAACAGTACGCAGATAGCGACCGTTTTCCTTGATACGGAAATGCGCATCGTGAATTTCACTCCCGCTGCCGGCAGCGTGTTCCGGCTCATTGCCGGGGACGTGGGCCGGCCGATTACCGACCTTGCGGCCCAGTTTGCCGATTTCAGCTTGGTCGAAGACATCAGGGAAGTGCTTAGAACGCTTGCGGTGCGTGAACGCGATCTGCCAGGAGCACATGGACGCCAGCATTACCTGATGCGAATCCTGCCATACCGCACGGTCCATAACGTGATCGAAGGGGTGGTCATCACCTTCACCGACGTGACGCTGCTTAAACAAGCCGAAGAGCGAGCCATGGCCGCGAAGATCTACGCTGAGAACATCGTGGACACCATACGCGAGCCGCTACTAGTGCTGGATAACGACCTGCGCGTTCAGTCAGCGAATCCGGCCTTCTTTAAAACCTTTCAGCTTACCGCGCTCGAAACAGAGGGCCAGCCTCTCTTTGAACTTCGCACCGGGCTCTGGGACATTCCCGAGCTGCGACGGCTACTGACCGAACTGCTTCCCGAGAAAAAGACTCTGGAAGATTTCCAGGTGGATTATGAGTTCCCGAATATCGGGCGCAAAACGCTGCTCCTGAATGCCCGTCGCATAGACCATGTAGATCTGATCCTTCTGGTAATGGAGGACATTACCGAGCGGAAGCGTGCGGAATACTCATTGCGAGAAGCCAATCAGGACCTGCAGCACTTCGCTTATGCTGCGTCACACGATCTGCAGGAGCCTCTTCGAATGGTGACGAGCTATACGCAATTATTGGCCAGGCAGCATAAGGGCCAACTCGACCCGCTAGCGGAACAGTCGATCGCCTATGCGGTAGAGGGCGCTCGCCAGATGGAAATGTTGTTAAAGGGATTGCGTGACTATTGGGCGGTGAACGACGGGAGGAGCGAGGAAACTATTGTCGTCGATTGCAATCGGGTTCTTGAGGAGGCGATCGCATATCTTAAGCCGCGAATCCAGGAAACCGCAGCAGTCATAACCCATGATCCGCTTCCCGCCGTGACAGCGGAAGAGATACCGATGATGTTGCTGTTCAAAAATCTCCTCAGCAACGCGCTGAAATATACCCGACATGGCGAGCCACCGCATATTCATATCTCGGCCCAAAAGAACGCGAGCTTTTGGGAGTTTTCAATGCAAGACAACGGCATCGGCATGGAGGCTCAGTACCTGGAAAAAATATTTACACCCTTTAAACGCCTGCATAGCGGGGAAGAGTATCCCGGCAGCGGGCTCGGGCTGGCCATTTGTCAAAGAATCATCGAGCGGTATCGCGGTCGGATTTGGGTTGAATCGACATATGGGCAAGGATCGACGTTCCACTTCACGATTCCTGCGCAAAGGCGGTGAAGTATGAAGACAGCTCAGATCGTCCTAATCGAAGACAATTCTGCAGATGTTTTCTTGGTCGAACTGGCGCTAAAGGAGAACAGCATAGCTTACGAACTAACGCGGTTCAAAAACGGCGAGGAGGCTGTGGACTCTCTTTGTGCAGTCGGGCCGACGGCGACAGACGCGTTCCACCCGGACGCGATTCTCGTCGACTTGAACACGCCCAAAAGCGACGGCTTTCACGTGCTGGGGAGGCTGATACAGAATCCGTACCTCTCCGGCGTGCCCATCGCGGTCATCACGTCGTCGCAAGCGAGGAGTGACAGGCACCGTACTGGCCTTATGGGCGTCGTTCGATACATAGAGAAGCCATCGCAATTGGAAGAATTCCTCTCCACCGTGGGGCGGGCAGTGAAGGAAATGCTGCACGCCTGAATGTCATCCGCCGCGGCGGTCGAAGACCCTTGAGCTATTTGTCATTCCGCCTCTGCAGAGTGGGAGTTCCTCGCTGCTTGCCAAAATGATAGCTCGCTATGCGCTTTGCTACTTTGCTAGGCGCCGGGTGCCCGGCCTTTCGAGGCTTGACCATCATAGAGCCGACTCCGAGATGCGGATATTGTGGGAAGTCTGTCCGCGAATCTGGCCGGATGGATGGAGGCCATACGAGCTAGATCCTCACTCCGACGCGCGATCATCATTTCAATACGCAAACGCACAACATTGATGGATTGCCAGGCCATCGGATTTTGGTATCTATAGATTAGGAAAGGCGACTCGGATGCGGCTCTCTGACGAAAACCTTCGAGGACGAACCGTCATTGCAGCAGACGGGCAAGCGATCGGCGAGGTTGCTGCTCTCTTCCTTGACAGCGATGCCTGGCGCGTGGAATCGCTCCAGATCAAACTGCGAAAAGATGTCGCTGATCAACTCGGTGCTTCTAGAGGAATGTTCCATGCCGGGACTCTCGAATTGCCTGTGGGCATGGTTCAGTCAGTCGGCGACGCTATCGTCCTCTCGGTTCCCGCCGTGGAATTGCGGCAGGTTTTGCCGGGCGGCGGCGGCTCGGCCCCCTCCGATTGATTTGAGCAGGGAAAGGTAGTTGAGACGGCGACCCGCAATGACGATTCACTCCAGAACCCTTTCTGAGCGTTACCACAATGAAAGTGCGAAGTTTAATTGCGGCGGCAGGCTGCTGGTGCGCCGTGGCGCTGGGTCTAGCAGCGGATAAGACGCGCGAGGAATCAGGCGTAAGCATGCCGGAAATGGTCGGCGTGGCTGGGCGCGAGCTCCAGTTGAACGGCATGGGCGTGTTCAAAGAGGCTTTCTTCAAGGTCTACGTCGCAGGACTTTACCTCGAAGATCCGACGGCGGATGCACGGATAGCGATTAATACCGACGAGGCCAAGCGCATCGTCATTGTAATGCTGCGCGACGTCAGCCGCAAGACGTTTGTTCAAGCGGTAGAGACGGGCATCCTGCGAAACTCCAGCCGGTCGATGCCCGCCCTGCGCGCACGACTCGATCTTCTGGAGCAGGCTCTGCCCAACCTTAAGAAAGGCGATATCCTCGATTTCACGTTCGTGCCGGGGGCCGGCACCGTGGTGCGCGGCCAGGGCAAAGAGATGACGATACCGGGCAAGGATTTTGCGGACGCCCTGTTTTCGGCATGGCTGGGTGCGAAGCCCGTCAATGCCGGTCTCAAGCGCAAGTTGCTGGGCGTGTAACCGCGCTTGCTGCGACCCACAAGTCAGGCTTGCGCTCGCGATTGTGATGTAGTTAAAGATCGCCCCGTGAGATTCCCAGCTTCTTCATCATGGCATTCAAGGTTGTACGGGGCACGCCGAGACGAGTTGCTGTGACGCTGATCACGCCACCGGTCTCCCGGAAAATGCGCAGGATATACTCCCTTTCCATTTCCGCAAGTGTCAAACTGCCGGTAGTTTCCACTGCGGTGGCGCGTAGTTCAGCTAAGGGCGCCCGGAGGGTTGGCCCGCTGGAGAGGATAACAGACCTCTCAATGAAGTTCTCAAGCTCTCGTACATTCCCGGGCCAAGACCAACTCACGAGAGCTCGCATAGTGTCGGATGGGATTTTTTCAATCATCCGATCCATTTTTGCGGCGTACTTCTTTGTGAAGTGCCGGACGAGTAAGGGAATATCTTCGGGATGATCCCGCAATGCGGGTGCAGTGATCGGGAATACTTTGAGCCGGTAATAAAGATCGCTGCGAAAGAGTTTACTGCTCAACATCTGCGTCAGATTCCGGTTGGTTGCCGCCAGGAGCCGAACGTCGATGGGGATCGTCCGGGTACCTCCTAATCTTTCGAACGATTTCTCTTGCAGTGCCCTGAGAAGCTTCGGCTGCAGTTCTAAGGGAATGTCGCCAACCTCATCCAAGAACAGTGTTCCCTTGTGGGCCAACTCGAAACGTCCGATCTTTTGCGATAAAGCGCCGGTGAAAGCCCCTCTCTCATAACCGAATAGCTCGCTTTCCAGAAGTCCCGTCGGAATGGCTGCGCAGTTCAATGTGATGAAAGGAAGATTCCGGCGGGGGCTCAGTCGGTGGATAGCGCGGGCTATGAGTTCTTTGCCTGTGCCCGTCTCGCCCAGGATCAACACCGTGGCATCGGTCGGGGCAACCACTGCCACCTGCCCCATGACCCGCGTCATGGCGGTGCTGCACCCTATAATCTCCTCGAAGTTCTGCTTTATGTCGGCGACTTCGTCGTCGATATGCTCCAGCCAGTCGCGCTCGCGAAGGTCGTGCACGAATGTGATCCATCGGAAGGGAGAAAGCTTCAGGACGGCGGTGGCAACCAGAACTGGGACTCGGTTCCCGTCCTTTCGAATCAATTCCTTTTCAAAAGGTGTGCAAGCTCCAAACCGCAATCCCTCTTCATGAGCGATCTCGTCGTGCGCAAGGAATTCCGCTGGTGTTAGATCAGGCCAACGCAATCGGCCCGCTTGCAAATCCTCGCGGGTATATCCGACGAGATCGAGAAACGCGTCGTTAGCCTCTGGAATTCGATCAAACTCACCGGAAACGATGCCGACTATCGTCGATTTGGCAGGATGCAGCCGGAGACGTGTGCGACTGCGCCGCGACTTTTCGTCTCTCTCATGGCGTTCGGTGAAATCGCGCACTACTCGGGCGAAGCCGTGTAAGTCGCCATTGTTGTCTCTGAGGGCCACGGTAATGATGTTGGCCCAAAATCGCGACCCATCCCTTCTCTCGTGCCAACATTCGGTGCCTACGTGACCTTCATCAGCGACCCTCTTAATTTCCCCTTGCACTTTGCGTTGAGCGTCTTCGTCGGGATCGCATCGCGACACATGTTGGCCGATCATCTCGCCGCTCTTGTAGCCGTAAATGCGTTCGGCTCCCGAATACCAGGCGACCACCTGTCCATCCACATCCAACAGCAAGACCCCATAGTCTTGCATCCAAAAAGGAACATAGTTTGTGAAAAGATCTTTGTTCCCTTCCGGCTTGACCTTCCTGGTATTTGCAGGCTTGTCACGCAGCAATAGAAGGTGACGTAACGGCAGTACGTTCAGTCTGGCGGCGTACTCGATCTCCCGCGGACCTCCGTCCGGACCCTGGAGCTGCAGCGTTCCTTCCTGCGTGCCTTCCTCCAGAAAGGCATGCCAGCGGTCCGAAATCACCGGCTTGAAACTGGGATCTGCAAAATCATCCAGAGTGCGGCCGATGATCTTCTCCCGCGGCAGACCCAAGAGCTTGCTGGCCCCCACACTGGCATCGAGGTATCGGCGATTATTGTCCGCGAGGAGAATAGGTGCCGAAGGATGGAAGACGAATGCCCGAAAAAGCAGTTCGAGTTCCTTCGGGCCGTTTTTCGCGAGCCAACCGTCCGCTTGTGGCTGAGAAGCCAATACGTTTCCCCTCTCACCGCCGATCCAGGAGGCGGTTGCGTGGAAAATAAGTTGTCCAGCAAACAGTGGTGAGCCGAGAATTGGCGGTCCCAACTATTCTACCACTGGAGCTGCGCTTTCCGCATGACCATATTTGGTCTCGGCGGCTGGCCAAATGGATTTTACGGAAGCCGGAAGGTTGAAGTGCCGTCATGCAAGACCATTCGAATCACCATGCCATGGGCAATGCGCGAGCCCCGGTCAGTTCGGTGCCAAAATTGCATAGAAGAGCGCTTCCAGAAAGATGAGGTGTAGCAATGGCAGCGTCGTTTCACGGCTTCCGCTCTCTCATAGAAAACAGTCCCGATGCGATCACTGTGATCGATACGCAGGGCGAAATACTCTATGGCAACTCGTCGATAACGAAGATCTTCGGATACCTTCCGGAAGAGGTGTTGGGACGGAATTGCTTGGAACTGATTCATCCGGAAGACCGTGACGCTTCAAGCCGGGCGCTGCGGGCGATGCTCGCCAAGCCCGCAGCTCCATGCCAATGGGATGCGCGCATGCGCTGTAAAAACGGAAACTACTCTTGGGTGGAGAGCACCGTTTCGAATCTCCTGTTTGAATCTGAAGTGCAAGCGATCGCCATGCATCAGCGGGATATCAACTCGCGGAAAGCTGGGGAAGTTGAAAGGCAGGAGCGCGCTGAGCAACTGGCCCATTCCAATTTGAGGCTGGAGGAGTTCGCCTATACCGCAGCCCATGACTTGAGGGAGCCGCTCCGGGCAATTTCCTTGTACACGGAAATGCTTGTGCAGGCGACCGAAATGGACGCGAAGGCCAAGCAGATGGCGGAATTCATCGTGGACGGGGCGGCGCGCATGTTTACGTTGGTCGACGATCTCCTTTCATTCGCTAGCACCGGTGTGTGCGAACATCCCAGATGCGTTGACCTGCAGCATGCCGTGGCGCAGGCCACGCTGAATTTGGCGCCCGCGATCGAGGCGAGTGGCGCCGTACTAATCGTCGACCCGCTGCCGATCATCCGAAGCAACGAAATTCATTTGGTGCGCCTCTTCCAGAACTTGATTAGTAACGCCCTGAAGTATCGCAGTGAAGAGCCAATCCAAATCCATGTGACTGCCGTGCAGCATGGATCGGGCTGGCTCGTCCGAATCGAGGACAACGGTATCGGCATCGCTCCCGAGAACCAAGCTCGCGTATTTATGCCTTTCATTCGTCTGGTAAATAGAGATGTCCCCGGCACCGGTCTCGGGCTTGCGGTCTGCAAGAAGATCGTTGAAGCGATGGGTGGCGCGATCTGGATCGAATCCACACTCGGGACAGGATCAACTTTCTGTTTCACGACTGGGGCGGCGCAGGAGGGCCTGCCGGTTGAGCAGTCCCGAGGCGCTGCTGCTTAAGCAACGTCCAAGGAATACATTTGCCTCGTCCGCAATTCTACTCGTGGTCCTCCCGTTTCATGCGAACGATGAACCGGTCGGGAGCGGCGCCGAGCCACCGAAGCAACTGAAACGGACAACGGGTGACCATCGTAAGAATTTGATTCGCGGCTGGGCGTCGCCGCCCGTTGCCTGCGCCAAACGCTCCGCACGTTCGGACTCCCGGTCCGGAGCGGCGTCACCTGCCGACCTAGGTTTTCTTTGGCGCGTCTTTGCGAGTATCGAATTCTTGACCGCCGAACTGCGACCTATCTGGCGAGTCCAACACCGCATTGATCATCTGAACGAGCTTGGCCGGCACAAAAGGCTTCTGAATGAAAGCCCAGCCATAATTGAGAACCAGTAGATTTCCATCTGCTCCCCCAGACATCAACATTACATGGATCTCCGGTCTGGTTTTCTTGAGAGTCTCGCCCAAGTCCGGGCCTGACATTTCTGGCATGTCCACGTCGGAAAGCAGCAGATGAATCGTGCCTTCGGTTTGGGCAGCCAGATTGATTGCGTCAGCTCCGCAATCGGCTGACAGCACTCGGAATTTTGCACGCTCGAGGATCGCCACCACGGTCCTGAGGACCGCCTCGTTGTCATCAACAACCAGAATGGTTTCGGATGTATTAATCATTCGTTACCGCTGGGCTTGTGAAACATCTCTATGCTCATGCGCCGAGTGTTGATTGGGCATGCCGAGCAAGCTTCGCTGCTGCCTTTGGGGCGCGTATTCTTTGGCCCTTCATCTGTCAGGGAAATTCTCCGCCTCCAGGTACGATGCAGGATGCACGAACCCCACCACCCCGAAGTAAAAGAGTGAACTCGCCGCGCAACTCCAATCTGTGCTATGAAACCGAGGTTCTGACGCAGAAATTCAGAGCCTACGGAAAAGCAGGGCTTTAACGACATGTGGTCATGTAGACCGAATATGGTCAAGTTTCTCGGCACGAGACGCATCCAGGTGCCGAGCAATATCGACTGCCCAGGCGTGATCGCCGATTTGACTGCGATGGAACGGCCAGCAGCCTGCATGTCGATCGACGAGGTTTCGAATTATGAAGCGTTTACTGGGCGTATTCTCGCTGTGCGTCGCGTTCCTTGCTCCGGTCATCATGACAGCCGACGACCATCACGACAAGCGATATTACGATCGGGAAGGCCGCGACTATCACGTCTACAACAGTCAGGAAGATCGTGCTTACCGGGTCTACCTGGGCGAGCAGCACCGTGACTATCGGGAGTTCCGCAAAGTGAACCGTAGCCAGCAGCAGCAATACTTCAAATGGCGCCATGAACACCCCGATCGGGTGCTCTTCAAAGTGGAAGTCAGATAGGCCAGCGAACCTCGTCGAGCGACGGGCTTCGGGCACGGTCGCGCAAGTTGGGCGTGCCGGCGCCTGACGGTTCGGAGTAACGTGATGTCAATTCATTCGTCATCGTGCTTCGTCAGAGTGTTTGTCAGTTTAGCCTACCTAGGCGCGGCGTGCGGCGGTCTCCAAGCACAGCTGGATTCCGGAGTGACGCCAGTTCCGCGGCACGATAGTCGCATCTTCGGAATTCTGCCGAACTACCGCACGATTCCCGGTACTTACCAGAATGTGAAGCCCTTGTCTTCCGAGGATAAGTGGAGGCTTGCCACGGCAGAAGCCTTCGACCCGGCATCTTTCCTTGTCGCGGGTCTATTCGCCGGGATGGGGCAAGTGGAGCGCCAGTTTCCCTCTTGGGGGCAAGGAGCGAAAGGTTTGGGCAGACGCTATGGAGCGGCCTTCGCGGACCAGGCTGTGGGCGATTACCTGACTGACGCTGCCTTCCCCGTCCTCTTTCATGAAGATCCGCGTTACTTTCGCATGGGGCACGGTGCATTCGTTCGCCGGACGGGTTACGCGCTGGGGCGCATCGCCGTCACCCGAACCGACGCAGGCTCGAACCAAGCCAACTATTCCGAGTTCTTGGGCAATGCTCTCGCGGCAGGCATCGCTAATGCCTACAATCCGGCCGAGCAACGCACATTCGGAAATACCGTACAGAAGTTTGGCACGCAACTGGCAACGGATGCACTCTTCAATGTATTGAAGGAGTACTGGCCGGATATTCACCGCAAGCTGTTTCAGAAATCGGACCGTGGCCGGCTGCAAGGACCCTCGGTCCGGCACAAGCCGGGTTCAATTATTTCCGAGGAGATTTCGAAAGATGAGTCACCTTGCGGTCAAAGAAATTTCGTCCCTGATCAAAGCCACCATTCAGAATTGGCAAAACGATAGAGCGCCCCGCCTGGGAGCAGCGCTGGCGTATTACATGGCACTCTCGCTGGCTCCGACTGTGGTCATCATGCTCGCCGTCGCTGGTTGGGCATTCGGAGCGAGAGCCGCGGAAGGCCGTCTGGTCTTGCAAATCCAAGGCTTAGTGGGACAGGAAGGCGCCAAAGTCATTCAGGCCCTGATCGAAGGGGCAAACAGGCCTTCGCGTGGACTGGCGGTGACTCTGCTCGGACTGGTTACTCTATTTCTAGGCGCTACGGCGGTTGTTAGCGAACTGAAAGACGCTCTAAATACAATCTGGAGGGTTCCCGACGACTCGGCCTCAAGTGCAGGCCGGACCATTTTCAATCTGATAAAAGAGCGGCTTCTTTCCTTCACCGTGGTTGTGGGCGCCGGTTTATTCCTGTTGGCTTCGCTGGTTCTGAATGTCTGGATTTCCTCCGCGGGCAGGTATCTGCGCTCGGTAGCGGTGCCACCTCCAACTCTCATTCGAGCCGTCGATTGGGTAATTTCCTTTGTTGTCGTTTCAGCACTGCTGGCCTTCGTCTTTAAAGTGCTGCCGCATGTTCCGTTGAAATGGTCGGATGTGACTGTCGGGGCAGTGCTTACCGCACTTCTATTCACTGCTGGAAAATTGCTGTTGGGAGTGTATCTTGCCAAGGCGGGCTTTACAGACACCTATGGAGCGGCCGGCTCACTCGTCATGTTGTTAGTGTGGATCTACTACTCGGCTCAGGTGTTGTACCTCGGTGCTGAATTCACTCGTGTCTATGCGTGCCGCTTTGGCTCAATGTTCACAGCGGGCCTCAGTCGCTCCACGCCTTACCCAGAAAGCTACTCCTGACTATGATCAAGACTCCCGTAGCAACCGCCAAGTCGGGCATTCGGACCGCCGCGATTCTTGTCGCGGTGATTGCAGTGCTCTATCTCGCACGCGAGATCCTCATCCCTCTGGCGTTCGCCATAACGCTCGCGTTCGTTTTGACGCCGGCAGTAGGCTGGTTGCAAAAACTGCATCTGGGTCGCTTTCCATCAGTGCTTCTCGTGATGGTGATCTCGATCGCGGCCGCAGGCGGGATTGGTTTGGTCATCTTCAATGAGCTGGTGGAAGTGGTCAACGACCTACCAAAGTATCAGCAGAATATTCACAATAAGATTGAAGCCATGCACACGCCTGGCAAGGGCGCTCTCGGCCGGGCGACCGCGAGCGTGAAAGAGCTCGCCCAGGAGCTCTCCAGCGTTCCGCCACCCACTCCACCACCAACTCCGAGTCAAGGCCGTCGCATTATCCCAAACCAGTCTGGGCGTCCGGTCCCAGTGCAGATCGTTGCAGAGCCGACGAACGAGCTCGACTACCTGCGCGAACTCGCTACGCCGATTCTGGCGCCGCTTGGCATCCTGGGCGTCGTTCTAATATTCAGCGTATTTCTACTCACCGAACAAAACGACCTGCGCAACCGACTGTTCCGCCTGGCTGGACTGAATCGGCTCAACGTCATGACGCAGGCTCTGGACGATGCAACGCGACGGGTCAGCCGCTACCTGATGATGCAACTCCTGGTGAACGCGAGCTTTGGTGTCCTATGTGGAATCGGTCTATACTTCATCGGCGTTCCGTATGCAGTTCTGTGGGGAGCGGTTGCCGGAATGCTACGCATCGTCCCATACGTCGGATCGCTGGCAGCGGTCTCTTTGCCCTTGCTGCTCTCACTGGCGGTCTTCGATCATTGGATGCCACCGCTCCTCGTATTCTTGCTGTTCGCCACGTTGGAGGTTGTGACCGGCAACTTCGTTGAGCCGTGGCTCTACGGAATGCATACTGGAATCTCGTCACTGGCGCTCCTTTTGACCACAGTGTTTTGGGCGGCTTTGTGGGGACCCGCGGGCCTGATTCTGTCGACGCCATTGACGGTGTGCGTGGTGGTTTTGGGCCGCCACGTGCCACATCTATCTTTCCTGCATATTTTGCTTGGCGATCAGCCCGTCCTTGCGGCGGAAGCGCAAGTGTATCAGCGGTTGCTAGCGATGGACGACCATGACGCGCGAGCAGTAGCCGACGTTTACCTGGCTGAGAACTCTTTAGTCCAGCTGTACGATTCGGTCATCATACCGGCCCTTACGATGGCCGAGCAGGATCGGCACAAAGGCGCACTTGACCGAACTCGAGAGGAGTTTATTTTCCTGAGTATTAAAGAAATGATCGCAGAATTCTCCGAAAAGACCGCTGCGGCTGAGCCGGTGGCTATCGAAGTTGCAACGGACGCTGAGGAGGAGCTGAAACCGGCAGATATGCTCGGCCGGGTCCTCTGTCTGCCTGCACACGACGAGGCAGATGAGATCGCGGCCGCGATGTTGGCCCAACTGCTGGAGCAGGCCGGCTGTGCCGCTCTTTCGCTTCCTTTAGACTCCTCTTTGCAGCACATGCTCGCGATCGTGGAACCGGGGCAGAAAGATGTGTTCTGCATCTCCGCCGTGCCTCCATTTGCATTTGCCCGCGCTAGAACCCTGAGCGGATTGCTTCAGGTACGGTTTCCCCGAAGGAAGATCGTGATCGGAGTCTGGGGATTTACTGGCGACACCGAGCTCGCTTTGCAGCGCTTCCAACCGACGCGCCCGGCCAAACTGGTGACGAGTCTTGCAGACGCGGTCAAATCTTTCGCCGACTCACCTCCATCGGCAAGGGCCACTGTCCCAGCACTCTCCGTTGCCGTAAGCTGACCCGCGAGTTTTCGGTGACGATGCGTAACACGGAGGGGTTGGGACTGCTCAGGAATTCGACGGCAGGTCCATTTTAAGCCACTTTTCGAAGGACGACAATTGGGTTCTGAGTGAGTCTTGGCCAACCGATGATCGAAGTGGCGCGGATGCTCAAGCGGCGGTTCGAGAACATCATCACGTACCTCCGGCATCGCATCACGAACGCGACCAGCGAATCGATCAATGCCAAGATCCAATGGGTGAAGTATACGGCTCGTGGCTTCCGGAACCGGCAGAACTTGATTCACGCCATCCACTTCCACTGTGGTGGCCTTGACCTCGCCCCACAAGGAGCCGTTAAATAGCCGGAAGCGCCTTAAATTGATCGTCTCTCGGTTTCAGCTATGTGATCGCATATGACGCCTGCCGTCCCCTTCAATTTTCGAAGGTCAACGAATCGCGGTCAACAGAACTCTAATTTCCTGCGGTTACGCGCTCCGCGGGGGAAGGGGAGCGTGTTCAAAGGCAACTCTGATTCTCTTGGTTGTCGGGCGGTCTTGGTTGTCGTTTGTGGGTCCGGCGACCGCTAGATTCAAACACGTTGCGCACTCTGCCGACCAAGCCAGCCGACGTGAAGGGTTTCGCAACACAGCCGTAGCCGCGGTCGGCATTCAGGGCATCGCCGGAGATGAACAGCACTGGGAGCCGCGACTCCAGTTCCAGAATACGGTCGGCCAGAGCCAAGCCGTTCATGTTTGGCATCATCACATCGGTTATGAGCAGCGCAATGTCAGACTGGTGCTGTTTGAAAACGTTCACGCCTTCGACTCCGTCCGCGGCCACAAGCACGGTGTATCCAGCATGTTCGAGGCAATCCCTCACCAGCGTACGAATGGCGCACTCGTCATCCACAAGCAGAATTGTTAGCTACTGTTCATCCGAGCGGTACTCCCTTCCAGGGTGCCGACTGGGTTACTTGCCGGGAACCTATTTTTTTGAAGGAAAGCCTACCGCTAAATAGGCTCGCTGTCTGTTCAAAGTTGCTCACTACGAGCCGGCCGCGCAACTCTTGGGTCCATAGATTCAATGACCTGTCGCCGTTTTGCTCAGCTCCGCTTTCGTTCAGTGCCGACACCCCGGTGCGGTGAGCACTTTTGAACATACGTTGCCACCCGGAGATGCTAGAGTGAATGTCCATCGCACTGAAGCCGCCACTTAGAGCGGCCGGAATGGATTTTCCGGCTGGTCGTCTTTGTAATCTTTTTTTCGGAGGAGTCGACCAGCCGAAGAAGTTTTTTCGAGATCAACAGCCGGGGGCATCGGCTTCTCTGGACATCAATGCGATGCCTTCGCTGAAAGTCGGGCTGGGTGTCGGATCGCTCTCCGTAGAGGGTACGGAATGACATCATTCAAAGCCTTGATCGAGAAAAGCCCGGACGTCATCTTGGTGGTGACCTCGCAGGGCGAGATGCTCTATGCATCCGCATCCAGTGCTAGAGTCTTCGGATACCTCCCGCAGGAACTCGTCGGGCGGACTATATTCGAGCTGATCCATTTTGAGGACCGTGATCCATTTGGTCGGGCATTTCAGGAGGTGGTCGCCCGGCCAGCCGCTCCAATTCGAGTTCAGGCACGCGTTTGCCGGAAAGATCGGCAGTGGTCGTCCGTCGAGAGTACGTTTTCAAACCTGCTGGATGACGCTGGCGTGGCAGGGATTGTCGTAAATTATCGCGAACTCAACGCGAGGACCGCTCCAAAACAACAAAAGCATCAACACGGCGAGGAATTGCCACCTCCCAATACGGATTTCGAGGATTTTGCATCTACGGTAGCCCACGATCTGAGGGAACCGCTCAGAACCATTTCCATGTTCACCGATCTCCTCGTCCAGGGCCTGCAAGACGACCCGGATCGCCGCCAACTGGCCAAAGTCATTACCGATGCTGTTGCACGAGCGTCCACGCTACTCGATGGTCTTTACTCCATGGTGGTTCCCGGCCTTGACGACCCTCCACGACCCGTTAACCTCGGGCATATAGTTGCAGACGCGCTGCAAAATCTCGCTGCCACAATCGACGCGAGCGCCGCAATCGTCACTGTCGATCCCTTGCCCGAAGTGCAGGCAAATCCCAATCATCTCGTGAGAGTTTTCCAGAACCTGATCGCCAACGCGATCAAGTATCGCAACGACGAGCCGATTCGAATTCGCGTGAGCGCCGAAGCCGTGGGGCCGAGTTGGATCATCAAGGTTAAAGACAACGGTATCGGCATCGCGCAGGAGTACCACGAGTGCGTATTCCACCTCCTGAAACGCCTGCATGGTCAAGAGATCTCCGGAGCGGGAATGGGCCTGTCGGTGTGCAAAAAGCTCATTGACGCATCCGGAGGCGCAATCTGGGTAGAGTCCGAGCCCGGAGCCGGATCAACATTCTGCTTCACGATTCCCGCGGCGATGGAGAAGAGTGCGATCGCTGCTCTGCCTGTCGAGCATCGATACGCGAACGGAAGTTTAGCCAAACGCCCCGAATCCTCACCGATGCGCACTGTAGCACATCGCGCCGGATGAACCGCCTGGGATCTGGCGCAGGCCCCACAGGAAGCGAACTTGAAGTTCCTTTGAAACGAGGTCGGCGCGACGCTAAGATGAGGCATATGAAGGAGAAAACGAGACCGGTATTCCATCTCGCAAAGTTTCTCGCCGAAGCGGGTAAGGGCAGGACGATCATGCCCTTTGAGGAGGGCAAGGTCGTGTTCGCCCAAGGGGACTCGGCGACTGCGATCTTCTACATTCAGAAGGGCAAGGTTAAGCTAACCGTCGTATCGAAGAGCGGCAAGGAAGCCGTGATCGCTGTCTTGGGAACCAGCGACTTCTTTGGAGAAGGATGTCTGGCGGGCCAACCACTCCGTATGGCGACGGCAACCGCAATGTCGGACTGTTCGATCACTCGGCTTGAGAAGCCCGTCGTCGTTGAGATGCTTCACCAGGAGCCCGCGTTTTCCGAGTTACTGCTGTCCTATATGCTCACGCGCACTATCCGGATCGAGGAAGATCTGGTCGACCAGCTCTTCAACTCCAGCGAAAAAAGACTTGCGAGAGCGCTGCTACTGCTGGCGAATTTCGGAAAGGACGGCAAGCCAGAGAAGGTGATCCCGAAGATCAGCCAGGAGACGCTGGCGGAGATGATCGGCACTACCCGTTCCAGGGTCAGTTTCTTCATGAACAAGTTCCGCAAACTGGGATTTATCGAATACAACGGCGCCCTTGAAGTTCACAGTTCGCTCCTGAACGTTGTCCTGCACGATTAGGGATCGTCAATCGGCGCCGAGCCGTCATTGCCGGCCCCCCGACGGCTCGCGGAATTCTATGGCGAGCTTCTTCACTTTCACGTGACTCGTCTCCCGGATGGAGCCCTGTCAATTTTGCGCTGGCTCCGGCCGTTCCGGTCCAAGCTGACGCCCACATGAGCTATGCGTAACCTCCTGCATCGGCGTGTGACCTCTTCTGGTCAAGTGACCACAGAACGTCGCGAAGTGGCCCTGTAAACTGCACATCTTCATCTTGTAACCGGACTTGTTCAACGGCCACGGAGTTGCCCCTTCCTGAAACAGGAGAATTCATGTCGAAGAAAACGTACTATCGTGTACTGGTCGCTGGTGCAGCTGTTCTCGTTTCCAGTTCATGCTTCGGACAAGCAGAGATCCAACTACGGGCGCGCCAACTGCCAGGATGGGACCCTCGACAGCGCGAAGGTCATTGCCAGATTCGAGTCTGGGTCGACGATCGCGCTGAAGTACGCCTGCGCGGAGACAGGATCTGGGTGAATACGCTCCAAGGTGCGAAGGGCCGCGATGAAGGCAGCGAGTGCAGCCAACCACTCCCTTTTAACTCCGTCCGTGATTTTCAGGTCCGCCAAGTCGCCGGCCGCAGCCATGTCGGCTTGGCGCAGGATCCCAGCCGGGGCAACAACTACACTGCGATGATCGCCATTGAGGATCATCAAGGCGGCGGCGACAATTATGCCTTTGATGTGAGTTGGCGCGCGGAAGGCGATGTTTCGAATGCTCCAGCACCGTTCTTCGACGATATACGCGCTTGTCAGGACACCGTGCGGCAGCGCTTTACAAGCCAGAATGGCCACGGCTCGTACATCGATTTTGAGAGCTTCGCAGATCGCCAGGACCTAAACCAGAACCAGGGCGGCAATGACCGCGAGCGGAACCGAGGACGTGGTCGCGGCCGGGATCAGGAGAGAATTCAAGGTCGCGGAAGCGCGATGAGTCGGAACGAATCGAGAGCTCTGACTTATTCGTGCCTCATCGACACGCAGCACAATCAAGTGCAATCGGGCGAGTACCAGTATTCTGGCAGTAGCGTACGCGTGAATGAGCGAAACCCATTGAGGTAGCCGACGCTGTTTGTGCGACGTAATGCCGGATGCCCGCGCCGAGAGTGATTTCAAGAGGAGACAGTAAAATGGCAAAGAACACATCTGTATTTGGGATTTACCCGGATCGGACAACTGTATCGGATGCGATCGGCATCCTGCACAAGGGCGGATACCGGCCCGCGGACATCGCAGTCCTTTCAGCGGAAAACCAAGGTTCGAAGGACTTTGCACACGAGAAGAGCAGCAAAGCTCCTGAGGGCGCCGCGGCAGGAGCAGCCGTTGGAGCCATTGGTGGTCTTCTACTGGGCTGGCTCGCGGCCACTGGAGTAGTTGCGTTTCCTGGTCTTGAGGCACTCGGGGCCGTGAGACCAGTGGTCGCCGCGCTAGCTGCCGCCGCTTGCGGCGGAGCACTCGGCTGGTTGATTGGGTTATTTGTCGGCTGGACTATGCCTGAATATGTGGCCAAACGATACGCCGGCCGAATGGGGCGTGGCGGTATTTTGGTTTCGGTTCATTGCGACAGTTCCGAGTGGCGACAACGGGCGCAAAAATCCCTGAAGGACACCGGCGCCCGATATATCGCGTTCGCTTCGGAATCGGCTGCGGACTATGCCACAACCGACAAGCCGACACCACGGGAGCCGGTAGCAATTACGGATCGCGATAAAGCCCATGAAAGTCGGACCTAGAGGAGATTCGGGCCATAATTGAGGACGAGTATCCGACGCAAACCGCTGCCCACCGGGATGACCGGACATGCCAACCCAAAAGCGCGTGCCACAATGCCGCAGCGGTTCCGACGGTTCTTTGGTCGTCTGGGGCCGGGCCTGATTACGGGGGCTGCGGACGACGACCCCTCCGGCATCTCTACCTACTCCGTAACGGGAGCCGCATTTGGATATGCGCCACTCTGGACAGCTCTCTTTTCATTTCCCCTGATGACGGCGGTTCAGATGATGTGCGCGCGACTGGGCATGGTGACGGGTGAAGGCCTCGCCGGCGTGATCCGACAGTATTATCCGCGATGGGTCCTGTGGGGCGCCTGTGCTCTGCTGGTCACTGCGAACACCGTCAACATTGGCGCCGATCTAGGCGGGATGGCGAAGGTGACGGAAATGATGACCGGGATCAAGAGCGAGTATTGGACCCCAATCTATGCACTGGTGATCGCGTCCTTTCTCATCTGGTCGTCTTACTACACGGTCGCTCGCATCTTCAAATGGCTGACGCTCGTGCTCTTCGCCTATGTCCTGGCCGCGTTTTTCGCGAAGCCCGATTGGACCGTGGTGATCCGCTCGACTCTTATTCCCCACGTTGAATGGTCGGGTCGCTATTGGGCGACGTTGGTCGGGATCTTCGGAACTACGATCTCTCCTTATCTGTTCTTCTGGCAGGCTTCGCAGGAAGTGGAGGAGGAGCGGGGACAGGGAGAGTTGACTATCGAGGCGCGGAAGGGAGCCACGAACGCTGAGTTGAGGAAATCTCGAAATGACGTGGTCACGGGCATGTTGTTCTCGAACGTGATCATGTACTTCATTATTCTCACCACGGCGGCGACGCTACACGCCCACGGTAAGACGGTCATTACGACCGCACAAGATGCGGCAGAAGCCTTACGGCCGCTGGCAGGGAATGGGGCGTATTGGCTTTTTAGCCTGGGATTAGTCGGCGCGGGCATGCTCGGAGTACCGGTGCTGGCCGGGTCAAGCGCCTACGCGATCTCCGAAGCGGCAGTGTGGCGCGGATCGCTGACAGATCGACCCAATCTTGCTCGTGGATTCTATGCAGTCATTTCAGTGGGTCTATTGCTGGGACTCGCTCTGGACTACGCAGGCATCAACGCCGTGGCAATGCTGTTTTGGTCGGCTGTTTTGAACGGCGTGCTGGCGCCGCCGCTCATCATTATCGTGCTTCTTCTGACGAGTAGCCGGAGGGTCATGGGATCTCGGTTGAATCCTCGATGGCTAAAGGCGCTCGGTTGGATCACCGTGGGCGTGATGGGCGCTGCCAGTCTTGCAATGTTTGTGACATGGTAATGGGCTGATCAGCAAGCCGGAGGCGTGATGCCCGGTGAGTGCGTGAGAAGATCGTTACCGTCCTTCTGCGCGGCATCGAGTACGGCGGGCGACACATGAATATTCTTATTCCTGGCATTCGGGAGAGCTGGCGGCGTCACCTCGGGGTGTACCGGCGACGCCCTAACACCGGTGCCTGATATCGCGTGTCCGTCAATCAAAGCCGCCTGCTGCCGGCGTCCGGTCTTGTCATGACCCCTCTCGGCTTGATCGGCGGGTGACGCCAGATTCGGGACGTTCGCTTCCCCGGATCACGGATGAGAACCCGCGAGGTAGCGGGCACTTCCACCGGCCCGGCGGTTGTTGCCTGCTTGCAATGGCCGCGCGTTCAAGATTCTTTGTCAAATCGAACAAGACTCCTTGCGGTCTCAAGGCACCGTAGAGGTTCGAGAAAGCTAGTCTTTCTCAAGGTATTCGAAAGGTTCATCATCCTCCGGGATCTGTTTGGTACGAACCTCCGCCACGTCCAGGTCGGGTGCAATCTTCCACGCCGCCGATCAGTTCCGTCGGTTCGGCCGAGCAGTCCGGAGACACTTAAGGATTGTCGGATGTCGCGGAGGCTGACTCCGAGAGCGTAGAGGAACTGGCCGAAGATGGCCAATTCTTCGAGGCGCTCTTCATAGGCTTTTCTGAGGCAAGTGCCTCGCCAACGCGAGGGCTTGAGAAAACAAGAAAACAACACTGATGGCAAAGGGTCGGTTGTGATAAACCGTCGTCGAATCTTGCCGGACCTCGAACCACCGAGTGGAGAACGTCTCTAAGCCCGGCATTTCGACGACCGAAAGACCCAAACCGACGGACGGTCTGTGGATTGTGCCGCAGGAGTAACGATATGCGGTCACGTGACCGCATATTGTCGCGGAGGATGCGCCTTTGGGATAGTCAAGAGGAGCCCAGGATCTGCTCTGCTCAGGACTACTTCGTTTCGAATCGATCGTCTAGCGCCACGAAGCGGCCGCCCGGTTGGCCGCTCATGTCGGGTTCGCGGGTCGGCAAAGATTGGCGGGTCCCGTGCATAGATAGGACTTCGACAGAGAGACCTGACCAACGTGACCGACCTTCATCGGAAAGCCGCCGAGCAGCACGAACTTGCAGCACACGCCCATCGTACAGCAGCCGAACATAACGAAAGAGGCGACAACGATACAGGAACTGGCATGCGGATCGGGCGCGAGAGTATGCGGATCATGCTCACCGCCTGGCCAAGGAAGCCCACTCAAAATCAGGACAGATGGTGACGGTTTAATATGTCAACGCGCTACAACGACGGATCGCATTACGAGAACCACCAACGAGCCGCGGAATTGCACGACGGTGCGGCGCATGCCCATCGTGTCGCCGAGCAAGATGGAAAAGATGACCACCTCAGCGGACACGAGCATTCACGGTTGGCCCTCGAACACTCGCGGGACGCTCATGAGCATAGCAACGCGACTACAGTTGGACATGGCGTCGCCGCATTCGGACATGATGACATCGCGGCCCTGGCTCATGAGCTCTGGCAGTCCAGGGGATGTCCACACGGATCGTCGGAGGAAGATTGGTTCCGCGCGGCGGAAGAATTGCGATCGGGCGCTGGCGCTTTAAAGGGACCTCTGCGATCCGATGACGAAGTGAAATCAATCGGTTCAAAGACCACAGCCGCCAATGGCGTTACCGACAAGGTCATGTCGGTGAAGCCAACGTCAAAGCCCTGAAGCGCTCAGGATCAGCACCGGTAAACGATATCTAGAAAGAGGAAAAGATCATGGCAAACAAAAAGACAGCAGTGTTTGGTATTTACCAAAACGCAAATCAGGCCGAACGGGTCGTTGAGCGCCTTCGAGAGGAGCGTTTCTCAAATGACGACATCTCGGTTCTGCTCCAGGACAATCAGGGGACGAAAGATTTTGCCCATGAAAAGAATACTAAAGCGCCAGAGGGCACAGCGACCGGGGTTACCGCCGGCGGGGTCATCGGAGGAACGCTGGGCTTGCTGGCCGGGATCGGCGCTCTTGCCATTCCCGGGGTCGGACCCTTTATTGCGGCCGGCCCGATCATGGGCGCTCTCGCCGGTCTTGGGGTTGGCGGTGCCGTCGGCGGTCTGATCGGCGCACTCGTCGGGTTGGGCATCCCCGAGTACGAAGCAAAGCGTTACGAAGGGCACATCAAAGCGGGGGGCGTTCTACTCTCCGTTCACTGCGACACGGCAGACGAGATTACACGGGCCAAAGATTTGCTGAAGCACACGGGCGCCCAGGATATTTCCTCGTCCGGCGAAGCCAGTGCGGATTACCCGGCCGCGAGCACGACCGCCGCGCACCGGTAGAGTTGTTTCGCGGCCTGCGGCGGGGGATCAGCCCGCCGCGACCAGGCATTCTGGCCGCATTCAAATCACAACGTTATTTAAAGGAGAGCACAAATGAAACCGAGTACGAAAGACGAGTTGGAAGGCAAGCTTCACGAGGCGAAAGGAAAAGTCAAAGAGGAAGCCGGCCGAGTGACAAACAATCCGGACCTGGAGACGGAAGGTCGGGGTGAAAAGCTGGCAGGCAAGGTCCAAAAGAAAGTCGGCCAGGTTGAAAAGGTATTGGAGAAATAAAGGAACCGGGGCTGCGCGCGTCTAAGTGCGCAGTCACACCGGATCAGTGTGACGGGAGAAGATCGCCGTGAGTAGAACACTAGGAATCATCCTGGTCGCACTCGGCCTGTTTGGTCTTGCGTGGGGAGGTTTTGCATACACGACGCGAGAAAAGGTCGTCGACATCGGGCCGATTCACGCGACGCGCGACAAAACGCACAATGTACCGGTGCCTCCGATTGCTGGTGCGGCTTCGCTCATAGGGGTATTGTGCTTTTGTTCACCGGTCGGAAGCAATAACTCCCGTTTCCGCCAGGCTGCTCGGGGGATCAGCCTTATGAAGGGTATTTCACATGCTAATACTGCTTATCGTTCTGCTGTTGGTCTTGGGTGGCGGCGGTGGGTACTATGGCCATAGCCGCTGGGGCTACGGTGGCGGTGCCGGCGTAGGACTGGGGACTATATTATTGATCCTCCTCGTCGCTTACATGCTTGGCTTGTTCAATTGAAGAAGGTCGGCGGCGTTGAATTAGCCGCGCGGATGCCGCTGCGTCGAAGCTTGAAATTTAGATAATCAGCAGAGTGGTTCGCGTTCTCAAACGATCTGCGGAATGTTCCCAAGGCCTCCGACGTTTTATACGTCAAAGATCGCTGCCTGAAACTCCCCGGTTCTTCATCATGGCATTCACGGTCGCCCGGTACGCCGAGTCGCGTTGCTGCAGCGCTGATCACGCCGCCGGTCTCCCGGAAAAGGCGCAGGATATATGCCGCTCGACTTCATCAAGCGTAAACCGGTCGACGGCTCCTCCCAGATCGGCGGGCAGTTCTGCCATGGGAGCGGAGGTCGGGGCCGCGCGAAAGAATGACGGATCTCGCAATGAAATTCTCAAGCCCGCGCACATTTCCCGGCTACGGCCAGCTCACCAGGGCTCGCATCGTCTCCAGTGAGATGTTTTCAATCGTCCGATACACTTTGGTGGCGTACCTCCAGGTGAAGTGCCGCACGAGCTCGCGTATGTCCTCGGGACGATCCCTCACCACGGGTTAAGAATGTGACCACTGATGCCTCTTGACTATCCGTTGTGGCTGCGGGCGACGCATTTCTTCAATTTCTTATTCCTGTCGCTTCTCGTTCGAAGCGGGCTTGAGGTCCTCAGCGCTCATCCGAGGCTCTACTGGAACGATCACTGCACGCCCGGCAGCGAATGGCTGAAGTTCACGAAAAAACGCAGGCCCACGGACCGGCTGGACGGCCAGCGACGAGGAAACTTCGTACCCACCCTTGATTGCGCTGCCGGGTCACGAAAACCTGGGTCTTGGACGGCACTGGCATTTTCTCGCCGATTTTGCGTGGCTGCTGACCGGTTTGGTCTATGTCGTGATGCTGTTTGCCGCGCCCGAGTGGCGGCGGCTGCTTCCGACGTCCTGGCAGATTGCGTCGGACGCCTGGCGTACGATGCTCCAGCTACCTGACTCTTCACATCGCGGAAGCGCCCGGGACGTATAACGCATTGCAGCAGTTGAGCTACGCGGCCGTAGTTTTCCTCCTTGCGCCGTTCAGCATAGCGACGGGCGTGGCGATGTCCCCGGCCATCGCCGCCCGTTTCCCGTGGTACATCAGAATCTTTCACGGACGGCAGGGCGCGCGGAGTCTGCATTTCCTGGCTCTGTGCACATTCATCCTGTTCTTCATCGGGCATGTCGCGCTCGTGGTCCTGCACGGTTTCCGCAAAGGGCTCGCGGTGATTGTTTTAGGGGAAACACATAGTTCGCACCTGACGCGCGCTCTGGTTCTTTGGCTGTCCGGTCTGGCCGGAATCGTAATCATTCATGTCGTGACAACAATGTGCTCGCATCGCCGCCCGCGCTTAGTCCAAAACGCAACCCAGGCGATCACTGATCCGTTGCGCACATTGCTCTTTGGTCATGAAATCTCCGCGCAGCACTATTCACATGCAGATATCTCGCCATATTTCTGGGTGAATGGCCGCGCACCGAAAGAGGAAGCCTACCTGGCGATGGCGCGCGATCACTTCGCCGATTACATCCTGGAGGCTGGTGGTTTGGTTGAAACACCGGTACGCCTAACGCTGGCCGACCTCCGCGCCATGCCGAAACAAATCCAGATCACCAAGCACTGCTGCATCCAGGGCTGGTCGGGCGTTGCGGAGTGGGGCGGCGTCTCTTTGCATCATATCGTCGCACTCTGCCGCCCAACTCCATCCGTACGGTACATTGTCTTCTACGCGTTCGACAATAAATCCACATCGGAGGCGCATGCCCAGGGACCGGGATATTTCTACGGCACGATTCGTCTGGAGTTGGCTCAAGATCCGCAGACGATTCTTGCCTATGAAATGAATGGCCAGCCGCTCCCGATCGATCACGGGGCCCCGCTCCGACTGCGCGTGGAGACGCAGCTCGGATTCACGATGGTCAAGTACATTCGCGCCATCGAGTTCGTAAAGAATTACGAACACATCGGCCAGGGCCAGGGCGGGTGGCGAGAGGACTATCAGTATTTCAGCCAGCAGGCGGGGATATAATTCACGAGGTTTGTAGCGTGGATACCGGACAAAGCCTCGTTCGCACACAGCGAGATCGAGAAAAATCGCAGACGTTTCATTCATGGATGAGCAGAAGGAACACATGACCAGGCAATGGGAGCGTTCCAGCGCCGGGATGCTTCCGCTGGGCAAAGTCTCCGCTGACAAAGGGAACCTATATCAGAGCGCTTCAGTTTGCTTCGCGCTCACGAAGACAAGTCCTACCCCGTGCACGCGGTGCCATTCTTAAGTCTGCTAGCTCATCTGGTAACAATCGTGCCTAATGGTTTGGGAAGCTAGAGAAACCAGGACTATTGTGGCTTGTGTGTCATGTTCGACATCTACGCTGCCCCTCGGCGACGGCTCACGAGGTTGATGACAAAAACCGCGAGGGCCACGACCAGTAGCAAATGGATCAAGTTTCCGCCGATGCTAAGGCTAAAACCAAGGAGCCATAAAATCAAGAAAAGAGCTACAATCGTCCAAAGCATATTTTCCTTCTCCCGTGCTGCTTACGGCACGGGACGCTTCTAAAATTCGATCCTCTATAAGCACGCTTCCTCGGATCGCTTCTCAAGCCGCCATGACGAGCGGATTCTCGATCTCGCTCCAAGGCGTCTTATCGCGATCGGAAGTTTCCTGGCAGGCGATACAAAACGAAGTCCACGGAACGGCGGCCAAGCGCTTTGGGCTGATGTTTTCTTCGCAGTGGATGCACACTCCGAACGTACGTGCCTCGATGCGGCGAAGCGCGGCTCGGACTTCCAGCAACCGGCTGGAATCACGCTCAAGATTGCCAATCGCCATATCCCGCTCGCTAGCGTGCTGGATTCGGTCCAGCTCATCTGGGCTCGTCTCGATAGCCAGTGCCTCGCGGCTCTTCCTTGTGTTTCTCAATTCGGTCTGCCTATTTTCTAAAAGCCCGCGGAATAGGTTGAGTTCGCTCTTTGTCATAAGTTATTCGCCTGTGTTTTGCAAGTTGCTGCTTCGGTTCTTAGTGTGACGAACTGGCGGTTCTTAGTGTGACGAACTGGCCTTCTGCTCTTTAACCTGCAGTTCGTTGACGACCTGCTGCACGTTTAAAACCGCCGCTGCGATCTTTTGGGCCCGAGCACGTTTAGATTGAGAGTCGACCTCGCCAGTCAGCGTAACGACGTGATTCTTAACGTCGTACTTTACATTGTCGTGAAGCTTGGCTTCGATGAGGGCGGCATCCAGGTTCTTTTCGATCGCTTTGTCGAGATCAGAATTGACCGCCTTAGCATCACTTTCGGCGCCAACAGGAACTACTGCGATCTGGTTCGACACCACCTGCGCCCCTGCGATGGACCTTGCGATCGATTCGGCTCTTGATTTGTCACCGTCCGTTGTGACGTGTCCGCTCAAGGTCACTACACCCTTATCACGATCCTGACTTGTCGAGACATCTTTGAGGCCGGCCTGGTCGAGCGATGTGCGGATGCCATCAGAAACGTCGGCTGCCTTGGTGGACATCGTTGAGCACCCTACCAGAGTTCCCACAGCGACCAAGGCCAAGAAAGCCAGGAACGAATTCAGAATTTTCATTTTTTCTCCTTTTGATGCGACATAGCCTATCTCCCATGAGACGACCGGACTCTCTAGCGGAATGCGCCAAATGGGGTCCGGTGATTCTCTAAAACGGCCCAGAACTGGAACCAGGACACGTGTAAAAAGCAATGTTCCAGATGGTACTACCGTCGATAGCGCGAATAGCCCCAGCCACCGCCGCCAAGTAGAAACAACACTAGAAGAACGATCAATACGGTCGACATTGTTCACCTTCTCTCCATTCCTGTAGAGGCAGATCAGGGGCCAATCCTAGATGCACGCGAGCGCAAGGAAGGAAGCGGTCTCTGGCGTCGCGCAAGTCCCGACCACAAAAGGATGGGCAGAGCACGGCCAAACGCCCAAACGTCTTGAGGGAGTCAGACAGGACGGCGATGTAAGGTCATCTGACCAAGCGTGGTCACATCGGAAATTTCCATGAAGACGACCACTGGCGGAATCCATCACGCGTGACATGAACCAAGCCAAGCTGACAGCCATAGTGTCTGGGCCGCACTTTTGAATCGTTCGACGTCTTTCTGGAAATCCGCCGGACTACGTTCCGGTAGTTGAAGAGTCGCGCACAGATCCGTCCGTACGTACGATCGCGATGCAGGTCAGATGCAACTTCACTGCCTACCGCGATTACGCAGAACCTTGCGGCAGGGCCAGCTCTGGCGAAACCGTTCCGCTTTCTGGGCGACTCCCCGTCCCATTCGGCTCAAGCATCCCAAAAGCAGACGAGTTTTCTATATCGGACTGGGCCTCTACATGCACCTGCCTGGGGGTATGAGTTCCTTCAGACCTCGGACAACTGGCGAGGATCGCCATTACTAAGTGGCTGGGACCACCCGAAATAGCAAGAACTCGAACCTATGATGAACGTCCCGGAGTTGATGATGACGAAATCCACAGGGAAGAGTTTGCTGGTTACTGATCTTTACATAGAGAGAAAAATGAAAACACAACCTGCCAAAGAATCCCATCGTCCATTCGTGTCAGATATTCAGGAGCTCCGCAGACGCGCCCGTGAGCATATGGACCAAGGTGCAGTCACGAGTGCCTACAGCGCCGACCGGGAGACGGTCATCCGCATTCTGAACGAAGTCCTGGCTACCGAAATCGTCTGCGTGCTTCGATATAAACGCCACTATTACATGGCCACTGGCATTCACGCACAGGCAGTGGCACAAGAATTCCTCGAGCACGCCGAAGAAGAGCAAGGTCATGCGGATATTGCCGCCGAGCGGATCACACAACTCGGGGGCGAGCCCAATTTCAATCCCGAAGGGTTGGCGACTCGCAGTCATGCGCAATACGTCGAGGGGAAATCGCTTCTAGACATGGTTCGGGAGGATCTTGTTGCGGAGCGGATCGCGGTCGAGTCCTATAACGAGATCATCCGCTATCTTGGCAATGACGATCCCACGACCCGCATCGCTATGGAGCAGATCCTTGCCAAGGAAGAAGAACACGCCGACGATATGAAAAAGCTGCTCGAAACGCTCAGCAAGGACGAGAGGTCTTCGGACCGTTAGCGCGTACTGTCGGCAGAACGGGAAAAAATCATGGGCGTAAGGGTAGTGAACAGCAGCGGTCGGTGGATCGGTCACCGACTCAACATATTGGGCATCCGGGTGTGGCAGGACGCGTGCCAGCTTGTGGCACGGAACGACAAAGATTGGATCACGCTTGGCCCGCAAAGGGACTTGCCCCTTCAGGTGCCCTGCAACGCCGAAGAGCTGAGAGCTGCGGCGTCAGACGCCTTGCTCCTGACTGCGTATCAGTATATGACCGAGCATCCCGAATCTGACCTCGCCGAGCTTCTCGCCAAACGGAAGGATTTCGAAACTGCACTGCAAGGGGAGGGTGCTGCAAGCGCCTAGAGTGTTGCAAAGTCGCTCCCACGCGACCTGGCTATCGAATTCGGCGGGAGGCTGGCTACCAGTTCCGAGGCCGGCGGGGGAATCCGTGGCAAGATGAACGCGATTCCGGGATGATTCCGAACGGTATTCCGGCGTGATCCCGAAAACAGGATTCCGGGATGAGGTAAACACTGGTTCCGCGATGAAGCCGAACAATTTGAGGCCGATTCCGGAACCTGTGTTCGGCTTCGCCGGAATGATTTCTCCAGGCAGGTAGTAGCGCTGGACCACACGATGGCAAGCACCCGTCCGGCCGATGTGGTCAACACCCTCGTGCCTTCTGGAATTACGATGTGAACCTGCTTTTCGCGTTGCAAGACTACCTTCCCGACGCCTCTTTGAAGGATGCCACGATCTCAATGGAGCCGATTGAATTCCTCAAGATCTCGACCCACTTCTGAGAATATGCTATTGTGTACACAGAGTACGCAAATGGAGACGGAAAAGATTGGTATACGCGAATTTCGCGAGAATCTGGCAGGCTATCTGGAAGGCGGGAAACCACTCGCGATCACTCGTCATGGCGAAACGCTAGGATTCTTTATTCCCGCACAGAAGCGGAACCGCAAAGCGGAAGTCGAAGCCATGCGCGCCGCAGCGAAGGATCTCGACACGATGATTGCGGCCTGGGGTGCGTCGGAAGATGAGCTCATGCGGGAGTACACGGAGATCCGGCGCGCCAGCCGCGAGAAGAAGCGGGACAAGAAGTAGTTGGCATGCAACGAAAAGCCCTGGTGCTTGATGCCAACATTTTGATTCGAGCCCTGCTCGGTCAACGAGTTCGGCGTATCTTCGAAGTCCACGCCGAGAGCATTTCGTTCTTTCTTCCCGAAACCGCGTACGCAGAAGCGGAGGAACATCTAGCCGCGCTGGTCGTCAAGCGTGGAGGCGATCCGACAAAGGCGCTGGCTGCTTTGAAGGCAATGGCGGCACTCGCCACCATTGTGGGCGATGATGTGTACGGTGAGTTCGAAGCCGAAGCGCGGAAGCGTCTCGGCACACGCGATCCGGAGGACTGGCCGATTCTGGCAGCGGCCCTTGCTCTCGACTGTCCGATCTGGACGGAAGACACCGATTTCTTCGGGTGTGGCGTCGCCACCTGGACTTCTGGCAGCATCGACATTTTTCTCTCGCAGTAGCTCCCAGTCATTTGGTTTCCAGATCGTTTGGCCGCGGCGGTTCAACGCAACCGTCGTGTACTTCGGTTGCTCGATTGGGACATTCGACGAGTCACCCGATTCACGAGTTCCCAGATCAATCGTTGCTCCCCTTGCCGCCGATCTTGACCGGGCAACGCTACGCTTGACGGCGTGATCGCCTGGCCGCGCCCTGCGCTCGTCTCCGCTCTGCTTTGTCGGTTCCCCCCTGCCAGATTTCGCTCTTGAGTTCGTTCGCTTCGCTCACCGGAATCCGCCCGGTCTCCCCCAACAAAGCGTTCCGACTCACCGCTTCGCTCTTGGGAGCGTCCCCGCTTGCTTCTGGTTGCCCCGGTCAAAGAGACGGGGCAGAAGGAGACAACGAAATGTTCAACAACGTGAATTTGATCGGCTACCTCGGCTCCGATGCCGAATGCCGTAGCACCCGAAATAACTCGACGCTGACAGTCCTTTCACTCGCGACCAAGCGGACCTGGAAGAACCGTGAGACGGGAGGCCGCGAGTCGCGAACCACCTGGCATCGCTGCGTGGTGTTTGGCAAGACCGCCGAATACGCGGCTACACTGACCAAGGGTGCCCACCTCCAGATCGTCGGCGAGATCCAGACGCGGGACTTCGTCGGCAGAGACGGCGCGAAGAAATATGTGACTGAAATCCGTGTCCACCGAATCGCACGCCTCGACAGCGTGGCGAAAGTCGATTCTACCGAGGCCGCCGCATAGGCGGCCTTCCCCACTAATTCGCAAGTCTCCAAGCCTGGATCGAACTCGGCGGCGCAAGAAGGAACAACGCGCTTCGATCTTGAATTCGGGTATGATCGAGACTGTCCATGCGCGATGGAAACGGCTCGCCGATTCCGGCAGAATCCCGTTGTGCCCGATCTCGATTCCGTGTACGAGTTACGTACGAGTGTCGGTTTTTCTGGTCCAATGCGGCATTTTAGACCATTGAGAACTCTGCACCTTACACATTCTGCGTGAGTTGTTCTTATCGTGGTTCGATATAGAATCAACAAGGAGTCGGCCCCGATGAGGCGATGAGGCTAAGCCAGAACGGTTTCAGCCCCGCCACACAAAGCCGTGATGAGGTAGCGGGAATGTGCGTGCGTCAGGAGCAGCAATTCAGCGAAGGCCGATCACAGAGGTTGTCGCGAAGGATCAGGCGCATGCTGTCCGCAACCGCCGCGAACGGTTTCTTCGTCGTGGTGGCGTCCAGTTCTCTTGGCCGCAATGTGCAGATCGGCGAGCGTTCACCTCGTGGTTTCATGAGGGGTCGCGCATGTGTCGAGAATGGTCGAACTCTGCGACCATAGAACATTGCGTGATGCGGCTTGTCGCAGCCGAAGGACACGCCCTGCTCGAATGCTGGGCGATAGCAACAAGCGCCCGGCTCGCCAAGATTAAAGATTAGGGACGTGCTGCTTTCGAGTCTCTTGTACCACAGGTTGATCCACTATATTTTGAATGCTGGTTCGGAGCATGAAACGAGACAATGCGCTTAAGTTTGACGTTCTCAACTTGGTGTTCAATGAGGCCGCGATCCTCGGATCGCGGAAATGACGTAAGGAGAAGCTAGGTGGGACCTCTCACGGATCAGCTTCAATGGGGCCGCAGCCACACAGCCGCGGAAGATCTTTCATGCCGATGCGAATCAAGTTCGGCTATCCGAGCGCAATGCAAGCTGCGTCGGCTTGCCCCGGCGGATCGTGCGCTGGGGTGGACTGGGACCGGTACCAGTGGCCGGTTCATGGGCTACCGCCATTTCTACTGTGCTTGTGATTTTTGTCGTTTTGATGGTTGTGGTCGTTTTGGCGATGGTGCGTTTGAAGAGCCGCATAATCATAGCCGTTTATATCATAGAACGATTAGCGCAAGCAAATCTCTCCATACCTCTCACAGATCATAATTGACAAAACTGATCGCTCCGAATATCATTGATTGAGATCGATTTCCACGCGTTCTGTGGCAAGCGTCTGGTCGGGGCCGGATCAGCGTCGAACGCATTTGTCCGTTTGGGAGGTGGCATATGACAGCAACGGGGGCAGAGAAGCCTGCCCGCATTCTGACTTTTTCTGATCTGCAAGCTGCGATGTCGAGTGGTGCCGCTGCGTTCCGTTGCCGGCGACGGCTCCAGCCAGGCGGCGGCGAAGGGGACAAAGTCTTTCCGCCCACATTCATGGGTGCGGTTTACGCGATTGAGCAGCGAAAGGTTTCCGGGCACGAACAACCCGTTACTTGCGTCCTGCTTGACAGCGTTCAGAGTCAGGCAAACCGTATGGAGCAGGCCCTTCAGGAGGCTGTTGATGCTGGTGACATTGCCCTGCCGATAGTCGAAGTGGACTTTTCGAATGCTGCGCTTTTGGAGCCCATCGAAAATGTGACCAGTCTTCAACTTCCCCATCGACTTGCCGACGCGATTCTACGCGACAGTGAACATGGGGGTAAACCATTCCGCGAGTCTGAGATCGCTAAGTCGCTGAACCGGGCAACGGCGCTCAACGCGACACCGATTTACGGGTTGTGCCCGAGCGCGCTTGTATTCGGGATGTGGGATTCGAGTGGACCGAAGGGAGGCTTAGGGGCGAAGTTCGAGCGGGCCATGGTATCGGAGGTGGTTGGTATAGGTGCGGAATTTGGCGTGAAAACGGCCAGCCGGATCGATCCAATTGTCACGAAGACTAAAGGAATCATGCTATATCGAACACCGGACGGTCGATGGACGTTGGACGAGTCGAAAGCGGCCGTGGAGAAGAGCGGCAATACTTTAAAACCTGTGAAGTTCGGAAAGGAAGGAAGGGTTTCGGAGGCGAACCTTGGCAACGTGACGCCTGGGTTCGCCAAGTACGCGAAGGGCGCCGAGGGCTACGATCCGATGAAGTCCGGTTCTTTGGAAATCGACTATTCGATCCGGGCGGGCCAGGAAGGATTCGCTATTCGGAACCGCAGTCTGGCCGAGAGTCAGACTGCGCGCGAGGGCCAGATCGCGCCTGGTGGTGTGACGGTCAACTATGCCGAGCAGATTACGACTCTCTCCTTGATCTGCTTACGCCGACTGCGGTTTCCAGTCAACGGATCTAATGGCGACGGCGCGGTTGATGTGGCTGGGCGAACCGTGCTTTCAGCTCTCGGGCTGTGCGCCGCGACGCTTGCGTTTGAGTCGGGCCTGGGGCTGCGCTCGCGATGCCTGCTCTGGCCAGACAGCCCGATGCAGTGGGATCTCCTTGCTACTCCAGGCAAGCCGCCGGAGAGTTTCACACTCGATAGCTCTGCCGCCAAGAAGTTGTTGGCTGATGCGGTTTCCGCCGCCGAGCAAAAGGGTTTGGTCTGGCAGAAAGAACGCATTACGTTAAAGCCCTCTTCGGAGTTGGTTAAGCTGGTCCGTCTCAGTCAAGAACAAGCAGTCAAACAGGGTGCCGAGGAGGAGTAGGATGCTCAGTCTCGGCATCCGGTATCTGACCGGCTGCGCAGTGGCCAGCGATGTGGACAATCGAGGCCGCACCGAATGGCCACCTCACCCAAGCCGCGTCTTCATGGCTTTAGCTGCGGCGCATTTTGAAACGGGCGAAGATCTGGACGAGCGCGCCGCGCTGGAATGGCTGGAGCAGCAGGCGGCTCCACAAATCAAAGCTCCAGAGTACAACGAGCGCGCGGCTGTAACGCAATTTGTACCTGTGAATGACGTGGCCGGACCGTCTACGGCACCTGTCCACTCAGCTCTTGGATTTTCGCGGAAGCGCCAGCCGCGGGAATTCGCTAAGGCTTGGATCGATGATGAGAACGTGTTCCTGCATTGGCCCGAAGTCGACCCTGGGCAGCACTTTAGTTCATTGCAAAGGCTCTGCGAAAAGGTGACGCGTATAGGTCACAGCGCGTCTTTGGTACAGATGTGGGCGTCACAGGAGGCACCGAACACGCCAGCGAATTGGCTACCTGATGAGGGTAGCCCCACCGAGAGGTTTCGCGTGCCTAGTCCGGGGACGATTCAGTATCTCGAGCGACAGTTCAACCGGCTGGAAGTTGATGCCTACTTCGAACTAATTGCAATAGCGGCCGATGATTCGGACAGGAACCGGCAGAGAGATGCGAAGCTTGCGCTCAAAGTGAATTTCGTCGACCAGGCACCGACGCGGCTTCGACCAGAATTATCCATAACGCACGGCTACGTACCGAGAGGGGTAGCGCCAACAACCGCAGCAACAGGAACCGTGTTCAATCCGCATTTATTGGTTTTTGCGCTCCAGCGCAAGGATGGCCCATATCGTTATCTGGATCTTTCGGCGACCCTTCAGGTCACGGGCAGATTGCGCGAATCCCTTCTCTCTCATCTGGGTACCGACATACCAGAAGTCTTGAGTGGACACCGCGGCAACGGTCGATCTGAGCGCCCGCACGTTTCAGTTTTTCCGCTGCCCTTCGTTGGACGCACGCATGCACATGGCGGCATTTTGGGCGTTGCCCTTGCGGTCCCGCGCGAGATCGACGAAGCGGACTGGCAAAAACTGTGTGGTGCGTTAACGAAACTCCGCGAAGAGGGATTAAAGCTCGGCGCCTTGGGTCGATGGGGGTTGGAGGCTCCAATTGGCGCGGCATGGCGGGACACATTGCGGGATCGTGCGTGGACTCACAATCCGCAAGGGGCGCGGAAGTGGGCGACTGTGACCCCCTATGTGTTTGACCGGCACGCAAAAGCGAAGGACAAGGCGGCCTACGAGGCCGAACTGGCAGATTCGGTCCGAAAATCTTGGGAGCGCATGCGTCAGTCGCAAACGGTCTCTGTTGAGGTGGTAGTCACGCCCGTGTCGGCCCATGTTGGGGCGCCGCCCGCATACGAATTTCCGCGGCTTCAACGTAAAGACGGCAGCGAGTGCCGACATTCGCACGCAATCCTAATCTTCAGTGAGGCCGTAGTTGGACCGGTGCTGCTTGGCGCGGGCCGATATCGCGGATACGGTCTCTGCCGCCCTTTGTTGGGACAAGACACATGACCGACTTTCCCAGTTTCTTCAGAGCCCTTTGGACCAGCCAAGAACGGCCCGAACCGCAGCCGTTTCCGTGGCAGACCATGATTGCGGAGCGCGCTGCTGCGGGTGAGTGGCCGAAAGCCATCAACCTACCCACGGCCAGCGGTAAGACCGCGTGTCTCGACGCGGCCGTGTTCGGCCTTGCCGCAACTGCAGGCCGCCCTACGGATGGACGCCTGCCCCGACGCATTTGGTTTGTAGTGGATCGCCGAATTGTAGTGGATGAGGCGTTCGAGCGTGCAAAGATGATTGCCTCAAGGCTCGCGCACGCCGATGGTGGCCCGATGGGCGAAGTGGCGCAGTCCCTTCGGTCATTGTCAGGGACCGCGCGGCCACTGGCTGTTGCGCGACTGCGCGGAGGAGCGTGGACTTCCAGGGACTGGACGCGGCGGCCAAGCCAGCCGACCATCATCTGCTCGACCGTGGACCAAGTCGGTTCTGCGCTGCTATTCCGCGCTTACGGCCACAGCGATGAGACTGCGAGCATTTACGCCGGCTTGGCGGCTCACGACAGCCTGATTATTCTGGACGAGGCGCACTGCGCAGTGCCGTTCTTACAAACATTAGACGCCGTGGCACGATACCGCGAGGGGCCGTGGGGAGAGCGTCCGCTGAAGACTCCTTTCCGGTACTGTCTGATGTCCGCCACGCCGCCGGATAGCATTCACGAAGCGGCGATGTTTCCGAGGGCATCGGAGCGCGCTGCCGCGCTCGACCATCCGCTCCTGCAAAAGCGCATCAGAGCACGGAAGTTAGCCACCCTGGGGAGTCCGGTGAAAGGGGGTGACGAGGAGTTCGTGTCGGCGGCAGCGAAGCTCGCTCAGAAATATCAGGAACAGGCCAAACTTCGTGTGGCGGTGATGGTCAATCGCGTGGCCACTGCCCGGAAAATTGCAGACCAGTTGCGCAAGAACATTGTCGATGCTGCTGGGGATGTGGTTTTATTGACCGGCCGCGTGCGCCCCCTGGATCGGGATGTGCTGGTCGCGCGGTGGAAGGACGTATTGAAGGCCGGTTCGACCGAAGCTCTTCAGAAACCCGTTATCGTGGTCACTACTCAGTGTCTTGAGGTAGGAGCGGATTTCAGCTTCGATGCGCTCGTGACGGAGTGTGCCAGCCTCGATGCGCTCAGACAACGTTTTGGGCGGCTTGACCGCCTGGGTGAGTCAGGCGAATCGAATGCTGCCATTCTCATCCGGGAGCGCGACACGAAGGCGAAAAGTGATGCCGACCCGATTTATGGGAAAGCGATTTACGAGACGTGGACTTGGCTTAACCAGGCGGAGCAACGGCTGGCGGACGGTCGCGTAGACTTCGGCTTCGCCGCCCTGGGCGCGCATATCGATGCGCTCCGCGCGGTCGATGCGAAGACATTCAGAAGGCTTCTGGCTCCATCGGATGATGCGCCGGTTCTGCTGCCCGCGCATTTGGACCTGCTGTGTCAGACCTCCCCACGTCCCACTCCTGAGCCAGATGTAGCGCTCTTCCTCCACGGGAAAGGGCAGCAGGCTCCCGAGATACGCGTCGTTTTCCGAGCCGACCTGAAGGGAGAACCAGAGGATATCGAGACCTTATCGCTCGTGCCCCCCACAAGCCCGGAGGTGTTGGCGGTACCGTTACATCGGTTAAAGAAATGGTTTTTGCAAGATCATGGCGAAGAGACCGACGCGGATGTGGAGGGCGTGCGTGAAGAGAACGACACCAATGCGGAACGGGCTGTTGCTCACAAATTCGTAATCTGGCGGGGGCGTCAGCGTTCCGAGGTGACGGGCGACATCGGGCGCCTGCGGCCGAACGAAACGGTAGTTCTGCCATTGTCGAGGCAAGGAATTTCTGAGTTAGGGCAGATCATCGACGCTCCGGAGGGCCTGGGCCCGGACCGGCTCGATCTTGCCGAGCACGCATTCAGTCAAGCGCGCGGTCGGACGGTGCTGCGGGTCCATCGAGATGTGCTAGAGCCGCTGTGTGGTCACGAGTCAGTGGCCAATTTGGTTGCCCTGGGGGATTCCGACCCGGCGCAGGATGAGATCCAAGCGGCCCTGCGCGCGGTCCTGGATGAGGATGACGGACGAACTGAAGATTCCGAGCAAGTCAACTCCGGTTTCTTACCCAAATGGCTGAAGGAGATCGTCGTGTTGTTGTTGGCTGACCATAGATTCCGTATCGAGGATCATCCCGCCGGCGGCGTTATTCTGATCGGCAGGACGAAACAGGACGCGGAGGATGCCGAGGATGATCAGTTCGCGGACGCCGAGGATCTGACTTCCGAAGCCCCGGAGCCGATCTCATGGGAGGAGCACACAGCCTCAGTGAACGACTTTGCTGGCGAGTTCGCCGCACGCTGCCTCGATAACGGATTCAGTGATGCAATTGTCGCCGCTGCACAGGCGCACGATCTCGGTAAGCTTGACTGGCGGTTCCAACTGTTGCTTCACGGTGGTGACTGGGCGGCCATCTCCGCGAGTCCGCCTTTAGCCAAATCGGCAGATGTGCCGGAACGGAAAAGAACGCGTCAGGAAATTCAGCAGGACGCACGTCTGCCGAAAGGGTTTCGGCATGAATTCCTCTCGATGCAGCTTGCAGAACACTTTGGCCTTGTACCGCCTGATGAGGAGATGAAGGAACTTGTGCTCCATCTGATTGCGAGCCACCACGGATGTGCTCGTCCCTTTGCGCCCTGCGTACCCGACAAACTGGTGACGGAGGGCTTGTCAGGTGATTTATGTTTGAGTGTCGTCAGGAGTGGATTAACGCTAAGAGCAGCGGAGCGGCGGGCTATGGCGCCCCCACATCGAGTCGATTCCGGCGTCGCCGAGCGCTTCTGGCGCTTGACCCGGCGATACGGGTGGTGGGGCCTTGCCTACCTTGAGGGCATTTTTCGGCTCTCAGATTGGGAGGCAAGCCGGGGGCGAGGACATCAAAAGAAAACCCTGCCTTTTACGATTCCGCAATCGTCCAGGGCGGCACTTTCCCGGACCGAACACCGTATCGCTCTCGACGCATTGGATTGCGCGAATCCGCTGGCTTTCCTGGCAGCGCTTGGGGCGCTGCGCGTCCTGACGCGAGTTTTGCCGGAGTACAGTCCGCGCCTGAGCTGGGAGCAGCGGGTTGGAGCCTGGCGTCCGGTGTTGTGGACTTCCGAGCCTCTTGATAAGGCGCGGATCTGCGAGGCACTGTCCAAGAATGGCCTCGACATCATGACGATGTTTTCGGATGATCTCCTATCTGCCGCCGTTGCGGCCAGCCCGAAGAACAAGAAGGGCGAGGCTAGCTGGAAGGACAAACTGAAATTCCCTGTTGGTCCGTTTAGAGTGTTCTGCCGTGCCATGTCGGATTCGCGATCGGTGTCCGCGGAATTTGCCGCAGCCTGGGCGGGAGAAACCGAACTCACCCCTGAGAACGTTGCACTCAGAACCCGTTTTGACTTCACTGCCGGGCAGCAAGCTTTTGCGGGCATGTTGCGCGAGCTCAAGGACAAGTGTGATGTACGGGATCTACAACGTTCGTTGTTTACAGGTTGGCGTTATTCGACAGGAGTCTCGATGCGCTGGGATACACAGGATGAGAAAAGGCAGTATGCGCTCCAATCCTCAGACCCGACGAAATCCAGCAACCCGCCGACAGCGGAACGTGGGGCTAACTTCCTAGCGGTTGAGGCATTGCCTTTGTTTCCGGTCGTGCCAAATCGGGGAGCCGATCAGGCTGGGTTTGAAGGGAAAGGCGATGGTCGTTGCTGGAGCTGGCCCGCCTGGACGTATCCAATAGGCTTGGATGTGATTCGCTCGCTGCTGGCTGTTCCGCTCACGAATTCAACCGTGTGGTCGGAGGCGAGCCGGCGAGAGGTGGGTGTTGCGGCCGTGTTTCAGTCGAGAATCGTCATGCCTTCCGGGCGGTACCGGTGTTTCACTCCGGCTAGAAACGTGTGAGTCCCATGCGGGGTCGTCCTTATATCCCGCGACATTTGCAATAGCCAGCGACTCCGCGAAGTTAGGGGCAATGTGTAGGCGATCCTTTTTCGGGCAGCCGTAACGCCATGCGCCCGAATTCCGCTTCAATGGGGCCGCGACCGCGCGGTCGCGGAATCACGTGCGGAAGCTGACCCAGCACGGCGTGCAGTTCGCTTCAATGGGGCCGCGACCGCGCGGTCGCGGAATCATGTCGCTCGCCTCAGTGAAGTTCGTCAAGGTTCCGGTTGCTTCAATGGGGCCGCGACCGCGCGGTCGCGGAATCGTTCATCCGCGAAGCTCTGCGGACTGGTGGCTTCGTGCTTCAATGGGGCCGCGACCGCGCGGTCGCGGAATCGCGCAATCGCAGACGAAGCTACTACGGTCAGAAGGTCGCTTCAATGGGGCCGCGACCGCGCGGTCGCGGAATCACAATCCAGCGCGCCCCGACGGCGCGCCATTGCCACAGCTTCAATGGGGCCGCGACCGCGCGGTCGCGGAATCCGATACCGGCGGGACCGGATACGTTGGCGGCTGGCTGCTTCAATGGGGCCGCGACCGCGCGGTCGCGGAATCCGGACTACTGATCGAATCCGCCCTTGAATTAGCCGGCTTCAATGGGGCCGCGACCGCGCGGTCGCGGAATCCAGAGGGCGTGGGCAAGTGAAGTCGTGAACGCAGTACAGCTTCAATGGGGCCGCGACCGCGCGGTCGCGGAATCAGCTATCGCACCTTACCTCGAATCGCGCCTCACCTCGCTTCAATGGGGCCGCGACCGCGCGGTCGCGGAATCGCCAAGGCATCATCGATCAAATCACCGCGTTGTCGGCTTCAATGGGGCCGCGACCGCGCGGTCGCGGAATCGGCGCTCCCTCAGCTAGCCGCACGCTTATTGCTTTTCGCTTCAATGGGGCCGCGACCGCGCGGTCGCGGAATCGGCGAATTACTCGGGCAGTCGATTCCAAGTTCCGCGCTTCAATGGGGCCGCGACCGCGCGGTCGCGGAATCGGGACTAACATCGGCGCGGTTGTCGGCACGATGGACGCTTCAATGGGGCCGCGACCGCGCGGTCGCGGAATCCCGCACATAGCTCCGACATGCGGGAGATTCGGCGAAAGTACGCTTCAATGGGGCCGCGACCGCGCGGTCGCGGAATCACCGCTGGCCGCTTCCAAACGTCTGGCTCGGAGTCTCAATCGCTTCAATGGGGCCGCGACCGCGCGGTCGCGGAATCTCGGCGTTGAAGTCAGAAATAATGTCGTCCGTGGTCGCGCTTCAATGGGGCCGCGACCGCGCGGTCGCGGAATCCTATCCCGCCCGGAACTTATCAGATATCGTTCTCAACGCTTCAATGGGGCCGCGACCGCGCGGTCGCGGAATCGCGGAGATCAAGCAGTGCTGCCACCTCGCTTACAACCGCTTCAATGGGGCCGCGACCGCGCGGTCGCGGAATCGGGTATACCGGCGCGTTCACGCCCCCGCCCGAGGCAGGGCTTCAATGGGGCCGCGACCGCGCGGTCGCGGAATCAGCTCCCGCTGTATCCTATTAGATTTTCAATGATCTCTGCACGCCACCGCGAGCAGTTCTTCCGCTGCGCGCGGGACCACGGGTTCGTCAGACTGGACTCCTTCTTAATTCTCCACCTCCTCTATAACTTCCAAGCCCGCGAGCGGTCCCCGGCTTTCTTACGTCGCGCCACCGCTCGGGGCGACTATCGCGTCACAAAAACTGGATACGCTGGGATCTCGCCTTCGATGACCCTGGCCAACAACCGCGCCTGGATTTCCAGCAATCGGCGATAGCTTACCCGATAATCGAACAACGGATGCGTAACGAGCGTATCCATTCGGAGCTCATAAGCCCGGAAAAAGCCCTTGCGCCCAGCGGGCGTCAGTGCTACCGACGCACCAGCGCGAACGAAATCCTTCTCTGTGACCATTCGAGTATTAAGCGCGCTCAGAACCGCAGAATCCGCAATCAAGGGGCGGAACGGCTCCATCAAATCCAGCGCGAGGGCCGGGCGCCCATGTCGCAATTGATGATAGAACCCCAGGTAGGGATCGAATCCGACGGCATAGCATGCGACCGTCAGATCTTTGGCCAGCATGCTGTACGCCAACGACAACAATGCGTTTACGGGATCACGCGGCGGGCGTCGATTGCGACCTTCGAAATCAAAGGAGAAGCCAGTGGCATTTTCATCTGGTTCTTGACCAGGCTTGATCATCCCTGCGAACTCCCCGAAATATACGCGCGCCGCTGACCCTTCAATCCCCAGCAACGATTCCAAATCCTGCGAGCGCTCGGCTCGGTCCGCGAGCGCCTTCATCATGTCCAGTGAGGACTTCTTCGGCTCAATGTGATTCCGTTGGAGCATTGTTCGCTGATTCCGAACCTTGCCTGCCACCAAAACCCGCGCGAGAGACAGCGGAAACCATTCCGAGTCCGCCAGTCTGAATTGGGAGCGTCGCAATGCGACGTTCTTCGTATTCATGCCGGTGGTGATGCCGTAGAAGTACCCGCCCATTGAGAAATATGAAATGGGTATACCCGCTTCGCATAGTGATTGAACAGCTTGCGTCGAGATCTGAATATTTCCCAAAAGGTTCACCTGGCAAACCTCGCCGATCCGGACCTCTTGAACTGTCTTGTCCTTATCTTTCACTTGCAATACTTCGCCGGATTTTCCGAGTCGGAAGCCTTGCGTATTTAGATAAAGGGGGCGAAGATCATCCCGAGGCGTCACGAGCCTGCGCACTTCTGTTTGGACACCCTCACTCGCAGGCGGCTTGCGCGGAAGCACATCGGGGGAGCCTTGGAATAGATCCAACTGCGCTCCGTTTAGAAGACTCCCGTTAGCGAGCCGGTTTGTTTCATCGGGCAGGCATATCGTGTTTAGAGAACATCCGACACACTTCGGCGAATCCTCAAGCGGTGCGGGAATTGAGCCTCGCTCCGCCAGATCCCAAGCACGCGCCACTGCCTCCTCCGCTTCGGCGACCAACGCATCATTGACCGGAATCCGGACCCGTTGTCTCGTTTTCTGGTAAAAGACGACGGCCTCTTCACATCCATAACCGTTTTCGCGAAGGACGATCGCCTGAAGCGCGATCTGCACACGGTCGGCAGGCCACATCTCCAAACCATCTTTGCCATCTCGTGGCGCACCATGTTTGTAATCGACCGGAGTCGCTACGGCGCCTTCTGCCTCGACGAGATCCAGCTTCGCGATCACGCGAAGGCGCTCGCTTGCGAGTGTGACCGAGCGCGCGTGGATCTTTTCTTCAATCTCGGCGGCTTGAGGCAAATCCGATGGGCGAGAGTCAACGCGCCGATGTTGTACAGAACCTTCAAGCGTGTCCGCGCTCTCTCGAAAAACGCCTTCGACCCATTCATAAAAGAAGAGCCTCGGACAATATACGAACTCGTTTACCATGCGGGCTGGCAGATAGTCTGGCAACGTCCGTGTTGATGGAGCCGTGCGATCCGGAGCATCTGGAAGAGGAAGGGGGAGGGCGCTCATTAAGAATGTTCCTCAGACGATGAAGCAAGGCGCATCGACGGCCGTATAGGGCAGACCGAGCGCAGTGATCACACGGTCTCCACGGCCTTCAGCCGGGCCCAGGTGGACAAACAAAACTTGATCTTCGTCGTGGTTAATTATTCGAGCCAGTTCGGCTCGACAGCGGACCAAGTCAGCCGTTGTGAACTGGCATTCAAAAACTGAATACTGCAAGTGATCGCCGAAACCCCGCATGGTTTTGAAAACCTTGCGGAGCCGACGGTCGTCGCAGATGTCATAGCAGACAAGGTAAGACTGGCGCATTTCCTAGCCTTGGATGGCAGCTTAAGTTGCGCGCACATCTATCAAAGAGTATGATATTTCACGTTTTTTTGCAATTCTGCCCCTCACTGTCAAGGGCGGAGTAAGAATAGACCGCTTCGCCGGAGAGAAAATAGACCATTCCATAGGCAGTTGGGGTCTTCTTTCCATGGATTTGCGGGGACGGCTGGAGCGGAGGCCTGCGACCCGCCTTGCGGGGCGCGCTTTTAGGCCGGAGCGGAAGCCGGCCCTGCAAATCGGCCGCTTTAGGCGCGCGGTTTCCGGCGACCTTTGCTGTCCTTCAATCGGTAACTCTCGCCGTTCATCTCCAGAATATGAACGTGATGCGTCAGCCGATCCAGCAACGCTCCGGTCAAACGCTCCGAACCGAATGCTTCTGTCCATTCGTTGAAAGGCAGATTGCTGGTCACCAGCGTCGCGGCGCGTTCGTATCGCCGGCTGAATACCTCGAACAACAACTCGGCTCCGGTTTTCGACAGCGGCACGAATCCCAGTTCATCCACGATCAGCAGTTCGAAGCTGGCCAGCATTTTCTGGAAACGCATCAGCCGCCGTTCGTCTTTCGCCTCGATCAGCTCGTGCGCCAGCGTCGCCGCCGTGGTGAAGCGCACACGAAATCCACGCTGACACGCCGCCAAGCCCAGCGCCAGTGCGATGTGAGTTTTCCCTGTGCCCGAGTTTCCCAGCGCCAGCACATTTTCCTTGCGCTCGATGAACTCGCCGCGCGCCAGCTCCAACACCAGCGCTTTATTCAATGATGGGATCGCCAGAAAATCGAAACTGTCGAGACTCTTGATGACTTCGAACTTGGCCTGTCGAATCCGCCGTTCGATGGCTCGACGATCGCGATCGAGCAGTTCCAGTTCCGTCAAGCGGAATAGGTAGCGAGGAAAATCGACGCCCTCGGCGGCGCATTGCTGCGCGACTTTATCGTACTCACGCAGAAACGTCGGCAGCCGCAGCGTTTTCAGATGATGCTCCAGCAGCACCTGCGGAGTATCCATACTAATGACCTCCGCTCAAAAGCGTCAGGTAATCGGCAGCCATGGTGGTCGCCACTTCGGCCACCGGCAGGTGCGGATAATTTTCCAGATCCAGTCGCGCCGGACGCTGCTCGATCCGGCACAGCAGCAGGTGCTTCACCGCATCGAACAAGATCGCGCCCAACTTCATCGCTTCCTCGATGGCGAGTTCCACCTCACTCACCGTGAAGATCTCCAATAAGCGCAGCACCTGGATATACTCGCGCTTGCCTTTCTTAGAGAGCCGCACTTCCAGCAGCCGCCGCAGCTCGGCGAAACACTCCGGTAGCTTCCAGCCCTCAAGCGGAGCGGCCTGATCGAGCGCGTTGGACTTTTGCTCGAGCAGCGCTAGATAATGCCGCGGTTCGAAAATCACATCTTCGCGTTCATAGCTGCGCGGATGCCTGGCGATCACCTCACTGCCGAGCGCGATGACGACTTCCTCGACATAGCCCTTCACCACCACGTCGCGATGGCCATACTCGGTGGGCACCGAATAATCGTTAGTCCGGTAACGCACCAGAGACAGCGAAGTCACCGTCGACGTGCGAGTCTCACAAGCATCAAAGGGTGCCAGCGGCAGCGGCAACAACATCTCCTGATCTTTTTCGAAGCGCTCACCGATCGTTTGTTTCTGCCCGCGCAGTGTGCGTTCGCGGCGTTTCCGGCATTGCTCAAGCAGTTTCGTGTTCAACTCCTGCCAGCTCGACACGCGCGGCACCGGCACCAGATAGTTGCGGCGCGCGTATCCCACCAATCCCTCGACCTTGCCTTTATCGTTGCCCTTGCCTGGCCGTCCGAACTTCTCTTGAAACAAGTAATGACTCTGGAGTCCGCTGAAGGCCTGCGTCTTGCGTCGCGTGCCGTCGCCCAGAATCCGAGCTACCGCCAGCTTGGTGTTGTCGTAGAGAATCGCGCGCGGCACGCCGCCGAAATACGCGAACGCCTGGTTGTGGCCCTCCAGGAATGCTTCCGTGGTTTCGGCCGGGAACGCCATGACGAAGCAGTCGTCGGACTGCGGCAGATCCATGCAGAAGTAGTGCGCTTTGCGCTCGACGCCGGCGATCACCACCAAGGCTTCGCCGAAGTCGGCCTGCGCGTCGCCGGCAGGATGCGCCAGCGGCACAAACATCTCGCGCTGACGCAGCCGCTTCAGACGCACGTAATCTTTGACGATGGTGTAGCCGCCGGCAAACTGGTGTTCTTCTTTCAGCCGGTCGAAGATCCTCTTGGCGGTGTGGCGCTGTTTGCGCGGCCGCCCTTTGTCGTCTTCTAGAATCTGATCGATGGTCCCGATCCACTGATCGAGCTTGGGCCGGCGGACGGGCTGCTGGCGCCGGTAGCCCGGCGGCGCCGCGTAGCGCAAGATCTTGCGCACAGTCTCGCGGGCCAGCCCAAAAATGCGGGCTGTCTCGCGTTCGCTCTTTCCCTCGACGAGCACCATTCGTCGCACGCGCGCATACAGTTCCACGGTGTACACCTCTCCGGTGTTCCATAAAACACAACGCAGTGGAAATGTTCGTAAGGCCCCAGTTCTTGTGCCACTTTCTGGAAGGGAGCGTGCTTTCTCCCTGCGAAGTCCCTCTGAGGTTCGGCTGCAGGTCAGCAGCGAGGATTGCAAAGTTTGATAAGGTTTTGATAGCTTTGTTGTCGAGCATACATTTTGACGGAGACTTTCCGGGATTACCTTCGGATCAAGGAAGCCGCACGCCTGATTGGCGTGTCTGAGGCTACGCTCCGGAATTGGGGCAAACAAGGCAAGATCAAAGTCCATCGCCATCCCGTGAATGGCTACCGGCTGTTCAGGCGGCGTGATCTCGAAGAGGTTCTTCTCGCCGCGAAGCGTTCAGCCGATAACGGCTAAGGTTGACGATCAGAAAAAGGGGACACTCACCGACAGGATGGCGAAACTTGAGGATCTGAAGCGCGGAGCGAGCGTCAAAGGCGTCTTGCCCGATTGCCTTGTCACGGTGATCGATGTCAAATGGTATGGCTCCGCGGCTGTCGAGCTTACGTACAAAGATCCCACCGGAAAACCCGACGTCGTCCTGCTTTACCGGGACCGCGAGCCCAGCCTGGAAGTCGGCGAAACAGGGCGACCTTGGAGTTTCGACGGCGACGGCATGCTCTTTCGGCTAGTCTCTGAGGCACATCGGATCAACCTGGCGCATTTGTTTGATCCATTGCTGGCGATCCACACGTCAATGGTCGATCCGTTACCGCATCAGATCACCGCCGTCTACGGCGAGATGCTGCCGCGTCAACCGCTCCGGTTCCTTCTAGCCGACGATCCCGGTGCCGGGAAGACCATCATGGCCGGACTGCTTATCAAAGAACTGCTGATTCGCGGCGACCTGCATCGTTGCATGATTGTATGCCCCGGAAATCTCGCCGAACAGTGGCAGGACGAACTCTATCAACGATTTCAGCTTCCCTTCGAGATTCTGACGAACGACAAGCTCGAAGCAGCCCGCACCGGCAATTGGTTCGCGGAGAATCCGATGGCCATTTGCCGCCTGGATAAGTTGAGCCGTAACGAGGATGTTCAGGCGAAGCTGGCCAATACCGACTGGGACCTTATCGTTTGCGACGAAGCCCACAAAATGTCGGCCACGTTTTTCGGCAGCGAGGTCAAATACACCAGACGCTATCGCCTCGGGCAGTTCCTCGGTCAACTCACACGCCATCTTTTGCTGATGACTGCGACGCCGCATAATGGGAAACCCGAGGATTTCCAGCTTTTCTTGGCGCTACTCGATAGCGACCGGTTCGAAGGCCGTGCGCGGGACGGCGTGCACACGACCGACGTCTCAGACCTCATGCGGCGTTTGGTAAAGGAACAACTGCTCAAGTTCGATGGAAAGCCGTTATTTCCCGAGCGGCGAGCGTATACCGTCAGCTATAAGCTCTCCGATGCGGAAGCAGTCCTGTACAAGAGTGTTACTGACTATGTGCGGGAGGAATTCAACCGGGCAGATTCGCTGGAGAGTGAAGGCCGCAAAGGAACGGTTGGATTCGCGCTCACCATCCTGCAACGCCGGCTCGCATCTTCGCCGGAGGCAATACTGCAATCGCTGCGTCGTCGCCGGGAACGGCTGGAACGGCGCCTGCGCGAAGAACAGATCCTCAAACGTGGAGCACTTCTTCTGGAAGACGTTCAGGAACTGCCCAGCCTCACAGACGAAGATATCGACGATCTGGATGACGCGCCCGACGTAGAGGTGGAGCAGACGGAAGAGGTCGTGGTGGATCAAGCCACCGCAGCGCGCACCATTGCTGAACTTCAGGCGGAAATCGAGATCCTCAGGAATTTGGAAGGTTTGGCGCTCAAGGTCCGTCGCAGCGGAACGGACAAGAAATGGGAAGAGCTCTCAGCGCTTCTGCAAGACCATGCAGAGATGTTCGACGCCCAGGGACATCGCCGTAAGCTCGTCATTTTTACTGAACACCGCGACACATTAAATTATCTCAGTGAGCGGCTCCGGGGGCTGCTTGGCGCACCCGAGGCGCTCGTCATGGTTCACGGCGGAATGGGCCGTGAGGAACGTACGAAGGCCCAGGAGGGATTCAAACAGGACAAAGACGTTCTCATCTTGCTTGCTACCGACGCCGCGGGCGAGGGAATCAACCTCCAGCGCGCGCATTTGATGGTCAACTACGATCTGCCCTGGAACCCGAATCGCCTCGAACAGCGGTTCGGCCGCATTCACCGCATCGGGCAGACCGAATTGTGTCATTTGTGGAACCTGCTGGCGGAGGAGACACGTGAAGGCGATGTATACAAGCGTCTCTTGGAAAAGCTTGAGTTGGAGCGGCAGGCGCTTGGCGGTGGGGTCTTCGATATTCTGGGGCAGCTTTTCCGAGAGCAGCGGCTACGCGATCTGCTCATCGAGGCCATCCGATACGGCGATAGACCCGAGGTGAAGGCCCGCCTGCATCAGATCGTAGACAATCTGACTGACCGCAAACATTGTCAAGAGCTTCTTGAACAACGCGCACTTGCCAACGACAGCATGGATGCCACGGAAGTAATGAAAATCCGTGAAGACATGGAGCGAGCGGAAGCGAGGCGGCTTCAACCACACTTCATCGAATCATTTTTCCTTGAGGCATTTCGCGTTTTGGGCGGCTCCATCAAGGAACGCGAGCCACGTCGTTTCGAGATCACTCACGTGCCCGCACTAATTCGCCAACGGGATCGTTTGATCGGTACCGGAGAGCCAATCTTGGGGAGGTACGAGCGGGTTACCTTCGAAAAATCGCTCCGTGCGGTTCCCGGCCAACCGCTAGCCACCTTCGTTTGTCCCGGCCAGCCGCTTCTGGGAGCGACTATCGATCTGATTCTAGAGCGCAATCGAGATCTCTTGAAACGCGGAACTGTTCTGGTTGACCCAGATGATCCCGGAAAATCCGTCCGCGCGCTCTTCTATTTGCAACATACGATTCAGGACGGTCGAACCGACAAAGCGGGCAACCGCCGCGTGGTGTCCCAGCAATTACAGTTCGTGGAGACGGACTCGAGCGGGACAACAAGGAATGCAGGCTACGCCCCGTATCTGGATTACCGGCCTGCGCGGACTGAAGAGCGGTTCTGTCTTTCGGCGGCACTTGAGTCGCAGCAATGGCTGAAGGAGGACCTGGAGTCGATAGTCGTCGGCCACGCGATCGCAGACCTCGTTCCCAAGCACCTGGAAGATGTTCGGAGACGACGGGAGGATCTGGTGACCCGGACTATAGCCGCAGTCAAGGACCGGCTGACCAAGGAAATTACATATTGGGACCACCGTGCCAACCAACTGAAGGACCAGGAACTGGCCGGCAAGGTGAATGCCAAGATCAATTCGGGCAAAGCCCGACAGCGCGCGGATGAGTTGCAAGTTCGTTTGCAGAAGAGAATGCTGGACCTGGAATTGGAACGGCAGATTTCTCCTTTGCCGCCCGTCGCTATCGGCGGTGCTCTTGTGGTTCCTATCGGGCTTCTCGACAAACTGCTGCCGTCATCCGCGCAGTCAGGCGATAGTGTTAGCGGAGCCGCTTCGCCGGAAGCACGCAAACAGATGGAATTGCTTGCCATGCAGATGGTGATGGATGCGGAGGCACTGCTCGGGAATCAGCCGCGAGATGTGAGCGCCGAAAAGTGCGGCTACGACATCGAATCCAGGGTTCCGGTGGACGGCAAACTGCGATTCATAGAGGTGAAGGGCCGGGTTGCGGACGCCCTTACGGTTACCGTCACCCGGAATGAGATCCTGACAGCGCTGAACAAACCGGATGACTTCATCCTCGCAGTGGGACAGGTGCATGACGGGCAGCGCAAGCTCACCTATATTCGCCGACCCTTTCAACAGGAGCCCGAATTCGCGATTGAGAGCATCAATTACAAACTCGCGGAACTACTAGATCGAGGGCATCCCCCGGCATGAGTACCGCAGTGGAGCGCCTCGAATCCTGGATGGCCGAACCGGAGGCGGATCGGCTTGAGTTCAAAGAGGCGAAGGCAAACTACGACTACGACAAACTGGCGAGGTACTGCTCTGCTCTCGCGAACGAAGGCGGCGGCAGAATCATTCTTGGAGTCACAGACAAGCGCCCCCGCCGCGTCGTCGGCTCTCAGGCGTTCCCTGACCCCGGCCATACCGTCGCACGCCTCACAAGAAGTCTTCAATTCAGAATCGAGTGCGAGGAAATTCACCATCCTAATGGTCGCGTGCTGGTCTTTACCGCGCCTCCGCACATGTTGGGTGTGCCAGTTCAGCATGAGGGCATCTATTGGGCGCGAGCTGGCGACGAGTTGCGCGCTATGCCCCCGCATCAACTGCGGGGTATCTTCGACGAAGCGGCTCCTGATTTCTCTGCCGAGCTTCATCCCAAGGCTGTGCTCTCTGATCTCGATCCCGCGCTGATCGAGTGGTTTCGTGCAAGGTGGCGCCGCAAGTCGGGAAATGCTGCGTTAGATGCACTCAGCCAGCAGCAACTTCTTGAAGATGCCGAACTGATGCAGGATGGCAAATTGACTTTGGGGGCTCTTATTCTCGGGGGCACAAAGGCCGCGCTCGGACGCTATTTGGCTCAGGCTGAAGTCATCTTCGAATACCGGTCGAGCGAGGCATCGCTGGCACATCAGCAGCGAATTGAATACCGGCAGGGTTTCCTTGGGATTCTGGATGGCATCTGGACGACGATCAATCTTCGCAACGAGACTCTTCATTTTCAGGAAGGGTTTTTCATCGGCGACATTCCGGCATTCAATGAAGCGGTGGTTCGGGAAGCCATTCTGAATGCTGTTGCCCACCGCGACTACCGCAGAGCCGAGTCGATATTCGTACGGCAGTTTCCACGCAAGCTAGAGATCGTGAGTCCAGGCGGGTTTCCCGATGGCATTACGGTCGAGAACCTTTTGTGGAAGCAATCGCCGCGGAACCGGCGGATCGCTGAAGCCTGCGGCCGGTGCGGACTGGTTGAGCGGTCTGGCCAGGGTGCCAACCGTATGTTCGAGGAATCGATTAAGGAGGGGAAACCAAGGCCAGACTTCAGCGGGACGGATGCTCATCAGGTGGCGGTCACGCTGCGCGGCGAGATACAGAATCCTGATTTCGTTCGCTTCTTGGAAAAGGTCGGCAAGGAACGGCTGGCAACTTTCTCCACGCAGGATCTTCTGATTCTCGATTCCATTCAGCGCGAAGAGCCCCTCGGCGCCGATCTGAAAGATCGGGTTCCGCACTTGCTGGAACAAGGGGTGATTGAGCGGATTGGCCGGGGGCGTGGCGTCCGTTTCATCTTGTCGCGGAAGTTTCGCAGTTTTCTTGGAAAGCCTGGGAGCTATACGCGCGACGCTGGTTTGGATCGCGAGACCAACAAGTCGCTCCTCGCGAAGCATATTGGACAGAGCGGCTCGGAAGGAGCCCGCTTCCAGGATCTTCTGGAGGTGCTCCCACATCTTTCGCGCAACCAAGTGCAAGGCCTCCTAAAGGAGATGAAACAGGAGAACCGTATCCGCGTTGTGGGGTCCACCAAAGCCGCCCGCTGGCTTCCTGCTAAGGAGGGATCGATTGCGTAAACGATCACTTCAAAACGCAATTCCACGCAATAAAACCGCAATCCAGGTGCCTCGCGCTCGTGTTTTCAATGACATATATGCGCTGGGAATTCCGTGCGACATTCGCGTGTCGCGCAAAGCTGGGGCAATAAAGGAGCCTTCAACCTGATGCCCATCTCCGGGGCTCCACCATCTCTTGAGATCGGCCGCATGAGTCTCACTCATGCCCTGAAGATTGTTGCCAAGGCAATAGGCAAAGATGCAGGAGAGGCCAGCCTGCGTTTTGAGGATGGCCAAGTCTCTATTGAGGCCTACGGCACCGTCGCGAACTCACCTGCCAACGGAGTTTGGCCGGTGCCGGTTTTCGTGCGTGCCTCCTGGGTGAAACGGCTTGCGCAGCGAATGCCGCCGGGAGACCCTCTTCACCTCCAGATACGAGAAGGGCGGATCTATTTGGAGCGATACTCCGAGCCATGTACTTTCACTCCGACGGAGTCTCCGATGGATTCAAAGGGTCCGCAAGTTAACGAGGAGCGGCTGATCCAGGAGGCGGCTAGGATTCTCAAGCCTCTACGCATCAAGAGATCGGACCTGGAAGAGCTGGTTTCCGAAACGCGGACGAAGGGGATTGCTACCTGGTCGCCGGACGAAAAGAGAATGACTGCGATCGTAGCGAGGGCGTGGGTCCTGCTCGCGCCACTCGGGATTGAAACGGCCGATATTCGTCGCTTGATGGAGAAGACCGTACGCAACGCGTGGAAATAGACGAAAGAGACATGAAGAAGAAACTTATCGAAGTCGCGTTGCCGCTGGAAGCGATCAACAAGGAATCGGCCAGAGAGAAGTCGATCCGCCACGGCCACCCCTCGACGCTTCACCTCTGGTGGGCGCGACGGCCCCTTGCAGCTTGTCGGGCCGTGCTGTTTGCTTCGCTGGTCGATGATCCATCGAGTCTTCCCGAGCGGTTCCCAACGGAGGCCGACCAGGACAAGGAGCGGCAGCGCCTTTTTCGATTAATCGAAGAGCTCGTCAAGTGGGACAACTCGGAGAACCAGACGATTCTGAAAGCGGCCCATGATGAAATCCTAAAGTCAACAGATGGCAATCCACCTCCGATCTACGATCCGTTCTGCGGCGGCGGTTCGATTCCGCTCGAAGCACAACGACTTGGGCTGGAGGCGCACGGCAGCGATCTGAACCCGGTCGCGGTTCTCATCACAAAGGCCCTAATCGAGCTCCCTCCAAAGTTTGCCGGGCAGTCACCGGTTAATCCTGTCGCTAAACAGAAAATGAGCGGGAAGGGAATGTGGACTCGGGCGCGCGGTCTCGCGGACGACGTCCGGTACTACGGGCAGTGGATGCGTGACCGAGCCTTTGAGCGGATAGGACATCTCTACCCCAAGGTCAGCCTTCCTGCGGAGTATGGCGACGGCGAGGCGCTGGCCGTCGCCTGGCTCTGGGCTCGGACCGTCCTCTGTCCGAATCCGGCCTGCGGAGCGCGAATGCCGTTGATGCGCTCGTTCACTCTTTCAGCCAAACCTGGGACAACAGCTTGGGCAGAGCCGGTGATTGACCACGCTGCAAAGCGGTTACGATTCGAGGTGCGGAAAGGACAGAGCACTTTAGAGGATGGCACCAAACACCGTAACGGCAGTAGGTGTCTCTTTTGTGGCAACGTCATGGCCGATGCTGAGGTGAGGTCCGTCGCAAGCGTAAACGGATTCGAGGAATTGCCAGTCGCCGTGATCGCGGAAAGCAGCCGCGGTCGGGTATATCTCAACGCGGGAGGCGATAGACCCATCGTTCCTGACGTGGATGCCCCTTGGCTCGATCAGCCGTTACCGTCAAATCCGCGATGGTTCTCCACTCCTGCGTACGGCCTACCGAATTTTCGAGACCTATTCACTGCAAGGCAGTTGGTAGCGTTGACGACGTTTAGCAATTTGGTGGCGGAGGCTCGCGAAAAAAGCGTGACTGATGGGGCATCGCCTGAATATGCCAATGCGATCGCCACGTATCTGGCATTCGCCGTCGACAAAACTGCTGACCGAAATTCATCACTTTGTACGCTGGAGCGTAAGATGAACAGGCTTACCAATACGTTCAGTCGACAGGCCCTCCCAATGGTTTGGGATTTTGCCGAGACCAATCCATTCGCTGAGGCTTCCGGTGATTTCCGAGGGGCCGTCGAGTCGGTCAGCGAAGTGATCGACAAGTTGGTGCCACAGAGGGCTGGTGCCGTCCGACAACTGGATGCGACCGCCAGTACCCCGCTTGCAAGCCGCCCCATGTTCTGTACCGACCCACCCTATTACGACAATATTGGCTACGCCGACTTGTCTGATTTCTTTTATGTTTGGCTGCGTCGAAATCTGAATTCCATCTACCCCGATCTTTGCAGCACTCTACTTGTGCCGAAAACCCGCGAGTTGGTGGCTACGCCCTACAGATTCAATGGAAATCGGAAACGTGCCCAGGAGTTCTTTGAAGAGGGGTTCGGAAAGGCATTTCAGCGGATGCAACTCGAGCAACATCCAGATTTTCCGATGAGCATATTCTACGCTTTCAAGCAGTCCGAATGGGACGAGGAGGAAGGAAATGGAAAGGGTGGTGTGGCTTCGACCGGTTGGGAAACCATGCTCGAAGGATTACTCAACGCGAACCTCATGATTACCGGCACTTGGCCGGTCCGCACTGAATTGATTACGGCTCTGAAGGCCAACATAGGCGCTCTGGCCTCGTCAGTCGTCTTGGTCTGCCGACCGCGTCCGGATTCTGCTGCGATCACAACGCGCAAGGATTTTATCTCCTCACTCAAAAAGGAGCTTCCGAGATCTCTCCGCAATTTGCAGAAGGGCAACATCGCCCCGGTCGATCTCGCGCAAGCGGCCATCGGTCCAGGCATGGCTGTTTTCTCGCGATACAAGAAGGTTCTAGAAACCGATGGCGCACCGATGCGGGTCAGAACCGCCCTTGCGCTAATCAATCAGGGGCTAGACGAGGTACTCTCCGAATTGGAAAGTGAATTCGACCCTGACACGCGCTGGGCGCTCGCCTGGTTTGAGCAGCATCAGTTCGAAGAGGGAGGGTATGGAGAGGCGGAAGTGTTGGCCACTGCAAAGGCGCTCAGCATCTCGCATCTGGGGGAGGCGGGTATACTCCGATCCCGCGCCGGCAAGGTGCGGCTGCTGCGCCGGAACGAGTTCTCCGGAGATTGGGACCCCTCTGAAGTTGGCCGTCTAACAGTCTGGGAAGTTACGCAACAGTTGATCCGCTCCCTCGACCAGAAGGGGGAGAAGGAAACGGCGAATCTGAAAGCGAAGATCGGCGGAATGGCCGAGATCGCCCGAGATCTCGCATACCGCCTGTACACCCTCTGCGAACGAAAGGGATGGACCGAGGAGGCCGGCTACTACAACAGCTTGGTGGTGGCGTGGCCCTCGATGACTTCAGAAGCGTTCGAACTGAGGTGAGGAAACTCGAAATCTTATGGCCATCACAAATAGCGAACGGGTCGGTAAAGCTCTCGATCTCCTGAAAGAGGGCTTGCGCCCGTATATCGAGCGCGAGTTGAAGGCGACATACAAAGACCGGTGGGTTGATACGGCCCGACCGAGCTTCCCAGACTGGCAACAACCTGGAAAAGACGGCAAAGGACTGAATTGGGATACTCAGGCGCTACTGCAGGTGATGTGCGAGCTCTGGCAAGACTGCTTCAAGAAGATCCTCGGACCGTCTGACCGCAATCTCGCTTTTGAACTCCGCGATGTGCGGAACAAGTGGGCTCATCAGAAAGCGTTTTCTACCGATGACGCGTACCGGGCGATTGATAGCGTTTCGCGACTACTGACCGCAGTATCGGCGGAACAGGTCGAGGCCGTTGAACTGATGAAGTCCGAGATACTCCGTGTCAAGTTTGATGAACAACTCCGGAGCCAGAAGCGGAAGGAATCGAGCATCGCCGTCGAGGGCAAGCCAGCGACAGGCCTGCGCCCGTGGCGAGAGATTGTCACGCCGCACCCCGACGTTGCTTCGGGACGCTATCAGCAGGCGGAATTCGCAGCCGACCTCTGGCAGGTCTATCTAGGCGAGGGATCAGACGAATACAAAGAGCCCATCGAGTTTTACCGGCGCACGTTCATCACGGAAGGCCTGCAGAAATTGCTCGCCAATGCACTGCAACGACTCGCCGGGAATGGCGGTGACCCAGTCGTAGAATTGCAAACCAACTTCGGCGGCGGCAAGACACACTCGATGCTCGCCCTCTGGCATTTGTTTGGAGGTGTGCCCGCTGGACAACTACCCGGCCTGGAGACTGTGACGAAGATCGCCGGGGTTTCCCAACCACCCAAGGTCCGTCGTGCCGTGCTGGTTGGCAACCGTATGTCTCCAGCCGATATTCACAAGAAGCCAGATGGAACGGTTGTACGGACGTTGTGGGGTGAACTCGCGTGGCAACTCGGCGGCAAAGAGGGCTACGCGCTGGTGCGCAGTGCGGACGAGAAGGCTGTAAGTCCCGGCGACTCGCTACGCCTGCTTTTCAAGAAATTCTCTCCTTGCCTAGTCCTGATTGACGAGTGGGTTGCTTACGCGCGGCAGCTCTATAACAAATCGGACCTCCCGGCCGGCGATTTCGATGCGCATTTCACGTTCGCGCAGACGCTGAGCGAGTCGGCGAAACTGGCGGACAAGACGCTGCTAGTGGTCAGCATTCCTTCATCCCAGAACGAGATTGGCGGTGAAGGCGGTCTAGCTGCGCTGGAACGCTTGAAAAACGTGATCGAGCGCGTCGAGACCTCATGGCGGCCGGCAAGCGCTGAAGAGGGCTTTGAAATTGTTCGGCGGCGCCTGTTTCAGCCCATCACCGATCCCGATCTGTTCACCGCACGAGACGCGGTGGTTAAAGCATTCGCGGATGAGTATCGAAAATTCGCGCAGGAGTTCCCTTCGGAAGCTGGCAAATCAGAGTATGAGCGCCGGATGAAAGCGGCGTATCCGATCCATCCGGAGTTGTTCGAACGGCTATACAACGACTGGTCCACACTTGATAAATTTCAGCGGACCCGTGGCGTTCTTCGTCTGATGTCGGCGGTGATTCATGCTTTGTGGGAGCGCGAGGACAAAGGGCTCATGATCCTGCCGGCGAGCGTTCCGGTGGACGCCCCTGCCGTCCAAAGCGAGCTTACTCGGTACCTGCCGCCGGTCTGGGACCCCATAATCGAGAAGGATATCGATGGACCAAATTCGCTTCCGCTGAAGATTGATCGCGAAAACCCGATGCTCGGGCGCTACTCGGCGGCGCGCCGCGTAGCTCGCACGCTTTACCTGGGCTCCGCCCCAACTCAGGACGCGGCGAAAAAGGGCTTGGAGGATCGGCAAATCAAATTGGGATGCGTCCAGCCCGGTGAAACATCGGGGACATTTGGTGATGCATTACGGAAGTTGGCGGACCAGGCGACGTATCTCTATGTGGACGGAAGCCGCTACTGGTATGCGACACAGCCGAGTGTAAACAGGCTCGCCGAGGAGCGCGCCGAGAGATACCACCCCGAAGACGTGACGGAAGAGATCCGGCGGAGGCTCACGGAAGAGGCGAAGCATCGCGGCGATTTTTCGAAAGTTCATATCTGTCCGGCTAGTGCATCCGACGTGGTCGATGAGCCTGAGGCAAAACTGGTTATTCTCAGCCCGGATTACCCACACAGCTCAAAAGCGGATTCGAGCGCGGGCCGACAAGCGGCTGCCGATATCCTCAACCGCGGTTCGGCCGGACGAAATTGCGGGAATATGCTTGTCTTCCTGGCTGCCGATAAGACCCGCTTCGCGGATCTGGATAAGGCCGTCCGCTCTTATCTGGCGTGGCAATCCATCGAAAAGGAAAAAGTCGCACTGAACCTGACTCCATTCCAAGCCCATCAGGTGGAACAACGCTTAACGGGTTCCGATCAGGCGGTCAAGGGGCGCATTCCTGAGACCTACGTCTGGCTGCTCGTGGCCGGGCAGAAGCGGCCCGAAACTGGCCAGCCGTTTCCACCAATCGAGTGGCAGGAGTTCAGACTCCAGGGACAGGAGTGGCTCGCCGAGCGCGCTTCGAAGAAACTGAAAAACGACGGTCTGCTGATCATCAGCATGGCCGGATCGGTCTTGCGTTTCGAGATTGACCAAGTACCGTTGTGGCGTGGCAATCACGTCGGCGTGAAGCAATTGTTCGACGATTTCGCAAAGTACCTCTACCTGCCCCGCGTCAAAAACGCTGAAGTGATCCTCGACGCGATACAGGATGGCGCGAGCCGGCTCATCTGGTCGCAAGATACCTTCGCGTACGCGGATTATTTCGACACAGCGACGGAACGCTATCGCGGCCTCGAAGCGGGTCGCCGTCCAACCGTACAATTGAATGCGAGCAGCGTTGTCGTGAAGCCCGAGATCGCCGCGGCGCAGATGCAAAAAGATTCCGCGCCGATATCCCCGACGACGACCGCCGGAGATGGCCCCCTGGCGACGGGAGCGCATTTGCCGGATAATGGCGGCAAGATCTCTTCAACCGCTGACGGCTCCACAACTGTTGCGCACGGTGCGCCGCACCCGGCAACTGTCCTACGCCGGTTTCACGGTATGGCGAAAATCGACGCGACGCGGTTGTCCCGCGATGTTGATGTCATCGCCAGTTCGGTTGTTCAGCACCTTGCCGGTCTGCTGGATGCAAAAGTAAAAATCACAATCGAGATTGACGCCGAGATTCCATCGGGCGCTCCGGAGAACATCGTTCGAACCGTAACCGAGAATTGTAGAACGCTGAAGTTCGAGAACCAAGGTTTCGAGGAGGAGTGACGCTTCACGGACACCAGAGGTATGAGAACCCCAAAAAGATACGTCGGTACCGCACAAGATCTCTAATACTCCAGATCTTGTGTGATGTAACCGTTTTTGTAACCATCGCCCGACATTGCTGGCAATCCTGGGAAACTGGAGATCCGGCTATTCTCCGGAAAGGAAATGACTTGCGTTTCTGGAAGTGTCTGCAGATTTCCCTGGATTGGATTATGAGTCCAGCGCCGGTCCGCCCGGCACGAGAAGGCCACTCCCACACGGAGCGCCTCAATCCGCTAAGATTCCCCTGGAGGCTAGTAGCCCATTGAATCTATTGGGAAATCATCACCTATTTTAGACCGGGCAGCGCGCTCAATCCGGGTTTGCTAAGATTCTGTGCTAAGTTTCTCGCGTAGCACGTATGGTGTGGAGGGACCGCTTCCCCGGCGCGCCAGAAATCCGCGCTCGGCAGACCACCGCCGCAAATACCTCGATATCTCTACTTGCCCCGAAGCCGACTCCCCAAAGACCAAGAAGCTCCCGGCACTAGCGCGGCGTGATCTGATCGTGATCCTCAAGAAACGCCTTAACCATCTCCAGATCCGGATGGGTCCAATCCTCGTATCCTCGTGTAGGCCGCCTTGCCGAGCAAGTCCTTCACGACTCGCTTTGCCAGATTGGCCCGCTCGATGCGGCTACAGGATCGAGCAGCAGGCTCCCTGTCAGGAAATCGTTTCGAGCGACATCGACAGATGAAGTTTCGAGAATGTACTGCACCTGATGCTGGGGACACAATTCCCTCAACATGGCATCCGTGCCGAACAGCAACAGACCCGCGCCGGTGACCCGCTTTGTTCCGGACGGCGCCAATGCCCTGAAGGAATTCGCGGCGCTCCAGGTTCAACAATTCGGATTGTGGATTGGCGCGAGCGAGAAACTGCCGCGCGCGCTGAGATCTCAACCGCATCCAGATCCTCCGGCTTCAGCCCGGCTGCGGGCAGCCCGCTCCAATCCACCGCACCGAGCGAGATCCTGTGCCGCTGAAAGGCATGGGGGTTCCATGGGCGTGCAGTTCTTCCCGACGCGTCGCTTGAAAATTCCACTGCTCGTTCCATATGGCGGTTGTGTCCCGCGCGGTACGCGGACCACGAGAACACGAGTCGTGCCGTCGGGAACCGAAAGCTCGCTCAACTCGACGGCTATATTTGGAGTGGTCGAAGAGAAAATCGTTTTACGCCAATCGTCGGGGTCGTAGCTTCCTACGCCGTGAATCGCAGCCGCACGTCCGCGTACATTGTCCTTAACGCCGAACACCACGACGCCGCCGCTGGTATTGGCCAAGGCACGCCGCATACTCGACAGCGACTTTCTTGCTTTCCGTTGCATCCTGCCACGGCTTGAAATCGAGCACTTCGGATTCGAGTTCGTCAGCCGTCTTCTGATCGAGCGCGGCGAGCAAGGCAAGGATGTCTGCGTTCGACGGAATGTCCATATGAAATTGTCCACGGGCGAGCTTTTGCCGACCAACGCCTCTTTCGCCCCTGCCGGTAAACAATCATGTTGGCATGAACAGGACCGTTCCGAACGGTTCGATTAGGGAAGACTCGGAGATTGCGCGCTGTCTTTCGGCCCCTCAGGAATTCATGCAAGCACCGCTTGCACAATTGCCCGTGGCTGCCCGATTGTGGGACTACATTGAGATCGCGGTTGAGGGAGAACGATATGCGGCGGACCCCGAACCCGCCGGAAAGGCCGGCGACCGCGTCAATCGAACAAATTCAGGGGCTCTGATTCACCCTCCAACTCCCATTCCTTGGGGCGAAAACCCAAAGGTCAAAATCGACTCCCATTAAACTCCCAATAGCCGTTTCCGAGGGTTCCTCAGGGCTCTTTCGAGTGCCACTCGTGCCTTGTTATGAACCACATAGCCAATGCCCGTCACGCTCATAACCCAAAGGTCGGTGGTTCAAATCCATCCCCCGCAACCATCCAAACGCAATTCCGGCGCTTAACTCCGAGACGATAGTTGGTTGTTGAATTTCTGAAGCCATAGGTTTGCCTTTGCAATACCTCCATCTTGTTGTGGAAGCCTTCGGTAAGGCCGTTGTTGCGTGAAGCGCCACAGACCGAGCTGGCTGCGAACAGTTCCGAGAGTTTGATGGGCCGATAGTCGCACTATCAACCGTTCATGACGGCCGGCATAGCCTCTCTCTGCTCGCGGCCTGCGAATCGTTATACATCTGATTATGCCTGCGAGGCCTGTCTAAATAGCAGTGCTACTATGCGATGCCGAACCTCATGGTACACTCATACAAATGTCGGCAGCCGTGTCTTCAGCCCTGGGTAAACCGCTAGGCAGCGCTCACGATCGCATACTCCACGTAGGTAAGAGCCTCTTCGCCAATCGAGGGTATGAACATACCAGCACGTCGGCGATCGCGCGCCAGGCGGGCACCAGCGAATCCCAGCTCATGAAGCATTTTGGCAGCAAAGCGGGCCTGCTGGAGGCGATTTTTGTTGAAGGCTGGGTGACAATTACCGAGCAGGCTCGGACTGCCATCCAGGGTATAACTTCACCGCTCGAGCAGCTCCAGTTGATCTCGGCGTGCGTGTTGCAGTTCCTGGAACGCGATCCTGAACTGAAGCTTCTGATGCTGTTGGAAGGCCGTCGGATACGCCGCGAAGGCCAGATGGTGGCACTCACCGATGGCTTCATGAGCTTCGTCCAGTTGGTGGATGGAATTCTGGAGGAGCTGCGCACCAATAACGTACTTCGCCCTGAGTTCACGCCTCACGTCGTCCGTTCGGCGCTAATGGGAATGATGGAAGGCATGTTGCGTGATCGATTCTTGGCCGAGCGGCTGGGTTTTCCGGCCGATTTCAACCAGCAGCAGATCGAGACGACTCTGGGGCTGATGCTGCGCTTCTTCGTCGTGGAGTAGGGCGGGCCGCCGCTTTTTTCCTTCCGCGCGATGCGGCAAACGCGATTTAAGCTCGTCTCCAGCCTGGCTATATTAGCGATCGCGGCGGTCGCGCTCGCCTGCTACGTCAGCCCGGCACTGCGCCTGAAGGCATTCTTCCGCTTCGAGAATCTCTGGACTAACCATTGGCCCATCCAGAGTCAAATAGGGCTCCCGTACGCCCTCGAGCCCACTTTCATCCGGCACGGTATCCTGCAGCCAGCGCGTATACAGGTAGAGCCCGGAATTAGCTTCTTTCTGGACCCGCACGATTTGATTCCTCTTGAGATCTTACGCACCGGACGATGGCAGCCCGAGATTTGGTCGGCCATTGCGCCTAGCCTGCCGGAGGGAGGCGTGTTCTTCGATGTCGGCGCGCACATTGGCTATTTTTCGATGAAGGCATCCCGCAAAGTCGGCGCCGGCGGCCGTGTTCTGTCCTTTGAGCCGAACCCAGAAACTTTGAGGCTCCTGCGCGACAACATAAGCGCTAACCACGCCGGCAATATCACGGTTGAACCGATCGCCTGCACTGACCAGGAGGAGACCTTGACGTTCTACGCGGCCAATGTCGTGAACACGGGCGCGTCCTCTCTTTCGAGCGAGAACGCGACGGTCGCTCCCGGCGCTCCCAAACCATACAACGTGCGAGGCCGGCCGATTGACGATGTCGTCGGAGAACTCGGCTTATCCCGCGTGGATGCCATCAAGGTGGATGTGGAAGGAGCCGAGGTATCAGTCATCCGGGGGGCGATGCGCACGTTAGAGCGCTTTCATCCCAAGGTTGTGATCGAGGTCTCGCCGCGCCAACTGGCCAGTTTCCATACAGCGCCCGAGGATCTGGCAGCCCTATTTAAGAGTGCCGGGTACAACCGCGGCCGGCCCCTGACTGCCGAAGAAGGTGACTGGGAGTGGACGCTCGCGAAACCGGGCGATCTGGCGAATTTCATCTCCGTCGACAATCCCGCCGTCGCCACTCAGTTCGTTCGCGGCATCCATGACGGCCAAGGGCCGGCGCGTTGGACCGATTCGCGCTTCACCTTGACGTTGGGCGTTCCTCCTGGCGCAAGCAAGACTGGGGCGGGGCTCGCAGTCAAGCTGTATGTGGCCCGTCAATCTATACAAGCTTTCAAGGAAATTACATTGTCGGCTAGCATCGGCGATGTCACGTTGCCGCCCGAAACATTTCGCCAGGACCGTGTGTTTCAATTTCAGCGCGATGTGCCCGCTTCTGCTTTGCAGCAGAGCGTTGTGGACGTCAGTTTTTCGGTCGACAAGTTTCTGGAAATGGGCGGACTTCGGTACGGAGTCCTGATTATGTCCGCCGGGCTTGCGCCCCAATAGCAGCCCCTACTGCACGTCGGCCGTCACGTGTACGTCGAGCGTGCGTGGCGGCAGGCATTCCTTATCGTTGCAAGCCTGGAAGCGGAGCTTGCCGGTGATCGGAGTTTGACCGGGCATTGCGTTCGCGCCAGCCTTGAAGCGTGTGACGATTTCAAACGTGCCGGTAAAGACGGATACGGGATTCGGCGAAAACGCGAATTTCTCTAACTGTGGTTTGGGATAAATCACCTGTTCGGCCTGAACGGGACCGGATGGCCAGGTCAGCTTTAGAGGAATCAGAAACTCGTCGTTCGGTGTGTTGCTGTTGACGTGAAAACCTGGCCGAATTTCAGCCTTCAGCTTCAATTCCGATGCGCTCCCACGCTTGAGCACCAGTTGCCCGGGAGGCACGATGCTCAGTGCCGGACTAGTTTGGGCGAGTGAAGAATGCCAGAGCGTCCCCAGCAGGAGGATACACGCTGGTACGATTCGTCTCGAGCAGATGAACGATGTCATTCTTGAAGTCCTCTTTTCCTCCGGAGAGCCCAACGTGCGTGGACGCGATCCTGCCCTGGCGGTCGATTAAGAACGTCGTCGGCAGAGAGTCCACCCCGCCATACTGATCGCCCACTTTGTCATTGCCCAATACGATGCGATAGTTCACCTTTAGCTGCTGAAGATAGGGCTTAACGGCGGTCCACCCGTCTTCGTCCATAGAGACGCCCAGAACCGCGAACCCTTTGTCCTTATATTGCTGTTCGAACTCCATGAACCAGGGGATCTCGATTTTGCAGGGACCGCACCACGTGGCCCAAAAGTCCAATAGAACCACCTTGCCCTTGTAGTCGGACAGATGAACTGTCTTGCCATCCGCGTCTTTGAGTGTGAAATCAGGCGCAAGCTTGCGATCCTTATCGCTCTTAACGGCGGCTTTGACACTGGGTACCTCAGTGCAGGAACTCAAGCTCAACAGAACCGCAGTTAAGGCCAGCAGCAAACCGGTCCACACGAATTTGAGCACAGTATTCTCCTCTTTCGATTATATCGGGATTACCTGGCCAGAAAACGCGCTTTTGAACCACTCGGCCCGGCGCCGGCGGTAGCGCGCCGCAAGAGTGAATTCCGGGTGTGCGCGGACGCCGGAATATAGCCAGGCAGCAGTGTCGCAAAAGCTCTCGCAGCCGTAATCCCGCCACTTGCCGGCACGATTCTTGACGCGGATGCCGCCTCGCAAGCGCGATTTCCGCAATTCGGCCGACCAACCCAGTTCCCCCCGCGCGCCTTCCTTCCACTCCATTTCCAGCAGCGCCAGATAGGATCTTCGAATTCTGTTGCTCAGGCGCACCCACACGAAATGAAACAACTCGTGCACCAAAATGCGGGCCAGGTTGCCGCGCCGGCTTAGCAGTTCCCGATCGAGAACCATTTTACGTTTGCGAATGAATGAAGCGGCGTAAACCGGCTGTCCGTGCGGACGTGCGGAATACAGTTTGTGGCTCCCGGCGCGCAGGTCCGGCAGGAAACGCACCTGAATGGCCCGGCCCTCAAGCTGCGGCAGCCGTGTGGCAACCCGCGCGAGGGCCAGCGCGTTAGCGGACCTGCTGGAGTTGGGCGGGCGGCGGCTTGGGCGCAAAATAAGCTGGGTCCACGACTTTGATCGTATACTGCGATTGCAGCGATTTCATCCAGTCCTGAAACCGCTCCTGTTTCATGTCTTGCAGCAGCTGCGTGCTGATCTCATCGAAGGGCGGCGAGATCATCTGCTCCAGGCGAATGAGATAAAAACCGTTTGGCAGACGGATCGGCTGGCTCAGTTCCCCGGGTTTTAACGCAAATACCGCGGCCTTCACCGGCTCCGGATATGCGCTGTTGTGTTTAATCACGCCAAAATCTCCGTCCTTGGCCGCCGACGCTTTCTCATCCGAGTTCTCGCGCGCCAGTTTGCCGAAATCCGCCCCGCCGGCGATTTGCTTTCGGAGATCTTCGATTTTTGCTTTCGCGTCGGCTTCCGATGGCAGCGCCTTCCCCTCAGCCGCAGTTTTGCCGGGGGCGGGGTTGAACGCAACGTAAATCACGCTTACTTTGGCTTCCTGATATTTTTCGGGATGTTCGCTGTAGTACTTTTTCTGCTCGTCGTCTGCGACGATGTAGGAGTTGCCCTTGATGGTAACTTCCGCTTGCGCGAGAATTTGCGTGCGGTTGAACTCAATCTGTTCCTGATAGGGCGAGCGCTTGTCCAATTCATCCTTGACCGCATCCTCGGCCAGCTTCTGAAAGATCAAGATCGTAGATAACATTTGCGGTTGGACACGCGCCTGCGCCTGGTACTGTGGTGGCAATAGCGCCATCAGTTTGTCAACCTCGGCTTTTGTATACTTCTTCCCGTTCGCCTCGAAGACCACCGTGTCGGACTTCATTTCATCAGGCGCGGGTGCGGCGTGGGCCGCGCCGGGAGCGCCGACGATAGGTCCTCCCGGGATTGCTTGGACAGGCGACGCCGGCGGTTGTGCGCAGATCGGCGCCACGAGCAGAAGTGCAAGAAAAGCAGATTTCATTGGGATTTCCTTGAGGTGGAACCCTCAGTTTAGCATGTGAAATGGCCAGGGGCGCCGGCCGTGCCGCGTGTTGACACGGCTGTGCCGGGGGTTTGAGCAACGCCGTTTAGCGCGACCGAGCCGCGGTAGCCGTAGCCGGCTTCGCCGACTCTGCTGCCGGCACCGCGTCGGGTTCCTTGCGGAGCATGCCCAATGCTTTGCGCAGCTCGGTATCGACTTGGGCCCGGACATCGGCGTTGTCCTTCAGAAATTGGCGGGCGTTCTCCCGCCCTTGGCCAATGCGGTCACCTTTGTAGCTGTACCATGAACCGCTCTTTTCAATCAGGTTTTGCGCCACGCCCAGATCGATCAAGTCGCCTTCGCGCGAGATTCCCTCGCCGTAGATGATGTCGAACTCGGCTTCGCGGAAGGGCGGCGCCACTTTGTTCTTAACGATTTTCACCTTGGTGCGATTGCCGACCACCACTTCGCCTTCCTTGATGGCGGCAATGCGGCGAATATCGGCGCGGATCGAGGAATAAAACTTCAGCGCACGCCCGCCGGTGGTGGTTTCAGGATTACCGAACATGACGCCGATCTTTTCCCGGATCTGGTTGATAAAGATAAGGCACGTATTGGACTTGGAAACATTTCCCGTGAGCTTGCGCATGGCCTGCGACATAAGCCGCGCCTGCACACCCATATGACTGTCGCCCATTTCGCCATCCAGTTCCGACTTAGGCACCAGCGCTGCGACTGAGTCCACCACCAACACGTCGATCGAACCGGAGGCGATCAGAGCGTTTGTAATTTCCAATGCCTGCTCGGCATAGTCCGGCTGCGAAACCAGTAGGTTATCGACGTCGACGCCCAGCTTGCGCGCGTATATGGGATCCAGCGCGTGCTCGACATCGATGAATGCCGCCATTCCCCCGCTGCGCTGCGCTTCGGCGACGACCTGGAGCGCGACCGTGGTTTTGCCCGACGACTCGGGTCCAAAAATCTCGATGATGCGCCCGCGCGGAAATCCGCCCACGCCCAGCGCATTGTCCAGCGAGATGGAGCCGGTCGAGATGGTGGAAACCGGTACCACGGCTTCCTTCGATCCGAGCCGGACGATGGAGCCTTTGCCAAACTGTTTCTCAATTTGCCCCAGCGTCAGTCCAAGAGTGCGGGCCCGTTCTTTTTCGTCCATGAATACATCCTTACGGGAAATTGTTTCGGGGGATATTCCTATTGTACTGCACTATCCGAGGCCGCGTTACAGCTCCAGACTGCCGTGAAACAGCATGTCCTTCAAGTGGAACTTGTATTTCACCGCCGTGCCGCCGAACTGCGTGGAGAACTCGACGTCTTTATCGTCACCGGTGAACGGGTCGGTTTTCGGAAAAACGAACACCACTTGCAGCACCTTGCCGGCGGGGCCAAATAGAATATTGGAGGGGCGAAGCGGGGACTTGCCTTTGGCCGAAAGCGTGGTTCGCTGCATGAGAGCCGCCTTGCCCTGGGATGCTTGCGCTAACGCCGGCGGTAGCCCGGACAGTTCAATTAAGTATGCCGAGTTGTCGTCCAGGTATTTCTTGGCTTCCGGAGATGTCGCAACTTCCGTCCCGTATTTGCGCCGCGCTAGCGCTTGCTTGACCGGCAGCGCGCTCTGCCAAATCAGCGTCAACCCAAGCGATCGTTCGCTCATTAACTCGGCGTTGTCGGAAGAACGCCGGGAGCGCGCCACATCCTGATCGGAAGGATCGCTGGGCGCCATGACGCCAGGACCTGCCGCGGGATCGAGCCCCGCCGGCCGGCTGCCTGGAGTATCTCGGCCCTGCCACCCCGCATCTGCGCCTGCGGCCGGCCCGCCGCTAACGCTCACAGTGTGTGCCCAAGGCGAATTGGTCAAAACCTTCTGGACATCTTTATCGCTCCACTCCGTGAACGGCTTTGTTTGCCATGCATCTGCAGCCAACAGGCTGACGGTTACGAGGAACGGTATCAAGGGTTTCATTTGCGGCTACAACTTTGGCGCGTAATAACCTTTGCGGCAGCGCACGATCAGATCCTTGCGCCCTTTCACCCGAATCTCAACGGGGTGATAAAGGCCGTCGGCTTTCAGCGGATCGGGACGATAAAAGACGTTGTACTGGTGACGCAATTCGTTCGCGATGTTTTCAAACGATTGGTTCAGATCGCTGGCTTTGAACGGGAAGAACGCCTGCCCGCCGGTTTCGCTGGCGAAATAACGCAGCACCTTGTCGCCTTCGGTCTCGATGTGGGTAATGTTGGTCGATATCGTGTAAATCGTAACGTCCGCTTTTTGCGCCATCTCGAGCGCCTGATCGCGTGTGTAGCGGCTCTGGTTGTCCTCGCCGTCGCTCAAGATGACCATGGCGCGCCGGAATTTGTACAGCGGCTGGTCCTGCATTAGCTTGTCGCGCGAGGCGTAAAAGATCGCATCGTATAGAGAGGTGCCGCCGCCCGGACGCAGGTTTTGCACGGCTTTTTCGAGCTCGCCGATGTCGTCGGTAAGGTCTGCCACCAGTTCCGCCGCGGTATCGAAGCTTACGATCAAAGCTTTGTCCTGCCTCGGCCTGACCGTGCTGTCGATGAAGCTGATGGCGGCCTCCTGCTGGAAATGAAAGCGGTCGCGAATACTATTGCTGGTATCGATTAAGATCGCCAGGCGCAGCGGAAGATCGGTCTCGGCGGCGAATTCAAGGATGCTCTGCGGCTTCTTATTCTCGAGAACCTCAAAATCGTTTTTGCCGAGATCGGTTACGAAACGCCCTCGCTTGTCCGACACGGTATAAAGCATGTTCACGCGCGAGACGTCGAGCGTAATCCGGGTATCTTGCCCGGAGGCTGTTTCGGCTGGCGGCTGCGCGCTTTTAGCCGGCTTGTCGTCGGTGGTTTGAGCGTTGAGCAGAAAAGCGAGTCCGGCAAGGACGAGAACAGGGCGCAGCAGCGGTTTCATGGAGCTTTGAATCCATTATAGGCGGGCGCGCGGCCGTGAACCATCACGCGAGCGTTTCAATATCAGCCAGATCCTGCGGTCGTCCTGTAGCTCGTTTGTTCTTCACGTACTGCTCCTTGCCGATTATGTGCACTGGCACACCGCCAAAACGGCTGCGATTCGGCTGTCCCAGACATCGTCGAACCGGCAGCCGGTGATCGATGTAAGATGTCGACCCGGTTGGGCGCCACTCCTAGTTGAATCACCTGTCCCTCGGACACGAAGTCGTTTTGTTCTAACCCGAGTTGCCGGAAACCAGACTGATCGATGGCTGCTTTGATCCGTGCCGCGTTTTCCGCGGATGGCCGCACCAATACATCAATATCGCCAGTGAATCGCGGCCGACCGTGAAAGGCCTGAGCGTAACCCCCGACGATCACGTACTCAACTTTCTTCGAGTTTAACGATTCTAAAAACTCTTTCAAGTCCTTTGGAAGATCCATGCTGTGCGATCAGTTGCAGCAGGATGTCGAGGCGCTGTTCCGGGGTGAGCGAGCGGTAGAAGTCGCGATCCGCCTTCTCCGCTTCCTCAAACGAACGGAAAACCTGGACGCGCATGTCATCTTGATGCATGCCTAAATAATTATAGAAGGGGGCCGCTGGTGCAAGCACTCCAGCGCTAGACCAGGCTGCCGAGATACTCTTCAAGTTCGCCAGGAACCGGCGCCGTCACCGTCACACGCTCGCCGCTCGCAGGGCTGATGAACGTGATGCGTTGGGCGTGCAGGAAATAGCGGCCCAGCGGGCTTGCCGGAGCGCCATACACTTTGTCGCCCACCACAGGATGATGAATGCTCGCCAGATGCACGCGAATCTGGTGCGTGCGGCCCGTTCCGATGCGAACTTCAAGCAATGTGTATTTTTCAAATTTCTGGAGGACCTTGTACTCGGTGAGTGCGGCGCGGCCGCGCCCGAGACGCGAGGTCATGCGAACACGGCGCGACGGATCGCGCGTAATCGGAGTATCCATCCGCCCGCGATCCGCTTTGACACGCCCGTGCACCAGCGCCCAATAAATCTTTTTGACGCTTCTGGACGCGAACTGAGCCGCCAAGTCGCGATGGGCGGCGTCGGTGCGCGCCGCCAGGATGACGCCGCTGGTGAACCGGTCGAGCCGATGCACGATTCCGGGCCGCAGCTCCCCACCCAAGCCGGAAAGCGTCTGGAACCGGTGCAGCAGTGCGTTCACGAGCGTCCCCGAATGGACGCCGGCTCCGGTGTGGACCACCATGCCCGCGGGCTTGTTCACCGCGATTACAGCCTCGTCTTCGTACAGGACCTCAAGTGGGAGCGGTTCGGGCTCGGCGCGAAGCGGCGGAGGTTCGGCCGGCTCAACCTCAATCCGCTCGGAACCTCGTAATTGATACGAGCGTTTGTGTTGCGCCCCATTTACCCGCACGCGGCCGGCCTCGATCCATTCCTGAAGCCGCGACCGGCTGTACTGGGGCAAACGCGCACGCAGGAACGCATCCAGGCGCTGGCCTGCATCCGAGGCCGAGGCTTCGAGATGGATCATCGTGCGCCAGTCTATCGCTCGCCCCGCGCTCCGTTCGGATTCCAGCGCTGCGCAAATTCGATTACTTGATGGCCGACGGTGACCAGCTGACGCGCGGAGTGTGGATCGATGCACGCGCCCGAAGCATCGAAAAGCCTCTCGACGATATTTAGACCGGCGCCGAGCGGCGTCGGCCAGCCCCGTAATGCATGGACGATGGAGCGCAAAGAATTCATCGCGGAACCCACGGTTTGCCATCCGCTGGCTGTAATGATGCAGCCTACCGCGCGGCCATCCAGATAGCAGCGCCGATCTTCGCGAAGATCCTCGAGCAAATCCAGCGCATTCTTGACCAACCCTGAGATTCCGCCGTGATAGCCGGGACTGGCCAGAATCAGCCCGTCGGCCTGACGCACCGCCTCCACCAGATCGCGCTGCTCGGGGCTGCGTCCGCCATTTTCCGGTGAATAGATGGGCAGCCGCGCTAGGAATGCACCCGGGAAAACTAAAGTGTGTCCTCCGCGCTCCTCGGCCGCGCGCAACGCTACATGCAGCGCCAGTTCGCCCGTGGAGCGCACGCGCGTGCTCCCGCCGATGCCAACGATCAATGGCTTCATTGGCTAGCGAGCGCGCTCGACCAGCTAGTTGAGATAAGCGCCATGGATGGCCTTGGTCACCTCTGCTGTTTTTTCGAAGGCCACCATGTGCCCGGCCTCCGGTATCATCACCAGGTTCGCGTGCAGCAGCGCGGACTTGAACGCCTGGGCGTAAACGGGCGGCACCAGCTTGTCGCTTTCGCCCCAAATCAGTAGCGTCTTGGCACGAATACGGTATAGACGGCTGGACAACCCGCGCTCCGGAATTGGAAACAGGATCTTGCCCGCCGCTCCCAACTGCCGCGCGTTGCGCACCAGGAATGCCTGCAGAAACGCTGGATTGGTCAGCTCGATATTCGCACCGATCGCTTTTGCGCCCGCTTCGGGATCGTGAAACAAGTACTTCGGCAAGTCGAACGGCATCATGGCGAAAACATCCGGCATCGGGTTCTCATCCAGCCACAGGCCTGCTGGCGCGATCAATGCCAGCCGTGAAACGTCATGCGGAGCGATGGCCGCCATTTCGCTCGCGATCATTCCGCCCATGGAGAATCCAACCAGAATCGGATCGCGCAGCCCGAGCGCCTCCACTACGTCCCAGGTGTGCAGGGTAAAATCCAGCATGTCGCGCAGCTCGGAGCATTCCTCGCTATCGCCGTAGCCAGGCAGAAGCGGCGCGTACACGTGATACTTCTCAGCGAGCGCATTCAGCAGTTTCTGATCCAGATCGAGGCCGCCCGCGCCATGCAGGAATACCAGCGGCTGGCCCTGCCCGCCTTCGTAATATCGCACCGGAACTCGTACGGTTTGGATCGTCTTCAGTTCCATAAGAGACCCTCACGCCTCCTTGGATGCCAGTTCGCCCAACTCGACCGAAGCCGGCAGACTGCCGGGACGGGCACGTTTCGGCAGCGGCTTGCACCAGAACCGGTCGTCTTTCGAGTACTCGGCGAACTCCTGGGCGAAAGTGGCGCGCAGCTTGGGCATGACTTTCTGGGCGAACAGATTGGTCGAGTACATACATTTTTCTTTCGGCATGTCGCCGACGTGCAGCAAACAGAACACGTGGCCGACATGCAGGCCCCGGATCAGATCCTCCATCCGCTGCCGCACCGTCTCCGGACTCCCGGCAATGATATGCCCGCCTTCCACCAGGTCCTTCCAGGTCAGGTTCTGGAATCCGCTGAGTGGGGCATATTGCGAAAGGGCGCCTTTCTGAATCGTTTTGATCGTTCGATATCCCGGGGCGTCTGCGAAACCTGGGTACACGTGCAGGCAGCGGTTATAGAAATAATTGACGTGCGGTGAATAGAGCCTTTCCGCTTCGGCATCCGACTCTGCGACGCAAATGGTCTGCGCGAATCCGGCGCGAAACGGCGAATTGTCGGCGTTACGCTGCGCGACGCGTTCCCAATAACCCTCCAGCAGCGCCTTGGCTCGCAAATACCCGGTGAAGCTGAGGTACGAATAAGAGTAGGTGTTTTCGATGCAGAAATCGTAGGTCTCGACCGAACCGCCGCCCGGAATGTGAATCGGCGGATGCGGCTGCTGAATGGGCCGCGGCCAGATGTTCACGTAGCGCAGCTTGTTGTACCGGCCATTGAACGCAAACGGCTCACGCTCGTGCCAGGCGCGCATAATCAGATCGTGCGCCTCCTTGTATTTCTCGCGCGTCAGCGCGGGAATCTGGCCGTAGCAGAAGTTGGTGTCCATCGACGTGCCTACGGGGAAGCCCGCCACCAGCCGTCCGCCGGTGATGCAGTCCAGCATCGCGAACTCTTCGGCGACGCGGACCGGAGGATTGTAAAGCGCGATGGAAGCGCCTAGCACCAGCAGTGCAATATCCTCGGTGCGGCGAGCCAGCGACGCTGCTATCAGATTGGGCGACGGCATCAGCCCATACCCGTTTTGATGATGCTCGTTGGCGCCGATCGCGTCGAACCCCAAAGTGGACGCGTACTCCAGCAGATCCAGGTAGGTGTTGTAAACTTCGTGGCTTTTTACAGGATCGAACAGCTTGGAATCGATGTCTACCCAAACCGAGCGATGCTTTTCGCGAAAATCGTCGGGCAGATAAGGCCACGGCATGAGGTTAAACCAGGTAAATTTCATAGTTCTCTCGTGAGCGGCGTCGAGCATCCGCATATTAATTGTCGGTCGTGACGCGGCGCGGATCTAGCGTATCACAGAACCCGTACGGCTGTGCTCCAGTTACTGCGCGAGTTACTACGCCGGATGAGCAGCCTTTGCCTGCTCAAAAGAGTACTGCCGGTAAGTAGCGCGCGCTGAAGCCGTTCACCTATTGGCAAGCCTGCAGTTGACGCCGCAGGAATCGGCGTTCTGGTTCGGAGCACGGTAGTTCCAACGCGGCGCTGAACTCTTGCGCTGCTTCGCTTAGCCGGCCGAGTTCACGCAGTAAGTGCCCGCGCACGGCCAGCAAAAGGTGGTAATGGCGCAGTCTGGCGTCGTGTTCCAGCTGGTCGACCAGAGCCAGCCCCGCAGCGGCACCATGCACCTTGGCCACCGCCACGGCGCGGTTTAGCGCGATAACCGGAGATGGATTGATGACAAAAAGCTGGTCGTAGAGATGCATGATCATTGTCCAGTCAATTGATTGAGCATCTCCGGCGCGCGCATGCGTGGCCGCGATGGCGGCCTGTACATGATATTCGGAGACCTCGCGGCCGGCCATCGAGAGATCGAAATGATGAAACCCGAGCCCCATCAGCGCGCGATCCCAGCGATTGCGGTCCTGGGATTCAAGCAGCACCAGGTCGCCCGCTTCATCCACTCGCGCCGGCAATCGCGCCGCTTGCAGGGCCATGAGCGCGACCAGCGCATGCACTTTCGGCGTAGCAATCGATGAAGAGGCGACCAGCCGGCCCAAACGCAGCGCCTCCGCGCACAGATCCCTGCGAATCAGGTCTTCGCCTTCATGAGCCGTGTAGCCTTCGTTGAAAACGAAATAGATCGCTTCGAGTACGGAATCCAGGCGCTGCGCCAGTTCCTCGCCATGCGGCATCTCTAGCGTCAGGTCGCGCTCCCGAATCTGGCGTTTAGCCCGAACCAGACGCTGTGCGACGGCGGCTTCATCGGCCAGAAACGCTCGCGCAATTTCTCGCACGCTGAACCCGCTTACTGTCTTCAAACTCAGCGCCACGCTCGCTTCGCGCGAAATTTCAGGATGAGAGCACATGAAAATCATGCGGAGCTCGTCATCCCGGAATTGCTCTTCGAGCAGAGGATCTACTTGTGTGTCTTCGCTGCGGAGGATTCCGGCCAGCACTTCATCGCTTACTAAAAAACGCTTCCGGCGAATCGCATCGATGGCCGAATTGTGCGCGACACGAAACAGCCAGGCGGCGGCGTTCTCTGGCACCCCTAGATACGGCCAGGTCTGGAGTGCCCGCAGCATTGCGTCCTGCACCGTCTCCTCAGCCAAATCAAGATGGGCCGGTCCGAACAGCCGCGCGAAGTGCGCCACCATCCGGCCGGCCTGATGCCGGAACAAGTGTTCCAGCAGGACCCCTGGTTCCGAACCTACGTTCCCCACACCTGCCGCACCTCAACCGTTCCACCGTAGTCCAGGTGCGGATGCTCGATCGCGAGTTTGACCGCCTCGTCGTAGTTGGCCGCTTCGATCGTGTAGTAGCCGCCCAGTACTTCCTTGGTTTCGCTGTAGGGTCCGTCGGTGGCGCGCGCTTGCCCGCCCTTGGGACGCCGGATTACTCGCCCCGCATCTTGGCCCAGACGCTTGCTGTCTTTCGTATAGGGTTTTTGCGTCCAAGCCATGTACTTCTCCAAGGCCTTTTGCATTTCCTCCGGACTCAAGTTTTGCCAATTGGCCGGGTTGTCGTAAAGCAAGAGCATGTATTGTGGCATCGTTTTCCTCCTATCGTACCCGAGTGTAGTGAAATGTTTCTGTCATTTTCGGAGCGCCGTTTTCGAAGAACTGCCATTCCGCATCGAAGTGGTTGTTGTCGAGTATCCGGATGCGCGCGTTATGCATGTGGCCCGCGTTCGAGTTGGCCAGGTTGGTCGCATCGAGAAACTGGAACTGTACTTCGCCGGTTTGCGCATTAAACGAGCGGGCTTGCATGCGCGGCTGATTGCCCGCCATGCAATAATGCGTCAACAGCAGCCGGTTTCCGTCCACAAAATACATGGTCATCATGCCGAGCATGTTCTCGGCGGTGTCGCGCTCCACCAGCACAGTCCCGCCGGCAGTCGTCTCGTACGTCAGCCGAGCTTGGCCTTGCGGCGTGTCGGCCTTCCATTCGCCAGCTAACGTCTTCAGCCGGGTGAACGCCGCGCCGGCGTCCGTCCCTTCCTTCGTTACGGAATTGGCGCCTTGAAGCGACGTTAGCGCGATCAGTCCTGCGATTACGAAGTGTCGTGTTTGCATTGAGTTCTCCTGGGAGTTGGTGTTCTTACGCCTCAAGAACGAACAAGGAGCCCACAAATCGACACCGGCGCACAAATATTTTTCGCTCCTTCGCGTGCCTCACCTGAAACCGCTGCCGGGCAGTTCCAATCTTCAGTTGCGGCGATGTTGAATATCGAACTGATCGACGACACTGCGCATCTCAAGGAGTTTTCGCCGGAATGGTCACGATTCCACGCTCGTGTCTCTGCGCCAACGCCCTTCCAAACTCCGGAATGGCTGCTCACCTGGTGGGCGCACTTCCACAGCGGAAAGCCGCACGTCGTTATTTTTAGAAACGACTCTCAAGTAGTCGGCGTCCTGCCGTGCTTTCTGCACGACTGGAATAACCGGCTGCAGTTGACTTTGATGGGCAGCGGCATTACGGATTATCTCGATCCGGTTTTTGACATGCGCCACTGTTCCGCGATCATGGATGCATTCACCGGCCACCTCCACAATCAATCGGGCTGGGACGTTTGCAACTGGCAGGACCTTTCCGCTGGAACGCCGCTGCGCGCGCTTGGCCCAACGGTGGATGACAGTCCCTGCAGCCGGATTCCGCTGGCAGATTCTTTTGAGGCATACCATGCGGCGTTACCCTACGGCATCCGCCGCAACATCCGTCGCGACACCACCCAGACCGAGACTCTTGGACCGATCCAATTCGCCGTTACAACCGAAGCGGACCCCAATCTGCTCAACGCATTGGCCGATCTGCATCGCGCCCGGTGGCAGCGAACGGCCAGCCCGGCATGATCGATGCGAACCGGTCCGGACCTTTCCTGCGCGATGTTGCGGCTGCGATGGCGGCCCGCGATATGCTCCGCGTCTCGACTCTTTATGTGCGCGATCGCGTCCTGGCGATCATGCTCGGTTTCCGCAATCCCGCCGCCATATTCTTCTACATTACGGGGTTTGACCCCGAGTTCGAAGAGTGCGGATGCGGCCGCGTGCTCATGGCGCGCACCTTGGAATATGCGCACAACGAAGGGTACAAATTTTGGGACTTTCTCCAGCGATGAGCCGTACAAATTCCTTTGGGGCGCGCAGCGGATTCCCAAGTGCCGCCTGATCTTGGAGCGATCTACGGCCTCTCCGGCAGCCCGTCCGTAACGCCCTCGTCCGGTGGGGCCGGATCTAACGACGGTTCGAAGCCTCTGCCGCCCGCGTCCGCTCATTGGTCCCAGCGCCGAACAGCCGGTCATCAGGCCAGAGCTAGGTTGGCCTGCGCCCGCAGGCTGAAATCGTCCTGCTGGCCCCGTAGCAATTTCGGAAACGCTGCGGCAGCGATCATAGCTGCGTTGTCGGTGGAAAGCGCCGGAGAAGGGAAGAATACGGGTCCGGGTAGCCGCGCGTTTCGAGCCGCCGCGCGTAGACCGGCATTGGAGGCAACACCGCCCGAAATAAGCAATGACCGGGCTCCGATCTGGTCGGCTGAAGCTGCCAGCCGCCTTAGCAGCTCTTCGATGACGGTGCGCTGGAAGGATGCCAGCAGGTCGAGGGTAGGCTGAGGGGTAAAACGCAGCCAGTCTTCTAGCGAGGGCTGCTGCAGCAATCGACGCGCGTCGATTTCGCCGCGCATGTCGTGCTGCTCCACCCAGCGGAGCACCGCTGTTTTCAGACCGCTGAAGCTGAAATCCAGCGCGTTGCCCTTCATGTGCGCCAGCGTGAACTTTACGGCTTCAGGATCGCCATACGGAGCCAGCCGGTCGATAATCGGCCCGCCAGGATACGGAAACCCGAGCAGCTTGGCCACTTTGTCGTACGCTTCGCCCGCCGCATCGTCGCGCGTCTTGCCCAGCAGCCGGTAGGCGAACCCTTCTCTAACCTCGTATAGATGCGTGTGGCCGCCGCTGACGACCAACGCCAGCGCTGGAAACTCCACTTGGCCGCCGGCATCAAGCAGGACCGCGTGAATGTGGCCTTCGATGTGATTCACGCCGATGAGCGGCAGTGAACGCGCAAAGCAAAGAGCCTTGGCGTAGGTAATGCCGACCAGCAGCGACCCGACCAGCCCCGGCCCTTCGGTCACCGCGATCGCGCTCAGATCCGCGATCGTCGTCTGCGCTTCTTGCAGCGCTGTCCTCACCACAGGCACAATCGCGCGAAGGTGTTCGCGCGATGCCAGCTCCGGCACCACGCCCCCGTACTTGCCATGAGTGGCTAGTTGCGAGGCGACCACGGACGATCGAATTTCGCGGCCGTCTTCGACTACCGCCGCCGCGGTTTCATCGCACGAGCTCTCGATCCCGAGGATGCGCATTGCTATCGTGAGGTTTGGATCTTTCCCTCTTCAATTATCACTTGCCGCAATCCTCGATCGCGCAGCAACCGCTCGAAGACCGCGCGGCTTCGCGCATGCTAGTGCTCTATCGCGCCGAACACCGCTGGGAGGATCGCGCCTTCCGCGAACTTCCGCAATTCTTGCGCGCAGGGGATTGCCTTGTCCTCAACGACTCCAAAGTTTTCCCCTCCCGGTTGCTGGGCCGGCGCGCGGGCGTGCACTCGCTGCCGGTCGGAAAAAACAATCCAAAACGATGGCAGAACCTTTCAGGCGAGGTGGAGGTCTTCTTGATCGAGCCGGCTGCTGATGACGCAAAGACCTGGACTGCGCTGGTGCATCCGGGGCGCAAAGTGCGGGTGGGCGAACGCATTCAGTTCGGCGATGTCGAAGCCGAAATCGTCGGACGCGGGCAGTACGGTGAGCGCACCGTCCGCTTCCATTTCGACGGCGACTTGTATCGGCTGTTCGACAAGATCGGGCACGTGCCGCTGCCGCCCTACATCAAACGTCTCGATACGCCCGCCGACCGCGAGCGTTATCAGACTGTGTTCGCCCGCCAGACCGGCTCCGTAGCGGCGCCTACCGCCGGCCTGCACTTCACGCCCGAAATCCTGGATGCATGCCGCAAGACAGGCGCGTCCGTTGCATATGTAACTCTGCACGTCGGCCTGGGAACTTTTCAACCGGTCCGCGGTGAATCGCTCCATGCCGAACGGTTCGAAATCTCCGACGAAAACGCCGCCGCGATTCGCGGGGCGCAGCGCGCCATCTGCATCGGCACCACCTCCGTCCGCGCTGTGGAGAGCATTTACCTTGGCAAGGTGGATGAGACTGACTTGTTCATCCGGTCCGGATTCTCTTTTCAGCGAACAGACGCCATGCTCACAAATTTCCACCTGCCGGAATCCAGTCTTCTGATGCTGGTGTGCGCGTTCGCCGGCCGCGAGTTCGTATTATCCGCCTACCAACACGCCGTTGAGACGGGCTACCGATTCTATTCGTACGGCGACTGTATGCTGGTGTTGTAGCCGGCCTCGCGCGATTCCTCGCAGATCTCGCGAATCTGGTCGGCGTGCCGGCGGGCATGCCCATCGATCAGCTGTATCCACTCGCCGCCGTTCAAAGCGCCGAAATCCGGATGGGTGGCTCCAATCGAATACAGATCGTCGCGGTGAGCCATAACCGCGCTGCGGTCCCGCACTGCTTCGAAAGCCGCCAGAGCCGCGGACAATTTCTCGAACCGCCCTCGCGGCCGGACTGCGTCGGCCGACTCGATCTTTATCAGCCGGCTTCACGCGATGCTGAACAGCCGAAGCTCTCGCTCGCTATCGCGCGGCGGCGCATCGGCGGATCCATCACGCATCCAGTGCAGATAGCGTTCTTCCACCGCGGCCACATGCTCAATGCACTCGAGCACCGACCAGCACTTGGCGGACGGCTTGTGGGATGCTTGTTGGTGGGAAACGCCGCGGGTCGCATCCAGAAAATCCCGGCGGCCGGATTCGAGGATCGCAGCCAGGTTCACAAAAGAAAGTGTATTCGAGCTGCTACCCCCGACGTTCGTTATGCCAAAACTGAATCGGTTCGTCTGCCTTCTTGCAATCTTCACACTCGCTGTAGCGCAGGACGCGCCCGCGCTTAAACCGGGGCTTTATGCGGTCTTCAACACGAGCGAGGGCGCGATAACCGCTCTGCTGTACGAGAAATACACGCCCGCGACCGTCGCCAATTTCGTGGCTTTAGCGCAGGGCAGCAAACCCTGGCTCGATCCGAAATCAGGCGCGATGGTTCGCCGGCCGCTATACGAGAACCTCACGTTCCATCGCGTCATTCCCGGGGTGGCGATCCAATCCGGCGATCCAACCGGGACCAGCGCGCACAACTGTGGTGTCAATATCCGGGACGAAATTCTTCCTGGGCTGCGATTCTCCAGCCCAGGACGTCTCGCCATGGCCAACACCGGCAAGGCTGACAGCGGCGGCTGTCAATTCTTTATCACCGATCAGCCCATGCCCGAGTGGGACGGCAAGTACACGATCTTCGGCGAGGTCGTCGGCGGAAAGGATGTCGTTTCAAAAATCAGTCACGCTCCGGTGCACGGCGAAAAACCGGTCGAACCTGTGAAATTGATCACCGTGACCATCCAGCGGATCAGCAAGGGCGGAAAGTAAACACCCGGCGCTGCGCGGCGTGAGACGAACTGCCGGGCCGCCTATTACTTCAGCTCCACCGCGATTCTGTCCGCCGGCTGATCGCCCCTGTTCTCTTCTGTATGCTTTCCTGGACCGCTGATGCGAACATCGTCCGCTTTCGCTCCTGTCTGCTCATTGAGGTACAGCACAACGCGATTCAACAAATGCTCATGCTCGGCGCCTTTGTCGTGTGCATCGTAGTGGACTCGCAGCACGCGCACCTGGTCGTTTTCGAATTCCACTTTGTAATGCTTCGCGTCGACCACGGTCGGGTCGAGCTGGGAAACCGCCGCCTCTCCGGCGGGCTTCGTCTTGAGATCGACTTCCAGGATCCGAATCGGATGATCGCTGATGTTCTCGGCCACGTAAGCTCCGCTGGCCGGACGCCACCTCACCTCGCCGCGGTGAAACTCGATCTGTTGCGTGCCGTCCGCGTCCTGCCTCGTCATCAGGCCGTTATCGAGATAGATCAACACGCGGTTGGTCGCGTGTCCGCTTCGCGACGGAACGGGTGTGTGCGGTTGGAGTGTAGCCACATAGACGCGCACCTGCGGCGTATCGAACTTGCTGGCAATTGAGGCCGTGCCCGCCGGGTTCTGAGCGCTCACGGCGGCGGCAAATACGGCCGCGAGAACAGTGCAGAGCTTGAGATTCCGCATGATCGCTCTATGCTTCCACGAAACCTCGAGCGTGTCAACGCGGGCGAGGTGGCGAGGCGAGGTGGCCTGCTGAACGTCGAAGCATATTGTGATCCGCTGCGGGCGCTGTTCGATCGGGCGGTCGCCGAGCCGACGACCGTGTGGATTCGCTTCTAGGCCGGTTGTTCGAATCCATGTTGCCGCGCCTGGAGAAGTCGATAGACTTTAAGCAGACCTAATCGCAGCCTGAAGGATCAAGCATGGAAACGTTTTTCAAAGACCTGAAGCATTCGCTGCGGATGTTTGGCCAAAGCCCTGGCTTCACGATCACGGCGGTGGCGGCGCTGGCGCTCGGGATTGGCGCGAACACTGCCATCTTTTCCATGATCAACACGGTGCTGTTGCGTCCGATACCTTATCCGGACCCGGACCGGTTGGTGATTTTCACATTGACATCGCCGGGCGGCTCAGGGCCAGGTGCGTCCGCAACCAAGTTCAACGTCTGGCGAGAGCAGAGCAGCGTCTTTCAGGATGTTTCGGCGGTCGCGCAGGGCACCATGAACCTGACCGGGATGGATAATCCGGAGCAGATTCAGGCGGCGCGCGTGACGGCTTCTATGTTCCGGCTTTTTGGCTTGGGAATCGCGCACGGGCGCGGCTTCACCGAGGACGAGGACCGGCCGCACGGCGCGCGGGTTGTGGTGCTGAGCGACGAATTCTGGACGCGGCGTTTCGGCGGCGATCCCGGAATCATCGGCAAAACGATTTTCTTGAGCGGGGAGTTGTACCAGGTGGTGGGAGTCACGGCGGCGGAAAACAAAATGGAAGCGGATCCGCCGATCGACATTTACGTTCCGTTTCAGATTGACCCGAATAGCACGGACCAGGCGCACTACTTTACCGCGTTCGCTCGGCTGAAACCCGGCGTGACACTGGGCATGGCGCGCGCGCAACTGCAGCTTGCGGCTGACGAGTTTCGGCGAAGATTTCCGGGGACCGGGGCTTTGGGTCCTAAAGACGGCTTCAGTGTGCAGCCCTTGCACGACCTGGTGGTAAGCGGCGTCCGGGATCTGCTGCTAGTGCTGGCGTCGGCGGTGGGTCTGGTATTGCTGATCGCGTGCGCCAATGTTGCGAACCTGCTGTTGGTTCGAGCCACAGGGCGGCGGCGCGAGATCGCGATTCGGGCGGCGATGGGAGCCGGGCGCGGGCGCATTGTCCGCCAGTTGCTTACCGAGAGCGTTGTGCTCGCGTTGGCGGGCGGCGCGCTGGGGCTGGCACTCGGCATCGTCGGGATTCGCGCTCTGCTTCCGATTTATCCGGGCAGCATACCGCGGCTTGGGCCGCACGGCGCGTACCTGTCGATCGACGGAAACGTCCTCGCCTTCACTTTGCTGGCTTCGCTAGTAACTGGCATATTGTTCGGAGTGATTCCGGCGTTTCAGGCGTCGCGCACGGATTTGACCTCGGTGTTGAAGGAGGCGGGCGGCCGTGGCGGAACTGGTTTCCGGCAGAACAAAGCGCGCTCGCTGCTGGTGGTCACAGAGATGGCGCTGGCGCTCATTCTGCTGGTGGCGGCAGCGCTGCTGATCCGCACGTATATGGCGCTGCGCGCCGTTGATCCCGGTTTCGATCATCACAACGTATTGACGGCACAGATGTCGCTGGATGGATCGCGATTTCAAAAGACGGCCGGTGTCGCGCAAGTGATCCGGGAGGGGATTCCAAGGATTCAGGCGCTGCCGGGGGTCGAGGCAGCGAGCACGACCTGCTGTCTGCCGCTGGAGGGCGGGTACGGGCTGCCGTTCATTATTGTGGGGCGGCCGCTCGACGGGCCGTCGCATGGTGGAGGAGGTTGGCGACCGATCTCGGCCGGATACTTTGACGTGTTCAAGATCCATATCTTGCGAGGACGCGCTTTCAACGAGCGCGACGATGCGAGCGGACCGCCGGTGGTGATTATCAATCAAGCCATGGCGAAGCGGTTTTGGCCGAAAGGCGATCCGCTGGGCAGTGAGCTACTCATCGGCAAGGGAGTGGGACCCGAGTTTGAGGAGCCTGCGCGGCAGATTGTGGGCGTGGCCGGCGACTCGCGCGACGCCGGGCTGAATCGAAATCCGGTTCCGATCATGTATGTTCCGGCGGCGCAGGTCCGCGATGGCATTACCGCGCTGAACAGCCGGATCGGGCCGCTGGTGTGGGTGGTGCGGACTCGTGTTCCGCCTTATTCGCTGAGCCAGCCGATTCAAGCGGCGCTGCGCGAGGCCAGCGGTGGATTGCCGCTGGCGCGGATTCGGAGCATGGACGAGGTGGTGGCGCGCTCCACCGCCCGGCAGGACTTCAACATGCTGCTGCTGACGATTTTCGCGGGCGCGGCTCTGCTGCTGGCCGCGATCGGAATTTATGGCTTGATGGCGTACTCGGTGGCGCAGCGGACACAGGAGATCGGGATTCGGATGGCGCTGGGCGCCCAGGCGCGCGATGTGCGCCGCATGGTGGTGTTGCAGGGCCTGGGTCTGGCACTGGTGGGCGTTGTGGTCGGGATCGCCGCGGCGTTGGGATTGTCGAAAGCGATTGCGAGCTTCTTGTTCGGCGTTACTGCTTGGGATCCGGTGGTTTTTGGGACTGTACCAGTTCTGCTCGGTTCCGTCGCATTGTTGGCCGTCTGGATTCCGGCACGAAGAGCTACGCGAGTCGATCCTTTAGACGCGCTGCGGTATGAATGACCTTTAAACGCGGCACTCTGAAGCCTGCGGCACTACGGCTGCGCGTGCTTATTGCGCGACTGTAATTATGCCAGCGTTGCTTGTGACGCCGGCTATATTGACCGTGAGCGGGTAGTCGCCAGACGGGAGCGCGTCGGGCAAAACGATGTTCATCTGCGTGAGGCCGACGAAGCCGGGCGCCAGTCCAGTGAACATTACTTGGGCAGGCAGAGAGCCGACGGTCGCGCTGACCTGCGACATTGCATGTGCCAGGGGAGCCGCGGAAGCCGGAGCGCCATCCGAGAGCGTGACGTCGGTGGGTCCGGAGCCGGTGAGATACGCCACGATGGCGCTGCCGGGCTTGGCAGGATTGGCGGCGCTGTTTTGGCTGTAGTCGGAATTCTGGACCACGGCGCGGCCGGAACTGTCGACGAAAATTCCTGGAGCGGCGGCAAGCACCGTTACGCTTAGCGTGTTCGCGGCGATGCCATTGACGCCGACCGCGATTTCAGCGCTGCCGGGAAGCGTCTCCCACGGCACTTGGAAATTGACTTGAGTAGGCGTGACCGCCAGGATCGGTGCCGGCCGGCCATTTACCGAGATCGAAACGCCTGCGACCGTGACCGGCAACGGAGCGCTCGCGGTGGTGAGCGCAGATGCCAAATGCGTTCCGAAGAGCGTAGCCAAAGACCCGGGGGAAATTTGCGGCGCATAACTTGCGGCATTGACGACCGCGTGGCCGGTGGGTGCGGCGACCGGCTGCAGCTCACGGATGACGTGGTTGAAGCTATCGCTGATGTACACGTTTCCGGCCGCGTCTACTGCCACCGCGCGCGGGAAATATATATCGGCCTGCAGCGCCGGGCCGCCATCGCCGTAATAGCCGGGGAACCCTGTGCCCGCGATGGTATTGATGATCCCGTTCGGCGTGACCAGGCGGATGCGCGAATTGAATGTGTCGGCGATAAAGACGTTGCCGGAGGCATCCACGGCAACGCCCATGGGATCGAACAGCGACGCGTTTGCGGCGGGCCCGCCGTCGCCGCTGAACCCGGGTGTCAAATTGCCCGCGATGAAATTGTAATTGCCCGCCGAATACTCGACGATGCGGCGAGCGACGGTATCGGCGACAAAGATATTGCCCTTTGCGTCCACTGAAACCGCGTCGGGGTGATGCATTCCGTAGACTACGGTGCTGATGTTCTTATTGGAAACCTCGCGGATGGAGTTGTTATTGGCGTCGGCGATATAGAGATTGCCGGCCGAATCGACCGCGACCGCGACGGGATCGTTCAGTTGCGCGCTGGTTGCGGGTCCGCCGTCGCCGGTGGAACCGGCGCCGAGACTCGCGCTGCCCGCAAAGGTCGTAATGGTTCCGGACGTGGATACCTGGCGGATAACATTGTTGCCGGCGTCAGCGATGTACAGATTTCCCGACCCGTCCAGCGCGACACCTACGGGGTTATTCAGTTGGGCGCTGCTGGCTGCTTTACCATCCCCGCGATAGCCGGCGGTGCCGGTTCCGGCGACGGTGGTGATGGTTCCATTGGAGACTTTGCGCACGCGATGGTTTGCGCCATCGGCGATGTAAATGCTTCCCGAAGAGTCGATGGCAATGCCGCCGGGCTGGTTGAGTTGCGCCGAAGTCGCAGGGCCGTTGTCGCCGGAAAAGCCCGCGGTGTTGTTTCCCGCAATGGTGCTGATGACGTACTGCTGGCCGAACAGGCACGAGGCGAGAGCGATCGCCGAAGAGAAAAGCCGAAATTTCATGAAATCAGACGACCATCAAAGGTGAAGTGAACCTGAATCCTTAATGATGCCACAGCACGGCGGGCGCAAATGACGGCCGGCCACCACGCCGGCGCTTTCGGTTGAGCCGGCCAGGCGGAACAACGCGCGCCCAAGCACGCCGGAAAAACACATAAGGTTAATACGCGCGAGCGGGCCGGAGCGGGTACGCAAAAACGTTTGCGGCGCCGAGTTGAAGCCAGCCGGGTTGATCGGTTACGCCTTCTAGCGCTGGAGATATCAGGAAGGCCGCGTCTTGAGCGGCGAGCATTTGGCGCACAGCGTGCCATTCGATCTCGCGCTGTTTCGACGTGTCGCCGAAGGTGACTTGGAGAGTAATGCGGGCGCCCGCCAGACGGGCCCAGTAATACGGCAGATCGCTGGTGACCATTGCGACGCGGTCACCCGGTTTTAGACCGATTGCGGCGAGATTGCTTGCGATTTCGTAGTGGACGCGCGGCGGCGGGTCGTTCGGGGCGGGAGAGAGCGTGGGAAACGACTGGGCGAGCATGAGCAGCGCTGCGGTTATCGCGATCGCGCGACTGGCGCGGGTGCCGTCGAGCACGGAGCAGAAGAGTCCCGTCCAGAGCAGGACGAAGAAAGGCGCGAGATAGCGGTCTTCGGCATGTACAGAGGCGTACATCGCGAAGGGCAGCGCGGCGAATAGAAGCAGTGGCAAAACGGACTTCGGGATTTCCAACCGATGGCCCTTCAAGCGGGCGAGGGTGAAAAGCGCTAAAAATGCGAAGAGCAACACCATTTGCCGGTGCAGGAGATAGCGGTAGAGGCGAAGCTGTTCGAGGGTGGCGTGCGCGAAATTCGGCGCGCTATAAACAATCCGGACTCCTTCGTTCCAGTAGGCCGGATCGTACCAGGCCGGGTATGTGCCGGCGATCGGGGCGCCGAATTCGAACATAGCGGGATCTGAGGAAAGCTGGCGCGTAGGGTGAGTTGGACGGCCGTTTCCTTCGGATCCACCTTGCCAATTGGTATTGGGCAAGTGGTCGACGTGCCAGACGATGTTGAGCCGGGCGCTGTCGCCGAGCGTGAAGCGGCCTTTCGCGCTCGACAGAGCCGCGGCATAAGGGCCCGCGATAGCCAGGAAGGAGGCGCAGGCGAACAGGACACGGGTGCGGGTGACCACTGCCGCGATGGCAAGACAAACGAGCGCGATCGGAAAAAATGGAGCCTTCGCCAGATAGCCGAAGCCTAGCGCGGCGCCCAACGCGAAGAAATGGCGCGCTCGCGCGTCCGGTGCAGCGATGCGGAGAAGAAGCGCCGCGGCTAGGAACGAGAACACATTTACCAGCAGATCGGGCGTGACGAAGCGCAGGTTCGTGAAGGCCAGAGAACAGTAGAGAAACGCGGAGCAGCTGAGCAGGAGGAACGCGAGCGTGTCCGCGCCGTCCGTGCGACGCTGCAGGCATCGAATGAAATACAGAAACGCGGCGAGCGAACACGCATAGGCGAAGAAGTTTACGGCGTGTGCAAGCAGAAATTCCTGCTCGCGCGCGGGCTGAACGGCGGCTGAGAATGCGGCGATCAGCCAGGGGTAGAGCGGGGACCATTGGGTATTCAGCGCGTTGCGAAAATCGGCTCGCAAATATGCGGAGGCGTTGTCGAGGTATTGGATACCGTCCGGGTTCATGTCGAAGCGGGTGGTCCAGGCTTGAAACGCGCCGGTGCTCAGGGCCAAAAGTGTGAAGGCGATGGTGAGGCGCCGATCTATACGGCGGCTAGGTTTGGAGGGAGGAGCTTGGGTTTGGGTTGTCGCAACAGGATGGTGCGAAACAGCGGCCGGTTTTCTCTACCGAACGTACCGTTCGCAACTGGCGTAACGCGGCTGGCGCACGTGCGGAGACGGCGCCGTTAGCGGGCCTGGAGGAGCATGGCTTTGCCGCACTCCTCGGCTACGGTCAAGTAGCGCTGCACGGCTTGTTTGCCGATCACGTACGGGTTCGGATCGCCGGGCTTGCGGTTCTTGAGCGCGTCTAATTTGGCGAGCGTTTGGTCGAACTGCGTGTGATTCGTGATGATCACGTCCGCGCCGGCGCCTACCGCGAGATCGCGGAATCGTTGCGCGGACTTGATATAGGCTTCGATCATCGGAACGGGCGTTGCGGTGCTGAGCGCAGTGCCGCCCCATTCAACCGCGAGGTGCGCCCGTCCATTGTCCTTAACGGGAACCAGGGTTGAAATCGTGCCGGGGGTGTGGCCGGGCGTGATGTAAAGCGTGAGGGTCGTGTCGCCGAGCTTCAATTTTTCGCCGTCCGTGGCGAGCAGATCGCGGTGCGGGATCGGGTTGCGCGTGTCGCGTTCGGCCAATTCCCAGTCCGCCGGGCTCAGGATGATGTGAGCATGAAACTGATCCTGGAGGAGTTTGGCGCCGGCATCGTGATCGCCGTGGCCGTGGCTGACGACCACGTACTTGATTTGAGCCGGATCGAGGCCGGCTTTTCTGAGCCCTTCGACGATCTCTGGCTCGGCGGCGTAGCTGTACAGTGTATCGATGACGATAATGCCGTCTGAAGTGGTCACCGCCCAGGAGCCATGGGCCTTGGTTCCGATGAAGTAGAGGTTGTCGAAAACTTTCTGAGGCTCCGCATACCATTGGTCCAGCGGCGGGTCGGGGCGCCGGGCCGGCGCAGCGCCCCGGCCGCGTCCGGCCGCAGGTGCAGTTTCGGGACATGCGGCGGCGTACAAACCGGCAAAATCCTGGCCTGCGGCAGCTTTTGCTGCCGCCCGGTGGCCCTCGACGGTATCGGGGACGGATTGTCCCAAGGCCATCGGCGCGAACGCAAGAATAGGGACGAAGAAGCAGCAGCGAAGCCTCATTGAGACCACCTCCAAGTAGCTTCGTACGAGCTTACTACAGCGGCCGGTCCAAACGAGCGTCAATTCGCTAGTGTGAAATTCACGTCTATTTGCGCGACGACCTGGACGGGATTACCGTCGATCATGGTTGGGCTGTAGGTCCATTGCTTGAGAGCCTCCACGGCGGCGTCGGCCAGGATCGCCTGACCGGAGACGAGGTGCAGGTCCAGGATGCGGCCGTCGGTGCCGATCAATGCCGCGTAACTTACCGTGCCTTGAATGTGGGCCTGCTTGGCTTCGCTCGGATATTTCGGCATGACTTTGTTGATGAGCTTCGAATTCTGGACGTTCCCGCCGACGCGGACGCGGCGAACACCAGCGGGCGGCGCCGGAAAGCTGGCTTCCGGGTTTGAGCCAGCGGTGGCTGACGGCGGTGCGAAAAGCAGCGCGAACTGGCCGTTACCGGAAACATGAATGGTCATCTTCAGGTGCGAATCGAAGTCGCTAACGGCCTTCTCCATCTGCCGCAGATCCTGGTACTGCATGAGGTCGCCTTCATGGAACGGTAGCGCGCTGCGCAACTGCAGTTCAGCATCGGCGCTGATGCCTTCGACGGCGATCGAACTTAGAGTCGCCGGGAACTGGCGGGTGGCCCAGGAGGGATCGATATAGTAAGTCGGGCCAGACGTGCCATCGGCGCGGATGCTGCTGGGCGCTGCGTTGGCGATGTTGACCTTGATCTGTACCGAGCCAGGGCCGGCATCATAGTGCCAGTTGAGGATGCTCTCCAACACTGGTTTGCGGAGTTCTTCGGGCCCGCTGAGGACGCGCGCATCGCTTACTTCGCCCTTGGTGTTAAGGGTGGCTTCCACCGTGACGGTGCCACGTGCGGTGTTGTTCGCGGAGATATGAATCGGAGTACGATGCAACAGCGCGGCGCCCGCATCGACGGTAATGCCGGGATCGTCGGGCTGAACTTGCGCGGGAAGCGAGAACGGGATCAGCCACATGGCGAGGCGGCCGGCAATCAATGCCGTCGAGCACGCGGTGGCAAGCGCCGTATATAGGCGAGCGCGGGACATAGAAACCTCCTGAAGGACTTCGGCCACTCGTATCGCGAGGTGGCGTTTTTTGAGAAATAGGGGAGCCGGCGCGAGATCCGGCCGAATTTTGTGGGCGGCAACGGCGACGAGCGCATCCACGTAGCCGTCACGGTTTTGAGTGAGGCGGACCACTTCGCGGTCCACCACCTGCTCGCGCGCGAGCTGGATGCGGCTCAAGACGAACCAAACGACGGGATGGAACCAGAACGCGGCGCGAAACAGCTCTTCGGCCATTAGGAAAAGCCAGTCGCGCCGGATGACGTGAAGCAGTTCATGGCAGGCGATCGCTTCGCGCAGCGGGAGTTCCATGGTCGCGAAGCGCGCCGGCAGGAGAATCGAGGCGTGCGGCCAGCCGTAGGTGACCGGGCTGGAAACATTGGGGTGCACATACCATTGCGCGGAACTCGCACGGTACGGAACGGGTGGCGCTGGCAGTTGACGCGATTCTTTGCGGTAGCGTCGCAAGCGGAAGAGCCCGGCGGTCAGCCAGCACAGCCGGACCAGCGTGCCGAGTAGGACGAACCAGAGCAGATCGGCGCCGGTCCAGTGGTGTCCTTGAGAAGCGATGTGCAGGGCGGGCCCGGCAAAGACTGACACGCCGTCAAATATCGCCGGAATCGCTTCGGGTGTGGGAGTGCGCCAAGGCTCGACCAGCGGCAATAGAACAAACGCCAAGAGGAGCCCCTGCAAGGACCAAAGGCGCGCCTTGGGGTGGCGCACGGCTTGGATGGCCAGCGCGGCGGGCAGTCCAAGCAGGCACAGTTGCGCGCTCCAAATCAGTAGTGTGCCGGCAGCGAATTGCGCGTTCATTTCGTCCTCCCGCCGGCGGAATTTCGGGATGCGCGGATGGTTCGGCGAATTTCGTCCAGGTCGGCCGCGGTGAGCTGTTCATCTTCGAGCAGATGCACCAACAGAGGTTCTGCGGAGCCGTTGAAGACGCGCTGCACGAAATCGCGGACCATCGCGCTGATGACCTGTTTTTGGGGCTTGGCGGGCGAATACAAGTAAGCGCGATCCTGCTGGCGTTTTTTGAGATGGCCCTTCTTTTCGAGGATGTTCATGAGGGTCATGACCGTGGTGTAGGCGACGTGCCGGGTCTTGAGCAGTTCTTCGTAGACGTTCCGGACGGTGGCCGACTCCAGGCGCCACACGAGCTTCATGATTTCGAGTTCCTGAGCGGTGAGGGTAGTCGGCCGGGGGCGCATATACTAATTAATTAGTACTAATTCGATCTGTTGTCAAGCACTTTTTCAGTAGCCGCGCGGTGCCTGCCTTCCGGCGGCGGGGCGCTCCTGAATCCCAGTAACGGCGGCTGCAAAATTAACGCTCCGTGCGCCGCAGCGTTCACAAGGGTCGCGATTAATGCAATCAATAACATAGCGTTGCTCCTGCCGGCTCTCGCTCTATACTTCGCGCAGAGAAAGGAGCTTCCTGGACAAGTGTTTGAGCGATACCTGGTTCTTTCGATTCTGATCGCGCCGGCTTGGGCGCAGACACCGACTGCGATTGATCTGAAGGCGCAAACCAAGAACGTGGATTTTACCGGGGCGGCCAGCACGCGACCATTCAAATCCGGTCTTTCGCTTCCGGCGACGTGTGCGGTGGGTGAGATGTTTTACCTTTCGAGCGCGACTGCGGGAACGAACGTTTTCGGATGCACTGCGGCGAATACGTGGACAGTGGAGGCGGGCGCAGGCGCGCAATCGGCCAGCCAGCTTGCGGACCTGGCAGTGAGCCGGGTATCGGCGACGCTCCTGACGATTGGGGCGAATTGCTCGGTGGCTGCGCCTTGCAACACGCGGTTCGGAAGCGCGACGCGGGCATACACAGCCTCAACTTCCGTAACCATCAGCGCCGGCAGCGGAACGGCGTTCATTTATCTAGATCCGGGCGCGGGTGTCGTAGTCGGACACAACCTCACGGTGAACTGCGCATCCGGTTGCATCGCTGCGCCGGGTGTCAGCGCGTTTCCAGCGAATTCGATTCCGCTGTTCACTTGGTCTGCGACCAACGGAACCTGGGACGCGGCGGGCGGGACGGATTGGCGGGCGTTTCAGAGCACAACCAATGTAGCGGCGGGCATGGGACTGCTCAGCGCGACGGCGAACGGTGTGAGCACGCTATCCATCGATCCAACTCAGGTTGGGTTGTGGGCGCCGGTACCGGCATCTTCCTCGAGCGCATGCGCGACTGGCGCGTGGTCGATGGACGGGTCGTATTTTTACCTGTGCGTGGCTGCGAATACTTGGCGGCGCGCCGCACTATCCACTTGGTAAGGAATCAGCGAATGCGTCGTGGATCTTTTTGTTTTGCCGCGTTGCTTTGGAGCGGCACAGTTGCATTCGGCGCGCCGGGCAAGGTCGCAACGCAGACCACGGCCACGCAGGCAGTCCTAACATTTACAATTATCGATCCGGCGCGATGCACGGTAGCGGTGTACCGCGATGCCGCGCGCACGCAGTTGGTTGACGATACCAACACAGCGCTGTTTCCCGGCTCGCAGCAGTGCAACCGGGCGGGATCGGCGGTGGTCGGTTCCGAGGTTAGTTTCGTGGCCGGCTTGCGCACTTCGCAGAAGGCGAGCGACGGCAAGCTGCACTCGCGTGCTCTGGCAGCCCAGACGGTCTACTATTTCGTGATCACCGATCTGGTGGATTCACAGGCGGCGCAAGGTACGCTGACAACCTCGACGCTCCCTTTGGGAAATTTGTATCCTGAACAGCCCCCGTTCGATCCGAACGGTTGGGACAACCGCGCCTATCCGCAGTTCGATTGGACAACGAGCCAGCGAAACCAGGCGCTAGTGGATCCATTGACGGGGCAGTTGGTGAAGCGCCTCACGTTCGCAGGCGACGCCTACGCGACCAGCCAGAACAGTACGGACGGGGTAGGATCGCCGCTGGCTATCGGCGTGGTGGCGAGCGGGTCGTGCTCGAGCGCGGTGAATTTGAATACTTCGGGAGCAAACTTTGGGACCTGCACGGGCGCGGCTAAGATCTTCATGCCGCTTCCCGCCTTCCAGATGACCGGGACAGGGGTTTTCAAGAACTGGTATCCACGGTTCAATGTGGACGACCTGCTGTTATACGGGTACGGGTCGGCGGACGCGGCGGCAATCGCTGCCGCCGATGGAAGCAACACTCTGAGCGTCTGCCTAGCTCAAGGGGCTGGGCTGCCGTGTTTGTCGCGGCAATTCACGGTGACATTGCAGAGCACCCCGGCAGCCACCGGAACATTGAAGGTCCCGGCGTCGGCGCCCGCGCCGGTGTTCGCAAACTGGGGCTATACGCCGCTGCACGGCGATGTAGTTCCTACGCCGGGCACGGTGAGCGTGAACGGCAATACCGTATCGCTCACGAATCCAGGGCAGGCGTATACGTCGGCGAACGCTTTCGACGTGGACTGGCCCGCCGGGAGCCTGATCTATATTCAAGGCTCCTCGGCGTGGGGTTGCGCGAATGACTATTGCACTATCTCGTCGATCCAGTCCGCGGTGCAGTTGACCACTGTTGAGACCTGCAACACAGCATGTCCGTCGTCGGCGAATTACGAGGGCCGCGCGTTCGGATTTCAGATCACGCGCGGTGGCGTAACTGGATCGGTCAGCGTGAGCTTTGGGTTCGAAGCCGATATGTCCACTTCCTGGTCGGTATTGGAAGACGCGACGCCGCAGCATTGCAATTCGAATCCGGTGACCGTGACGAGCGACGGGGCGGGGAATCCATATTCCGGGTACACGCTGCAGGGCTATTTGTGCACGTTTTCGCACGAGTGGGCGGGCACGGGGTACTGGCTGTTTATCTCGAAAGATCAGAATGGAGCACCGCTCGGCGAGTCGCGGCCATTAGGGCCGGCGGGCATTCCGGCGAATCAGTCGTGGTCCTCGAATGGAGCGAGTTTTCCGAGCGGGGCGAACATCGCGTTTGCCGGTTGGGATGCAACCGATGGCAGCAAGTTTTTGGCGAGCGCGTCTTATAACTCGGCTACGACGGCGCTGCTGGTTTCGGCACAGTATGACTCGAAGAAGGCGGGATGCAGCCCGGCGTACCGGAGTTGGGCGGGAGCACAGCAGTACGTGCCGGCTTACGGGGCGGCGCTTCCGGCGTGCTTCACGTACACGAATCTGACCAATCCCGCAGCCAATCCTCCCATGGATTTGCGCGCGCAGATTGTACGGGCGTATGCGGCGTTCAATCCGGGATTCGATCTATCGGGATTCGCCATCGGGGAAGTGATTGTGACGGGCGGATACGCTCTGACCTGTCTGGGAGCGATTGGCGGTGGAGACCGGAATCTGCGCGTTTGCGGCGCCTTCGATGCAAGCACAGGAAACCTGGCGCAGGTTTTCGATAGCTTTTCGAAGTATCCGGGGCGATGGGGTTATGTGCACGGGCCAGTGCACGGGCTGGGCAAATATCATTCGCTGACTCTGGACCATCCGTATCCGAACGCGGCGAGCGCCAACGCTGCTCTTTATGGTCCGTTCGAAATGGCCGTGACGGCGGTCAACCGCGCTGGGTTCGGGCAATCGGCGAACTGGACTTATCCCGGTAGCGGCGCGGGAACGTCGATCGCGGCCAACGAGGCGTACGCTTGTCCCACGAGTATTGCGGCCAATCTCGTAAACGCGGGGGCGTCGGGGACGCACTGCATTCAGGTGAAAGTATCGTCCGAGCCGTGCAGCCACACGCCGGGCGCGGCGGCGATCTATCCGAGCGGTAAGACCGAGGCCCAGCAATTTCCTTGCACGAGCAGCGATGGAACCTCCGTCGTCAATGCAGGCTGGTCGAAATTACAGAACCTGGCCGAGGGCGACTGGGTTCGCCCGAACGAGAACTACAACGACTACGATGAGGTTTTTATCGTCGCCAAAAAAGACGTAATCTCGGCTTCGGAGATCAATCTATGGCTGGTGCGGGGCGGCGGAGTTTGGCCGAGCAACGCGCAGCCGGCGTTCGCGACCATGAACGCGGCGCATCCGGATGGCTTCTCGCTGGCGATGACGGCGAACTGGAGCCTTGCGGCGGCCAACTGGACCATGGACACGACGGATACGTCGGCAGCCTGGGCGCCGGATAATCCAGCGCTGGTCTTGGTTCACGGCGTCCAGGCTGTCGGATCGAATCCGAACAACAAAATTGCGGTCGCCGTCAATTTGCAGGATCAGAGCAAGTACGCCGGGTTTTACGACTTGCCGATTGCGCAGCAGATTATGCAGCCGCTGCCCGATATCGCGGCGGTGAATCCGGCCTGGCAGGCATCCGGAGCCGGATATGCAGGACAGATTCAGCAGTACATGAACAACGATCAGCTGGCGGCCGCCCAGTGGGACCGACGCTGGGTGGTGAACTACCGGCACTTGAATCCGCCGTCAGGCAACGGGCCGGAGTACCGATCGAGTCCTGGTGTCGCGGGACTGTTGACGCCGGTTGCCGGAACCACGCAGGTGTACAAGATCACGGATCCATACTCGGGCGGGCCGGCAGACCCAAAACAGATTCCGTTCGTGCTGTTCGCGGGCCGGTTTTTGCTGAAGGACATTAGTAGCCCGAACAAGGTTGCGAACACGATCTCAGATGCCACTAGCTTCGCCGCATGTTATGCGATGCAGGCAGGCGAGTGCAGGACGGATTCAGCTGCCGGTGACCGGTACGTCAGCGTGCCCTTTGCGTCGGGCGAGAGCCAGTGCTTGACCAATCAGTATGAAGAGGCCGCGCCTTGCTTCTTTAATGCCTCGCCGGCGGCGGGCAAGATTCAGCAGTTCGACGTGTCAAGTAAATTCGATGGCGGCGCGCTCCGGCAGCGGATGCTGTCAACGGGCTTTACGTCCGTTGGTGGGCAGTACCAATTTTCGGCGCCCAAAGTGAGCCCTGACGGCGCATGGATGTTTGTGCCGTGTTGGTGGCTGAATGGAGTGCGTTCGGAGGTCTGCGCAGTATCGATGCCGGCATTCCCTGCGCAGGATTCCGGTGTAAGGTCCGGATACGTTGCCCATGACGTGAGCGTGTCTGGGGCGCCGGGGGACCAGGTACGGATTTGCTGGGGCTATGCAGAGAACGGGTCGGTGGACGGATCGCCGGCGAGTTTATACCCCACGGCGCGGCAGGAGCGCGGTTGTTCGAATGGAAGTGCACCCCGGGTGCCACCGGCTCCCGCGGCGACTCCAGGCAATACGGCCAGCTTCGTCAATACCGACACGGCGACGCAAGGAAATTGGAAAAATCTGTTCGGCTCGGACGGCTATAACGTTATCCAGGACTCGACGCAGTACCCCAGCTACGTGGGCGTGACGTTGGGCGGGACCCCGTACGTATGGGCGGCGCAGACCACCGACATCCGGGCTTTGGAACGGGCCAGCGCGGCTGGCAGGATCGCAGCCAGCAGTTACAATTCAACCTCACTAACGGTGGACCTGAATTTCAGCGATGGTGCGGCGCATCGAGTGGCGTTCTATTTTGTCGACTGGGACTCGGGAGGCCGGCTGGAGACAGCGCAGATTGTGGATGCGGCGAGTGGCGCGGTCCTGGATACCCGCACGGTTTCGAATTTTGTAAACGGGCTGTATTTAATTTGGACCCTCAGCGGCCACGTAACGCTCAAACTCAGCACTGTTGCGGGCGTGAACGCGGTGCTGAGCGGCGTATTTTTCGGCGGCGGTGCGGCGGGTGCGGCGCTGGTGGGGCCGTTTGGATGGGCGAGCGAGCCGGCGAGATACGCTCAGTGCGGCGGCGGCTGCACGGTACGAATGGCCTTGATTCCGGGACGCGTCGTGTATTACATCATCGAACGCAACAATGGCGGGCGCATCACGACATCGCCCGTTATGGTTGCGGTGGAGAATTAGGGGGCTTAAGATCGCGCGCTGGCTGAATCGATTGTCGGAGAGGTGGTTGAAACCGCCCACCGCGTTGACGCATTTGTGTGCGATCGCGTGGGTGGTTTTGATCGGCTTTGCAGCGGCGGCCGCCGGCGCGGTGCACACCCGGATTTTCGGACATGACATTTTCGTTTTTCTGGACGCGGGGTGGCGAGTATTAAACGGGCAACGGCCCGAGGTGGATTTCAACCCCAGCATGGGCGCGCTAATGGCTTGGTTTGCGGCCGCAGGATTGAAGCTGTCCGGCAACTCGGTGAACGGAATAGGCTACATGAGTGGTCTGATCGCGTTCATCGCAGGCGCATGGGCGTATGCGCTGACCCGGCGGATGAGCGGTCTGGCTTCGGTGCTGGCCGCCGGGGTTATCGCGCTGATCGCGGCGGCGCCGTTTCCGACCGGTTGGATGCCGAACGTGCTCAGCCACGCGATGGTCTACAACCGGTACGGGTATGCGTTGCTCGGGCTGGTGGTCCTGGAGTGCTTTCTCGGCGTTGAACGCGGCTTTGCGGCTGGCCTTTCTAGCGGGATCCTTTGCGTGAGCCTCCTGTTTGTAAAACCGAGCTACTGCCTGGCGGGCGTCGTATTGGTATGCGGATCCTTCTTCGTTCAAAAAAACAGCTGGCGCAGAACCTCCGGGCTTGCGATTGGGGCGGCGGCGGCCGGCGTTGCGATCATGGCTCTTCTGCAGTTCGATTTGGGCGCGCTTTGGGCCGATCTTCGCTTAATGGGCTCGGCGCGGGGAGCCGGATTATCACTGTGGAACCTGCGATGGGCGTTTCTTAAAGGAACGGGCGAATTTCTGCCGCTGGCGATGCTCGCCGTCTTAGTAGCTGCAATTCGGG
>DATGMH010000128.1:0-60822 GCA_035293725.1 Bryobacteraceae bacterium
AACCAGCGCTGCGCTTCGTTCCAGAAGCGAAAGAAGGTCCAGCCGGCGGCGTGGAAAACGGGCCGGTGCTGCTGCCAAACCAGGAAAGCGGTGGCATCGAACAGGGTGCGGTGGAAAATGGCCCGGAGAGTTCGGGCGCGATCGGACAGCGGCCGTCGAATGAAGCCGAGTGTCAAGCCCTGGAAGTTGAGATGGGCGGCCTCGTCCACCAGGATGCGCGCGCAGATAGACTTCAGGAGGCCGGAACGCGTGGCGTCGCGCAGGGCTTGATAGAACGGCATTGCCAGGACCTCCGCGGTTACGAGAACGGCCGCGCAGGCGTCCAGGCCGGCTAATTTTCGGAGGACCCGGAAAACCCCGTCGGTCCAGTGAGCGCGGAGGCGCGGGATTTGCTGCTGATCGAGGAAGCGGCCCAGCATAGCGCTGTGGCGCTGCTCCTCCTGGATGAACAGATCGAGAGCATGGAGGAACCAGCAATCGCCGGCGAGTCCGGGCTGGCGGAGCGCACGGCGCTTCAGTCCGCGGCCGCGGGCAAATTCACCGAGCTGGAACTGTTGGATGGAGGGAGCCACCGTATGACGCTCGTGGGGCGAGAGCCGGTATACGTCGTGCCAAGGCAGGGTTTCCGGCGGCTCACGACGGTCGAGGAAATGGCGATACCATCTCTCGTACGGCGAGGCTATGGAGCGGCAGGGCGGGAGGGAAGCGGACATGCTCCGTATTATAGAGAACTTTATATCGAAAAGTAAAGGCCGGCTTCGATGCGGGTCCTAGGCGGAATTGAAGCCGGCGGAAGCAAGTGTGTGTGCGCACTGGGACACGCGCCGGACGATTTGGAGGTTTCGGAGATTGCGACTACGACCCCGGAGCAGACGATTGGGCGGGTGATTGAGTTTTTCAAAGTCCGGCGTGCGGTGCACGCGATCGGGGTCGCTTCGTTCGGGCCGGTGGATTTGGATCCGGAATCCGCGACTTATGGCCATATCACGTGGACGCCGAAGCTGGCGTGGCGGAACTTCGATATTGCGGGGATGATTGGGCGGGCGTTGCATGTGCCGGTGGCGATCGATACCGATGTGAACGCCGCGGCGTTGGCGGAACGGCGGTGGGGTGCTGCACAAGGTCTGGCTGACTTCCTGTACATCACGGTGGGCAGCGGGATCGGCGCGGGGGGAATGGCGAACGGACGATTGATGCACGGGCGGATGCATCCGGAATTCGGGCATGTACGAGTACCGCACGATTGGGAGCGCGATCCGTTTCGAGGCAACTGCCCGTATCATGGCGATTGCCTGGAGGGGCTGGCGGCAGCTCCGGCGATCCAGGCACGCTGGGGGCAGGATCCGGCGTGTTTGCCGGATAATCATCGGGCGTGGGATTTGGAGGCGCGGTATCTGGCGTTGGGCATAGTGAACGCGATCTGCGTGCTGTCGCCGCAACGCGTGATTCTGGGGGGCGGTGTGATGGCGCGGGCGCAGCTTTATCCGATGATTCGCGGCACTGTGGCTGAGTTGCTGAACGGGTATCTCGATGCGCCGCAGATCGTTCCGCCATCGCTCGGATCGCGCGCGGGCGTTCTAGGGGCGATGGCTTTGGCGGACGCGGCTCTTGGCGAGGCGAGTTAATCAGGATTGCGCAACCGGAGGGCGATTGGATACAGTTATGACGTTTATGCGCAGATGTGTTGTTGGACTCGTGTTATTAGGCTGTGCCGCCGGACTGGGGCAGGCGCAGATTCTCGTCGACCGCGGGATGTTGGAGAAGATGCGGGCCGAGGAATCGGCTAATTCTCAGGTTGCGCCCGTGTTCGAAATGTTGACGATCGATATTGGGCCGCGGCTGACAGCTTCGCCGGCACACAAGCGTGCGGCGGAGTGGGCCCGGGACCGGCTAGCGTCCTATGGACTGGAGAACGCGCGCTTGGAGCCATGGAAATTCGGGCGCGGCTGGAGCATGGAAAAAGTCACGGTGGAGATGATTGAGCCGCGTTATCTGCCGCTGATCGGGTATGCGGATGCGTGGTCGCCCTCAACGGCCGGCGAGATCATAGCCACGCCTGTATTCGTGGGCGGCAAATCGCCGGAGGAGGTGGAGCGGACGCGCGCCCAGTACAAGGGCGCGATCGTCATGACCCAGCCCATCCTGACTAATTTTGTGCGCAAGGACCGGCCGCAGCCGAGCGATCCGGATTATGTAGCGTTGTCGGCGGGGTATGCGACCGGTATTGGCCAGCAGCGGCCGAGCGGGCCGACGCCAGCGCAGCGGATGGTTCAGATCCTGGGTGAGGCCGGGGCGGGTGTGTTGTTGAAGCCGAGCATCGGCGAGCACGGGACGGTTTTTGTGACCGGGCGGGATTTGGGACCCGGGGCGGCGCCGTCGATCACGCTTGCGGCCGAGCACTACAACATGATTGCGCGGATGCTGGAGAAAAAAATACCCGTCAAGTTGCGGATCAATGTGCAGACCAAGTACTACGATGCCGACGGCGGGAACGCGTACAACGTCCTGGCCGAACTGCCTGGGTCCGACCCGGCGCTACGAGACGAGGTGGTGATGATCGGCGGACATCTGGATTCGTGGCATACAGGTGTAGGGGCAACCGACAATGCCGACGGGTCGACCACGGTGATGGAGGCAATGCGCATATTGAAGGCGATCAATGCGAAGCCAAGGCGGACGATTCGAGTGGCGTTGTGGGGCGGCGAGGAGCAGGGACTGCTGGGTTCGCGCGCCTGGGTGAGACAGCACCTGGAAGGAGAGTCTAACGCGCAGGCCCGCGAGAAATTCGATGTCTATTTCAACATTGACAACGGAACGAATGCGATCTACGGCTGGTTTCTGCAAAACAATGAGGCGGCCAAACCAATCTTCGACACGTGGCTCCAGCCGCTGAAGGAATACGAGGCGCGGCGCAACGTGATCGAGCCGGTGGGAGCCACGGACCATTTGAATTTCGTCAGCGCGGGGGTGCCCGGGTTCAATCCGATTCAGGATTACGTGAACTATGACATTCGAACCCACCACACGAACATGGATATGGTGGAGCGAGTGAATTTAAATGAGATCCGTCAAGCCGCAGTTGCGATGGCTTGGTTCGCATATAATGCCGCGATGGCGGAGCAGAAGATACCGCGGCCGACCTCGAAATAAGCTCAACTAGTACTATAGGTATTCTATGAAGCCTCTAGTCGCATTGATGTTTTCGGCGCTGGTGCTTTCAGCGCAACCAGACTTCAACTCGCTGAAGGAATTGAAGTACCGGAACATCGGTCCGTTTCGTGGTGGACGAGTGGATGCGGTGGCGGGAGTCACGTCCCAGCCCAGCGTCTATTACTTCGGAGCGACGGGCGGCGGCGTTTGGCGCACCAATGATGGCGGCGCGACCTGGGTGCCGGTGTCGGACGGGCAGTTCAAGACCGGGTCGGTGGGGGCCATCGGAGTGTCCGAGTCGGATCCCAACACGATCTATGTCGGCATGGGCGAGCCGGACATTCGAGGGAACGCCTCGAATGGCGACGGGGTGTACAAGACCACCGATGCGGGCAAGACCTGGAAGAATGTGGGCCTGGAGAACACGCATCATATCGGGGCGGTGCGGGTGCATCCGCGGAATCCGGATATCGTCTATGTCGCGGCGCTGGGGCATCTGTTCGGGCCAAACGACGACCGGGGCGTTTTCAAGACCACTGACGGTGGCAAGACCTGGAAAAAGGTGCTGTTCCGGAATCGCAACACCGGCGCGGTAGATCTGATCCTGGATCCGAACAATCCTAACGTGGTGTACGCAGCGTTTTGGGATGAGCACCGCACGCCGTGGGCGCTGGAGAGCGGAGGCCCGGGAAGCGGGCTGTTCAAGTCGACCGACGGCGGCGAGAATTGGACCGAACTGAGCCGCAATCCCGGGATGCCCAAGGGCATTCTGGGAAGGATCGGTGTGACGGTGTCGCCGCAAAATTCAGATAGAGTCTGGGCCATCGTGGAAGCAGAAGATGGCGGCGTGTTCCGGTCCGACAATGGCGGGCGCACGTGGACGAAAGTGAACGAGGAGCGCAAACTGCGGCAGCGCGCGTGGTATTACTCACGCATTTTCGCCGATCCGCTGAAGGAAGACTCGGTGTACGTAGTGAACACCGGGTTCTACCGGTCGGATGATGGGGGCAAGACATACACGACGATCCGGACTCCGCACGGGGACAATCATTATCTTTGGATCGCGCCCAACGATTCGAACCGCATGATCGAGTGCAACGACGGCGGCGCGAATATCAGCACGAACGGCGGCCGTACCTGGAGCACGGAGGACAATCAGCCGACGGCGCAGTTCTATCGTGTGGCGCTGGACAACGATTTTCCTTACCACGCCTATGGCGCGCAGCAGGACAACAGCACGGTGCGGATCGCGACGCGCAGCGATGAGGGAGCGATTGGCGAGCGCGATTGGTACGACGTCGGCGGCGGGGAAAGCGGATGGGTGGTGCCGGACCCCAAGGATTCGCAGATCGTGTTTGCCGGATCTTACGATGGCCTGCTGACCCGCTATAACCATCGCACCGGCCAGCTCCGTAACGTGACCGTGTGGCCGGATAATCCGATGGGCGCGGGGGCGGAGGCGATGAAGTACCGGTTTCAATGGAATTATCCGCTGCTGTTTTCGCCCAACGACCCCGGCACGTTGTATGCGGGCGGCGATCACGTGTTTAAGACCACCAACGGGGGCACCAGTTGGGAAACGATCAGTCCCGATCTGACGCGAAACGACAAATCGAAACAAGGCCCCACCGGCGGGCCGATTACGAAGGACAACACCAGCATCGAGTATTACGACACGATTTTCACGATCGCGGAGTCGCCGCTAAAAAAAGGTCTGATTTGGGTTGGCTCCGACGACGGGTTGGTGAACGTGACGCAGGATGGCGGGAAGCATTGGGAGAACGTGACGCCCAAGGATCTCCCGCAATGGATCCAGATCAACTCGATTGAAGCATCGCCGCAGGCCGCGGGGACGGCGTACTTCGCGGCGACGATGTACAAGCTAGACGACTTCCGGCCGTATTTATACAAGACGACGGATTACGGCAAGACCTGGTCGCGAATCGATTCGGGAATTCCGCCGAATGCGTTCACGCGGGTAATCCGCGAGGATCCGAACCGGCGCGATCTGCTGGTGGCTGGAACAGAAACGGGGATGTTTGTCTCGTTCAACGGAGGGACATCGTGGAAATCGTTCCAATTGAACCTGCCGGTTGTGCCCATTGCCGATCTGGCGTTCGATCAGCGCGAGAAGGAATTGGTGGTAGCGACGCAAGGGCGGGCTTTTTGGATATTCGACGATCTGCCGCTGTTGTATCAGATTGCAGACAGCGACCTGAAGCAGGAGTTTAAGCTGTATCAGCCGAAGGATGCGTATCGAACGTTGCGCGGAGGATTCCGGCTGGCGTCCAATGCGCCCGTGGGACAGAACCCAGCGGCTGGAGCCGTGATCTACTACTCGTTTCGGGAGAAGCCGCAAGGTGAGGTGACTCTGGAGTTTCTGGACAGTAATGACAAGCTGATCCGGAAGTTTTCCAGTCTGCAGCAGCCGAAGCGGCCCGAGGCTGAAGCTCGGGAAGAAGACGAGGAAGAAGGGCCGAGGCGTCCCGCCGGTGCCGATCGCGTGCCGGCCGAGGCGGGCTTAAACCGGTTCATATGGGATCTACGGTATCGGGAGGCGACGACGTTCCCGGGGATGATCCTGTGGGCGGGCAATGTGAGGGGTCCGGCCGTGGTGCCCGCGACGTACAAGGTGATGCTCACGGTGAACGGCAAATCGCAGGTGCAGAGTTTCGAGGTGAAGAAAGATCCGCGGCTGACCACAACGCCAGAGGACTACGCGCGACAACTGGAGATGGCACTGCAGATCCACGGTAAGCTGGATCAGGCCAATCAAGCGGTGGTGCAGATCCGGGATGTGCGGCGGCAGTTGAACGAATACGCCGGCCGCGTGAACGATGCGAAAGTTGCGGAGGCGGCCAACGCTCTGGCGGGCAAGCTGAGCGCGGTGGAGGAGGCGCTCTATCAGACCAAGAACCGGGCCAGCGAGGATCCTCTGAATTATCCGATCAAGCTGAACAACAAGCTGGCCACACTGCTGGGTGGCGTGGAGAGTTCCGACGACGCGCCGACGCTGCAAGACACGCAGGTATATGAAGAGTTGGCCAGTCAAGTGAACCTGCAGCTTGAATCCCTTAAGAAGCTGATGGGCAGCGACTTAACCGCATTTAATGAGTTGGTCCGCCAACAAAACGTTCCAGTGGTTGTGGCCCCGGACACGAAGCCCGCAGCCGGCGCTGCACGTTAAGCCCAGATTTCGCGTCATAATTAGTGTCATGGAGAGGGTTCAATTCAGGCGCCGTGTGGGCGCGCGCGGTTTTTCTCTGATCGAGCTGCTGATCGTAATTTCGATCATCCTGGTCATACTCGCGGTGGCGGTTCCAAAGCTGAACACAGCCAAGGAGAACGCCAACGAGATGGTGGTGATCCGGGAAATTCAAACGATCCATCAGGCGCAGACCCAGTATCAATCGCAGTTCGGCAAGTTTGCTGCGACGCTGGCCGAACTTGGGCCACCGACCAGCGGCGGGCCAGGGCCGCAGGCAGCCGACTTGATTCCCGGGAGCTTGGCCTCGGGTGAGAAAGACGGGTACGTGTTCACGCTGACCGCGACACCGCAAGGCTACACCGTGAATGCCAACCCGAAGGTCTACAACAGCAGCGGACGCCGGACGTTCTATTCCGACCAGACCATGACGATTCATCAGAACTGGTCGGCTGAGGCGGCCAACGCTAGCAGTCCCGAGTTTGGCGGGAAATAAGGACGGCCTCCGGTAGCCGGCCGCAGCGCAACCTACTGGCGCAGCGTATTCCGTACTTCGATTCCCGTAGCGCGGACCTCTACTTTTTCGGCTAAGGCGTACTCCTGCGTTTTACGCAATAGGACGGCGTACGTGCGCAGCAGGGGAACCAGACTGACGCTGTCCGGCCCGAGCGCGGCTTCCTTCACCTCAATTGAGCGTTTGTAGTAGTGCAAGGCTTGCTGTTCGCGAGCAGTCTTCAGCAGCACGTGGCCGAGATTGGCCAGCGCATCGGCCAGGAATTGGGGATCGTGCCCGCCCGGAGCATCCAAGATTGCGAGCGAGCGGCGCAGCGCCTCTTCGGCTTCGACATAATCGTGCTGCATCAACAGCGCCGCGCCCAGGTTGTTCAGGTGGATTGCGATTGAGCGCGGAGCCGGAGCAGGGGCTGCCTGTTCGATAAGCAGAGCCTTACGGTGAAGTTCGGCGGATTGCTTGTAGTTGTGTTGTGCAAAGGCAATCGCTCCGAGATTGGAAGATGCCGCGCCTAATTCAGGATGATTCGGCCCGAGAGACCGAGTCAGGATGCCGATCGCGCGCTCCAGGAGTTTTCGAGCATCCTTGTAGCGATGCTCGGCCGAATAGACGTTGGCGAGCGACGTTAGCAGTGGGGCGAGGCGCGGATGCGCGGGACCTAGGCTGAGCTCGGTAACCGTGAGATCGTGTTCAAGCGTTTCGGCAGCCGCCGAATAGTTGCCCTGATGTAGGTAAACTTCGGCCAATCCTTTCCATAACGGAGCCAGGGCGGGGGAGTTGGGCCCGACCGCGTTTTCGCGGATAACGATTCCGCGGCGAAAAAGAGGTTCGGCCTTGGAATACTGGCCCTCTTCGTCGTACAACTGTCCCAGGTTGTTCAGCGCGGTGGCCACGCGCTGGTCGCCGCCGCCGGTAGCTTGCTGCAACAGATCGAGTGACCGTTGCTCGAAGCCTTCGGCATCCGCGTATTTTCGCTGATGGCTGAGCGCGACGCCTAAATTTCCCGAGATCAGAGCCAATTGAATTTCACTGCCGGACTGTTTTTCCAAAAGCGACAGCGCCTCCCGGTACATCGCTTCGGATTGTTGGTATTTTCCCTCCGCCATATAAGTTGAGGCTAAGTCGTTCATGCGTTCCGCGATCTGGGTGGCAGGCTCCGAACCCGTGCGCTGAGCGGCTTCAAGCGCAGTGAGCGCGAATCTTTCCGCATCCGCATAGTGGCCCGCTTCGTATGCACTCTTGCTCGCTTCAACAAGCGAGGCGACGGTTTCGACAGCGTACAGCGGAACCGCGCTAAGCGCGATACCAGCCAACGTGCAGAGCAGGTGGCGATGCATGGGAAAACTCCTGTGCGCGCGACTCCAGCGTAAGTGGAAACGCGGTCAACAATCTTGCCGAAGTCCAACGCGTGTTGTCGGGGTTTAGCGCGGCCAAATCATTTCGTGCCGTGTTCGTTTGTGGGACATGTGTCCGCGTTTGGGACGTTCTTAACGCGCACTGTTCGTTTCGTTGGGAGAAGCAGTGTTCGGAATTGAGATGGGAACCTCGACAGGTTGTATTGCGTAAAACAGAGTGGCCGCGGCAACGAAATTTATTCTTCCAATGCAAGGTGCAAAGCTAACGTCGAATAATTTCCGCCGTCGAATAATAAAGGCGCACTGGGAATGAGTATGAACGCGACTATCTTAATGCCAGAGAAACGATTTGCTTCTTGTCCGATCACAGAGACATCCGGAAATGTGGTGCGGCGGCGCGATATTGGCGGGTTTTCCCTAGTTGAAACTGTTTATCATCGCGGCATGACGCTGTCACCGCATTGCCATTCGCATGGTTATCTTAGCCTGGTGTTGTCGGGCACGTACACGGAAAAATACGCAGACAACACCTGTATGTGCACGGAAGGCGCGCTACGTTATTTACCGCCGAACGAGCTGCACGAGAACAAATTCGAGGTGGATGCGCGTTGTCTTCTCGTCAGAATCGATCCCGCGGTTCTGAAGCGGCTTGCGGAGCACTCGCCGGTTCTTTCTAAGCCGGGCGAGATTGCGGGTCTCGCTTCGGCGTGGCTGGCAAACCGGATGCTGCGCGAATTCCGCGCGGACGACGATATTGCGCCACTGGCCATCGAGGGCGTGCTGCTCGAAATTCTTGCGGAGAGCGCGCGGACAATCGGCGAGGGCAGCGGCTCAAACGCGCCAAATTGGCTGCGCCGGGTGCGAGAGGCGCTGGAACAATCGTATCTGTTATCCCCGAGCCTGTCGGAGCTGGCCAGTATTGCGGGCGTGCATCCGGTTCACTTATCGCGCGAGTTTAGGAAGCATTACCAATCGACGATTGGCGAATACATTCGGAAGCGGCGCATCGAGCACGCGTCGTATCTTCTGGCGAAAACCAGTACGCCGCTTTCCGAGATCGCCCTGATTTGCGGATTTTCCGACCAGAGCCACTTTTGCGCGATGTTCAAGGGACACACAGGGCTGACGCCGGCCAAGTTCAGGGATCAGGCTCGGAACGAGTAAGGACGGAGTGCGCCACCGCATACCGCGGTGACCCGCGTCAGAGCAAGATTGCATTTCGAGGCGCTACACTGAAAAAGAAACCGGACGTCGCCGGTTATCGTCGAAGCTGGAGAAGAATCATGCGTCTTGTAGCCAGTCTTGCAATTCTCGCAGGCGCAACCTTTGGCGCCACGATCGCCCACGACCCCAGTCCTGCAGAAATCGACGGCATCATCGCCAAGTTTGCCGCTAAGGAAGCGCAATTCCAGCAGGCCCGCGGCAACTACACCTATCGCCAGGACGCCCGCGTGATGTCGCTCGATGACGACGGGAATATCACGGGCAAATGGGAGGAAGCGAGCGACATCGTTTTCACACCGGAGGGCAAGCGCACGGATCGAGTGGTCCACGCGCCCATGAGCACTCTTACCGCGTTCATGCTCGACCCCGGCGACATCCAGGACCTGCGCGACGTTCAGCCTTTCGTACTTACCACCGAACAGCTCCCGAAATATTACATCCGCTACCTGGGCCGCGAGAAACTGGATGAGATCTCGTGTTACGCGTTCGCTGTGAAGCCCAAGCGGCTCGAGTCCGGCCAGCGCTATTTCGAAGGCATTGTTTGGGTGGACGATCAGGATCTGCAGATCGTTAAGACCTACGGGCGCGGTGTGGGAGTTCAAAAGGGCGATCACCAATATCCCAAGTTCGAAACTTATCGCGAACAGATCGACGGGAAATACTGGTTTCCGACCTACACGATTGCCAACTCGACGCTGCACTTCAAGGAGAACGACCAGCGTATGCGCCTCACCGTGAAGTACGAGGATTATAAGCAGTTCAAGAGCGACACGGTGATCAAGTACGGCGACGTGGACGATCCCAACAAACCTCCAGCGGCGCCGCCCAAGAAGCAGTAGCTTTGCGGCTTCCGATCGACGATCTTCTGCCGGCGATCCGGCAGTCGCTTGAAACCTGTCCCAATCTGGTTATCGAAGCACCGCCTGGTGCGGGCAAGACCACGCGCGTTCCTCCGGCGCTGCTTTCGCTGGTTTCCGGTGAAGTGCTGGTGCTGGAACCGCGGCGGTTGGCTGCGCGGCTGGCGGCGCGCAGGATCGCGCAAGAATTAGGCGAACGGCTCGGCGAGACGGCCGGCTATCAAGTGCGGTTCGAGGAGGTCGCGGGGCCGCGGACGCGCGTTCGGTTCTTGACCGAAGGCATTCTGACGCGGCGGCTGCTCTCCGATGCGAAGCTGGCTGGTGTCGATGTAGTGGTCCTGGACGAGTTCCACGAACGGCATCTCGAGGGTGATTTGGCGTTGGCGCTGCTGCGCCGCGTGCAGCGAACATCGCGGCCGGATCTCCGGCTGGTGGTGATGTCGGCCACTCTAGACGCGGCGCCGGTGGCACGTTTTCTCGATAACTGCCCGGTTTTACGATCCGAGGGCCGGCTGTTTCCGCTAGAAATCGCGCATCAACCTTACTCTGCAGCGCCGCTCGAGGCACAGGTCGCCGGAGCTGTAAACCGGTTGCTGGCGGAAGGACACCGAGGCGACGTTCTGGTTTTTCTGCCGGGAGCGAGCGAGATCCGGCGCGCAGCGCGCGAGTGCGAGCCGATAGCGGCGCGGAATGGGCTGCTTGTGCTTCCGTTGCACGGGGACTTATCTCCAGCCGAGCAGGATCGCGCGGTTTCTCCGGCCGCGCAGCAGAAACTGATCTTATCCACCAACGTGGCGGAAAGCTCGATTACCGTCGAAGGGGTTACAGCGGTGATCGACAGCGGGCTGGCGCGAATCGCGCGCGATTCGCCGTGGACGGGCCTGCCAACCCTCAGTGTCTCGCGCAACAGCAAGGCGTCGGCGACGCAGCGCGCCGGCCGCGCGGCTCGAACGGCGCCCGGCCGCGCAATCCGCCTATACACATTGGAAGATTTCAGCCGCCGTCCCGATCACGACGCGCCCGAGATCGCGCGCCGCGAATTATCAGAGCTTTGCCTCATGCTCCGGGCGATGGGTATCGAAGATCCGGAGTCACTGGCGTGGTTGGATCCGCCGCCCGAAGCGGCGATCGCGCGAGCCGAAGAGTTGCTGGAGCGGCTGGATGCAACCGGCGATCGGGCCCGCCGCATGGCCCGTCTTCCGCTGCATCCGCGGCTTGCACGGCTGGCGACGGAGGCGGATGCCCCGGGCGCTGGAGAGGACGGGTGCGCGGTGGCCGCGCTGCTGAGCGCGCGGACACGCTCCCATGGCTGCGATCTGCTGCATCTGGCCGATTCCGATTTTGATCCGATGACGCAGCGGCACTTCGAGCAGATCCGCCGCATCGTGCGTCCCCGCAAACAAAGCGGGAGTGATCCGAAGGCGCTGCCGATGGCGATCCTTTTAACGTTTCCGGACCGCGTCGCGCGCCGGCGGAAAGACCGGCAATTGCTGCTTTCATCGGGCGGATCAGCAGTACTGGAATGCGATGCTGCCGCGGAATTCCTGGTGGCGGTGGACGTGGAAGACCGCAGCGAGCGCGGCCAACCGCTGGTCCGCTTGTATTGCCCGATCGAGCCGGACTGGCTGGTGGATCTCTTTCCCGCACACGTGACGGATCGCGCAGAGGTGGAGTGGAATCGAACTGCCGAACGAGTGGAAGCCGTCAGCACGCTGTATTACGATAATCTGGCGATCTATGAAACGCGCAGCGGCGCTCCCGATGCCGCGATGGCCGAGGCATTGCTCGCAGAAAAGGCTCTCGAAGCCGGCATCGCGCGGTTCGTGGATCCAGAGGCGCTAGGGGAGCTGCTGGCTCGAATCGCGTTCGCTTCCGAGCACGCGCCCATCGCGAAACTGGACCTCGAATCCGCCTTCCGTGAATTATGCGGAGGGCTCAAGAGTTTTGCGGAACTCAAGGGCATGTCCGGCTCGCTTCTTACGATGCTTGAACAGCGCGCGAATGCAAAGCTATTGAACGAGGTCGCTCCCAGCCGTGTCCGCTTGGCGAGCGGCCGGCAAGCTGCGGTGCACTATGAAACGGGCAAGCCACCGTGGGTCGCTTCGCGCCTGCAGGATTTCTTCGGGATGCACGAAACACCGCGAATTGCGCGCGGTAAAGTGCCGCTGGTGGTGCATTTGCTTGCGCCCAACCACAGGCCGGTACAGACGACTACAGATTTGGCCGGCTTCTGGCAGCGACTCTATCCTCAGGTGCGCCGCGAGTTGAGCCGCCGCTATCCCAAGCACGCGTGGCCGGAGAATCCAGACTCTGCCGTGCGTGCTTGAATGTAACTTATGCGCCGCATTATTGTTGCTCTGTTTCTGTTCGGCATCTCGTTCGGCTACGTGGAAGCCGCTGTGGTGGTGTACCTGCGAGCTATTTACGACCCGATCCGGCAGCAGTTGCATCCAAATCGCAAACCGCGCGATTTGTTTCCGCTGATTACGCCGCAGCAGCTTGCCGACGCGGGTCCGGAGAACCCGCGCCGTCTGGTCATCGAAATCGGCCGGGAAGCGGCAACGATGGCGATGCTCGGCGGAATCGCGCTGGCATGCGGACGGACGTTTTACGAAACCGTCGCGGCGTTCGCGGTTGCCTTTGGGGTTTGGGACATCTCGTTCTACAGTTTTCTAAAGCTGATGATTCAGTGGCCTGAATCGCTGCGCACCTGGGACATTCTTTTTCTGATCCCTCTACCTTGGGTGGGCCCGGTGTGGGCGCCTGTGCTGGTTTCGGGCACGATGATCGTGTGCGGTGTCATTTCGCTGCGGTGGGGCGGCCTCCGAATCCCGGCGTTATCGTGGCTCGGAATATTCACCGGCGCAATCGTGATCGTCACGGCCTTTACCTGGGATTACGGCAACATCGGTTCGGGAGGGGTACCGAACTCGTTTAACTGGCCGCTGTTTGCGATTGGCGAACTTATCGGTCTGGCCGCGTTCACGGCTGCAGTAAAGAATCGAGAATTTCCGGAATTTCAAAAATAGCGCGGTTCTGTATAGCAGCGGCATTACGCCGGAACCGCTCGAAGTTTGCCGGGTCCAGCAGCTCCCGCAGTCCGGCGCCGATCTCGCGGAACGATTTCAGCACAACGCCAAGCTGGTTCTCCCGGATCCATTCGGTGTTGTAACGCTCCTGCGGCAGCGTCCAGGCGTTAAGCTCGACCACGAGCGGCAGCCGCATGGCGAGGGCTTCGCTGACGCTTCCGGGCCCGGGTTTGCCGATAAAGAAATCCGACAACTGCATGTAATAGGGGACCTGGTTGGTAAAGCCTTCCACGTATTTTGGGAACTTCGTTGGAACCCTTCGCAAACGTACAGCGAGTTTGGTGTTTCGTCCGCAGATGAAGATGAACTGTGCATCGGCGGTGACGCGTTTCGCGATTTGTAGCATCGCGCTGGAGCCTTCTCCGCCGAACAGAACCAAGCCGGTGATGCGGTTGGGATCGAGCCCCAGGCGTTTACGCTCGGCCGCGCGGTCCACCTGCGGCGGACGATAGAAGTCCGGGCGCAGGATCATCCCCGAGGTGCGAAACACATGCTCTTTGGGATGTCCCAGCGCCAGAGCCTGTTCGACGGCCCTCTGAGTCCCGCAAATCAGAAACTGCTGCTGGCGTTCGATCCAAAAGTGCGGCGGATAATCCGCCAAGTCAGTCAGAACCGTCACCAGTGGAGTGGAAGGCAGGCTCTGCCTCAGCGCGCGATTGAAATTCGGAATGAGAGAGACCACCAAATCGCGCTGGCCCTCGGCCCAAAACTTTTTCAGCAGGCGGACCTGGCCGCGATGATACATGCGGATCAGCGCGTGCATTAGGACGGTGAGTTGCGGGGATCCCAGCGTCCAGCCTTTTTTGAGGAGGAGATTGTAGACATCCTCCATGCGGATTCCCGTGTATTTGCGAAAAATGTCGAGCGGGTCCAAGATCTCCTGCAGATTGACCAGGCGGACTTCCCAGGGGCGCTGCTGCTCCGCGATAACGGACTTTAATGCGTTAGCGGCGGCGCGATGCCCGCCACCCGCCTCAAAATACACAAAGTCCAGCTTTTTTATGGTTTTCGGCGTGGCGCCCAAGGTTACATCTTGGCACATTTTGGTTCCGATTCATGCTCAAAAAATGGAAACGAAAACATTTCTTCAACAGAATGTAATGAAGCGGCGGTTATAGTCAAAGTAGGGAATTATCCGGATGCGCGGGATCATCATTCGGGGCGATTACAGCATCATGCGCCGTGCCAATAACTGGGAGGCGCCGCGCTGGATGCGTGCTTACCTGATCGCGTCCACGCGCGCAGGCGACGGATGGCTGTGGTGCGCGATGGGCTTTTGCGTGCTCCTGTTTGGCGGCGACGAGCGATTTTATGCGCTGGGCTCCGCAGGCATTGCCGCGATGCTCAGTATTTTGCTTTTCATGATGCTCAAGCGGTTCGCCGGACGCCGCCGGCCTTGCGAAATTGAGCCCCACTGCTGGGCCACACTGTTGCCACCGGACCAGTTCTCATTTCCGTCCGGGCATACGATGACCGCTTTTGCCGTCTCGCTTCCGCTGTCGCTTCATTATCCTGAGCTGATGGGCGGACTGTTCTTGTGCGCGGCCAGTGTCGCGCTGTCGCGGATTCTGCTCGGCATGCATTTCCTGAGCGACGTTGTGGCCGGCGCCCTCTTAGGACTGGGTCTGGGATACCTCGGTTTTCTCGCCTTTGCGTAATCACCCATTGCAGCCGGCCCGATCGCCTGCTGGACGCTCTTTGGGGCGAGTGCAGCATGGCAGGCGGCGTGCACCTTCTCGCGTGCGAAAGCTTGGCAGTCTACATTCAGGCACGATGCCGTCTACCGCTGCAAACTCAAGGTGAAAGAGAACGGCGGGGTGCGGTCGGTACGAGGGTACTTAGGCGCGTCCCTGTTCGGACGATCTCAAACGTGGACGCGAGACCGCAACTCGTTCCGGAGCCGCCGCCGCTGCCCGAGCGAAAATAGAGTTCGCCGAACGCGCGCAATTAATGCACGCGCAGCATCACCACGCCGTGGCTTGGCACTGCGCCTGAATATGTGGGCTCGGACAGCTTCAGATCGGAGTAAGACCACAGGTCGCGTGCGCGGACGGGCGGCTTGGATAAACCCGCGTCGGCCCAGCGGAAGGTAACCGTTGCTGTTTCATCGCCGCGGTTGAAAATGGCCACCGCAATATCGCCGTTAGCGAGTTCACGCGACCAGACCTCTTGATCGCCCGATTGCCAAACGCGGCGCGCCTGGTGTCCGGCGGGATCCTGATCGATCGCGATCACCTCACGGTTGGTGAGGATACGGAAGATCGAATCCGGCAAGTCGCGCACGTCGTTGCCCGCAATCAGAGGCGCGGCCAGCATCGACCATAGGCTCATGTGCGTGCGGTACTCGGTATCGGACATATGCCCGTTTCCGATCTCGAGCATGTCTGGATCGTTCCAGTGGCCGGGCCCGGCGTACGCTGCTAGCCGATCCTGATCGAAGCCGATACGTGATATGGACACCCACGAGTCGCGGATGTCGCCCGTGGTGCGCCACAAATTGCCGCCAACCTGAGGGCCCCACTTCCAGACCTCGGCGAGGCCATATTGGCACAGGCTGAACACAATGGACCGCCCCGAAGCGAGCAATGCGTCGCCCATTTTCTGGTAAACGGCCTGCATTTGGTCATCGTGGTATAAATTGCGCGCGCCGCACCAGTCGTACTTCAGATAATCGATTCCCCAAGCAGCGTAAGTGCGCGCGTCCTGCTCCTCGTGGCCGTAGCTGCCTTCGTACCCTTCGCAAGTGTTGGGTCCTGGCGAGGAATAGATACCGAGCTTAAGGCCTTTGGAGTGGACGTAATCGGCAAGCTCCTTCATGTCGGGAAATTTCCGGTTGGGCTGAATATAGCCGCGGCCGTCGCGCTCGCCTTCCCAGGTATCGTCGATGTTGATGTAGATATAACCAGCGTCGCGCATGCCGTTGCGGGCGATCGCACTGGCTACTTGGCGGACGGTGGGGTCGTCGATTCTAGTGGCGAACTTGTTCCAACTGTTCCAGCCCATCGGGGGCGTACGGGCCAGGCCGTTGTCGGGTACAGGATGTAAGCCGGGAGGCGCGATGTAGGCGGGCAGAGCGCCTTCGTCCTCCGGTACGCGGTGCGCGACCATTGCCGGCCCCGGTCCGCTGCTGCGGACCTCGTTGATGCGCAACCGCTCGCCTTCAAGTTTGCCTTCAAAAATGACGCGCCGGTCGCCGTGCGGAAGGACGGCCTGTAGGGTGAAACCCTCCGGACCGCCGGAGCTGTCCGTGATCGAGTAGAAGAACTGGGTGGTCCGGATGGTGCCGGTGATTCGGAGATCTTCTTCTTTCAGGTGGAAATAAGTTCGCCGGAGAGTGCCGTCGCCGTTGGATTTGTCGGCCAGCCAGTTGCCGGTCAGGCCGGCGGCTGTGGCTGCCGAAACCAGAGTTGATGAAAGGAACAGGGTTTCGATGACTCGCATTAGCTGACAGTTTCCGCGCTATAGCGCGCGATCAGGCCGGTTCGCACCGCCCGGCGGTAAACGCGGGCAAAAATCCAGCACGCACCCGCGATATAGAGTACTACCAGAGCGCCTCCGGCTGCTACCCCAGCCGGTGAACCGGCGTGGCCCGCGACGACACTCCGCATATTCTCGAAGACGTAGGAAGGCGGAAGCACGCGGGCGACTACCTGCATCCAGGCCGGCAGGATCGAAAGCGGATAAAAAACGCCGGCGAAGGGCGAGATCAAGGCGGGGATCGGCCAGACAAACCACTCGGCGGCCGGGCCCAGCCGGAGCACCAGCGCGCTGGCCACGATGCCCAGCGCAATACCGAAGGCGAATAATGTCAGCAGGAACGGAATCAGCATCAGCCCGTATGAGAAAAACGATAGGCCGAAAACTGCTGTGGCAAGGACCAGCATCACAACTAGTCCAAGCGAACTGGTGAAGATACTCGAAAGCACTAGTCCCAACAGGTATTCCCAGATCGAGAGCGGTGTGGCGAACACGTTCAGAAAATTGCGTGACCAAACGTCTTCGAAAAAAGCGGTTGTGACACCCTGCATCACGCGGCTAAAGAAATCCCAGAGCAGAACCGCGCCGAGAATCGCCGGGACGAAGTTGAACCCGGATCGCGAGACGGCATTGAGATACCGAGTAATGAAGCCCCAGAGCACGATGTCGATGGCCACCCAGCCGAACAGCGGGAGAATGCGGGCCGGGCTTCCTCGCAGCAGATAAAGCTGGCGAAGAAAGATGGCACCGGCTCTGCTTGGCAGCATCAGGTTCGGCTCAGTTCCAACGGCTCGCGCGCCACGGTGATGAAAAGCTCTTCCAGGGTTTCTTTACCGTGCTCGCGCGGCAGGGTCTTGGGATCGCCCTCCAGCAATATCTTGCCGTGCGATAAAAAGAGGACACGATGGCAGACTTCCTGCACTTCGTACATGTTGTGCGATGTCCAAAGGACGCCGACGGTGCCGTGCGCGGAAAATTGACGGATTTTGGCGCGGACTTCCTGGGAAATGGCAGGGTCGAGCGAGGCGGTCGGCTCGTCGAGCAGGAGCAGGTCCGGCGAGTTGAGCATCGCTTTGGCCAGGCTCACGCGCGTTTGCTCGCCAGAAGAAAGGACGCCGCACTTGGTATCGCGGAATCGCTCCAACTCGAATTCTCGAAGTAATGATTCAATGCGTTGTTCCAGATGGGGCACGCCGTAGATCATGCCGAAAAATCGGAGATTCTGGCGAACCGTCAGGTTGCCGGGAAGAGGTGCGTAAACGGCGGCGAAATTGGTGTGCTGGAGAGCCTGGGAGCGTTGCTTGGCCAGGTCCAGGCCGTGGATCGCGATCGTTCCGGAAGTGGGCTCCAAAACGCCCAGGATCATATTGATGGTCGTCGTTTTACCGGCGCCGTTGGGGCCCAGCAGGCCCACGATCTCGTTGCGCGCCACCTGGAACGAGACGTTCTCGACGGCCATGGTTTCACCATAGCGCTTGGTGAGCTTGTCGACCGAAAGGACCTTGGACGCGGAGGTCGCGTGTTCCACAGGTTGTTACGGCTGAATCCGGGTGCCGAGGACTTGCAGGAACTGCGAGAGCCAGGCTGGGTGCGCCGGCCAGGCGGGCGCGGTCACCAGGTTTCCGCAGGTGTGTGCCTGGTCCATAGCGAGTTCGACGTACTTGCCTCCAGCGCCCGTGACATCCGGCGCCACGGCGGGGTAGCAGCTGCACGATTTTCCTTGGACAACTCCGGCGGCAGCCAATACCTGAGCGGCGTGGCAGATGGCGGCGATCGGCTTTCCGCCGTTGGCGAAGTGGCGCACGATGTCCAACACGCGGCCATTGAGCCGGATGTATTCCGGCGCACGGCCTCCGGGGATTACCAGGGCGTCATAGCTTTCCGGCTGCGTCTGATCGAAAGTGGCATTCAATGCAAAATTGTGCCCGCGTTTTTCGCTGTAGGTCTGGTCGCCCTCGAAGTCATGTATGGCAGTGCGGACCGAATCGCCGGCCTTCTTGCCAGGGCAAACGGCGTGTACCGTATGGCCCACCATTTGCAGCGCCTGGAACGGAACCATAACTTCGTAGTCTTCAACATAATCGCCCACGAGCATGAGCAGTTTCTTAGCAGCCATGAAGCTATCGTCGCATTTTTCCGTCTGGACGCTGGTGCTAGGGCAGCAACTCGGTCAGGACTCTGCCGATGGAGCCGCTGGGCGCTTCGATTCCAAGCAGAGCCGATACGGTTGGCGCAATGTCGTTCATCGCGATCTTCTGCCAATAAGCGCCCGCTTTGATGCCCGCGCCGAAGAAGATCACCGGGATGTGGTTGTCATAGTCGTAGGGCGTTCCGTGCGAGGTTCCGCTGTCCTCGAACAGGTAATAGGGTTCTTGCAAGATCACGAGATCGCCCGCACGGGGCGCATAGAATCCCAGACTCACAGCGCGGCCAATATCGTCACGCTGCACCTCGCCGCTCAGCACTTGATGCCGGGTATAAACGCGTGCAATGTGTTCTTCGGACGACGCCGCTTGCGCAGCGACGCGCTCTACTTCGGCGGGGTCAAGTCTGCGCGATTGGATGAGCTGCTGGTTCAGGTAGGGAGTGTTCCCGGGCGCGGGAAGCAGCCATTTGCCGGGGCCGAATCGTTTCACCAGCGCGTCGGAAATATCCTGAGTGAGGCGCGATGCGGACAGACGCCCGCCTGGCATGTTGCGGGCCTGGTTGACTTCGGGAACAGGCGCGACGCCGTGATCGGCAGTGAGAATCACGAGCGCGTTTCCGCGGCCGACGCGGGCATCGACAAGGTCCAAAAGCTTGCCGAGCAGGCGATCGGTACGGATGGAAATGTCGCGGACTGCGGGATCGTCTGGGCCAACCGCGTGGCCGATATAATCATTCGACGAGAAGCTGATGGCGAGAATGTCCGTCCCGGAGTGGGAGCCGAGCATTTCTTTCTCGATGGCGCGCTCGGCAAACTCCTCGATCATTTCATTGCCCCAGGGCGTCGCTTCAAGATTCCCGCAGAAACGCACCGCGGTGCCGGCAGTCATGGTGCAAAACGGCGTAGCCGATTCGCCCGGTCCATCCAGCGGGAGCCAGGTTGCGCCCAAGTATTGCTGATACCGCTGTTCGTTGTTGATCTCGCGCACCCAGTCCGGCAGTTCAGCGCGATAGTAGGTGCTGGTGACCCAATGATTCGAATCCGGATCGTACCAGTAGGCGCCGTCAGCCATGTGCCCGGCCGGCAGGATGGCGCTGCGGTCCTTGATGGACACGCCGATGATTTTCGACTCGACCCCATGCATTTTCAGCTCGTCGCCGACGGTGCTCACGAGCAACCGGCGCGGGGACGATCCCGGCGCGCCCGGAACGCCGCCCACCAGTTTCGATTTAGGGTCGAACACGCTGGTGACTGTTTCATGCGTGGCACGGTCGTACCATTCGTTCGAGATGATGCCGCTGATCGAAGGCGGGGCTCCGCTTAGAAATGTCGAGTGGCCGACTGCTGTCACGGTGGGGACATGAATCAGGTGGGCATCATGGAAAACAGCGCCCTGGTCCAGCAGGCGTTTGAAGCCGGAGTTGTAGCCGGCGCGGAAGCGCTGCAGGTAGTCGTAGCGGAATTGATCGATGACGATGGCGAGAATCAGCCGAGGGCGTTTGGGTGGTTCATTGGCGGCGAATAGAACGGCTACTGCTGCCAAGAGGCAAAGGGCGAGGCGCTTTATGCGTTTCAAGGTCAGGTCCTGTATGTTCGTGACCAGAATCGCACAGGGTTGCCGGTATTGCCAATGAAGAAATGGTTACAGCGGGGGATTAGTTTTCCGACGGCCGTTCGGCGCGTTCGATCACGACAACATCAGCCGGGCCTCTCTTCGATTCAAGCTTCAGGCCGAGTTGCTCTTCAAGAGCCGTGAATAACGATGGGTTGGCCGAATCCAGTGTTACGACGCTATCGGCGGGAGTAGCCGGCGGATGGGGCGTCCATTGCAGCTTAAAAGTATAGGCGCCAGTGAGACCTGTCTGGTCTAACACAGGGCGCCCAAGGCGTTGCGCAAGGATCCGGGTTAGAGTCGCGATGGGCATACTCGCGGCGTCAAGCTCGTCCTTGTGCAATTCAAAACGTATTCCTTGGCCGGCCGCCTCGCGAATTTTGAGCCCGCGTTTCGCAACTACCAGCGCGTAAACCGGAAGGTCGCGTGTCTCGCGGTGAAGCTTCAGCTGAAAGCGATCCGCTAATAGGGCTTGCAATCGTGCCGTGAACTGGTCTTGAAAGAGCTTGCTCTGGTCAACAGTGAGCTTAGCCGGATCGCCCGGCACGGATTCATCGCGCGGGGTAGCGGGCGCCTTGGCTCGGATGTCAAAGCGTTCCGAGTCGATCCAGGCAGGCCCGCCGGAAAGCTGGGAATCCAAGAGACTGTAAGCACGTTCGATTAGAACTTTAAGCGTGAGATTCCGGCCATCGAGTCCGCCCCCAGGCGTGATGAGCAACGTGGAGCGGCCGCCGGACGGATCGCTGGGGTTGATCGACGCCACTTCGAACGCCGGCAAACTAGCGCCGGGATTTTGTGAACTGGCTTGCGTGCCAACCAGCAGGGCGAGCATTAGCAGAGGAGCGCCTGGGCGCATCATTCGAAGCACCTTTGGAACACCTGACGATTACGCGCGGCAAATCGTGCAGCGATTTCTAAGCTTGCGGATGTCGCGCTGCGTACGGCACGAGGTTACGGGATCAGCATGATCGGAGCCCGCCAGAATGCGGCCTTTTGCGTTGTTGGGTCGAGGATTGTGACTTGGCAGTTGTATTCGCCGGGAGGCAGCTTGTTGAGTGCCAAACTGAACTTGAGCGGCGTAGTCTTAAGGCGGTTGTTGAGCGCGTCCTTGACTTCAAGCGGCGGCGTTTCAAATGCCTTGGCCTGGCCACGGTAAAAAGTCACGAAAGCCACCAGTGGATTTGCGGTGGCCGCCTCCTGCTGATAGGCCTGGACATAGACGTACATGTCGCGGCTCTTGCTAAAGACGCGCGTCACACTCGGAATCAATTTTTGGCCGTCCTGGACGAGCGGGTTGGCGGCTTCCGTCTGATTTTTGTCTTTGGCGTTATACAGTGCGTCTCTGAAATCGACGCGCTGGCTGCTCAACACCACGGAACTGATGGCAACGCGTTTGTCTTCCTTGTTCAGGTTCGGAATTACGAATCCGGCCTCGTAGGTTCCGATCCGGCCGGTTTCGGCATCGCGCGCCAGGAACTTGATTTTATATTTGCCCGGCAGCAGCGTGAAGCCGGTGTCGTACTGGATCGGGCGCCTGGCCAGTTCGGCGGCCGTGGCATCGCTGAGCTTGATGTCCACCTTATCGCGGACGTTAGAGACCGTGGTGCCGTAGTCGTCCTTCACCTCACCGATAAAATCCAGCAGTGTGTGCTCGGCGCCGCCCCGTTTAGCCAGCGCCAGTTCGCTTCCAGGGATCTTCACCACGACGGGCACGAAATATTCGGCGCGGTTGAGCTGGAAGTAATCGATCTCCATCGCGATCGTAAGTTCGGTGATCGGATCGCCCAGCAGCAGCCCGTCTTCGAGCTGCCTTTCCTTTTCGGCCGTGGTGAATTTGCCGAATTCCTTGCCAGCGAAGTAGCCCTGACGGAAATCGAGGTTGGCGGACAGGCTGTTGTTGAGAGTGATCTTGATGCGGCGGAACTTTCCATCCAATTTGGCGTTGCTGGTGTAATAGCCGATGATGTAGTAGCTGGAAATGGCTTGCTGCGCTTGCGACATGCCGCGGGTGAGGTCGTTATAGTCGAGCAGGGCCTTGCCGCCCGTGTCGGCGGCCAAGGTCCAGAGCGTGTCTTGGGAACGCTGGTAATTGTCGCGCACCGCCGTTGCGGCCACGCCGTTATACATCGCGATGCCGCCTGGGGAGCCGTGCGTAGCATCGCCCAGCGGGGCTTGGGCCACCAGGCCGCGCGCGTCGATCGGCCAAAACGAGACCCCCGCCCGAATCGCCGCGTTGATGGTAGCGTGCAGCTGCGCCTGGTTGTCCACACCGTTCAACCTCAGGCCGCTAGCGAAGTATACCAGCGCTTTCTTTTCGCTCAGAGTGGCCAGCATCTTGGCCGCAGTCTGCAGCGCGGATAGCTGACGGTCGGTGTTGAAGATGTTGAACTCGGTATCGTCCTGGCCGAATGCCGCGCCGGTATCGGCGCTGCTGGCATCGTTGCTTGTGTCGCCCGAGTTCTGATCTTCGCCGACGACCAGCGTCTCGATGATGGTTTCTAAACGCTCGCGGTCGTCGGTGAAGTCCTGCAAAACCTGAACCGCGCCCGACTGGTACATCAGGATGGCAACCAGATCGGCCGGCGTGAGCTGTGTTTGCAGGAATTTTTGCGCCGCAGTGAAGGCGCGAAGCTGGTCCGCTTCAGGCATCGCGCTCAGGTCGAAGTAGAGCGCAATCAGCCGTCGATCGCGATATCTGATGCTGCCAGGGGTTTCAGGCGTGATCTGACTTCGCGGGTATTTTGCCAGGGGCGCAACCCGCGGAGCGGGCGCGGACGACGGCGCCGGCGAGGGCTCTTGTAGCTTTTGAAACTCAAAGAACCGGATAGCCTGCGGCGCGCCATCCTCGGTGACAGTGAAATCCTTCGCTGTCAGGCCTTCGACCGGCTTTCCGTTCTTGTCTTTCACGGTGACCGTCTCGACCACCAGCTGGGTGCTGGTCTGAAACGTTGCGGCACCGCCGGGCGCCCCCGTATTTTGCCCGATCTGCTGGGCGCCGGCGGCGAAGGTGAACACCAAAAAAATTCCTGTAATCCGGCGCGTCATCAAAACCTCAAGCGAACCGTGGTTTGCACGCTGCGCATCGCATTCGCGCCGGTGGGCAAGCCGAATTGCGAACTGGCGATCATGGTGTTCCAGCTGGCGAACGTGACGTGGTTCAATGCGTTGGTCGCGTCAACGCGGAAGTCCAGGCTGAAGCGCTCCGACATTTGGAAGATGCGGCCAAGCGATGCGTTCAGGCCGAACTGCGACGGACCGGTGATCGAGTCGCGGCCCGCATTGCCCCACTGGCCGGACGGAGGCGGAACATAGACTGCTGGGTTCAGAAACAGGCCCGCGGGCGCGGCGTACAGCGGCGCGCCGGTGTATTCGGGACGGATGCTGCCCGTAACGCCCGTGCCGGGCACTGCGGCGAGGTAGACGGGCGTCAACGGCAGGCCCGTGCCGGCGCTGATCTGGGTTCCCAGGGTCCATTCCTTAAAGAGCGCGCCTTTCCAGCCATTGACCAACGTTCCTCCGTGCAGGCCCATACCCGTGGTGTATTGCATCTGCGCGGTCACGTTGTGCCGCTGGTCGAAATTGGACAGGCCGCGCTCGGCGCTCAGATCCAGCCAGTTTTGCGCGACGACGGGTGTTCCCTGGTTTCGACCACCCAGCGCTGCATCGTCAATGGCTTTCGCGAGGGTGTACTGCAAGCTGGCACTGAACCCGCTCTGCAAACGGCGCCGGAGTTGAATCTGTCCGGCCTCGCGCGTGGAGTTTCCGTTCGAAACCAGGTACTGGAAGCCGCTGGGGCAAGCCGAACAGGGGTTCACGGCGCCCAGCGGATATGTGTTTGGCAAAAAATCCTGCACCTGGTGCGTTCCTTTGCTGCCTAGATAACCAACCGTAAGCACCAGCGCGGCCGGCATGTCACGCTGGACCGAAACCTGCCAATTCTGAGCGTAGCCTGGGCGGAAGTTCGGATCTACCGCAACCGTGTTTGGCGTCATGGACGGGGAAAAGTTGAACCCGTTCGCGAGTGTCAGCGGATCGGCCGGGCTGTTAGCGACATTGAGGCTTTTGGAAAGAGGCGGCTGTTGAACCAGCAGCGAGGCAATCGGGAAATAGACGGACGTGTTGTAATACACGCCATAGCCGGCGCGAACCACCATGGAGGACGCCGGAAATGGCCGCCAGGAGAGCGCGACGCGAGGCTGAATGCCGCGTTTGTATGGGCGCATGAGTGAATCGGGATAGGTCTGATGTGTCAATGGGCCGGTCGGGTCACTCGCCACGACAGGCGCGACTGCGGAAAATCCGGGCGCGACGTCCAAGTTTACCAGCCGGCCGTACCTTTCCGTAATCGGCGACCAATATTCCCAGCGCACGCCGGTGTTCAGCGTAAATCCGGGACTCATCCGCCAGTCATCGTTCACGAAAGCTTCGACAGTGGAGGCGCGCAGATACTTGTCGGCATTGCCGAACGCAATCGAACTGGTATCGGGCACGCCGAACAGAAATCCCGCGAAATCGGATCCGGCCGCGGCGCCGGTAAAGGTGAACGACCCGCGCGGGTCCTGTTGAGAGAGCAGGTTGAACTGCTGCCGCCGGAAGTCCGCACCGAAGCTGATATTGTGCCGGGCGCGCGCCCAAACGTTGTCCACGGTAATGGCCGCGGTCTGATTACGCGTGAAGTAGGGTAAGGCGGCAGACAAGCTGGTGATGCCGCTGCTGAAGTTGAGAGTAGGTGGTCCCCAGTTGACGGGAGACTGATTGTTGCCGGAAATCCCGGCTTCGCCCGAAATGTTCTCGCGATTCGAGAAAAATGGCGTCAGCCGAGTAGCCTGGCGTGTGAACTGCACCCCCACGTTCGTGAACAACCGCGGAGTGAAGTTGTGCCGCAAGTTAGCCATGACATTCAAGCCCAGCGAATTACGGGTATCCAGGAAGCCGAACAAATTGTCGCTGTCGAAACGGCCGCTTTGCATGGTGAACAGGCCCGAGATGAAGTTCTTGCGTCCCATCGGCTTGTTGTACCGCGCTTGCAGATCGTCCATATGCGAATTTGCGATCACCGGCACCTGAAAGTTATATCCGGTACCGCTATTGAAATTCGGCAATGGATAAAGCGGCAGCAACGCGCGCGCTTGACGGCTGATCAGAGAATCGGGAATCATATTGCCCGTCATGGGCACGCCGGTAAATGGATTGACGATCTGTACCGGTTGGCCAAGCCGGTTCAGAGCATGCGAGAAATTGCCGTTGCGTTCGTCGAGAGTCGGGACCAGTCCGGTCGCGTTAAAAGCGTTGCGGATGCGGGTCCACTGGTAGTTGACGAAAAATTGGCCGCCGTTGCCTACCAGCTTGGGAATCTTGAACGGTCCACCGAAAGCGAATACACCCTGCAAATGGTTGTAGTCGAGCTTAGGGGTGTCCTGTCCGGTGAGTGAAAACGGGCGCGCATCCAACGTGGAGTTGTCGAAAATAATGCCAATGTTGCCGTTATAAAGCGAACGGGCTCCGCGGCGATTATTTCCGAACGCCTGCGCCAAAGCGAAAGGCGAGCTGGCACCGTTGTTGGCTGTACCGTTGATGAGGAAACCATCAGCGGCTCTTTGGTTCAGTTCAGACGGGCTTTGGTTGCCGGACGTTTCGCCGTTTTCGCTGGCGGGCGTATCTCCAGCGGGGTTGGGAGCGGTGTTAGCGTTGGACGCATTCACATCGGTGTGTTGGAAGGCCCCCGACGTGTTGGTAAGGGCAGGTGCCGCCTTCGCATTGCGTTTTTTGCGCTTCGCCTCTGGCGCTTTCGCAGCAGAGCCGGTGGCCGGTTGGGGTGCCGAGGTGGATGCAGTTGCCGGAGGAGCTGAAACGGCGTGCATGCTATCCAGCGTTAGCATCTTCAGATTCCACTCCGAAGCCGGGGCGCCCGCGGTGACGGTGAGGTCTTGCTTAACTGTCTCGAATCCTGGCATTGCCACTTCAATGGTCCAGCTGCCATCGTTCAAATCGGGAAAAGAATAAGTGCCTTCGGAATCGGTGATCGTGGTCACGGTTTTCCCGGCTTGGGTCGCCGTGACCGTTGCTCCAGGAACCGGCAGTCCACCGAATTTCACCTCGCCGCGCTGCTCGGAAGCCCAGAGCAGGATGCCGGTCAGAAGAACCGCCGTTACAATCCGCAGCGCGCGCACTAGTTCTCCGAGGGCTTCTCAACGGTATCGACCACGATCATTTCGACCGGACCCTTGGTGGATTCCAAGCGCAAACCAAGCTGTTCCTGTAGTGCGGTGAAAATCGACGGACCATTGGGATCCGGTGGTGGCGGGGCCTGGACGCCGGGCGGCGGCGTGCCGCCGGGGAATCCTCCAGGGGACTGGCCGGGGTCGGGCGTCCACTCGAGCTTGACGTCAAAATGGCCCTCAAGCTCTGTGCGATCCAGCACCGGCCGGCCCAGTTGATTCGAAAGCACGTTCGCGAGCATGGCCAGTTCCACGCCTTCGCCGTTCAGCATGCCGCGACCCATCATCATGCGGCGATTCGCGCTTTTAGCGTCGGACGGCTTCAGTTTTGATCCACCCTTTGCGACGACCAAGGCGTATATAGGTTGTTCTTTGGTGTCGCGGTGAATCACGAGTTTGAAGCGATCCGCGAGCAGGGCTTGGAGGCGCTGCTGCACCAGCTCGCGAGCGGTTTTCATCTGCGCGTCGCTCATGTTTCGGGGATCGACGGGAGCGCTGCTATCGCTGCCGGCTTCGGCTTTTGCCAGGATGTCGTACCGGTCAGAGTTGATCCACGCGGGCCCCCCGGCGATCTGGAAGTCGCGTACGTCGTAAGCGAAGGTCACCAGCGTTTTCAGCGACGTGCCCATCGTGCGCAGGCCGCCGCCCGGCAGCATTTGAAATCCGATACGGTGCTCGTCCCCCGACGCGGGCTTAATGGACGCAACTTCAAAGGTAGGCGGCGTAGTCGAGCTCTGGCCGAACATGGAGCCGATGGCGATTACACCGATAAGCAAGCTTCCAAAACTAACCCGCATCTTACACATCCCTCCGGATCGACAAACGCCTAGGCTGAATCTTATGACGAAACGTGCTCCTGAATCGTTTGGTTCCATCGTCCAGCGACGAACCTTCGCGGGAATGCCGATGGCGCCGCAGCGCCCCGCGACCGTGACGGGAATTCCCAACTGTGCGGCAAATATCCTACCCGCGCCCCAGAAAATGTGCCGATTTGTTGGAAATGCATAGGGATCGGCTTCAGATATGCAATTTTACGACGAATGCGGGTGGCAGGTGTGCTAGCGCGTTTCCCTGATACTGCCGAGGATCGCGACGCAATCTTGGAGATCGCGGCAGCGAAATTATCGCGGGAGCGAGCCAGGGCGGGGCGCACCATTCTCGCATCGCGGGCGCCAGATCAGAGCTGGATTCTCGAGAACAGATAACTTCCGAGGCCCAGCAGGGCTGCGGTAATGCCTCCCAGCACCGCCAAATCGACTGCGGCCCCGAAATGCGCTGTGCCGCCGATCAGGGCTGCACGCATCCCGTCGACGCCATAGGCGAACGGGTTCACGGCAGCGACGATTTGCAGCGCGCGCGGCACCCCGAACAGTGGGAACAAGGCGCCCGAGAGAAAGAACATCGGCATGATCAAAAAATTCATGACTAACTGAAAAGCCTGAAAATCTGACAGTACCGATGCGATCGCGGTACCGAACGCCGTGAACATGAGCGCGATCAGCGCCATAAAGACCAACGCGAACGGCAGCGACGCGAGATTGTTGGACCGGAACCCGGCGGCATAACAGATGGCCACGACGATCAGGCCTTGAGCCAGCGCCACGGTCGCGCCACCGCACGTCCGGCCGATCATAATCGCGATGCGAGGCACGGGGGCGACCATGGTTTCTTTCAAAAACCCGAACTGGCGGTCCCAGATCAGCTCGATTCCGGAGAACACGGCCGAGAACAGGATCGTCATGCCGATAACGCCGGGCGCAAGGAACTGGATGTAATTGCCTTGCCCCGCCTTTTCGAATACAGGGCCGAAGCCAAAGCCGAGCGCGACTAAAAACAGGAGCGGCTGGCCCAGCGATCCCACGATGCGAGCACGGGAGCGGACGTAGCGCTTCAATTGACGGATCCAGAGCACGTAAATGGCGTTCATCGGCGGTTTCCTCTCCACATTCGGGTCATCTGTCGCATGCGATCGACGCTGCCGGGAACTTCTTCGCGGATGGTTGAGCCGGTCAGCGCCAGAAACGCCTGTTCCAGAGTTTCGCTATTGGTGCTGGCCTTGAGTTCCTGAGGGCTGCCCTGGGCGACGATTTTGCCGTGATCGATAATGGCGATGCGTTGGGCCACTCGGTCGGCTTCTTCCATGTAGTGCGTGGTTAGGAAGACCGTGACCTTTTCTTCCTGGTTCAATTTTTGGACATGCGTCCAGAGATGATTGCGGGTCTGGGGGTCCAGGCCCAAGGTCGGCTCGTCGAGAAACAGGATTTTGGGCGTGTGCAGCAGGCCGCGAGCGATTTCGAGGCGGCGCTTCATGCCCCCAGAAAACTGCTTGACGGGATCGTCGCGCCGGTCCCAAAGCTCGAACAGGCGCAGCAGACGTTCCATGCGTTCTTTGCGAACCTTGCGTGGAACTTTGTAAAGGATACAGTGCAGATCGAGATTTTCCCAGGCGGTCAGCTCGTCATCGAGGCTGGGATCCTGGAAAACGATGCCGAACCGTTTGCGTGCTTCGGTGTGTTCGACCGCGGGATTGAGGCCATCCAACTCCACCGCGCCGCTCGTGGGCTTCAGCAGCGTGGTCAGCATTTTGATGGTGGTTGTCTTTCCGGCGCCGTTGGGACCCAAGAACGCAAAGATCTCGCCTTGGCCTACATCGAACGAAATATCGTCGACGGCGGTGAAGTCGCCGTATTTTTTGACAAGGTTCCGCACTTGGATCATCCAGCGATTCTCCTGCGATTCGATTTGGTGTGGGAGGGAAACTTCTATTCTAGGGTATTCGCGGCCGCTTCGAAAGCGGAGCGGGATTCGGCCAATGCACGGTGGGAACCGGCGGGCGTCAGCCGGTGGTTAAAGGCGGTTTGATGTTGGGCCGATAAACGGTCGTGGACGGAACGGGTTACGTGCTGAGCAGATCGGCCGTGGACAGCTTCGCGCGCATTCTGGTGGTGCTCACGATCGCCACGCTACTGGTCGCAACGTATCGGGTGTTTCACGCCTGTGACACGCCATTTCTGGCATTTGCGCTGATTGGCGGCGCGATAGCCCATTTGGCCACCCGACCGCGGCGGGGTGAAGTGCTCCTGACGGCTGTTCTGGCGGTGTGCGTGGAATTGGCGTACTCGCTGTCGGGCGGAAAGACCGGCGCGTGGACCGGTTCTTACGTTGTCGCGGCGGCTACGGCTCTGGGAATGGCGAGCACTCTGGTGCTCGGATTCCATGCGTGCCGGCACACGAAATACCTGCAAGGGTTTCTATTGGCTGCCTGCGTACCGCTGTTCATGATCGTGGCGAACCTGGGGCTGGGACTGATGATCGGTTGGACACCGCGCGTCTTCGATCATTTCTTGTTTCAGTTCGACGGCGCCCTGGGCGGACAGCCGGCTTTCTGGACAGCAAGGGTTTTCGCCGGCTTTGCTCCCCTCCGGGATACCTGCTTTCTGATCTATGCGGCGCTGCCGCTGGCCTATACGGCTTGGATCGTGGCGCATTTCTCGAAGAGAGTGCCGCGCGGCGCGAATCCTCTGAGCATCTTTGTTCTGGCTGGCGTGCTGGGGTTTATCGGATATCAGATCTGCCCCGGCGGAGGCCCGCGGGCGGTGTTTGGCCCAGCTTATCCTGACCATCCGCCCGCGTCGGTGGAACTGGCGCAGGTTCCGATGGGCCCGACGCCGCGGAACGCCATGCCGTCGCTGCACTCAACCTGGACCATGCTGCTGTGGTGGAATCTGCGGAAGAAGAAGTATTGGAACTGGGCATCAGGCCTGTTTCTGCTGCTAACGTTGGCGGCGACATTGGGGTTCGGCGAGCACTGGCTGATAGACCTTATAGTCGCGGTGCCGCTGTCCTGCGCGGTTCAACTTGCGGCCGAAAGCCGGTTCGCCCCTGCCGCGCTGGGCGCTGCGCTGACCTTGGGGTGGTTAGTCTATTTTCGTTTTCATTTCTTGGGCTTGACGCCTACGCCCGGTTTTGCCTGGAGCTCTGCTGCGCTGACGTTGAGCGCGCCATTGCTGCCTAAGCTGGCGGGAACCGCAGCAGGAGTGTTTGCGGAATCGCGCGGTTACCATACCAAATCGCGGGCTGTAACGGACTCGGTGCGGTCATAGCAGCGGCTCGATTCGAAGCCGCACGATAAAATCAAAAGTGAATGCGCCGGGAACCGAGTTTTTTTGAAGATCGCGAGATGGAGCTGATCTATATCGCGAAACGGCTCAAGGAGGCATTGCGTCTGGAAACAGCGCTGACGGAATCGGCTGTCGACTATGCGGTCGAACCGGACACCTACCACGGCGGGGTGATCTTTCGAAGCGAGCGAGTGGGCGCTTTCTTCTACGTTTTACCCGAGACCGCCCAGCAGGCGCGCGACGTCATGCAGCAGCACGGGTTCCGGTTGTATGACTTTCAGCAGAACTCTTAGGACCTAACCATGGCCGCGCCGTTCCGTGTTGAGGATTGATATTCTGATCGAATGTTACGCCGCGGATGGATCGGATTGGTCGCGCTCGGCCTGGCTGCTCAGCCGGCCGGAAATCTCACCGAACAATACCGCGAGGTTGCCAACAAGCTGATCGATGCCGCGATGGCGGATCAAGGCGGTATGGAGAAGCTGTCGTATCTTTGCGATCGCATCGGCAACCGGCTGAGTGGGTCCATCGGGCTGGAGAAAGCGATCGCGTGGGCCGCGGCGCAAATGAACCACGACGGGCTAGTGAACGTTTCGACACCGCGCGTTAAGGTGCCGCACTGGGTGCGCGGGAACGAGAGCTCGTCGCTGGTGGAACCTGTGAACAAGCCGATGGCAATTCTCGGGCTCGGGGGTAGCGTCGCGACCCCCAAGAAGGGCGTTACCGCGGAAGTGGTTCCGGTATCGACGTTCGAAGAGCTGGAACGAAAGGGGAGGGCGGCGATCGAGGGCAAGATCGTGCTGTTCAATGTTCCCTACGAGGGATACGGGCGAACGGTGATCTATCGCACCGCCGGTCCGTCACATGCGGCGCGTCTGGGAGCGGTAGCGGCGCTGGTGCGATCCATCACGCCGGTGAGTCTGCAGACACCGCACACCGGCGCAGTGGAATACATGGAAGGGATTCCGAAGATTCCAGCGGCGGCGGTGACCATCGAAGATGCACTGCTGATCCAGAGGCTGGTGGATGCCGGCAATCCGGTTACCGTGCATCTGGAAATGGAAGCCCATATGTTGCCCGATGCCGATTCGGCCAACGTGATTGGGGAGATTCCGGGACGCGAGCGGGCGGATGAAGTCGTCGTGATTGGCGGACATATCGATTCCTGGGATGTCGGCGCTGGAGCGCAGGACGACGGCACCGGGATTATCACGGCCTTAGAGGCAGCGCACTTGATCCATCAACTGGGCCTTAGGCCGCGGCGCACCATTCGTGTGGTCTTTTGGACCAATGAAGAAAACGGCGGGACGGGTGGCGTCGCCTACCGGCAGTGGGCCGGCGATGCCGTGCGGAATCACGTCGCAGCTATCGAGATGGATGGCGGGGCGGAGAAACCAGCGGGTTTTGGGTTGACCACGGCGGGCGAGTCGCAGGCGGCATTGAACAAGGCCCGGGAAATCGGGCGGCTGCTGGATCGGATTGACGCGGGTTCGGTGCAGCCCGGCGGCGGAGGCGCAGACATCGCGCCCTTGCTGCACGACGGCGTACCCGGATTCGCCGTGCGCACCGTGGTCTCGCATTATTTTGACTACCACCACACGCGCGCCGACACCGTCGACAAGGTGAAGCTGGAGGACCTGCGCGCGAACATCGCGGCCATGGCGGTAATGGCATACGTTCTGGCGGATATGCCGGAAACCTTGCAGCAGGCCAGCGCGGGAACGCGGTAAGCGGGCGAAAACTGGCGTAAACTTGCAGCAAGGAGAAGAACGATGAAATTCACCAACCATTCCGCCGTGTATTTTTGGGGAGCATTGGGCGGTGCTGTGCTCGTGTTGCCGCTGCTGGTCGCACAGGACCAGGAACGGCAACCTATCAACAACCCGAATTTCAGTTCCACCGTATATCAGGTGAAAGAGAACTCGACGGGGACGTTCGCGCATATCTATTTTCCTCCGGGCGCGCACACGAAGTGGCATAGTCATGAAGCGGGACAGGTGATCCTGTGCGAAGAGGGTACGTGCCTGAACGCGCTCAAAGGCGGCCCGATCGTCGAGCTGCACGCGGGTGAAACGTCTTATGCTCCTCCGGGTGTACCGCATTGGCAAGGCGCGGCATCGAACGCCGGCGGCACTCAGTTCAACACGCAGCGCGGGAAAATCACGTGGATGGATGCGGTGACCGAAGAAGAGTACAAGGCGCCGACTTCGCGGATTACGATCGCGCCGGCTAAGAAGTGAGCACACGCGCGCGCCAACGGCATCGTTCGTAAGTCCGGTTCATGAACATTTCAATCCTGGACGACTATTTCGATACTCTTCGTACGCTTGCGTGTTTCCGCAAGCTCGATGGGCATCAAGTGAAGATTTGGAACGATCATGTGGACGACATCGATGTGCTCGCCGAACGGCTCCGCGAGGCCGACGCGCTGGTATTGATTCGCGAGCGGACGAAGATCTCCGCGAAGTTGCTGGAACAGTTGCCGAAGCTAAAGCTCATCAGCCAGCGCAGCGTGTATCCGCACATTGACATCGAGGCTTGCACGCGGCGGGGTGTCCTTGTTTCTTCGAATATGCATGCCGGGACACCGTCGTATGCGACGGCCGAGCTTACGCTGGGGCTGATCCTGGCGGCGATGCGGCAGATTCCGCAACAAGCGGCCGCTTTGAAATCAGGCATCTGGCAGACCGGCGTGGGCCGGAGCTTGCGCGGTCTGACGCTCGGAATTTATGGTTACGGACGCATTGGCGAGACGGTGGCCGGGTATGGGACAGCCCTAGGAATGAACGTCCTGGTGTGCGCGAGAGAAGCATCCAGGGAGCGGGCCCAAGCGCATGCCTATGCGGTGGCGCCATCCAAGGAGGCGTTCTTTGAGCAATGCGACGTGCTGTCACTACATATGCGGTTGGTGGACGCGACACGTGGAATCGTGACTGCCGCGGACCTGGCACGCATGAAACCCAGCGCTCTGCTGGTGAACACCAGCCGGGCAGGTCTGATCGAACCGGGCGCGCTGGTTCAGGCCCTCGAGCGCGGCCGGCCCGGTATGGCCGCGGTGGACGTTTACGAGCAGGAGCCGCTTCGAGATCCGGACCACCCGCTGCTACGCATGGAAAATGTGGTTTGCACGCCTCACATTGGATACGTGACGCGCGAAGAGTACGAAATCCAGTTCTCGGACGTTTTCGATCAGATCGCCGCGTACTGCGCGGGCAAGCCGATCCACGTCGTGAATCCGGCCGTTTTCGATTCATTGCGCCGCGGCGCCGACTAAAGGCGCATAGCGCGATTTCCAACGCGTCAGGCCGGCGACACACGAATCCGCCCGCCTAAATTGAGATTTCGCGCGCGCTGGATGGTTGCTATCTTTGCTCGGAGACCGATTTTTCGGCGAGTTCGCCCAAAATCGGCAGCTTGTACAATTCGTCCTGCGCGGTCTTGACGATCATGACGATCCACGCCGCGAAAATCCCAGCCTTCAGGAGTGCCGGGAAAACGCGGTAGAACGACAGACCCCACATGTGAGGAAAGCTGAAAATCGGGCCGAGCACCCAGTCGACGATGAGCCAGGCAACAAAGAGATACAGGCCTTGAAAGGCGTTAAAGCGCACGCGTGTGTCGTCGCGGAAACGAGCCGAGGCCAGAACCACAATAGCTACGATCCATCCAACGATGGGAATGTAGCAGAGTAGGGAAGCAGTGCGGGGGCTGATGCCGTGAATGTAGTCCGCTACCGGGGATGAGTTCGGCTGGGCGGCCCCGCAATTGGCGCAGTATTGGTCGCCCGTTCCGACCTTCTGGCCACAGTGGCAGCAGTAAGGCATATCTCTATATTTACCTACGTTACGCTGAAAGCGTCTGTTCCAGCAATCTCATAGGGTTGTGTTAGATTCGAACAATGCGCTTGTTGTGGTTGCGCTCGCTATCCATATCCCGTCTCGCTATGGTGTTGTTGGCGTCCGCGGCATTACTCGCGGCCCGGCCGCTTGAAATTTATTTCATTGACGTCGAGGGCGGGCAGTCCACGCTGATCGTAAGCCCGTCCGGTCAAAGCCTGCTGATCGATGCCGGCTGGCGCGGTTTTGACGGACGTGACGCCGAGCGCATCGTGCAAGCGGCAAAGGCCGCCAAGGTGAAACAAATCGACTACTTGCTGATCACGCATTATCATCGCGATCACGTCGGCGGCGTGCCGCAACTGGCGAACCGGATCAAGATCGTCAACTTCTTGGATCACGGCCCAAACATGGAAGACAGCAAGGTGGTAAAGGAAGACTATTCCGACTACGTGAAAACCTTTCAGCGCGGCGAGCACGTGGTTCTGAAGCCCCGCGACACAATCCCGATTAAGGATCTAAAGGTAGAGGTGCTGAGTGCTGCCGGAGAGGTCGTGAGGTCGCCGCTGGTGGGTGCCGGACAGCCGAACCCGTTTTGCGCTGCCTCGCCGGCGCGGCAGGACGATCCGACCGAAAATGCGCGGTCGCTCGGCGTCCTGCTGACGTACGACCGGTTTCGGTTCCTCGACTTGGGCGACTTGACCTGGAACAAAGAGCTGGCACTGATGTGTCCCAATAACCCGATCGGGACGGTGGATGTTTACCTCACCTCGCACCATGGGCTCAATCAATCCGGTTCGCCGGCACTGGTGAAAGGAGTGCATCCGCGCGTGGCAATCATGAACAACGGTGCCCGCAAGGGAGGCAGCCCCGATGCCTGGCAGATCGTGAAGGATTCTCCGAATCTCCAGGGTCTTTGGCAGTTGCACTACGCGATGGAGGGTGGCCAAGACCATAATGTGCCGGATAGCTTCATTGCCAACGTGGACGAGCACTGCCAGGGAAATTATTTGAAGTTGACCGCCGAATCCAACGGCACATTTACGGTTTACAATTCGCGCAACAAATTCCAAAAAGTTTACAAGGCGAATCCATGACATTGAAGCTTCCGTTGTTGGCCCTGCTGGCCGTAGTGTGCGCTCCGGCGCAGTACAAGTCGGTGAACCCCACGGTCAAGAAGATCGTGGACGAAGTCTCCGAAGAGCGTATCGGCGAAATCATGAAGAAGCTGGAGAGCTTCGGGACCCGCAACATATTTTCCGACGACGAAGATCCGGCGCACGGAGTTGGCGCAGCGCGGCGCTGGATTTTCGATCAGTTCAAGAGTTATAGCCCGCGCCTGGAGGTCCGGTTCGACAGTTATCACGTAAAGAAAAAAGGCCGGATTGTGCGCGATGTAGAGTTGCACAATGTGGTCGCGGTTTTGCCGGGGAAGCTGAACCCGGAGCGGCAGTTCATTATCAGCGGGCATTACGATTCGGTGGCCTATCTGCATCCTCCGCAGCCGAGCACGGATGGCGCTTCCCAACCGGCGCCGGACAACCTGTTCCGGCTGGACAATCTGGCTCCCACAGCCCCGGGAGTGAGCGACGATGGCAGCGGGACCGCGGCCGTGATGGAGTTGGCGCGCGTAATGAGCCAGTACGAGTTTGAGAAGACCATCGTTTTTGTGGCGTTTACCGCCGAAGAAGAAGGGCTGATCGGCAGCAGCCTGTACGCGCGGAAAGCGCGGGCGGAAAATCAGATCATCGATGGCGTGCTGAACAACGACATCATCGGAACCGAGGTGGCGGGCGATGGCCGCATCGATAATTCCTCGCTATGGGTTTTTTCGGAGGATCCCGACGATTCGCCCTCGCGCGAGCTGGCCCGCTACGTGAAAGAGGTGAGCGAGCGCTACTTCCCATCGTTCAAAATCGATCTGATCTTCCGCGCGGATCGTTTCGGCCGCGGTGGCGACCACACGGCCTTCAACCTGGAAGGCTACCCCGCCGTTCGATTAACTACGCCCAACGAGACCTACGTAAATCAGCACAGCGTGACGGACACTTTTGCGAACGCATCTGTGCCGTACACCACGCGCGCGGTCCGAGCTAATGCGGCGGCTCTGGCCAGCCTGGCGCTCGCGCCGAAAGCTCCGGTAACGAATGAGCCGATCAAGACCGGGCCGCGCAAGGGCCAGCCCACTCCCATGATCGGCCGCGGAAAATCGCGCTACGACGCTGCTCTGCGTTGGAAAAACGAGAGTCCTGAGCCGGATTTGTTGGGTTATGTCGTGGTAATGCGCAAGACCACATCGCCGGACTGGGAGCGCGAGGTGTTTGTGGGGAACGTCAACGAGTACACCATGAAGGACGTTTCGATCGACGACCTCGTTTTTGGCGTGAAGGCAATCGATCGTGACGGCAACGAAAGCCTGGTAGCACCTTTTGTGGCGGGTCCTCGGCAGAAGGCCGATATCGAGACCTACTGAGCTGAAGCGAACTATTGCGGCGAACTGGCGAACCCGAGGGCGGTATACTTCGGTCAGAGTCGGCCTAAGCGGCGTTGTTGCCGGACTGCTGCGCCGCGTAGGATGAATCGCGGCATGTGCTTTAGCAGGAACGTTGCGGCTTTGTAGCGCCACCCCGGGATAACGAATGTCTGGCCGCGGTCTAGGCCGTGGAGCGATGCGGCGACCACCTCTTCGGCGGACATCCACATGTTCGCACTGATGCGCTCCGGGCGGAGGCGGGCAGCGGTATGGAATTCCGAGCGGGTGTAACCGGGACACAGGGCCTGCACCTTGACAGGCGACCGCATGCCCGCGAGTTCGAGTGCCAAGCCTTCGGTGAAGCTGTTCATCCAACACTTGGTCGCGCAGTAGCTTACGTTTCCCGGCGCTTGCCAGAATCCTGCCACCGAGGAAACGTTGATGATGGCGCCTGTGGCGCGGGGCACCATTCCTGAAAGGGCGGCATGAGTCAACCGCAATGTCGCGAGCACGTGCAGGCGATGCATTTCGTCCTGGCGTGCGAGATCGGCCTCGAAGAATTTTCCGCGCGAACCGATGCCGGCGTTGTTGACCAGAAGATCGAGATTGGAGGCGGAGGCGATACGGTGCTCCACCCGAGCCAGATCGGTGTCGCGCGTGAGGTCTGCCGCCAAAGCCTCGACCTGCATGCCGCCGCGCGATTTTTCGAGCAGCCGGGCCAGCTCTTTCAGCCGGTCCTCGCGCCGTGCGACTAGAATCAGATCGTAGCCGCGCGCGGCCAGGGCGGAAGCGAACGCCGCGCCAATCCCGCTGGAAGCACCTGTGACGAGAGCCAAACCGTGCATGCGTTCAGCATCGCATGGCCCGCTATCGAACCAGTTCGTCATCCTTTCGTAACGCGAAATAAACGGGCCCTTGCTACCATCGAGCAAACCGAAGTTGATATTATTTGCCGGAGAGAGGGGTAAGCAATGAAAATGTTTTCGCGTTTTGCTGTCTGTGTGTGTCTGCTCGCGGCTGGGTCTCTATGGGCGCAATTTCAGACCGCCGAAGTGCTGGGCAGGGTATTGGATGCCTCCGGCAGTCCGGTACCGAAAGCGACGGTGACGCTCACCAATACCGAGACGGGGATCGAATCCAAGACCTCGACCAACAGCAATGGCGAATACAATTTCTTCGACGTGAAAATCGGACTCTACACGGTGACGGTGGAGGCTTCGGGATTTTCGAAGGCTACGGCGGAGAACATCCAGGTCAGCGTGGGCGCGCGGCAGCGCGTGGACATGGCCCTGCAAGTGGGCGCGGTTACCGAATCGGTAACCGTCTCGGCCGCGGCTTCGGCCTTGGAAACCGACAACAGCGAGCGGGCCCAAGTGGTCACGCCTCTGGCCGTCACCGAGTTGCCGCTCAATGGCCGCAACTATGCCGATCTGGCTTTGCTGTCAGCGGACGCGGTGAAATCGCCAATTGCAGATGCTTTCGCGCCGGGCGGAACGCCGCGCGAGGGCGCGTTCAACGTGAACGGCATGCGCAGCACATATAACAACTTCTTGTTGGACGGCATCGACAACAACGCATATGGGACCAGCAATCAAGGTTTTTCAGCGCAAGCCGTCCAGCCGTCGCCCGACGCAATTGCCGAGTTCAAGCTGATCACTAGCAACTACAGCGCGGAATACGGGCGCGTTGGCGGTGCGGTGGTGAACGCCGTGATGCGATCGGGCAGCAACAGTTTTCACGGTACTGCGTACGAGTTTCTTCGCAATACGGATTTGAACGCCGGCGGATTCGAGTTCAGCCAGCCGTATTTTAAGCCGCCATTGCAGCGCAACCAATTCGGCGCGAGCATCGGCGGGCCGTTTATCAAGAACCGCCTATTCTTTTTCGGCGATTACGAAGGCTACCGGCAGTTGCAGCGCAATCCGAACTTCGACTCGATTCCCAATTCGTCGTTCCGCGGCGGGATTCTGCCGGTCACGGTAGTCAATCCGCTGACGGGTGTCGTCTATCCGGCGAACACGCCGATTCCGGTGGGAAGCCTGAACCCGTTCGCGGCGGCAATATTGAACGCGCTGCCCGCTACCAATGCCGGTGCAGCCGGAGCGCTGTCGAACAACTACCAGGCGCTGCTGCTGTATCGCGACTACAGCGACAAATACGACGCTAAAGTCGACGCGCAGATCAACGATCGCATGAGCACGTTCTTGCGCTGGAGCCAGCGCAAGGACATATACTTCCAGCAGCCCAGCATGCCGGGGTTCGCCGGCGGCGACGGCAACGGCTTCATTCACTCCATCCAACAGAACGCGGCCTTCGGTTACACCTGGACCGTTACGCCCACGTCGATTCTTCAAGTCGGTCTCGGTTTCACGCACGTGCTGGCTGGAAAACAGCCGCCGAACCTCGGCGGCCCGAGCCTGCAGCAACTTTTCGGAATTCAAGGACTGCCTACGACCTCCAACATCGCCGGTGGACTGAACACGCAGACGGTCAGCGGTTTTACCGCATTCGGCCGGCAGACCAGCAATCCACAGTTCCAGAACCCCACTTCCTGGGACCCGAAGGTCAACTTTTCAAAGACGATCGGCAGCCATTCACTCAAGACGGGTTACGAGTACATCTTGATCCACACCGAAGTGCTGGACACGAACCCGTTGTACGGTCAGGACACCTACAATGGGCAATTCAGTAGGCCGACCTGTGCGCAACTGGGCCAACCGTCTAACTGTTCAGTTGCGGCCAACCCCACCGCCTATAACTTCGCGGATTTTTTGTTCGGGACGCCGGCCATCATTTCCCAGGGCAGCTATCGCGTGATTAACTTGCGTCAATACCTGCACTCCTTGTATGTCCAAGACGACTGGCGCGTGACCCCTAAGCTGACGGTGAATATGGGTCTCCGCTGGGACTTCGCCACGCCGCTCTATGAGCGTGATAACGCTTACGCGAATTTCGATCCCACGACCAATTCCATGAAGCTAGCCAGCAATGGCGATCTGTATCACCGCAGCCTGGTACATCCGGACTACAAGGATTTTGGGCCTCGGCTTGGCCTGGCTTACAGCTTGGATTCGAAGACGGTGATTCGCAGCGGGTACGGGATCAGCTATTCGTATTTCAACCGGCCCGGCAGCGCGCTGGAAGGCATCAACGCGCCATTTGCGCTATTTGGAACTTTCTCGCAAAGCATTCCTGCAGGCGGTCCGGTTCCGGCGGGATTCTTAACGACGATCAACAGCTTCACAACCGGAATCGCGAATCCGTCGGCGTTCAATCCGGCGACGCAAAACGTCGCGTACATTCCGGCAGACATGCGCTGGCCGTACATCCAGAGCTGGTTTTTCTCGGTGCAGCACGAGTTTCCAAAGAACACGGTAGTGGAACTCGGTTACCACGGCAATCACAGCCTGCGTCTGCCGATCCTGGGCGACTACAACCAGGCTGTGCCGAGCCCTACCGGTCAGACACTGCCGATCGCCGCGCGCCGTCCGATTCAGGGTTGGGGCCCGATTACCTGGGTGGACCCGGCGGGCAACAACAACTACGAAGGCATGTCCGTTCGCGTCGAGCATCGCTTTTCGCAGGGGGTGTATTTCCTGAATTCGTTCGTATGGGGTAAGGCGATGGGCGACTCCGAACAGGCGCTCGAATATTTCCCCAGCCCCGGCTTCGGCGCGAATCCGCAAAACATCAGGAACCTGCATGCCGAGTTTGCGCCGACGGCCTTCGATGTCAAGCTCAATAACGTGAGCAGCGTGGTGTACCAGCTTCCATTCGGAAAAGGGCGCCAGTTCGGGTCGAACTGGAATCCCGTTCTGGACGCAGTTGCGGGCGGCTGGGAACTGAACGGCATTAACACAGCGCATACTGGCCAGCCGATCGATGTCGCGTACTTCACGACGCCGGCGGCAATCGACGTCACCGGGTTGCAAAACGATTATCGCGGCCAGGCGGAAATCCGACCGAACGTTTCCGGCCAGGCCATCGATCAGGGCAAATCGGCGATGATCAACAACTATTTCGCCGGCTACACGTTTACGGCGCCGACGCCGCAGCAGCCGTTCGGTAACTTAGGACGGAATGCGTTCCGAGCGCCGAGCTTCGAGCAGTGGGATTTGGCTGTGGATAAAACTTTCCGGATTTACGAGCGCGTGAATGTGCAGTTCCGGTCGGAGTTTTTCAACATCCTGAATCACACGAATTTCTTGATTCCCGATCCGCGCGTGAACGACGCAGCGTTCGGGACCATTCGGTCCACGTATCCGCCGCGGCAGATTCAGTTCGCATTGAAACTTCTGTTCTAAATCCTTCGCTTGCGCCCCGATGGCGTTAGCGCATAGCAGGACTGAGCGGTATGGACCAGCGAGGCCTTAGCTCGCGCAGCCAATTGGCGCTTGCGGCACCAATCGACGCTCAAGATCGGCAGGACTGAGTTCCTGGACGGCACCGAGGGATGCCGGCGAATCCGATGACGTCGCCGATTTTGAGTGGGTCTGGCGTGGTGTGCGCCAGCAGGCCGGGCAGGAGCGGTCCGGCCCCTAATAAGGCAGGAAGACCGAACGTTGCATAGAGATACATTTAGACGGGCGAGGGCAATTGGGGGTCCACTCTAAGCTGTTGGTTTAGTTGGTTCGAAAGCATCGGGCGCCTGGCGTCCGGGCGTGGTGATTTGCGGATTTTCGCCCAGCCTGCACCTCGTCTGCTCAGCGCAATATGACCCCGATTGTGGGTAACCTTCGCGACCGACTCATAATTCGATCTCTCCAAACCGTCGATTAAAGGAAATGGCCGAATCCATGTCAGCGAGCTTCGAGGATTGCCTGGGCATGCTGTACAGTGCCGTGGCTCAGTGCCGTAAGGGCCAGACCGAGAGTGCAAAACGGTCGCTGGCATTGGCTTTAATCGTCGCGGCCGAGCTGCCGGAGCAGTCGAGGCTGTACTTTCAGGCTGCCTTTTGCTATGCGGCTTTATTGATCGAATCGCGGCATGCGCCTGCCAGCGTGACACCGGAAATGCGCTCTGAAGCCGGCGCGCTGCTCGACCAGTGCCACGAATCGGAAGCCAGTGAGATGTTTGCGTCCGTCCTGTTCGAAGTGCTGACCGAACTGGGCGAGTACAAGCGGGCTCTTCGGTTTGGAAACCACGCCCTTAGCCTCGCAATCGATCATAAGAAGTCAATCTCGGTTGCCGATTGGCTGTGGAAACTGGGAGGCTGCTACTCGCACCTTGGCCTACGTGACCATGCCATGATCGCGTATCGCGGCTCGGCCCGCATTTTTCGCAATGAACCTGCCGATCCCCGCCTGCCGGTGGTACTGCTGGCGCTTGGCAATTCCGTCCGCAAAACAGCCCCTTCGGAGGCCGAGTCTCTCTACAAAGAAGCTGCGAGTTTATGGGAGAGCAAGGGTCAATTGCAATCCGCGACGCCTGCCTGGACGAACCTTGCGATTCTGTGCAGCGATCAGCAGCGCTTTGAAGAGGCGCTCAACTACTACGAGCGGGTACGGCAAGTGCGGGAGTCGTCACCGGGGACGCCCGTTGTGCAGATCGGAAGATTGTATAACAATCTCGCGTCCTGCTATCGGAAAATGGGACGTTTTGAAGACGCGCACCGTTCGATCGAGCGCGCTCTTGAGATTCTTGAAGTGCTCGGAGCGAAAACGATGGATGAGACAAGCGCACTGGGGTTCGCAGTCGGTACGAAAGGAATGATCCTTCGCGACGAAGGCAAGCACCTTGAGTCTCTCGATTGGTTTCGCCGTGCTTGCGCCGAGTTCGAAAAACAGCCGAACCCCAATGTGGAGAATGTTATCGAGGAACTCGAGCATGCAGCGGCGGCGCTGCGGCACTTGGAAAGAATAGGCGAGGTGCAAGCCGTGGAGACTAAAATACAATCGCTTCGCCGCGCGGCTGCGGAGGTAAAGGCCGTCGGCTACGATTCGAACGCGCCGACTGACCTGACAGAAGACACATTGCTCATCGAAGTTCCTTTTGGCAATCGCCGCAGTGCGATCGAGCCGGAACTCGTCCCGCTTGGGATTTCGATAGACGAGATTCTCAAAGAAAAGAGTCTTGGCGCCTGGAGCGGGTTGGTTCGGATCCCCGAATGCGCCACCTTGATTTGCTACGGATGCGACGCTCACGCCATGTATCTGGCGATAGAACCTCTTATGCGGAGCGATTCGCGGTTTGAGGGCGCCCGCTTCTCGATTCGCCACGGCAACCAGCAACACGAGGTCATGTTTTCCCCCAGCCGTGTGAACTAGGCCAATTCCATTTTTTCCAGTACTTGGCCGGGGCGCCGTTAGGGCAACGCAAACTGCCGGAATTGGATCGAAGGCCCGCCGTCAAGCGATATGCGGTACGAGAGCTTGCCCGGGCCGTCTGGCTCTTCCGTCGAGGTCATGTTTCGAATTTCCGGAGTCGCCGGGGCCGGCCACTCCGCGACCATGCCCTCGGCCAGCGGTTCGGTTTTGTCCGGCTGCGCAACCACCTCACCCCGGCGTCCGCTGTTCATGAGGTCGCTGTTGAAGCGGATCCGCAGCGACTGCCGTGCGCCGGTTAGACCGATGCTGAGCTCAAGCCCGGTCGGGACCGTATTTGTTGCCGCCGTATCGTCGCGAACCGTGAGCATACCGGAGCCGCTTCGTACGGTTTTCTGCGCCAGCGGAGTGCGTGCGAAAATCCCTATCAAAACTGCGATCAGGATTACTCCGATCGCCGTCGACGCGGCCCTCTGATATTTAAGCCATAAGTTGACCCAGTGACCATCCGCGCCGATTTCCGCGTGTTTTGCGATGCTCATGGAGCCTCCAGCCGATGCGGGATCGTCCTAACGAGGCGCCTGCTGGAAATAACAAAACTGCTCACCCGAACCGGCAATGCGCGGGCCGCGCCTCGGGATGCCGTCTCTCTGATCTTGAGACTCCAGCCAACAGGGGCCGTTTACCTTGAAACCGTTACATCCTCGGGTGCATACGAACTGTGGGAAAGACACGCGTCCCAGACCCGGCGCAGAACATGGCGGCTGTAGGCCAGGTGATGGCGGTCGTCGGTGAACACTTCCAGCGTGACGGTTCCGTCGTAACCGCATCCTTGCAAAGCACAGATGCCCGAGCGCAGATCGATGTTGCCCGCGCCGAGCGGCAAATGAAGGTCGGCGTCGCCTCCTTTGTTGTCATGCAGATGAACGTGACGGAGCCGGTCGCCGTAGGCGTGCAGGATCTCGGAGGTGGTGTTGTGAGGCACGCGCAAGTTGGCGTGGCCAATGTCGAGGTGCAGGCCCAGCCACGGGAGCGGATCGAGCAGTTCGGCCAATTGCGCGGTGCAATTGTAGTCGCCCGGAAGATTTTCGATCATCAAACCGATGCCCAGGCGCTCGGTGCCTCGGTGAAGACGCTCCAGCGATTCCAGGTTCCCGTCGACGGCGAAGTTACGGCTGTGCCAAGGAGTGTGCCGGTCGGGGTGGATGTTCATCCACTTCGCGCCGATTTCGCTAAACACTTCCGCACAGCGCCGGAGTTCTTCGACAGCTGCGGCCCGAATCTCCGGGATCGCCGAGGCCAGGGGAAGATACCACGCGGTATGCCCCACCACCGACATCCGATGTTGCTCGATGGCTACTCGCAGGCGCCGGGCATCCACATTCCAGGACGCGGCTCCGGGAGGTTCTAAGGTCAAGTCAATAAAATCCAGCTCCATGGCCGCCATCCATTCGATTTCGTGCAGCGGGTCTGCGCTGGGATGATTCATCGCTCCGATTAGCATGATATTGGTGTGTTCACTGGCTTCATGGATTCGAATTGTTGCCGTTGGGCGCAGGCGCTCCGAACCAGGGCCGGGTATCGAGCAGCGTCGCCCGGATCTCCGTGACATTTTCCTGCGGCAATTCGAATTCGCTGCGCGGCGGACATTTGAACAGCCAGGCTGGCAGGCGTGCCGCCTTCTCCGGACACAGCCAGGCGAAGACGCGCAGCAGCGCCTCCAGCAGCGGCTCGTCGTCGTCCAACCGCAATTTGAGCCAACGCCAGTCCAACTCCGGCCCTAAGGAGTAAACCAGGTTCAAGGCATCGCCCCAATCGCAGCGCTCGCGCTGCAAAACGTACAGCTTGGCCCACAGAAGCTCCTCAGGAGGCAATAATCTAACCGATTCGCCGCGAATATCGTAATGAGGGCCGCGCTGGATCCAGTCCTGATCGACCTGCCGTTTGTGATTCGCCATGGCCCAAATCACATCCACAATCACATCTCCGGTATGGCTGCGATAGATCCAGGCCCGATCGTAGGCGAGGACATCGTAATAATCTTTCAGTCCGGCTCGCGATATCGCCGTGATCGCGGTCTGACGATAGTCAGGCGTGACGTAGATATCCAGATCCTTCGTATTGCGCCAGCGGCCGGTGTACGCACCAATGGCAATTCCGCCGCCAATCGCGAAGGGAATGCTGCTGCGGCGCAATTCCGCTACAGCCGTACTATAGACGCGCCATTGCTCGCTTGAGATCGGGTCCGGCGCCGGACCGTGCAACAGCGCTTCGTAGCTGGTTGAGGTGCTTTCCACCGGACTGCTCCTGCTCCCCAAAATGTGACACCTACAAGACGCCGCGCATTTCAAAAACACTTTAAACTCATGCGAAACCTGCGAGGGGTTGAACCGGCTAACCGTTAACGCTGTGTTCAGCGTGTCTGAAGCAGAGTCTAACTGCCAGCCGCCGGGCTGAAAACAAGATTTGTCTTCCAAAATCTCTCGAAGAGCGTTTTTCTTATTCGCGCTGCGGGAGTCCTCTGGCTTGGCGGCAATTTCCAGGAGTTAACTTATGACTATACAAGAGGCAACTTATCCGGGCGGCGTGATTACCCAGGAACAGACTTCCACTCGCCGCGACATTACTCGTTCATCGCAATATTCCAAATCGAGCCAAGATCGATTCGCACGTAAACTCGGTTGGTTCAGCATCGGCTTGGGCGCGGCTGAAATTATGATTCCAGGGACGCTGGGGAAAATGATCGGGGTGCGGAATCACCGCCGCCTGATGCGAAGCATGGGCCTGCGCGAGATTGCGGCGGGCGTTGGGCTTTTATCGCAGAACCGCCCGGCCGACTGGATGTGGACCCGCGTCGGGGGCGACATGCTCGATCTGGCGCTGCTGGGAGCGGCTTTCAGCTCGGACCGCTCCCGCAAGGCTCCCCTGGCTGTGGCGACGGCTGCCGTGGCAGGCATCACGGTGCTGGACATGCTTTGCACGCGCCAGCTCGCGCAAGCCATCTATAAAGACGTCCACGTGTTGGAGTCGATCGGCGTGAACCGGCCAGTAGAGGAGTGCTACCGGTTCTGGCGCGACTTTGAAAGGCTGCCTGGCTTTATGCACCACTTGGAATCCGTGCGCGAGACTCAAAACGGCCGTTCGCATTGGGTAGCCAAGGCGCCGGCCGGGATGAAAATCGAGTGGGATGCTGAGCTGACGCAAGACATTCCGAACCAGCGCATTGCGTGGCGTTCCCTTGAAGACGCGGTAATTCAGAGCGCGGGTCACGTCCAATTCGACCGCGCGCCGGGCGGGCGCGGCAGCATCATCCGCGTGAGCATCCATTACAAGCCGCCTGCGGGCGAGATCGGGGCAATGGTGGCTAAGGTGTTCGGCGAAGAGCCGAGTATGCAAGTCAAGCAAGATTTGCGAAAGTTCAAGCAGATGTTGGAGACTGGCGAAATTCCCACCACCAAAGGCCAGCCATCCGGACGCGAGGCCCTGCAGACCAGCACGACGAGGAATGGAGGGCGGCTATGAAGGCGAACTGCTGGTTCGGAACCGAAGACCTGCGCGTGGTGGATGTTCCCGATCCGAAGATTCTGAACCCGCGCGACGCCATCATCAAAGTGACGTCCACGGCGATTTGCGGGTCGGACCTGCACCTCTATGACGGCTACATCCCGACCATGCAGAAGGGCGACATCCTGGGGCATGAGTTCATGGGAGAGGTGGTGGAGCTCGGCAGCGCGGTGAAGAACCTGCGCGTTGGCGATCGCGTGGTGGTGCCCTTCCCGATCGCGTGCGGTAGCTGCTTTGCTTGCGAACGCCAGATGTACTCACTGTGCGAGAATTCGAACCCGAATGCCTGGATGGCCGAAAAGATGTGGGGACATTCGCCGGCCGGGCTATTCGGATACTCACATCTCGTCGGAGGCTACGCCGGTGGACAGGCTCAGTACGTTCGCGTGCCCTTTGCCGATATAGGTCCGTTGAAAGTTCCGGACGGGCTCTCCGACGAGCAGGTGCTTTTCCTGTCGGACATTCTTCCCACCGGGTACATGGCGGCGGAGAATTGCAGCATCACGCCCGGCGACACGATCGCGGTATGGGGCTGCGGGCCTGTGGGCCTGTTTGCCATTAAGTCCGCTTTTCTGCTGGGCGCCGAACGCGTCATCGCCATTGACCGTATTCCCGAGCGGCTTCGCCTGGCGCGCGAAAAAGCCGGCGCCGAGACGATCGATTATGAGGAGCAGGATGTCCGCGATACTTTGAATGAGATGACCGGTGGGCGCGGACCCGACGCGTGCATCGACGCAGTCGGAATGGAAGCGCACATGCCCGGGCCGCTCTACGCCTACGATCGCATCAAGCAGGCTCTCATGTTGGAGACTGACCGGCCAATGGCTCTTCGACAGGCTATCATGGCCTGCCGCAACGGCGGAATATTGAGCGTACCGGGCGTTTACGGCGGCTTTTTGGACAAATTCCCGTTCGGTTCAATTATGAACCGCTCCATCACCGTAAAAACGGGCCAGACGCACGCGCATCGCTATATGAAGCCGCTGCTGGAGCGGATCCAGAACGGCGAGATCGACCCGACGTTCATCATCACGCATCGCCTTCCTTTGGAGGAGGCGCCCAACGCGTATAAGATGTTCCGCGACAAGCAGGACGAATGCGTAAAGGTGGTCCTGAAGCCGCACGACGGCGTGTCGGGCAATGGCTCGCCCCGCTACGCCGGGATGTAAATCGCCGCACTGTTCGCGGCGCGCACAAAGCAAGGGTTCAGCACTAATACAGGAGGTGTCTTCATGTATCACCACATCAAGAAGCTTATGTACACGGTTCGGGTAGACGACCCCGATCCGAAATTTGGCAGAATGCTGCTCGAGCAGTTTGGCGGTGCCAACGGCGAACTGGCGGCCGCCATGCAATACACCGTGCAGGGGCTCAACTGCGAGGACGCGGCCCGCAAGGACTTGTTGATGGATATCGGAACCGAAGAGATCAGCCATCTGGAGATCATCGGCACGCTGGCCCGCATGCACTTGAAGCCCACGAAATTTTCCCGGGAGGCGGCCGAATCGGACCCTTTAGTTGCGATTTGCGGCGGCGGGGGTGTCAACCTCTTCAACTCCCAGGGCAACCCATGGACGGCCGATTATCTGAAGATCACCGGCGAACTGGATGTCGATCTTCGAAGCAATATTGCGGCGGAGGCGCGCGCCAAGATCGTGTACGAGCGTTTAATCCATTTCTGCAATGACGCCGGCACAAAAGACGCGCTCCAATTTCTGATGACGCGCGAAATCACGCACATGAAGGCCTTTGCCGCGGCGCTCGATAGCCTGGGCAAATCGCGATTTTCCATCGGCCAGATTCCTCCGACACCGGGACTGGTGGACGAGTATTTCAACGATTCGACGGGGCAGGGAGAACACGGCGAAATCGATGCGCGTGGTCCATGGAATCAGGGCGGCGATTGGAAATACAAAGAATCGCCGGTGCTCCACGGCGATGGACACAGCCGGCGCATCAATCGAACCGAGCAGACGGCTCCGGCGGAGTCCGGCGTGCTGCGCCAGCTCTTGATCCAGCAGCTTCAAGACATGCTCGATGCCGAACGGCAGATCGTCAAGGCACTGCCGAAGCTGATCAAAGCCGCCGATTCGCCCAAGCTGAAATCGACGCTGGAGAAGCATCTGGAGGAAACCAAGGAACAAGAGGAGCGGCTCAAGACAGCGTTCGCGAAACTGGACGCGGCGGCCAAGAGCAGCTCTTGCAAAGGCATGTCCGCGCTATTGGACGAAGGCGAAGCAATGATTGGGCGCGCCGGCAGCAAGGACCCGGTGGGCCGCGACCTGGCGCTCATCACAGCGGCTCAAAAGGTGGAGCACTATGAGATCTCCGCGTATGGAACCGCACGCACAATGGCGCAGCAGATCGGCCAAAGCGACGTCGCGCAGCTCTTATCCAAGTCGCTGGCCGAGGAGGAAAACGCCGACAGCTTGCTGACGGAGTGCGCCAGGCCGTTAATCACTGAGGCGCGGCTGGTGGAAGTCTAGCTTTGTTTCCAGCAGATAAAACACAGGTGCACACAGAGTGTGATTCGTGTTCACCTGTGTTGATCTGCGGTCAATAATCACATCTCCAGCACATTCGTTTCGAGTTTGTCTGCGGAGATTTTGCCGACGTCAACACGCGCCGCGCGACCGGCACTTATTTGCTGACCGCGTAGAAGTTGATCTTATTTTTTCCCTCAAAAACCAGCTTATCCTCATCGGCGCCTATGAGATGCCCAATGTTCGCGTTCCATTGTCCATGAGGTGGAATCGGCCATTGCACCACAGGCTTCCAGGCATGCGCTATTTTATCGAGCATATAAACTCCTAATACGCGTCCGTTCGGAGTCAAATTAGAAACATCGTCGGAAATTGCCGTCAAATACGCCTCGTTGCTCACCGTGAAGGCAAAGCCGTAGCCTTCGTTAAGTATGCCCGGTGCAGGAACGGACAGATCCGCGATTAATTCTCCTGCCAGCGAAACTTCAACGTACCGGCCGGCTTCGGGAGAGTACCACGCGATTCGGTCCTTCGACGCCTCCAGGCGATTACGTGGACTGCGAGGGATCAGTCTATTCGCGAACGTCGACTGCGGTATAAAGGAGGCCAGAAGAGTGCCGGAATGGTCGAAGTGTCGGATAACTCCGAGATCCTGTGACGGCAGCGATTCTGCGCCGGCGGTCCAAATTGTGCCATCGGGAGCAACCGACAACTTCCTAGTTAAATACGTTCCCGTTCGAATCACGGCCGATTGACTTTCGTCCGGTGAGAGCCAGGCGATAAATGAAGTACCCCGTCCTTCTCCATCGGTAAACGAACCAGCGACACCAATATCGCCTTGCGCTCCACGATCCCACGCGAAAAGTATCATGGACCGAGCCCCTGGAATTGAGAACGGGATCGGACGCGTCTCCTGATGACCGTATAGCCAGATCAGAGGCTGCGTCGTATCATCATATTGCGGTTCGATTAACCATCCGTTGCTCCAGACTGGTATCCGCGCATTGTGCCACGAAGGGGCAAACGTCAGGTCTCCCGTCCACGTTAATGAGGCAGCATTCAGGGTGGTTATTAATGCGCTGATTGCGGCCAGCCCAATCAGTTTAGCCGCCCTGAACCCCACATCATTCGTCATTGACAAACCTCCAAAGCGGGCCAGAAGCCCTTCTCGTTTTGTAGCAACAAAAAAGCTGTCCTGCACTCGCCTCATGCGTTCGCGTTTATCGGCGCCTCTACGACTTACATTCCAAGCAGGTTCGTCTCCAATTTGCCGTAACCGTGTTCCTCGGCCCAGATGTCGAGCGCGACTGCGGCGATTTCGTCCACCATCGGGACGGCGCGTCCGTCGACGGTCATATCGACCGACTTGATATAGACGTGGCAGGTGTCGCAGCCGTCCACTCGAACCGCGGCGAACTGTTCGGCTTTGTAGACCGGCAGCTTGTCCTTGTTTTCTTCGCCGCAGTTCCAGCACAGGACGCGGCGGAAGGGCCACTCGGTTGAGCAGACAGCGCAGAGCAGCCAGCGCTTGCCGCCGTCGCCTTCGCCGCGCAGGACACCGGCGACAGGCCAGGAGCTGCAGAATGGACAGGTCCGGCTTTCCGGCTCGGCACGAACATCGGCGCGTGAGGCTAGATACTCGGCGTAGGGCTGAAGCAGAACGCGGGCGTAAAATCGGCCGTACGGGTCGGCTGCCATGGTATGCGCGACGCCGTCCTGCCAGGCTGCGCTCAACAGTTCCTTGCCAGTCTCGGCAGCCGCAAGCCGGGCTTTGCCCTGCCGGGCTAGCTCAGCAGGTCCGTACTGCGCAACCAAATCGAATAACCGAGGAAAATACGAGGCCAGCGCGCGTACGTCAGTCTCACCGCGCGATTGCAACGCGTCGAAGATTGGTTTTTGAAAAACCAGCAGTTCGCGGTAGAAACCCAGCAGATCGCGAGCCGCGGGACGAAGCTCGGCCAGCTCAGTTGCGCGCTGGATACGCGCGTCGAAGGTCCATTTCATTCCTGCGGCGGCGTGCCGCCGGTCGCGCGCACGTACCAAAGGCGGTGGTGCGTTCTGGCCCAGCCACGCGATACATAACCTGTAGTGATGGCCGTCATGCTGCCGGGCACGAACAGCACACCCATATAAATGTGGATCAGAAATCCACCAATGGTTGCCAGGGCGGCAATTTCGTGAACCAGGATCATGACGCCGCGAATCCAGGCCGCCTGCCGAGGAATATATTCCGGCAGCCAAAGGAACACTCCCGATAAGAGCAGCAGCAGAGCGCCATAGAGCATAAGCCAATAGAAAAGCTTTTGTCCGGCATTGAAGCGCTCCGAAAGCGGAAGCAGGGAATCGCGGTTAGCAGCGTAATGCTCCACGCGGTCCAGCCAGCGGCGGTCGGTCTCGGTAATTTCCATGTCGCCGCGCCACAGGTTGTTCATCCACAGCGTGCCCATGAGAAATCCAATACCGATAATGGGGTGCCAGAAGCGCGATGTCGGCGCACCGCCGAACACCGCCGCCAGCCAGTACAGATGAGGCGAATAAAACGCCAGCCCGGTGGCGAGGCAGTATAGATACGTTGCGCCCGTCAGCCAGTGCATCACGCGCTCGCGAAACGTGTAGCGCTCGATCTGAGCCGGCGAACCTACCGGTCGCATGGTTGTGGCGGCGCTCATTGCGCGCCTCCTTTCTGCTGTTTTGGCTCTTCTTCCACCGTTTTAGGGCCGAAGCGGATGTAGTGCGCCGCCAGCCCGACCAGACCCGCGGCCATCGCCAGATCGCCCAGCCACTTGAGCGGCTTCTTCCACAACCGCACACTCAGAGGAATCTGCGGATTCTTGGGAAGGCCGCCGTAGCGCTCCGGATGCTCGACATCGTGCAGCACATAAATCACGTGCGTGCCGCCCACGCCGGCCGGATCATACACGCCCGCGTTGTTGTGCGACGTATTCTCCCGGATCTGTTGCGCGCGCTTGCCGGCCAGATCCTTCATGTCATCCTTACTGCCGAAATGCAGACACCCTGTCGGGCACGCCTTGATGCAGGCGGGCTCCAGCCCCGCGCCGACGCGATCCGAGCACAGAGTACACTTGTGCACCTTTTTCGTCGCGCTGTTGAACTTCGGTATATCGAAGGGGCAGCCAGTGACGCAGTACTGGCATCCAATGCAGTGCTCCTGCTGAAAATCGACGATGCCGTTCGTATATTGCACGATCGCGCCGTCGGCCGGACACGCCAGCAAACATCCGGGATCGGCGCAGTGCATGCACTGATCCTTGCGCATGAGCCAGCTAAGCGTTCCGTCTTCGGCCACGTGCTCGTTGAACCGGATCAGGTTGTAGTAATTCCACGCCAGGTCCGGCATGGTTTGGTAAGTATTGTCGAACACCGTCTCGCGGAACGGATACCCGTTCCACTCCAGGCAGGCGACTTCGCACGCCTTGCACCCGATGCACGTGGTGACGTCCACCACTTTGCACACGTCGTAATCGCGCGACGTGTTCCTGCCCGGAACCGGTCCGGCGTGTCCGGAGATGGCTTTGATTTGAAGCGGTCCGTTGCTCATCGCGCTATGCCTTTTCGAGCTTCACCAGGAAACCTTTGAACTCGGGAGTGTACGCATTCGGGTCGGTTACCGTTGGCGAGAGCAGGTTTACAATGGAGCGCGGAGCTTTGCCCACGTCTTCCTGAATTCCTCGAAATCCCTGGTGAATGGGAATTCCGATCTGATAAATTTTCTTGCCGTCGATCGTCATCGGCCGGATACGGCGCGTCACCATGGCCTTGGCGACGTAAGTGTTGCGCGCGCTGGTCACCTTCACCGGCTCGCCGCCGCTGATTCCCAGCTCGTTCGCCAGCTCCACCGGAATCTCAACGAACATTTCGGGCACGAGTTGGACGTTCATGGGATTGTTTTTGGTCCAGTAATGATAGTGCTCGGTGAGCCGGTACGTCGTGCAAATCACCGTGAATCCCTGTTCGGGCGTTCCGTACTTGTCCAGCGCGGTTTTGTATTTCTTTACCACAGGATTGTTGCTCTGGTTGGGATGCAGCGGGTTGGCCACCGGGCTCTCGAACGGTTCGTAATGTTCGGGGAAGGGACCGTCGGCCATGCCGGCCAGTGGAACGAACAAGCGGCCCACGCCCTCCGGATTCATAATGAACGGACCCATGTGGTCTTTGGGCTGCGAGTCGGCTTTGAAGTCCGGCACGTCGTTGCCGGTCCAGCGCTGCTGCGCCTCGTTCCACCAGACCTGGCGGCGGTCCGGATCCCATGGTTTTCCGTTTACGTCGCAGGAGGCGCGGTTGTACATCACACGCCGGTTCATCGGCCACGACCAGGCCCAATTTGGATAAATCCCGAGCCCGGACGGATCGTCGGTGCCGCGCCGCTGGATCAACGGCCCGGCTTCTGTCCAGGAGCCGCAGTACAGCCAATTGGCGCTGGATGTGGATCCGTCATCGCGCAGAAATGCGAACCCGGGAAGCTGCTGGCCGGCCTTGATCACCTGCTGCGTCGCAGGATCGGTGACGTCTCCGATCGCTCGCCCATTTAATTCTTTGGCCACGTCGGCCAGCGACGGATTCATCGGGTCGGTATAGTTCCAAGCCAGCTTCAAAATGGGATCCGGGAACTTGCCGCCTTCTTTTTGGTACAGCTCGCGCACCTTCAAAAAAATGCGCGCCAGGATTTCCTGGTCGAGTTTGGCGTCGCCCGGCGGTGGCAGCGCGGCCCACTTCCATTGCAGCCAGCGCGCCGAGTTTACGAACGTGCCGTCCTTTTCGGCGAAGCCGGCCCCCGGCAGACGGTACACTTCGGTTTTGATGTTCTTCAGTTCGTCGGGTGTGATCCCGGGCGATTGCCAGAACCCGCTGGTCTCGTCCGGATAAATCTCGCAAACCACCAGCCAATCGGCCTTTTTCAGCGCGTCGATGTTCTTCTGCGAATTGGGGCCAATCGCCACGCCGTTCATGCCGAAGGCGAGCAGGCCCTTTACCTTGCCCTCGTACATGTCGTCCCACAAGTGCACCCAGGAGTACTCGCGGTCAACTTTGGGCAGGTAAGCGAAGCCCCAGTCGTTTTCTTTGGTTGCCGAGTCGCCATACATGGCCTTCATGTACGACACGGCGAACCGCGGCGTGTTGGACCAATAATTCCAGGAATCCCATTCCTTGGGCTTTGAAGAGGCAGGCGTGATGCGCTTCATCCAGCCCGCAAAATCTTGGTCGGAAGGATTCGGAACTTTCAAATATCCGGGCAGGATGTCGAACACCCCCGCGATATCCGTCGCGCCCTGGATGTTGGAATGCCCGCGCAGCGCATTCACGCCGCCGCCCGCCCGCCCCACGTTGCCGAGCAGCAGCTGCAGCATCGCCGCGGTGCGGATGATCTGCGACCCGAAGCTATGCTGTGTCCAGCCGACCGCATAAATAATGGTCGCGACCTTCTTCGTGTCGCCATCCTTGCGAATCGAGGTGAACAGGTCCGCGGCCTTTAGGAACTGATCTTTGGGGATGCCGGTGATGCGCTCCACCATCTCCGGCGTATAGCGCGAGTATTGCTGCTTGAGAAGCTGATACACGCAGCGTGGATTTTCGAGCGTAACATCGTATGCGGTGTTGGCTGGAAGCCCCGCCGGCGCGCCGGCCGCTGGTTTAACGCCCTCGCTTTCCTGATAATTCCAGGTGGCCTTGTTATAGGTCTGCGACGGGACATCGAAGCCGGAATACAATCCGTTCTCCGGCAGCTCGAATCCTTCGTGGATCAGGAACGACGCGTTGGTGTGATTGGCCAGGTACTCTTTCGCGACGCGATTGTTCTCCAGCGCGTAATGGATGAGGCCGCCCAGAAACGCGATATCGCTTCCGGCGCGGATCTGGAGGAACATATCCGCCACGGCAGCCGTGCGCGTGAACCGCGGATCTACGACGATCATTTTCGCATTGCGCTGGCGCTTGGCCTCGATCGGCCATTTGAACCCGCAGGGATGGTTCTCGGCGGGGTTACCCCCCATGATCAACATCATGTCGGCATTCTTGATGTCGATCCAGCCATTCGTCATCGCCCCGCGCCCGAAAGTTGGCCCCAAACTGGAGACCGTGGGACCGTGTCAAACCCTGGCCTGATTTTCTAAGTAGCAAATCCCCAGGCTGCGCATCGTTTTCACCACGAGATAATTGAACTCGTTGGTGTCCGTGCAGCCGCCGTTGAAAGCGATGCTCTCCACACGATTCACGGCGCGCCCTTGAGCATCAGTCATAATGAACGTATCGTCGCGCGTTTTTTTGACATGACGCGCGATCTCGTTGAACGCCTGATCCCATGAGATGTCCTCCCAATGGTCGGAACCCGGCCGCCGCACCTGCGGTTTCATGAGACGGCGCTCATTCAGAATGTCCTGCATGAGCGACGATCCCTTCGGGCACAAAGTGCCGCGATTGATGGGATGATCGGGATCGCCTTCGACGTGTACCACCTGAGCGGTGACGTTCTTAGCTTTATCGCCGATGGTATGAATGATGATCCCGCAGCTCACCGAGCAGTAGGGGCAGGTGGATCGCGTTTCCGTCGTCCGCGCGATCTTTAGCTCTCGCGCTTGCGCGTAAGCCGGTGTCACATCGAAACCGAGGACGGAAGCGGCCACAACGCCTCCACCCGCTTTTAGAAAGCTCCTGCGCGTTGGGTTCACGCGGCCTCCTCTACTGGCGATTCGTTTGGTTGAGTATAGCATTGCTTACACCGCGCCAGAATCGGGCCGCAGTGCCTAAACATTCCCTGTCCCTGGTGTTTTTTGCATGCCAACCGGGCTCTTTGTATTGACGCCAACGTTTTTTCGTGTTATCAACTACTTAGCGCGGAATGAGCGGACCCACAAATATCCTCTGGTACAGTTCCGTGGCCGTGCAGTTCCTCTTCTGCTTGCATCTGCTCTGGTCCCGTTTGGCCAGGAAACATCCGATTTTCACGTTGTACTTGGCGTGTTCTGTGCTACGTTCCTTGGGCGCGATGCGCTTCAGGCCCTATCCTGACGGTGCGCTACCCATCTCTTATACGTACTTCTGGCTTTGGACCGAACCGGTATTGCTGCTGTTGCAGATCGCCGTCGCGCTCGAAGTTCACGCGAAATTGTGGCAAGACCATCAGAACATCGTGAAAGCGGCTCGGCCTCTAATGCTGATCGCGTTGTTTGCCGCGCTCGCTTTGGCCGCGCTTCCGCTGCGGGCCGAGCTGCAACGGTTTGGCGCGATCCGGCTACAAACTGCTATGCATTTCGAGTTTCTGATTAAGCGTTATCTATCCACGGTCCTGGCGGCGTTCCTCACTCTTTCCGCCTTGGCGTTCGTGTGGAAGGTCCGGAAAAATGTCGCAAGCACTCTTTTCCGGCATGAAGGGATGCTCGCGATCTACTTTGCAATTTATGCCGTGGCGTACCTGACCGTCAACATGGGCTGGGTCCGTCCAGTGCTGATGAACAACTACATGCTTTCGGCGCTCACGGTGTGCTTGGTAGTTTGGCTGAGTATCTTTCCACCCCGGCGAGAAATCACGGTCCAGGCTTGAAACTCCGGGGCGGCGTGCTTAGCGCCGCCCCAGCGGGACTACTTACGGAGTGCGATCTATCGGGCTGCCCGATTGCAATCTGGAGGGCAAGTCGGCATTGGATCGTCGAAATGCATGGACGGCCCCGCCGCCTGAATCACGAACACGCCGGCCGCGGCCAGCGCGAGCCAGAACGATAAGGTTAGCTTCTTCATTTATTGGATCTCCTCTTGATGTTGGGTTGTCCGGGCCACGCTCAGCGTTTTCCGGACTGATTATTGGTGCTGCGCGTTCCACATTATCAAAAATGTCGACAGCGTGTTTTGAGGGTCCAAAATAAAAGCACACCAGTTATCACAAAATTACACACAAATGTTTCCAAAACACAAGTCATATCCTATGTTATTGTGATGGATTTGCGGCTGCCCGGAGGCGTGCGCGGGACACGCCTGGTGCAGTTCGACCGCCGGCACATCGCACGTCCGCCAGGCCCTACTTCTTTGCAACCCAGCCGCGGCGGCGCTCGTCTGTACTTTCAACAAAGCAGCTAGTCCCCGTGCGGCGACCCTTTCCCCAACAACCAACCCGCACGGGGATCTCAGGCCTAGGGCCGGATTCGTCGCTGACTATCATTTCGCCCTCGCGCTGTAACAGTGGCTTACCGCCGCGCATCTCCTATTCGGGGCAAAGGGGACGATTATGCGTATATTGTTACCAACCGCGCTATTGCTGCTGGTCGCAAGCCTGGCGCCAGGCCAGACCAGTGACCGTGCACAGTCGTCAAAAGGCGAAGCAAGAATCGTACGCGAGGTGCGTCACGAGTTAGTCACGCTTCCGTATTACAGCGTCTTTGATGACCTGGCTTACAAGGTCGAAGACGGCACCGTAACGCTGTACGGCTCAGTGGTCCGGCCGGTGCTCAAGTCCGATGCCGAAAAGGCTGTGAAGCGCATTGAAGGAGTGGAGAGCGTCGTTAATAACATCGAGGTGCTGCCGGTGTCGCCGAATGACGACCAGATTCGCCGTGCCACCTACCGCGCCATCTACTCACAACCGGGCATGGAAATGTACAGCCTGCAAGCCGTGCCGCCCATCCATATCGTCGTAAAGAACGGCCATGTCACATTGAAGGGCGCGGTCGGAAATCAGATGGATAAACAACGCGCGGGGATCGCCGCCAACGGAGTCCCCGGCGTGTTCTCCGTCACCAATGAACTTCAAGTAAGTCCCTAGACGGCTTCCGCGCGACCAACGGACGGTTCAAATAGTCGATCACGGGCGCCATGGCGCGAAATCGCGACAGGATTTCGTCGTGCAGTTTGGGACTGGTCGCTAAAGAACCATACAGGGTTACGTCGAGAATCCAGTCCTTCATCTTGATCCAGCCGATGGCCGGATGCGCCGGATCGAACCCCTTGGGCGCCCGCGTCAGCGCGTCGCCTTGCAATTCGCCGGCGAGAAGGCGCGTCTTCCGGTTCGCCAACAGTCGCCGTAGTTCGCCGTGGGTCTCCGCAATGTGCGTGCGGATCGCGAGCATCGTGTCCGGTTCCGGATGATAAATTCCGGCCGCCACTTCGATCTGATCCGGCGCGACGCTGAAATAAAAACCGCCCGCCTTTAAACGCTCGGGGCCCCGGCGCGAAAAACTCGCGGCTATGTGGGTCTTGTACGGCGTCTTATCCGCGCTGAAGCGCGTGTCCCGATAAATCCGAAAAATGGCCTTGGGCGGGTCCGTGACGTAATCCGGCGCGAAACGGCTCAAGCCCGTATTCAGCGCCGCCACCAGCTCCAGCATCGGCGCTTTCAGATGCTGCTCGTATAAATGCTTGCGCGGCTGAAACCACTCCCGGCGATTGTTCCGCTTCAGACTGCGCAGAAACTTGGTCCCTTCTTCCGGGAATCCCGAGAACCCAATGCCCATCCACCACTCCTGGCGCGCCCGCCGCGCACGTACGTTAGTATGAAATTAAAAATGCCCGTTCGACCAGAAACGATCGAGCGCCTGGCCGACCTTCCCAATGTAGCGATCTTCCCGGGAGCTTTGCTGAGCGAGCATACCCGATTCGCCATCGGCGGCCCGGCCGACCTCTACTTCGAGACCGCCGATGAGCACAGCTTCGTTCAAGCATTGCAACTCGCGCGGCAAGCCGGCGCTACCCACACAATCATCGGCGAAGGCTCCAACCTGATCGTCTCTGACGGTGGGTTTGCGGGGCTTGTGCTGCGGTTCACGGGCCGAGCACTTCAGATCAATGGCGCCACAGTTCGCGCTGAAGCGGGCCTGACTCTGCAGACCTTGGTTGACCACTGCGTCGCCGCAGGATTGCGCGGCCTCGAAACAATGACTGGAATCCCTGGCTGCCTTGGCGCGGCGGTTTATGGGAACGCAGGCGCCTACGGCCATTCCATCGATGAGCGCGTCACCAGCGTCCGTTTCTTCGATGGCGCCGGAGTACGTTCGTTCAACGCATCTGAATGCGAATTTCGCTACCGCGAAAGCGTGTTCAAGCGGCACAAAGAGTGGATCATCCTTGCCGTCGAACTCGCCATGCAACCGGCCGATCCGGCCGAACTGCGCAAAACCGCGGACGAGATCTTTCAGATCCGCCTCGCCAAGTATCCGCTGGATATGAAATGCGCCGGGAGTATCTTCAAGAATCTGCTCCTGGCCGATTTGTCCGATTCGGTTCGCGGCCATGTGCCAGACCGCGTCGTCCGCGAAGGAAAGGTCCCTTCCGCCTACTTCCTCGAGCAAGTCGGTGCAAAAGGGATGCAGAACGGCGGCATCCGTGTCGCCGATTACCACGCCAACCTGATTTACAACACCGGCGGCGGCACCGCGCGGCAGCTCCGCGAAATCATCGCCTGTCTGAAATCGCGCGTTCTCGATCGCTTCGGGCTGGAACTCGAAGAAGAAGTACAGTACGTCGGCTTCTGACCCGTTTTTCATATCGTCTGAAGCGGGCTAATGGTTCCGGAACTCGCACCTCAGGCTCAGCCCTGTATCATGTGGATAGACGAGGTGCACTCAATGAATCGCCTGATCGCGGCCGCGCTGTTCTGTTCCGTTCTTTTGCCGGCCGACGATGGGCGCGCCCCCGTCATCGTCGAACTGTTCACTAGCGAAGGTTGCGCCAGCTGTCCAGCAGCCGACGCGTTGCTGGCCCGGATGGAACGGATTCAGCCGGTCGCTAGCGCTCGCGTCATCGCGCTCGAAGAGCACGTCGATTACTGGAACCAGCTCGGCTGGACCGATCCGTTCTCCTTGCCCCAGTTTCATGCGCGCCAAAACGAGTACGCGCTCGCTGCGCACGTCGAAAACATCTATACGCCTCAGATGATCGTAAACGGGCAGGTTGCGTTCGAAGGCGACGACGCCGGTCGTGCTTACGAGGAAATCGGCCTCGCCGCGCAGGCCCCTATGACTACGGTGGAACTTTCCACCGCGCCGAACTCGCGCGACGGCCAACTGCTCGATCTGTCGGTCCGCATCTCCAATCCTAAGAACGCCAAACTGCGCGAAGCGAATCTCTATCTTGCCGTGACAGAGAGCGACGTCACGGCCTTTGTAGGTTCGGGGGAGAACGCCGGACGCACACTCCATCACTCGGAGGTCGTGCGCAGCTTTAACGCCATCGGCCGCATCGATCCTAAGGGGTCCAGTGCCGGCCAGGTGGTATCCACTTTACGGCTGCCGCGCGAGT
>DATGMH010000129.1:0-30829 GCA_035293725.1 Bryobacteraceae bacterium
CGGCTATACTTGCGCTCATGCGCACTACATTGTTGGCCGTAACACTGGCTGTATCGCTGCAGGCCGCGGCCATCGACAGTAAAGTCAAAGATGGCTACGCCGACTCGAATGGCGTCAAGATCCACTACGCGAGCATCGGCAGCGGCCCGCTCATAGTAATGATCCACGGCTTCCCGGATTTCTGGTACAGCTGGCGCGATCAGATGGCTGCTCTTTCCGACCGTTATCAGTGCGTAGCCATCGACCAGCGCGGCTATAACCTGAGCGACAAGCCGAAAGGCGTCGAGAACTACCGGCTCCCGCTCCTAGTCGGCGATGTTGCCGCGGTCATCAAGTCGGTGGGGCGCGACAAGGCGATCATCGTCGGCCACGACTGGGGCGGGATGGTGGCCTGGAATTTCGCTCTCATGCATCCGGAGATGACCGACAAGCTGATCATCTTAAATCTGCCCCACCCGCGCGGCCTCTCGCGCGAACTCGCCCACAATCCCGAGCAGCAAAAGAACAGCCAGTACGCGCGTAATTTCCAGCAGCCCGATGCGGCATCCAAAGTCACTGCCGAAGGCCTGGCGCGCCGTATCACCGATCCCGATGCGCACGCAAAATATTTAGAGGCATTTCAGCGCTCCGATATCGAGGCCATGCTGAACTATTACAAGGCAAACTACCCGCGCGAGCCGTACGTGGAAGACACTTCGCCAGTGGTCAAGGTACAGGCACCGGTTCTGATGTTTCATGGCCTGAAGGACACGGCGCTGCTATCAGGCGCCCTGAACAACACGTGGGATTGGGTGGCTCAGGACTTGACGCTGGTCACGGTCCCCAATGCCGGTCACTGGGTCCAGTCCGACGCCTCCGACTTAGTTTCGAAGACCATGAGTTCGTGGCTCAGCATACACTGATCGCCACAGCCCGGATGAATTCCGGATGCCATATCTAGATTCAAGGCTCGGCTGCCGATCTAAGGGTCGGGAGCCTATCAGGGAGTCGAATCGCGGGTGAAGCGCGGTAAAGAGAAATTAATGCGCTCTATCTTGCTGGTATAGAAGCCGCGTCTGTAGCGTGTACGTCCAAAGAGGTAGGCCCGCCGCAGTGCCAGTGTTATAGTTGGAAGTCACCCGTACGGCAACATGCCCTTTCAGATTCAACCGGTTAAGGAATTTCTCGTAAGGCCGGCTCTGCCGCCAACTCTCTCCCGGATGACGGATCTGGCCTACAATCTTTTGTGGAGCTGGGATCATACTATCCGCTCGCTGTTCCGGCGCCTTGACCCGCAGCTTTGGAAGACTTGCGGCCACAATCCCGTTTTGATGCTCGGTAGAGTACCCCAGGCCACTCTGGAGCGTGCAGCTTCCGATCCGCGATTCTTGGCTGCCTACCGGCGCGCGTGCGACCGCTACATCACGTACCTTGAGAAATGGGAGCCGCCGCAGGATCGCCTGATCGCGTATTTTTCCATGGAATATGGCCTGGTGGAGTGCATGCCCATCTACTCCGGCGGCCTGGGCGTCCTCTCGGGCGACCACCTGAAGTCTTCCAGCGATGGAGAAATCCCGCTGGTGGGCGTCGGCCTCCTTTATCAAAAAGGATTCCTGCAGCAGTACCTCAACCCGGATGGCTGGCAGCAGGAGCGCAATCCCGTCAACGACTTCTATACGCTGCCGGTACGTCCCGAGCGCGATGCAAACGGTAGCGATCTGATGGTTTCGGTGGACCTGCCCACGGGCCGAGTGTTCATCAAGGTATGGCGGATCGATGTCGGGCGCGTCAAGCTGCATCTGCTGGACACTAACATCCCGGAGAATGACCGGCCCGAGCATCGCGAAATCACCGACCAGCTCTATGCCGGCGATACGGTGGTGCGGATCCGGCAAGAGATCGTCCTCGGCATCGGAGGGTTGCGGGCACTCGATGCCTTGAACCTCAAGCCGACCGTTTGGCACATGAACGAAGGGCACTCGGCTTTCCTGGCGATCGAGCGCATGCGCCTCCTGATTGACAAGCAAAAGCTGACCTTCGAAGAAGCATTTGAGGCCTGCCGCTCCAATAACGTCTTCACCACCCACACTTCGGTTCCGGCCGGCATCGATCTGTTCGACCCCGGGCTGCTCTATGAATATTTCGGCGAATATTGCCGCAGCGCGGGCATACCATTTGAAAAATTTCTAAGCCTGGGCCGTTTCCACGCCGACAACCATCAGGAGCCGTTTTCGATGGCCATAACGGCCATTAAGACCTCTGCCTACCGCAATGCGGTGAGCAGCCTGCACCGGCTAGTGTCGCAAGAAATGTGGCAGGATCTGTGGCCGCGGCTTCCCGTCTGGGAAGTGCCGGTCACTTCGATCACGAACGGCGTCCATCTGCCCACCTGGCTCAACGGCGATCTGGCCCAGCTCTACGATCAATATTTGCAACCAGACTGGCGCGAGCGCTATCCGGATCCCAAGCTCTGGGAGATGATTGAGGACATCCCCAATCAGGAGTTGTGGGAGGCGCATCGGCGCCGCAAGCGTTATCTGGTCACCTTCGTGCGCGAACGGGTGCTGGCGTCCGCCATTGCGCGCAAGGCTTCACCGGCCGAGCAGCGCCGCCTGGCCGATGTCCTCGAGCCGGACACGTTGACCATCGGGTTCGCGCGCCGCTTCGCCACATATAAGCGCGCCACCCTGTTGTTCCGCGACATCGAACGGCTGAAGCGGTTGCTGTCCAACAAGGATTGTCCGGTTCAAATTGTTATCGCCGGCAAAGCGCATCCGCGCGATCTTCCCGGCAAAACGCTGATTCGCGAAATTGTGCAGCTGTCGCGCGCACCCGAGATTGCCAACCACATCGTCTTCGTGGAAGATTACAGCATCGGCGTGGCTCGAGAGCTGGTGCAGGGTGTTGATCTCTGGCTGAATACCCCGCGCCGCGGCGAGGAAGCCTGCGGGACCAGTGGCATGAAGGCAGGCATCAACGGCGTACTAAACTTGAGCATTTTGGATGGCTGGTTCGATGAAGCCTACGAGGTTTCGGGAGGCTGGGCTATCGGCGACCGTGAGGCCTATTCCGAGGACCAGGACGAAATGCATGCGCGCGCCATCTACTCCTTGCTGGAAAACGAAATCGTGCCCATGTATTACATCGATCGCGATGAGGGCGTTCCTGTGGATTGGATCCGGCGCGTCAAGCAGTCGCTTATGCACATCAGTCCCCAGTTCAACTGCCAGCGCATGATCGGCGAGTACATGGCGCAGCTCTATGAACCGGCCCATCAGGCCTTCCTGGAAATCTCGCGGGAAGGCTTCCAGCCCGCTAAGGATCGTGCCCGCTGGAACGAAGAGGTCGATCGCGTCTGGGGCAGCGTAGGTTTCCTGGATGTCGGCCCCGGTCCGGATATGTCCGTGCTCACCGGCCGCCCGGTTCCCATGCGCGTGTGCGTAAATCTGGCGGGCCTCTCGCCCAAGGATGTGCGCGTGGAAGCCGTGATCGGACGTGTGGGCGTAAACGGGAATCTGGAAGAGACTCAGGTCATGAGCTTGCCGCCAGTACAACAGCACGGCGAGTGCTATGTCTTCGAAAAGGAGTTTGTGCCGCACCAGACCGGGCGCCTAGGTTATTCTTTGCGGATCAGTCCAAACCACTACGAAGATCCTTTGACCCGGCCTTGCAACGCGTTATTGAAGTGGACCGTTGGTTCGCAGAAGTAAGTCTCGTTGGGTAAGTTTGTGGGAGAGCAATGTCTCGGTCTTAGTACCAAATAGGGGTAGCGTCCGGGACGGTTTCGTGGTACATAGTAGGTAGGCAGAAGCGGAATGCGTCACCAGCCCCAGCCGGTTCCGCCGCCATCCTCCAATTGATCCGATTCCTTGGACAGCCACGTGACCTGTACCGATTCAGCTCAAACAGGTGTAACGCGTAGAGCATAACTCCTGGGAAAGAAATGAAACCATGGACGACGATCGTAAGTACAGACAGCGCGGGTATATGGACTCTGACCGCGACCGCGACGGGCGCGACCGTCGGCCGGCCGACCGTCCGAAACCGTCCGGTCCCCGCCCGCCCATCGACGTAACGGGCCCGCGACTTCCCCGGCTCTTACAGACGGTGGTGGCGGCTCGCTGCTTCAACTGCGCCACAGCGCTGCCTGCCGACGTAGATTGGAAAGGTAAGTGTCCCAAGTGCAGCGTCGCGTTGCATTGCTGCAAGCAGTGCGCGCATTTTGAGCCGTCCACCCGCTTTCAGTGCCTTAAGCCGGTTCCGCAGCGCATCGCGGGAAAGGATCAAGCCAACGAGTGCGAACTATTCAGCCCGCGCGTGACCGTCGCGCGCGATGCCGCCCCGGCCAACAATAATCATGCCGCCCCCGCGGTTCAGGCCCCTCGTTCCCCCAACGACGCCCGCGCCGCCTTCGATAGCCTTTTCAAAAAGCCGTAATACGGCAAGCCACCCCGATTCAGACGGATATTCCGAACTGTGTGTATCTGTGGCTAAGATCTTTAAGTAAGAAAAAACTCCAACGCTGCGGCGAGATACTGCTTGATATCGGCGCGCGGAACCACCGCATCGAGAAAGCCGTGCTGCAAGAGAAACTCGCTGGTTTGAAACCCTTCCGGTAGCTTCTGCCGGATGGTCTGTTCAATGACCCGTGGCCCGGCAAATGCGATCAGCGCGCCCGGTTCCGCAATGTTCAGATCTCCCAGCATGGCGAAGCTTGCCGTAACTCCGCCAGTCGTCGGATCTGTCATTACGCTGATATAGGGCACCCCGGCCTCGTCAAGCCGCATCAAGGCTGCCGAGATTTTCGCTAACTGCATCAGGCTGACCGCGCCTTCCTGCATGCGCGCGCCGCCGGAGGCAGAGACAATGATTAGGGGAATCCGCCGTTCGAGAGACCGTTCAATTGCGCGCGTAATCACTTCACCCACTACAGCACCCATGCTTCCCTGGATGAACTGTAGCTCCAGCGCGCAAATGTGCACCCGGCGTCCGTTCAGGTTCCCGGCCGCCGAGATGATCGCGTCGCGAAGTTCGGTGATTTGGCGCCCTGCGCGGAGCCGCTCCGGATACGGTTTGGAATCGGAAAATCCAAGAGGATCCGTCGACGAAAGATGCTGGTCGAATTGCTCAAACTGGCCATCATCGAACAGCAGAGTCAGCCGTGTGCGCGCTCTGATACGGTCATGATGCCCACACTTAGGGCACACTTGCAGGTTCTCCTCTAATGCCTTGCGCCAGATGATCTGTCCGCAATGCTGGCACTTAAGCCATAACCCCTCGGTACGGACCCGCCGCTCTCCTTCCTCTGGTTTGAGCGCGGGTTTGTCCCGGGTGAACCAAGCCATACTGCCTTTCAGTGTTACATAATTGCTGCAAGTGGCGTCCAGGGACAGCGGACTCGCAAGGGTAAACCAATGCACTGGTACCAAAACACCCAGTATCAGTACTATGGATCGTTGGGCGCTCTGTTCGGCCAGTGTTAGTGTGTTTAAGGGACATACACAACAACATGAATGTATCGATTATTGGTACTGGCTATGTCGGTCTGACCACCGGAGCTTGTCTTGCATATCTAGGGCATAAAGTCACATGTATAGATTCGGACGAGAAAAAGATCGCGCTGCTGTGCGCCGGAAAGACGCCCATTTATGAGCCGTTCTTGACCGAGTTGCTGGCCGACGCGAAGCCGAATTTGCGGTTCTGCACCCAGTACGCCGGTGCAGTACAGGACGCGGATGTGATTTTCATTGCGGTCGGTACGCCCCCGACGGCAGACGGCAGCCCGGACCTCAAGTATCTGAAACAGGCCGCGCACGGCATCGGCCAGCACTATGCCGGCGACTTCACGGTGGTGGTGAATAAGTCTACTGTGCCGATCGGAAGCGGTAACTGGGTAGATGCAATCGTCCGGGAATCGTATGAAGGGCATCACGGCCGGAAAGCAAACGGCCATTTTTCCGTTGCCTCGAATCCCGAATTTTTGCGCGAAGGAACGGCGCTGGCGGATAGCTTGTACCCGGATCGCGTCGTAATCGGCTCGGACAACGAACGCTCGCTGGAAGTCCTCTACAGCCTGTACCGTCCGATTCTGGATCAAACCTTCGCGCCGCCACCCTATCTCCCCCGTCCAGAAGAGGTCGGCGCCGTCCCGCTCATTTCCACCGACTTGGCTTCGGCCGAGCTGATCAAGTACGCCGCCAATGCATTTTTAGCTCTAAAAATCAGCTACATCAACGAGATCGGACAGCTGGCCGAAAAGGTCGGCGCCGACATTACGCAGGTGGCCAAAGGAATTGGTCTGGATGCCCGTATCGGCACGCGATTTCTACAAGCCGGTATCGGATGGGGCGGTTCCTGCTTCGGCAAAGACACCTCGGCGCTGGTTTCCACCGCCAACGAATACAACCTCAGCATGCCCATCGTCGCAGCGGCGCGGGAGATCAATCGCCGACAGCGCGACCGCGTGGTCGACAAGCTGCTCGGCGAACTGAAAATCCTCAAGGGTCGCACCGTCGGTCTGCTGGGCTTGGCCTTTAAGCCCAATACAGATGACCTGCGCGAGGCGCCCGCCATCGATATCGCCCGCAAGCTGATCGACCGCGGCTGCAAGGTTCGCATACACGATCCAGTCGCCATGGAGCGCTTCCAGGAACTGCACGGCGATATGGGCGCAGTCTGTTGCGCCAGCGCCGAGGAGGTTGCCGAAGAGGCTGACGCCTTGGTCCTGGTCACCGAATGGCAAGAGTACCGGGAACTGGACTGGGATGCGCTCGCCCACAAAATGAAATCCCGTATCGTCTTGGACGGCCGCAATGCCCTCGATCGCGGCCGGCTCTCCCGTTACGGCTTCCGCTACGTCACGCTCGCTGGATAGTGGCAGAGCGAGCTTCATAGCTATCATCGCGGCATTTGGATTGCATCCACTTTAATCAAGAAGGTGGGTGCTTCCAAATGCTGGTCGGCGCAATTATTAGCGGATTGTTGATCTTGGGACTGTTTCTGTCAATGCTTTCCTCTTCCCCGAAACCCGAGCAAGAGAAACATTTTGACACTCAGCTGTGACAGATCTACACGCGGGCTAGCCGTTCGCAGCCAAGCAGCGCGCGTCCGCCCTTCCTTTTTCCCTCTGGCAGCCTGACGGTTTCCGGACCGCGCCCTCAGCGAAACCCCTTCCGCCTTCGTCGGGCCCTTCATTGGGGAGCAAGGCGTTCCAGGGCAGCAAAGCCTTCACGGGAACAAAGTAAGGACCCGCCCTTTGAAGTCGAACCGTGCTTGGGAAACTCACTGAGTTTCGCTTCTTGACGCGGCAATATAGCCGCGCCGGGCGAGCTCGCCCGCTCACGAACTGCTTGGGCTCGTATACGAGCAGGAGGGCGCTATAGCGAACGCTCCCTTTCCGCGCAATCGTTGCGCTTCGATCCCCGATTGAACCGTATCCGGCGCTGCCCGCTTATCGCGAATTCGCCAAGCGCCTCGGCCTCGAATAATTCACAGAGCCACCTCGAGGCGCCTCGAACCGATACATTGAAAACGTGCGCTTTGAACTGCTGGCAGTCTGCCCGGATACCGGCGCGCGCGCCGGACTGATCCACACGGATCACGGCGTGATCGAGACGCCGGTCTTTATGCCAGTTGGCACGCAGGCTACGGTAAAGGGCGTCACGCAGCGCGATCTGGCAGACGACCTCAATGCCCAGATCATCCTCGCCAATACGTATCACCTGTTCCTGCGTCCCGGCCACGAACTGATCCGCTCGCTCGGCGGACTGCACCAGTTCATGGCCTGGCCGCGCCCTATCCTCACCGACTCGGGTGGATTTCAGGTGTTCAGTCTAAGCGACCTCCGCAAGGTCAGCGACGAAGGCGTCCTGTTCCGTTCCCATTTGAACGGCGACGCGCATCTGTTTACTCCCGAATCTACCGTGGATGTTCAGCTCGCTCTCGGAAGCGATATTCTGATGGCGCTCGATGAGTGCCTGCATTACCCCGTCAGCCACGAAGCCGCCAATCAGGCCATGCGCCGCACAGTCGATTGGGCGCGCAAGGCATTCTGCCATTACAGACGCCGCCGGGAGGAGACCGGCGCGCAAGGAGCGCTGTTCCCCATCGTCCAGGGATCTATGTTTGCTGACCTGCGCCGGGCCTGCGCGCACGATCTCCTCGAGCTGGACGCACCCGGCTATGCAATCGGCGGCCTGTCCGTGGGCGAGCCGCGCTCCCTCAGCATGGAAGTAACCGAGGTGACGGCGCCTCTACTCCCTCAGGACCGGCCCCGCTACGTCATGGGCGTTGGCATGCCCGAAGAGCTTCCGGAGTACGTCGCGCGCGGCATCGATATGATGGACTGCGTACTGCCATCGCGCAACGCCCGCAATGGCTACCTGTTTACTTCGGCCGGCCGCGTCGTCATCAAGCAGGCCCGTTATCGCGAAGATCCCAACCCCCTCGATGCGGCCTGCGAGTGCTATACCTGCCGAACGTACTCCCGCGCGTACCTCCGTCACCTCTTCCAGGCCAGCGAAATCCTTTTCGCCACGCTTGCGACGCTCCATAACTTAAAGTACTACCTTGACAGAATGCGCCAAATCAGGCAGTCTATACTGCTTGGGAGATTTCGAGCCTACCTGGACGGTGTTCGGAGGGCTGCGGTAGAATAAGGTTGTCCGTCCTCGGTTGTACTCACTCGCAATCCCTCGGAATTTCGAGCAGTCCCGGTGGTACCTTAAGAATCAGTGAACATGATGCTTCTCGCCGTTCTGCTGCAGCAGCCGTCGTCCAATCCTATCCTCGGTTTTCTGCCCTTGCTCGTCATCGTGGGCATCTTTTACGTGCTGGTTTTCATGCCCATGCAACGGCAGAAAAAACAGACTGCACAGATGCTCAAAGGGCTTCAAAACGGCAACGTAGTGGTGACTACCGGCGGCATTGTAGGCACGATAGTAACGATCAACAATGATGATACTCTGATACTACGGGTCAAGCCCGACAACGTGAAAATTCAAGTAGCGCGCAGTTCTGTGACGAGCCTGGTGGGTGAAGCAGCGGCGGCCAAGAGCTAGCAGCGCAATTGCGTCAAAGAAACCGAACACAGATGGGGTCAGATGCAACGTAACATAAAAATCAAAGCAGTGATCATCGTAGCGGTGATTCTGGTGTGCATTTACGGAGTGATCGGGTTGCCGAAGTCGAAGGCGGAACTGGTGGCGAACTGGAAGCACAACATCCATCTTGGCTTAGACTTGAGCGGTGGAACCCAGTTGGTTATGCAAGTTCAGCTGCAGGATGCCTTCAAAGCCACGGCCGACACCGTGATCGAGCGCATGAAGGAAGAACTGCAAAAAGACGGCATTCCGTTCACCACCATCGATCGCAACGACCCCAACAGTCTAGAGACCGCCGACAAAATTGAAATCGACGTCAAGGGTGTCCCCGTTGCCAAGACCGGTCAGTTCCGCAGCACGGTGAGCGATCAGTATTCAGACTGGCTTCTTACACCGATAAACTCCACCGACTATAAGCTGACCATGAAGCCGACCGAGGCGCTCAAGCTGAAGCAGGACACGATGTCGCAAACCACGGCGACCATCGAACGTAAGATCAACGCCTTGGGCTTGGCGGAATCCTCGGTTCAACCCACGGGCCGGAGCGATGCGGAAGCGGAACTTCTGATACAACTTCCCGGCGTTGACGATCCGGCTCACGTAAAGCAGATCTTGCAAACACAGGCCGTCCTGGAATGGGATGAAGTCAAGGACGGTCCCTATAATACCCGCGAAGAAGGCTTAGCCAAGCATGGCGGTATTCTGCCGCTGGGCACCAAGCTGGTACCGACGCTGATACGAGGCGGCCAACAGAGCTGGTATCTGGTATCCCGCAGCGCCATTGTTCGCGGTACGGACATTCGCGATGCACGAGCCTCTCAGGACAGCACCAATGGCCGGTGGGTGACAAATTTCGTCTTGGATCAGCAAGCGGCGAAGAAGTTCGAAAACTACACCTCAAACAACATCGGCAACCGTGCGGCAATCGTCGTGGATGGCCAGGTAATCAGCGCCCCAACGATTCAGAGCCGGATTTCCGACAGCGGCATGATCACGGGCGCAACCAGTCAGGAAGAAGCATCCGATCTGGCATTGAACCTACGCGCCGGTTCCCTGCCCGCCTCGATCGTACCTGAAGAAGAACGTACTGTCGGCCCGTCGCTGGGCGCCGACTCGATTCGCGAGGGCTTCCGGGCCGGTCTGGCCGGGCTGATCGCGGTTGTGATCTTCATGTTGGTTTACTACCGGCGCTCGGGCATCAATGCCACACTCGCATTGGTCCTCAACGCGGTCATCCTGATCGCCGCCCTGGCGTACTTCGACGCCACCCTAACGCTGCCAGGCATTGCCGGAGTCATCTTGACCATCGGTATGGCGGTGGATAGCAACGTACTGATTTTCGAGCGCATCCGCGAGGAACTGCGCGCCGGCAAGGCGGTAGTGGCCGCGGTGGACGCCGGTTTTAGCAAAGCTTTCGCCACCATCGTCGACACGCACGTGACCACGGTGGTATCTTGTCTGTTTTTGTTCATTTTTGGCACTGGACCCGTGAAGGGCTTTGCCGTCACCCTGGTGATCGGTTTGGTTGCCAACGTCTTCACAGCCGTCTTCGTTTCCAAGACCATCTTCGATTGGGAGCTCTCCGGGAAACGGCAGGTGACGGCTTTGAGTATCTGATTGACGGTGGGAACTCGTTCCCGCCAGCTGGTGTCTAAGCTAATTAGGATGCCGGCACTACAACTAGGTGCATGGAATTATTTAGGAACACAAACTTCGATTTTCTGGGCAAGAAATGGCCATTCATCATTCTCTCGCTCATCCTCACCGCGGCCGGCCTGGTCAGTCTTGCGCTCAAAGGCGGCCCGCGTTACGGCATCGACTTTAAGGGAGGAGCGCTGATTCGCGTCACGTTCACCCAGCGTCCGCCCGTGGATAAGGTGCGCGCCGTGCTCGATGCCAAAGGCTTGAATGCCGACGTTCAAGAGGTGCAGGGCAAGCAAGAAGACATTATCGGCATCGATGTTCGCGAGGATAAGGCGCTACAAACCGCCCGGCAGAACATCGTCAACACTCTGACCGCGGCATTTGGCCAGCCAGCCAACGGAAAATACAACGTCAATGCAGGCGGAGCCGATGCGCTAGCGAATCAGCTTCGCCTTCCGCTGCAGACTGCTGGTGTATCGATGAATGACCAGCAAGTGAACGAACTGGCGGCCAATATCATCGGCTATCGGACCCAGCATTCCGGTTTGGTCCGGAACCTGGACGACTTGCGATCGGTACCGGGCGTGACGCCGCAGGTTCTGAACGTACTAAAACAGCAGCTGTACCCAGACAGCCTGGCTGTAATCGGCGTGGACCAAGTTGGACCGAAAATCGGCGCCGAACTTCAGCACAAAGCGATCCTGGCGGTGCTGTATGCGCTGGGTGGAATGCTGGTGTACATCGCATTCCGCTTCGAATGGATCTACGGCGCGGCCGCGGTGATCGCGGTTTTCCACGATACCATCATTACCATTGGCCTGTTCTCGATCTTCAACAAAGAGATTTCGCTCACCGTCGTAGCGGCGCTGCTGACCCTGGTCGGCTACTCGATGAACGACACCATCGTCACGTTCGATCGAATCCGCGAAAATCTAAAGCTCTTGCGGCGGGAGAAACTCGAGCCGCTGATCAATCTGAGCGTAAACCAGACGCTGAGCCGAACAGTTTTGACCTCAGGCCTGACGCTGCTCACGGCGCTGGCCCTGTTCTTGTTCGGCGGCCAGGTGCTGAACGGCTTCGCCTTCGCGCTGGTGTGCGGCATCATTGTTGGAACATACTCGTCGGTTTACATCGCCAGTCCGATTCTGGTTTTCTTTAACAATTTCATGGAGGGCCGCAAGCATCCATCGGCAAGCGTTTCCAGCGCGCCAAGATCCGGCGCGCCCAAGACGCCGGCCGTAGCGGCGCCCAAGGCTTCCAAGCAAAACGTTCGTGGAGGTGCGGCCAAGGTAAAATAACTCGGCCGCCGGAGCGGCGCAGGCAACAGCCTCTCGCGTTCGTAATCGCACTCCCACGTTGTGCGGGGCGGACCGAGGCGGTATGATGATTTCTGCCTTGTTGCACGCCTGGAATTTTGAGGAGGGTACTCAATGCCGGATAAAATGTTTTCGCAGACGTTTGTAGAGGCTACCGCGAAAACGCGCAAGACCTCGGCGGTGATTTTTGGGTTCATGGGCCAGGTCTTCGTGGTGATCATTCTGATTTTGATCCCACTGATTTACACCGATAGTTTGCCGCGCGCCCAGCTGACCAGCTTCCTGGTGGCTCCACCTCCTCCGCCGCCGCCACCTCCTCCACCGCCTCCGGCGCCGCCCAAGGTCGTCAAGGTGATCCCGCGTCAATTCGACGCCGGCAAGCTCATGGCGCCGAAAGCGATCCCGAAAGAAATCGCCATGATTAAGGAAGAGGAGCTGCCTCCACCCTCCAGCGCCGGGGTAGTCGGCGGCGTGGTGGGCGGCGTTCCAGGTGGAGCTCTCGGTGGAATCGGTATTATCGGCAGCGTGCCCACCGCGGCGCCACCCCCGCCCCCGCCGGTCAAAGAAGCTCCCAAGGCCGCCACGCCGCAGCGAATTCGCGTCGGCGGCAACGTGCAACAAGCTAACCTGATCCGAAAAGTACAGCCCATCTATCCGCCGCTCGCCAAGCAGGCCCGCATTCAAGGCGTGGTCCACTTTACCGCGATCATCGGGAAAGACGGCACTATTCAGAATCTGACACTCATCAGCGGCCACCCGCTGCTGGTGGAAGCCGCCCGCCAGGCGGTTTCGCAGTGGCAGTATAAGCCAACACTCCTTAATGGAGAACCAGTGGAAGTCGTGACGCAGATCGATGTCAATTTCACTTTAAGTCAGTAGGGAAGTTTAAATTCAACTCGCAGGAGAATAAGGATGTTTTTACAAACGCAAGTCTGGGCGATGCTCCTCTTGCAAGAGGGCACCGTAAGTTTTGACCCACGCAGTATGTGGGAAGCCATGGGGTGGCCGGCCCGTATCGTGGTCATTGTGCTGTTCCTCATGTCGGCATGGTCTATCGGCGTGATGATCGATCGCTTGATCGCCTACAATGGCGCCCGCAAGCAGTCCCGCCAGTTCGCTCCCGCGGTCGCAGGCGCGCTCCGCGAAGGCAAGCTCGACGAGGCTATCAAGATCGCCGATCGTTACAACAAGAGCCATCTGGCTAAGGTTGTCGTGGCCGGTTTGCAGGAGTTCCGCGCTCATCAATTGAGCTCCGAAATTCCGGGTGAAGAGATCGAGGCCTCGCGCCGCGCTCTGGAACGCGCCGAAGCCATCGTGCACGCCGAATTGAAGCGCGGCGTCAGCAGCCTGGCGACCATCGGTTCCACCTCCCCGTTCGTCGGTCTGTTCGGAACCGTCGTCGGCATCATCAATGCGTTCAAGGGAATTTCTACACAGAAGTCCACCGGCCTCGGTGCGGTCGCGGGCGGTATTTCCGAAGCCCTGGTCACCACCGCCGTCGGTCTGTTCGTGGCTATTCCCGCCGTCTGGATGTTCAACTACTTCACCAACCGGATTGAAGCGTTCGACGTCGAGATGGGCAACTCAAGCTCGGAGCTGATCGACTACTTCCTCAAGCGCACCCAACGCGCCGGAGCGGCAAAGTAGTTTCAGCTACGAAAAGGATTGCGAGTTGAATTAAGGGCCGGGCGCCGGCTGATCGCTTCAGCCGGCGCCCGCTACCCAATTAGGAGTTCAACATGGAAAAGAAAAAAGCGCCACCACCGGTAGCCGACATTAACGTCACCCCCATGGTCGACGTCATGTTAGTGCTGCTCATCATCTTCATGGTCATCACGCCCATGCTCACCAAGGGCACCAGCGTTGACCTGGTGAGGACGCATCATGATACCGCCATGCAGGCGGCTGACAAAGAAGACGCGGTTCTGATCGCCGTCACGCGCAATGGATCTATCTTCCTGAGCCCCGGCAATATCAAAATGACCTCCGATCAGCTCCCCGAAAAAGTTCGCGACCTGCTCACCAATAAGACCGACCGTATGGTCTATGTCAAGGCGGACATGCGCGCCAAGTACTCGGTGGTCGAAGATGTTATCGATAACATCCGCGCCGCAGGAGTCGACCAGATTGGCTTGATCACCGAAGCCATTCCGGACGCAAAGCGGCAGGCCCAACTGCAGCAGGAGCAGCAGCAACAGCAGCAGGTGAAGTGAGTTTTGGGCCTGCATAAGCCCTTTCGCCCCGGCATCAAGCAGGCGATATCAGGAATTTAGAAAAAGCGAGGAATTCAATATGGCAATGGCAGTGGGTGGCCCCGGCGGAGGGCCAAAAGCCGATATCAACATGACGCCGCTTATCGACGTGCTGCTGGTGCTGCTGATCATCTTCATGGTCATCACGCCCCTGACCCCGCACGGATTGGATGCGCTGGCGCCCCAGCCCCCCGACAAGAACAAGCCGCAGCAGGAGAACGACCAGCGCACTGTCGTCATCGTCATCGACAAAGATAAGAAGATGCACATCAACAACGAGGACACCGATATGGATAAGCTCGGACCTCGCTTGGAAGCCATCTTCAAGACGCGCGCCGAACGTGTGGTGTTCGTCAAGGGCGATCCCGATCTGGATTACCAAACGGTAGCTCAGGCGATTGACATCGCCAAAGGCGCCGCCATCGACAAGATCGGTTTGATGACGCCCAAAGTGGAGGCGGGCAACTAACATGAAGCGTACATTTCTCGTGCTGGCCGTAGCGGCTCTGGTTATTTGCGGGTCGGCATGCGACAAACTCAAGTCCCGCGACCGGCTCAACCGCGGCGTCCAGGCGTATAAGAGCGCCAAGTACACGGACGCCGTAGATTATTTTAAAGAAGCCGTCGCGCTCGATCCCGCCAATCTAAATGGACGCCTGTATCTCGCCACCGCCTACATGAGCCAGTACATCCCGGGAGCCGGCTCGCCCGAGAACCTCCAGGTCGCCAAACAGGCCAAAGACGAGTTCATGAAGGTGCTGGACAGAGATCCCAACGAGAAGACCGCTCTGGCTTCACTCGCCTCCCTCAGCTACCAGCAGGCGCAGGGCGAGCCCGACCTCGACGCCAAGTTCAAGAAGCTCGAAGAGTCCAAGGAATGGTACCTGAAACTCATCGCGGCCGATCCACAGAACAAAGAAGCCTACTACAGCTTAGGCGTGATCGACTGGCAGAAATGGTATCCGGCCTGGATGAAGTCTCGCGCCGATCTGGGCATGAAACCTGAAGAGCCTGGCCCACTGAAAGACAAAAAAGCCAAGGACGCGCTTAAGGACCAGTACACCGCCACCATCGACGACGGCATCAAGAACCTCCAAAAGGCTCTCGATATCGATCCCAACTACGACGACGCGATGGCGTACATGAACCTGTTCATCCGCCAGCGCGCAGACTTGGACGACTCGCCCGAGCAATACAAGAAGGACGTGGACACGGCCGACGGCTGGGTCCAGAAGGCGCTCGACACCAAGAAGATGAAGGCTGCCAAGGAAGCGGCCAAAGGCAACACCGGCATCATCGCCGAGGGCCAGAAGTAAAACCGTTTCAGACTGCACTGGACGGCGCGTGGGCTAACGCCTCACGCGCCGTTCTGCTTTTTAGATGAGCGCGATCGGCTTGCCAGCCGGTTCCAAGACTCGGCCAATGCGGTAAACCACAGGGAATCTCCGTTGCATCTCCACCGCGTCTCGCTCCGGCATCGTGATCAATAACCCGCCCGAGGTCTGCGGATCGTACAGCAAATCGTCAAATTCGGACCGCCCGTCTACACAAGCGGCCGCGAACTCCCGATTGTTCTTCAATCCGCCGGGGATCGCGCCCTGCTTAGCGTATTCGACGGCACCCGGCAGAAATTGGACCGCCCGAGGGTCGATTTCGAGTGTTACCTTGCTGGCAAGCGCCATCTCCCGTGCGTGTCCGATCAGGCCGAAGCCGGTCACGTCGGTGCAGCCGTGCGTCTCTACCATCAGCATCGCTTCGCACGCGCGGCGGTTCAGCGTGAGCATGGAGGCGATGGCGGCCTGAACATCCGCATCCTTGGCGATTCCCCGCTTCAGCGCAGTCGATATTACGCCCGTTCCGATACGTTTAGTCAACAGCAGCACGTCCCCGGGCCGCGCGCCTGCGTTAGCCTTGATCTGGTCCGGATGAATCGTTCCTGTCACCGCATACCCGAACTTCACCTCGTCGTCTTGTACGCTGTGCCCACCAATCACGGCGCAATCCGCCTCATGCAGCTTCTCGGCGCCGCCTTTGAGGATCTCAGAGAGCACGTCCAAGTCGCTTTTGGAATCCCAAGCCAAAATCGAGAGCGCGGAGATCGGCTTACCACCCATGGCATAAACATCGCTCACTGCGTTGGCAGCCGCAATCGCTCCGAAAGTGTAAGGATCGTCGACTATTGGTGTGAAAAAATCCACCGTCTGCACCAAGGCACACTCCGGCGTAAGCTTGTACACGCCAGCATCGTCGGCCGTGTCAAAGCCCACCAGCACGTTCTCATTCGCCCACCTTGGGATGCGGGCCAAGACCTGGTCCAAAACCTTTGGACTAAGCTTGGACGCTCAACCCGCGGCCGACGTATGAGCCGTCAGTTTGGCCTTATCGGTTATTGGCACGCTCCTAGGATAGCGTGCCCGCGCGGTTCGCCTACAGCGATCGTGCGATCAGCTCTTTCATGATCTCGTTCGTGCCCGCATAGATGCGCTGCACCCGGCTGTCGGCCCACATGCGTGCGATCGGGTATTCCATCATGTACCCATAGCCACCATGGAGTTGGAGACATTCGTCCACCACCTGGCATTGCTGGTCCGTCAGCCAATACTTGGCCATGGCGGCGGTCGACGTATCGAGTTCGCCCGCGATCAGGCGCTCAATGCAGTCGTCCAGAAAAACTCTCGCGACACGCGTCACGGTTTTGCATTCGGCCAGCTTGAATCGGGTGTTCTGAAACTCGATCAGCGATTTGCCGAACGCACGGCGCTCCTTCACGTGCTGGGTGGTTACCGCAACCGCCTGTTCCATTACCGCGACAGCCCCTACGCCCACCGTCAGCCGCTCGTAGGGAAGCTGCTCCATCATCTGATAGAAGCCGCGGCCTTCTTCCAACCCCAGCAGGTTATCCGCGGGCACGCGCACATCGTCGAAGAACAGCTCACAGGTATCCTGGCCGTGCGTTCCTACCTTTTCCAGAATCCGCCCCACGCGATACCCAGGCAGGTTCTTCGCCTCAACCATGATCAGCGAAATCCCCTTCTTCGCGGCTTGCGCAGTGTCGGTCTTCACCGCCACGCAAATCAGGCTGGCATGATACCCGTTCGTGATAAACGTCTTCGATCCGTTGATGACATACGTATCGCCATCGCGCCGCGCCGTGGTCTTAATGCCCTGCAGGTCCGATCCGGCCACCGGTTCGCTCATCGCGATGGCACCCACCAGTTCCCCCTTGGCCATCCTCGGAAGCCAGCGCCGCTTCTGCTCCTCGGTCCCGTACGACAGAACGTAATGCGCCACAATGCTATGCACGCCCGAGCCGAAACTCACGCCTGCGTAGGCCAATTCCTCCAGCATCACCGCCTCATGCGCGAACGTTCCCCCGCCTCCGCCATATTCCTCAGGAACGTCTGTGAGCAACAGCCCGGTCTCTCCGGCCTTGGTCCACGCGGCGGCATCGGGCCGGTGCTGTTCGCGCCAGCGCGGCTCATGCGGCACGAACTCCTCGCGAATGAACCGCGACGCTGTCTTGCGGAACATCTGTAACTCTTCGTTCATCCACGACGACTGGTAAGGAGCCGGCGTCTTTCGAGGCGCGGCGGCGCTCGGGGCGTCTTTCACGGTCATGCAATTTCTCCTGATTTAGCTTTCTTTTGGGCGGCCAGCATCGTCGCCAGCATTAGGTACTCGCGATCGCTGTGCGTTACCTCGCTTGGAACCATCATATTCGCCAGCGCGCGCGTTGTCGATTTGGTCAGCGCCAGCGACATGCGGTCCTTAGCCAGCAGCCTCGCCGCCAGGCTCCTAGCCGTCGCCAGGACTTCGTTTTCGGCGCTGAGTCGATTCAAAAATCCCCAGGCCAGGGCGTCGCGCGCCGAAAATCGATCGCCGGTCATCACCAGTTCCTTGGTCCGCGCCGGGCCCAGCTCGCGCATCAGCTTCGGCAACCCATTCCAAGTGAGCGGAATGTCGATGTCGATTTCAGGAATCGAAAACCAGGCCGTTTCCGCCGCGATCCGCAGATCCATGCACGCCAGGAACACTACTGCGCCCCCGATCGCCAAACCATTGACAGCGCCGATCGTCACCTGATCCAAGCTTTCGATCGCCGCAGCCGTTCGATTGCCGGTTCCAGCCAGCAGGCGCGCTTCGAGCGGGTCGGCAGGAACCTCGCCCCACAACACACGATCAGGTCGGCGCCGGCTGAAAACGCGCGCCCCGAGCCGGTAAAAATCACGACACGCGTGGCCGCGTCGTTGCGCAATTCCGCGCAAACCTCCTGGATCTCGCCGTGCATGCGGGGACTGATCGCGTTCAATTTCTCCGGACGGTTCAGCGTGATCGTCGCCAAGCCCGGAATTTCGGCATCGCGCGCCAGTATTAGCGTTTCCAGTGTGCGGCCCTCGCCATCAGAACTGGTACAGCATCAGGTACACTATCACGCCCGTAACGCTGACGTACAGCCAAATCGGAAAGGTCCAGCGCGCAATCCGATAGTGCCGCTTAAAATCGCCCCGGAGCGCTCGCCGAAGCGTGATGATCGCCAGCACCGGCACCGCAGCAGCCAAGATCGTGTGGGTCGTCAAAATGCTGAAGTAGACCAGTCGAATCGGCCCTGCTTTGGGGTAATGCACAGACCCAACCTGCGAATGATAAACGACATAGCTGATCAGGAATGCGATCGAGACGCCAAACGCCGTCAACATCGTGCGCTTGTGAGCCTGAATTCGACCGGTCCGGATGAAACGATACCCAATCAGCAGCAACACCGCCACCGTCGCATTCAGCGAAGCGTTGAGCGCGGGAAGACTGTGAATATCGATCAAGAGCGTTCCCGCGCCAGCGTGTTGATGTCCTGAATCACTCTCGCAATGGACCCCGCCTCTGAGGTGTCGTAATAGCCCCGTATGCGCGATTCGCGGTCGACCAGGACAAAGCGCGTGCTGTGTTCCATCCCCGCGTTCAAATCGCCCAACTTGAACACGTCCCGATCCATTCGTTGCAGTTCGCTCGGTGCGCCCGTCAGGAAATACCAACGTCCCGCCGCCGCGGCATGTGCCTTGGCGTACTGAGTCAGAACCAGGGGCGTATCGTTCTGCGGATCCACGGTGAAGGACACCAGTTTCACGTCCGGAATGTTCTCCACCGCGCTCTGCACTTCGTGCATCTGCGACGTCATGCGGGGGCATGGCCCCGGACACGTGGTGTAGATAAAATCCGCCAGCCAAACATTGCCGGCAAGCACCTTGCTGTCGAAGGGCTGCCCGTCTTGGGAGGTCAGGTGAAATTCAGGAACATCGGAGAAAACCGGCAGAGCGCTGGTCCGGTGCACACACGCGCAGAACGTCGCGCAAAAAACGGCAACAACCGCAAACTTCATGCCGCGTGATCGAAAAGCAGCAAACCGTACAAAACCGGCAGATACACCACCGATGCCAGCAATACCCGCCGCGCCCGTTGACGCGTGCGATCGAAGCTCACGCGCACGCCGGCGTACAGAAACAACAGCCCCAGCGCGAGCGCTCCGAACAGATAGATATTTCCCGCCATCAATAGGTACTTCGGAAGTAGGCTGATCGGAATCAGCGCCAACGAGAACAGCAAAATCCGTCGCGCAGTGGATTGTCCATTCGGCTCCACGACGGGAAGCATTCGAATCCCGGCGCGCTCATAATCTTCACGATACATCCAGGCGATCGCGTAAAAATGGGGGAACTGCCACAGGAACAAAATCGCAAACAGAATCCACGCCTGCCAGGTAAGCGTTCCGCTAGCGGCCGCGTATCCGATCAGCGGCGGCATCGCGCCCGGAATGGCCCCAATGGTCGTAGAGTGCGGCGAGCGCCGCTTCAGCGGAGTGTAGAGAAATAAATAACTGACCAGCGTTAGCGCGCCAATCAGCGCCGCCAGCGGATTCACAAACAGTTGCAGCTCGAAAAATCCCGCAATGGAGATCGTCACGCCGAAAAGAAATGCTTTCTCTTCGCCTAATCTGCCGGAGGGCAGCGGACGCGCTTGCGTGCGCCGCATCTTGGCGTCGCCTTCGCGCTCGAACCATTGATTCAACGCTGCGGTGCCCGAGGCAAGCAGGCCCGTACCCAAAATGGTGTGAAGCAGCGTCAGCCAGTTCCATGCGGGTTTGGCCCCGAAATAGAACCCGATGCCGGTGCTCATAAGAATGAGCCAAGTTATTCGCGGCTTAGTTAACGCGACGTAGTCTCTCATCGGACCACAAAAACTACAGTACCACAGTAATGCCCGCCCCTAGCGGTCGATTCAATGCTTAAGCACGCTACGGGCCACTGACCATTTGATCGAAGCGAGAGCTTGAGTCAAAGGCAGCATCGATTCCGGAACGCGCTATAGTTAAAACACTCCGGAGGCTTTGTGCCTGACCTCATCATCCTGATCCCTGTTCTGATCGTCGCGATCTATCTGTTCTCCTCGATCAAGATCCTGGCCGAATACGAACGCGGCGTTATCTTCAGGCTGGGCCGTGTCCTGCCCAAACCCAAAGGACCAGGCGTGATCCTGGTTTTCGCGCCCATCGATCGCATGGTGCGCATGTCGCTGCGCATCGAGGCCATGGAGGTGCCTCCGCAGGACGTCGTCACGCGGGACAACGTCACCGTCAAGGTGAACGCCGTGGTTTACTTCCGGGTGCTCGACCCTACCAAAGCAGTTCTCGAGGTAAGCAACTTTTTATATGCCACGTCGCAGGTGGCCCAGACCACGCTTCGCAGCTCGCTCGGCGAGGTGGAACTCGATGAACTGCTCAGCCAGCGCGAAAAACTAAACCTGCGCCTACAATCCGTGCTCGATCAACACACCGGGCCTTGGGGGGTGAAGGTCACTGTTGTGGAAGTGAAGCAGGTCGATCTGCCCGAGCAAATGATCCGCGCCATTGGCCGTCAAGCTGAAGCCGAACGCGAGCGCCGTGCCAAGATCATCCACGCCGAAGGCGAATATCTTGCTGCCGAAAAACTCAGCCTGGCAGCCGAGTTAATCCAAAAGCAGCCCGCCGCGATTCAGCTTCGCTATTTGCAAACCTTGGTCGAGATCGGTTCGGAAAAGAACACAACAGTTGTGTTTCCGCTGCCCGTCGATATATTCTCTTCTTTAAGCCGCGCCCTCGACAATTTGGCCGGCAAGAAATAGGAAGGTTGCATTTTTGGCCAAGAACGAAGACGGCGAATTTGAATTAATCCTCGGGAACCGTCAGCTCATCAGCGTATTTCTCATCGTGGTGATTCTGCTCGGCGTATTCTTTTCGATGGGATACATTGTCGGGCGCAATTCCGCGCCGGCCGCCTCGGAAAGCGTGCCGAGCAAAGCTACGGCGGCGCGCTCGCCGCAATCCTCGGATTCCGCGCCTTCCAATAGCGATGCAGCAAAAACTTCTGAACCGCCGCCGCCGGCCGCCGAGCCCACCTCCGAAGCCCGTGAGCAATCCGGCACTCATCCGGTGAAAGAGAGCGCGTCCGACGAACGGCCCGCTGCACGGCCCAGCCAGCCCGCTCCTGTACAGAAGCCCAAGGCGTCGCCGCTTCCCGCACCAGCGCCTGTCGCTCCGGCTGCCGCTCCTGCAAACGGCGATCCCGTCCCCGGTCTATACTGGCAGGTCGTCGCCACCGCTCGACCGGACGCCGAGATCATCAGCGAGGCGCTCACCAAGAAAGGCTTCCATGCCATTCTCGCGCCCGCCCCCAGAGATGGCGTTTTCCGCGTGCTCGTCGGCCCTCTGAAAGACGCCGCCACCCAGGCGCAAACGCGAACTTCGCTCGAAGCGGCCGGATTCAAAAATCCGATCGTGCGAAAATATTGAGTTGTCCTCCGACGCTTTGGTCCAGCTCTCGCCGCGGCCGCCCGCAGGGCCGCGATTGCCCGAGTGGCTGCGCAAAGGCAGAACGCATTTTCAATCCGTCCACGGCCTCAAGCTCCAACTCCGCGGCCTGAACCTGCACACCGTCTGCGAATCGGCGCGCTGTCCCAATATGCATGAGTGCTTCCACCGCGGCGCCGCCACGTTCATGATCTTGGGCAATCTCTGCACGCGCGGGTGCGGATTCTGCTCGGTTCCCAAGGGATCTCCGCACAAGCGGGAATTTTCGCTCGACCCGCACGAGCCCGCCAACGTCGCGCGCATGGCCGCCGGCCTAAACCTCCGATACGTTGTGATCACCTCCGTGAACCGCGACGATCTCGCCGATGGCGGATCCTTCCACTTCGCCGAAACCGTTCGCGCGGTGCAGCGCAAACTGCCCCACGCACGCATCGAAGTCCTGACACCGGATTTTTGCGGCAATTTCGACGCAGTCGCCCGCGTTCTCGAAGCGCGGCCCGATGTGTTCAACCACAACATGGAAACGATTGCGCGCCTTTATGCGCGAGTCCGGCCCCAAGCCAACTACCAGCAATCCCTCGAGGTGCTCCGATTCGCGAAACGATACCGCCCGGAAATTCTGACCAAATCCGGACTCATGGTAGGCCTGGGCGAAACACCCTCTGAAGTCGAGCAGCTCCTGCGCGACCTCCGCGGCGCCCACGTCGATGTCGCCACCATCGGCCAATACCTTCAGCCCACCCGCCGGAATTTACGCGTCGCCGAATTCGTCACGCCCGCCCAATTCGACGCCTATCGCGATTACGGCCTTTCGATCGGCTTCAAGATGGTCTTCAGCGGCCCGCTGGTCCGCAGTTCCTACATGGCGGACCAGGTGAATGAACAAGCTTCCCAGGTCTCCGCTTAATTTTGCGCTGGCGCTGCTGACAGCCGCGCTCCTGGTTTTGCTGTTCCCGAACTGGATGCGGCCCCGCCAAGGCCTGCCATGGCTCGCCCCCATCGCGCTGACGCCGCTGCTCATCGCCTTGGCTCGTGAACCGCGGCCGCTCTGGCGCTTCTTGCTGGGCGAATTCGCGGGCATCGTGTACTGGTTTGGCATCTGCTACTGGATTCAATTCGTCCTGGAAGTGCACGGCAACATGGGCAAGTGGGGAGGCTGGGGCACGTTCCTCCTTTTCGCCGTGGCCAAGGCGATCCATCTCGGCGTCTTCAGCCTGTTCGCCGCCGTCTTGCTCAACACGCGCCTTGCCGTACCCGCCATTGCGGCGCTATGGACCGGCATCGAGCGCACCCACTCCACGTTTGGATTTGCATGGCTCGCGCTGGGGAACGCCGCCATCGACATGCCGCTGCCGTTGCGCCTCGCGCCGTTCACCGGCGTCTACGGCATCTCTTTTCTGTTTGCGCTCACCGCTGCGACCGTTGCCGTCATCCTTTTGCGCCGCGGCGGCCGCCCTGTCTATTGGCTCGCCATGGTTCCCGGCCTACTGCTTCTGCCCGACATCCCCGCACCCGAGAACGGCACTCAAACCGCTCTACTGGTTCAACCCAACATGCCGGAGAAGGACACATGGACTCCGGTTGAGGCGGCCCAAACCCGCGATACTCTCGTCTCTTTCACCCAAGACGCTGCGCGCAATTCCGGTGCTCAGCTCGTCATCTGGCCAGAAGTTCCGGGCCCCCTCTATTACTACGACGATCCGGTCTTCCGCGACGAAACTTCTCTCATCGCCCGTCAGGCCCATGCGTATTTCCTATTCGGTACCGTCGCCTGGACTCCCCAACATAACCCGCTCAACTCCGGCGTGCTGCTGAAGCCGGACGGCCTACTAGTCGATCGCTACGACAAAATCAATCTCGTCCCGTTCGGCGAGTACACGCCCCAATTCTTCGGGTGGGTCAATCGAATCACACAGGAGATCAGCGATTTCGTTCCCGGCAGCCGCATCGTCGTGTTCCCGATGGACGACCACCGTTTCGGCGCCTTCATCTGCTATGAATCCGTCTTCCCCCACGAGGTTCGCCAATTCGTCAAAGGCGGCGCCCAACTGCTGGTGAACATCTCCAACGACGGTTACTTCGGACACAGCTCCGCGCGCGAGCAGCATCTCGAGATTGCGCGTATGCGGGCGGTCGAGAATCGCCGCTGGCTATTACGCGCCACCAACGACGGCATCACCGCCGCCATCGATCCCGCCGGCCGCATTACAGCCCGGTTCCCGATGTACGAGCTCACCTCTGGCCGCGTCAGGTATCGCTATGAAGACAGTCTGACCTTCTACACTTCCGCGGGAGATTGGTTCGCGTGGGGTTGTCTTATCGGCGCGGGGGTCGCGCTGTTCTTCTCGCAAATTCCGCACTACACCCGGCCGGCTCAGCCTACCCGTGCCGGATCACCAGCACGTCGCCGTCTTTAACGATGTAATCCTTGCCTTCCAGCCGCAGCAGCCCTTTCTCGCGCACACCGGGATATCCGCCGTGGTTGACCAGCGCCTGCCAGTTCACGGTCTCCGCCCGAATGAACTTTTTCTCGAAATCGCTGTGAATCGCGCCCGCGGCTTTCACCGCCGTGCTGTGCATCGGGATCGTCCAGGCGCGCACCTCGGTCTCGCCCGCCGTCAGGAACGACATCAAGCCCAGCAGCGAGTACGTCGCGGCAATCAGGCGCTCCAACCCGGATTCCTTCAGCCCATAACTCGCCAGATACTCGCGCGCCTCCTGGGTAGAAAGCTCCGCCAGTTCCGCCTCGATCTTTCCGCAAATCGCCGTCACCGCCGTGTGCGTCCTCCCCGCCAGCGGACCCTGGCGGTATTCCTCCTCAATCTCGTGCATCCGGCCAGCGTCCTGTTCGCCGATGTTCAAAACGAACAGCATCGGCTTTTGCGATAGGAACTGGAACCCGCGAATCGTCTTCTCTTCGTCGGGGCTCAGTTCCAGCGTTCGCAGCGCGGTGTTCGCCTCCAGGGTCGCCTTGCAGCGCTCCAGCAGCGCATACTCGCGGTCGAGCTCTGGACTCTTGATCTTCTTGCGATCCTTGTCCAGCCGCTCGAGGCGCTTCTCCACCACCACCAGATCGCTCAGGATCAGCTCCATCTCCACGTCTTCCAGGTCCCGAATCGGGTCCACCGAACCTTTCTCGTGCGGCACCGTATCGCTCTGGAACAACCGCAGCACGTGCGCCAAGGCATCGGCCACGCGCATGCTGGCCAAATAACTGGGATCGCGCAACGCTTCTTTCGAAATCGCGGGGAAATCCAGATACTCCACCGTGGCGTGCGTGATCTTCTCAGGCTGGAAAATATTCGCTAACGCGTCCAGCCGCGCGTCCGGAACCTTCGTGACCCCCACGCGCGCCTCCATCATGCCGACGCGCGTAGCTTCGTGCACGCCCGTGAGAATCGTGAACAACGACGTTTTGCCCACCATGGGCAGTCCAATAATTGCGGTTTTCATAAGATGAGTAAGTTCGCGCGCCAGCCCGCTTCGAACTACAAAGGTACTTCAACCAGCGTGAGGATTTCTTGCAGAATGCGTTCGCTCAGCTCAGTGCTGCGCTGGGCTAACGATGCGCGAGCATTGATGGCAACCCGGTGCGCGAATACCGGAATTGCCAGGCGCTTGACATCGTCGGGAATTACATAATCGCGCCCTTCCACCATGGCCAGAGCCTGCGCCGCCCGATACAGCGCCTGCGCGCCGCGAGGACTTACCCCCAAGGCGAGCGATTCATGCTGGCGCGTCTTGTCCACGATCGCAAGCATGTAGTCCACCAGCGCTTCATCCACCGTCACGCGCCCCACCTGCTCTTGCAGTTGCATCAGCTCTTCGGTGGATACGATCGCATGAACCGTTTCCGCATGCACGCCGTCCTTGCTGCGCACAATCTCGCGCTCAGCGCCGCGATCTGGATAGCCGATGCGGATGCGCATCAAAAAACGGTCCAGTTGGCTCTCGGGCAGCGGATAGGTCCCGTGATGCTCTACCGGATTTTGTGTCGCCAGCACCATGAACGGCTGCTCCAGAGGATACGAGCGACCGTCCATGCTCACCTGCAGCTCGTTCATCGCCTCCAGCAATGCCGACTGCGTTTTCGGCGTGGCGCGATTGATCTCGTCGGCCAGAAGAAAATTTGTGAACACGGGCCCCGGCTTGAACTCAAACTCCTGCGTGGCCGCATTGTAGATCGTGACGCCCAGCACGTCGCTCGGCAGCATGTCGCTGGTGAACTGCAAGCGGTGAAACCGGCATTGGACAGAGCGCGCCATGGCCTGCGCCAGCGTAGTCTTCCCGACACCCGGCACGTCTTCTATCAGCAGATGCCCCCGGGCCAGCAGGCACACCATCGACAGACGCACTACGTCCGCCTTCCCACGAATCGCACAATTCAGCGCCCCTTCCAGTTCGCTCAATCTGGAAAGCGCCACCGGCGCCGCAAGCATTAATGACATTGTAGCGTGCCGCACCAGTCCATATCAGTCTTAGACGGTACAAAACAACCGTTCGTCTAATCGCAACGCGCATTCGGTGGAACTGCTTGAATCGATTCCATGAACAACCGTTGTTTCGAAAACTTTTGCCAGCCGCAATCCCACCACAGCAACCGTTGAGGAACGGTTTAAATCTTTCTAAGTCATTGAATTTGCTATTGTTTTTCGTTCTTTCAGCCGTTAGCATGAGGGTGTTTTTCGAATCTGACTCGAAAAGGAGAAATATCTCATGAGAAAGACCCTCGCCGTCCTGTTTACCGTGGCAGCCAGCATCGCCAACGCCGCATCTTCCTACCACGTAAATCTCTATAAGCCAACCACCGTCAATGGAACCGAGCTCAAGCCCGGCGATTGCAAGCTGGAATTGCAGGCTGACAAAGTCATCCTGAAGCAGGGCAAAACCACTGTTGAAACCAAGGTCACCGTCCAAAACGCCGAACAGAAGTTTGCGCTGACTACAGTCGGCTACGAAGATTCTTCCAACAATCAGCTCCGCGATCTTCGCCTCGGAGGCACGACGCTGAAGCTGTTATTCGATAACGCGGCCAAACCGGACGGCGCCGTCGCTGGCCGATAATACCGACGCGCGCGGGTGGCGCCGGTCGCCCGCGCGGCACATCGTCGACGCGTTGTCCAAATCACGCTTGCCCGAGTTTCTGACGGCGCTGAGAAAATTTACCGTGATTCGCTTGACGCGCACCCGGCTTTGGCGGTATAAATTTTCTTCGCCTCTCATTCTGCGCCGTTGACGCAGGCTTGAGACAGTCCTCGGAAAGGGATTTCCCAAGAGAATGTCTGCTGTTGTTGTAACCAGTATTGAAACGCCCGCATACTTCGAGGTACCTTCAGCCGGCCAAGACAACAACCAAGCCATTCAGGAGCTGGTGCACGAATTGCGCCAGCCGCTCAGCTCGATCGAAGCAATCGCCTACTACGTCGAGATGACCCTTCCGCCCGAGCTACTGCAAGCCCGTCAACATATGCGCCGTCTTCAGGAACTCGTCAGCCAGGCAGAATCCGTGCTGGAGAACACGACCACCGCGATTCGAAAACCACCCGCTTCGGCCGCTACGGGTGGCGCGGGCGCATCTTAAATTTCCTCTTTGTCCCGGGCTTCGATCCGTCGCCTCAGTTCTTGTACCTGATCCCGAAGCTCCGCCAGCCGGCCGAGATTCGCCAACTGTTGCAAGTGTTCCTTTAAGGGGCGCGCCGGAGTTCCCCAAACCACTTGGCCCTTCCTGACAATCTTGGAAGTAAGAATTCCGCTGCCCGACCCGAGGACCGCCTCCGACTCGATCCGGGCCTTGTCGCCAATGCCAACCTGTCCGCCAATCACCGCGTAATCTTCCACCACCACTCCGCCGGAGAGACCCGTCTGCGCTGCAATCACCACGTGTCGACCGATCCGGCAGTTGTGCCCAATGTGGACAATGTTGTCCAGCTTGGTTCCATTCCCGATCTCCGTCACGCCCAGCGCCGCGCGGTCCACGCATGAATTGGCCCCGATCTCGACGTCGTTGCCGATCTGCACCCGTCCGATCTGCGGAAATTTCTCGTAATGGTCGCCGGCCCGGACGAATCCGAAGCCGTCGGCGCCCAGCACGCATCCTGAATGCAGCACCGTTCGGTCGCCCACAGCGACATTCGAATATACAGTGACGTTCGCGTGCAAAACGCAGTCCGCCCCGATCGACACTTGATCGCCAATCACGCAGCCCGGCCCCATTTGCGTGCGCTTGCCGACGCGGCTTGCAGCTCCGATGACGCACTGGGGACCAATGAAGGATGACGCAGCCACCTCCGCCGTCGGATCCACCACCGCGCTGGGGTGAATGCCCGCAGGCGGCGCGGCGGCCGGATATAGGAGTTTGATTGCAGCGGCGAACGCCGCCCGCGGATCGCGAACACGTATCAGCGTGCGGCCCGTGGGAAAGTCTTGTGCGACCAGCAAACATCCCGCACGCGACTCGCTCGCCGCAGCCGCCGCCTTGCGATTCCCTACAAACGCCAGATCCGCCTCGCCGGCCGACTCCAGCGGAGCAGCCGCCCCGATTTCCCGATCGCCCTCGCCTTCCCAAGCCGCCTTGAGAAATTCAGCAATTTCCCTAACTCGCAACCGCCGCCTCCCGCCCCCCGCCGCTCATCACCCCTGTATCATACAAGCTTAGTGCCAATCGATCCGTCGGCCACAATCGCACCTACGGCGCGCGTACATCCCAGTGCCTGCATCGGCCCTCAAGTGACCATCTCCGAATACGCGGTGATCGAACCAGACGTCATCATCGGCGCATTTACCCGGCTCGAACCGTACGTCTTCGTTAAACGCTGGACGTCGATCGGAGAGCGTAACGAGATCTCGGCCGGCACGGTTCTCGGCACCGAACCGCTCGACAAGAACTTCAAAGACCAGCGTAGTTATCTTAAGATTGGGAACGGCAACATCATTCGCGAGCACTATACGATTTCGCGGGGAACCCAGCCGGAGAGCGTCACCGAGATTGGCGATGACAACTACATCATGACCTCGGGCCACATCGCGCACAACTGCAAAATAGGCAGTCAGTGCGTAATCGCAAGCTGCGCCCTGGTGGCGGGCTACGTTGAGATTGAAGATCAGGCCTTCATCTCGGGCGGCGTCGGCATCCATCAATACTCGAAAATCGGCCGCCTTGCCATGGTGGCCGGCAACGCCGGCGTAAACACCGATCTCCCACCGTTTTTCCTTTATTCGGATTACCGCGCCGCGCCAAAAGGCCTCAATCTCGTCGGACTGCTCCGTGCCGGGTTCACATCCGATCAGATCGCAGTTCTCAAGCAGGCCTACCGAATTTTGTACCGGTCTTCCCTCAAACTCGAGGAAGCGCTGCGGCGCATCGAAACCGAGCTGGATACCGAACACACGCGCCACTTGGTCCGATTCATTCGATCCAGCAAGCGAGGCGTTTGCCGCGAATGAGCGCTGAACTCCAGCGAAAACTCGGTTTGATCGACGCGCTCGCCATCGTCGTCGGCATGATGATCGGCGGTGGAATCTTCGTGGTCCCCAATCTGGTGGCCCGCAGCCTCAGCTCCGCCCCGGCAATCTTGTCGCTTTGGATCCTCGCGGGCGTGGTTTCGTTCTTCGGCGCACTCGCCTGCGCTGAACTGGGCGCCGCGATTCCGGCGACCGGCGGCCAATACGTCTACTTGCGCGAAATGTACGGACCGGCCGGAGGATTTCTGTATGGCTGGACCATGTTCGTCGTCGCCCGCACCGCACAGGTCTCCTGGCTCGCCGTAACACTGGCGTTCTACGTCTCTTACTTCATCCCGCTCTCGCCCTGGCAGTCCAAGCTCCTGGGCATCGCGGTCATTCTTGCGTTAGCGGCAGTCAACCACCGCGGAGTCTCTGCCGGCGCGCTGGTGCAGAAAAGCTTCACGTTCGCCAAGATTGCCGGCCTGCTCATCATCATCGGCAGCGGGCTTTTTTATAGAGGCCACGCCGCGGCCGCCCAGGCGCCGTCCACAACCTTCTCACTCGGCCAGTTCGGTGTTGCGGCCATTGCCTGCCTGCTCGCTTACGACAGTTGGATTTCTGTCAGTTTCGTCGCCGGCGAAATCAAGAACCCGCAGCGCAATATCGTGCTGGCGCTCATTCTCGGCCTTGCGATCTGCACGGCTATTTACACACTGGCGAACGTCGCCTATCTCCGCATCCTGTCGATTCCGGAAATCGCCGCCAGCGATCACGTAGGAGCCTCCGCCGCCGAGCGAGTCTTAGGACCGGCGGGGGGCACCCTGGTTTCGCTCATTATCCTGATCTCCATCGCCGGGACTCTCAACGGCGCCTTTCTCACCAGCCCTCGTATCTATTTCGCACAAGCGCGGGACCGCCTGTTCTTTCACCGCTTCGGCGAGGTTCATCCGCGCTTCCGAACGCCGGGCTTCTCGATCGCCGCCCAAGCGATCTGGTCGATCGTTCTGCTGCTCAGCGGCACGTACGAATCGCTAACGGATTACGCAATGTTCGCCGTTTGGCTGTCTTATGGCCTCATGGTGCTCGGGCTAATGATCCTCCGCCGCACGCGCCCTAACCTCGAGCGGCCGTACCGCATGTGGGGCTACCCGGTCACGCCTCTGCTCTTTCTGGCCGTCGCGGTATGGTTCATCGGCAATACTCTGATCACGCGCCCGCTCCCCGCCTTGGCAGGCCTAGCGTTCATCGCGACGGGAATCC
>DATGMH010000130.1:0-6003 GCA_035293725.1 Bryobacteraceae bacterium
CGAGCAGTACCTCATCGACGTGAAGGCGGCCTAGCGGCGGAGCTTCGCCGACGGGCGCCGCGGCCCCGGCGCGTCCTATGCGCCGATGGCTGGGGCGGGAGGATTCGAACCTCCGCATGGCGGAATCAAAATCCGCTGCCTGACGTTCACGGTGTTATCAAGACGTCGATCCCACCTAAGCGATTGCGGTGGCATTAGCCTCGAAGCAAATCCACGAGTTTCCGGGTCATTGTGTCGAGGTTCTTGGTCTCACACTCCCAAATCACCGCCACCTTCCAACCAGCTTCCTCAAGGCGCTCTGTGTTCGTCCGATCCCGAGAGACGTTGCGCGCCAACTTCGGCCCCCAGTACCCCTTGTTCGAGGCAGGAGTCGAAGCTCTCTTGCAACCGGGATGCTGATGCCAAAAACACCCGTGAACGAAGATCGCTATATTCCTGCGAGTGAAGACAATATCCGGCTTCCCTGGGAGCCCCTTATAGTGCACGCGATAGCGGAAACCGAGTGAATGCAGCGTTTTCCGGACAAGCATCTCCGGCAAGGTGTCAATCGACCTTACCCGTGACATGTCCATCCGGCGTGAGGGGATACCGGACGATGGTACGCTCACCTTTTCACTCGACACTACCTCAGGCCCAAAGTTCACCAGAGAAGCTAGGGCGAGCATCCTGATATATGACCTATGCGCCCGTCTAAGAACTGCGCTCAGAGCGCGGCTAATCCCAAGTCGCCCTCGATAACGGTCGAGAGCAACCCCGCCAGCTGGGGCTCCCCCATGCAGTCAAGCAATTTCACGCCGCCGATAGAGTTGATCCTGATCATGAATGATCGAAACGTTTTCCGTTCGAAAAGCTTCTTCTCGCCTTTATACGACGCATGCAGTTTCTTCATGATTGCGCTAAAGACCTCGACACTCTGAGAGGCGGTCGGCCTTTCAATGATATTGGCGCGAACGTCCGATCGGTAAAGGAGAACCTCGAGACACTCATTGAGGGCGAGGCCTGGCACCCTTTGGCACAAGCGGGCCATCCACCACAGCCGAGATGCAGCATTGTCACGCTCGATTTGCCGCTTCTCCTTCGCAAAGAAGTGGGCATTGATGTGATCAATGGCAGCGTCATCATCATCCGGGATTGGCCACCGCTTCCTCGCGTACTCAAGCAACAGCGTATGCGTGAGATAAACCCAAAACCTCTCGTCTCGAGCTTCATACGGCGAAAGATCGGAGAGGGCATTATAGGAAATCGCGCAATTCTGCTCCTCGTACAATCCTTCGTCATCGGGCTTGCGCAATGAACTCAGCCTCTCGTTGTCGAGCTCAAACGTCCCCTCGAAATACTTTGAAACGTCCGTGGCTAGATGGCTAAACGAGCCTGAGCGGTAGACTTGAAGGTTTTGCGGGACAGCCTCGCGCAACTCTTCGAGCGCTGCCCTCTTCAGGTATCGCGCCCTCATTCTTGGCTCTCCTGAAATACATACGTATCGAGCAGTCCGAGCGGAAATTTGAGCAAGCGCTCGGCAATCATGTACTCGTCGTGATCTTTAATATCTATGTTTAGGTTGTGACACTGCTGGCGCATGATTTGCGCCCACCGCCGGTCGTCGTATTCACCCTGATCATCCCGAAGGTGATCAACGCACTGCATCACCGCAGCAAAATAGATCGAGTTGATAAGAATAGCGCGATTCTTCGAACTGTTTCGAAACTTGTCGATCTTTTCCTTCAACGGTGGACTGACAGAGATCCGTACCCGATCTCCGGAAAAATCGACGTGCCACTCCGGCCCGTTGATATTCTCGTTCTTCACAAGCTCGAACACCGAAGTAATGGGTCTGAAGCAATCTCGGTCGATGTAGACAGCCTTCGGCTCGTCGACCGCCAGGACGGAGCCCTTCTCGAACGAAAAGGGACCGAGACCGAACTCGACGTTGATCAAGGGGCATGAAAAACCGGAGATGTTCTTGTCCGCAACGATATACGGATACACTTGGACTTCACCGCGCAGATCTCCTGCCAAGAACGTCTCTGCGAGAGAACTCTGTGTCGTTTCAAGCGGACGCCGAAAGTAAGTGTCCCGGCAGGAGACAACGACGACAAACTTGGCGTCGCCACGGGCAACGGCATCGGCAATCTCCTCAACACTCAAGGCAAACTGCACCTCAAGGTGGATGTTCGAGCCGTCGTCCGGATGAGCAAAGTCAACCAGAACCTGGAATTCGCCGTCGGTGTAATCGTTGATGTCCGGCCGAAGGACCGGGTACGGGAATGCCCGTTGAGCATCAAATTGCATCGGCCGCTACCCTCATCGCGCCATCGAATTCATCGGCGAGTTCAACATCTACGACGCAGCGTTGACCGGCCGTAACCGCGAGCCCCTCGATCATGCCTTGAGAGATCCTTCCGCTCGTTGCAGACACGACTTTAAGCTTGTGGTTCGTGTCAGCACCGGAGTCCTGCACGGCAATTCTTATTTCGCCGGAGTAATCTGGGGTGAACGCGATTCGCCGCCGCCGACGATCTAGGGGGACGGATCGCACGTTGAGGAGCATCACGCGGGCGGGAGTATTCTTGATCTCGCTTGACCCAGACGACCCTCCATTCTGCCCGCCGTCGCCGCCGTCAGACTCATTCTCTTCGTTGCCGCGCCCACCGCCGCCGCCCTCGCCATCTCCCTCGGATTCGCCGTCACCCTTACCCTCGCCGAGATCGAAATCGTCCAATCCACCGTTTGTGATGGCGAATGCTCCACCTTCGTCCCTCTTCTTTAACGGCCGAGCGCGGATGATCACTTTCCCGGCGGGATTCTCTTCGTCCTGCCGGCCCTCGCTCCCCTCCTCTGCGTCATCAGCAAAGAAATCCCTGAGTTCGTCGATGCTTGTCACCTCAGAGACCGGATCCTGGGCATGGCGCTTGAGCATCGTCCGCACCCACTCCGAAAGCTCCCTCAGGGCTATGCGCCCTTTCCTCTTCTCCCTCTCAGTAGGCAGCCGATCCGGTTCGAAGTCGTCGTGTCTCGGCGGCTCCATCGCCCGCAGAAGCGCATTTCCGCTCTTGCTTTGGCACTCGATGACGGCGACGAATTCCTTGAAGTCGCCGAAGCGGCGTAATTTTTCAAGCTCCTGCGTGATCAGCATGCCGTCACGAAGAATGGCGATCTTTTTGGGCAAATCCTCTCGGACAAGGATCCGAAGTTCGCAGTTCCCGAGATGCTGGTTCTGGGTCTGCTCGACGATGACTTCCTTGTTTTCGGAGGAAATAGCCTCGAGGAAGAGCCTACTGTTTTGAAACTTCTCCGGCTCCCCCTTCTGATCGCTTATGAGCTCCTGGACCTCTGGATCAGCAAAGATCTCGGGTAAGGTCTCCTTCCGCAGATTAATCGCAGAATCGATATCGACTTCGAGTCGCCCCCGCTCGATGGCACCGAAGAAGTTCTCTGCAATCGCCGCGGCGAGCTGTTGGCGCCAACCCTTGACCGCATCGAATCCGAGAATGCTGAGCGTGGTGCCGGCGACCTGAGAGAGCTCAGTATTATTATTGCTCGTCCGGAGCAGCCAATCGGGCAGGCGCTCATCAACGCCCTCGACGGGAAAGCATTTCTCCTTAATCCCCCAGAACCCCACGCCGCGCCGTATCCTGCCATCGTCGTCACGCCGGGACATCCATATCGACTTGCCCTGGACGTAATGATGCCAGCCCTTGTCATCATGCCAGACAGTCGAAATAAATACGGTACGCAGGCCGGAAGAGACGAACGGCGCGTACTTTCCTATGCCGAACGATCCGATCGCGGTATTGCGCGATTTCTTGCTTTGCCCAGAGGCCTTCAAAAGCGCGTAGTATGGAAACCCGTTCTCACACGGTCCCCTCACCCCCGTGGTGTTGTAATCCTCGATCTGCAAGATCTTAATTTTTGGCCGCTCGATGATCTCGATCGCTTGGTCGAAGAAGATTTTGGCCTTTTCGCTCTCGTCTTCCGCCGCCTTGCGGCACCCGCGCAAGGCAGCCTTGAAGGCCGCCACGTCCGGAATCGAATCAGTCGGAACTTCGATGAGGCGAGCGACGATTTTCGCAGGCTCAGTCGACGTCGCATCGATCACGTTCTGCGGAACTTCCCGGCCGAGCGCCGCGTAGGGCATACCCGAAAAGTGCTCGATGCCGGGGTCATTGAAGCCATCCCATTGCTCAGCGACATCGATCGGGAACTCGAGGCCCGTGCCCGGAATGCGTAGCGCCTTCTTGGGCTGGGGCACGACCTTGAGGTTCGGGTTGCCCTTCGGTTTCGGGCCCGACGCAGTCTTCGACGCCTTCTTCAGCACCGTACCGCGCTTAAGCTTGAACGCTTTCTTGGGCACCAATGCTCTCCCTCAGGATTTTCTGTTTTACGCGCTCGGCGACGAGCTCGGCCACGGGAACGGTGACGGCATTGCCGACTTGGATGTACCGACGGGCGCGCGGCACCGTCGGAGGAAATTCAAAATCGGGCGGAAAGCCTTGTAGCAAGAGGCACTCTTGCTCGGTGAGCTTGCGGAGGCCCCGACTATCGAGCGCGAAAGGGACGTTATGCCCGCCAGCCCCCATATTCGCCGTCAGTGTGGGGCAAGTTTCCGGCTCCTTGGCCCGCACCTCGTACTTACGGAGCTGGTAGAGGCTCCGCTTATTGGATACTTTCTTGGAAATCATTTTATGATATCTGTTCTCTTCATCGAGGTAATATTCGCTATCCTTTTCTCCTTCAAAGTCAACATAGTCGTCGAGACGCTTTGGTCTCGGATCTTTGTGCATCGGGAAGTTAAACTTTCCGCTGCGGAAATGGTTGATCGAGAACGCAACCATATACAGTCTAACACGTTGCTGTGGCAGGTGAGTTATTTCATATGCATTTAGTTCTGCGCAATTAGTCTCCCGAAACCAGTATCCTGCTCGCTGAATCTGCTTCTGTAGCTCAAGAAACCAGATTCCGCCCTCTCCATACCTAAGATATGGCGAATTTTCCAGAACCAGTACTTTTGGCTTCTTGTCCTTAAACTCTGAAATAATGCGGATTATCTCGAAAAAGAGCTTGCCTCTCGGATCGTCAAAACCACGGCGCTCGCCCGCCTGCGAAAAGCTTTGGCAGGGAAACCCGGCGTGGAGAACGTCGACCGGTTCGAGATCATGGCTTGCAACCGACACTTTCTGAATGTCCTCGCGGATGAAGCGCACACCCTTTATGTTGTGCTCGTAAGTTTCCTTGGCATACAAGTCGTTGTCGACTGCCCACGCGGTTGGAATGCTCGCTCGACCGAATCCGGCGCAAAACCCTCCGATTCCGCAAAAAAGTGCGGCTGCGCGCATTTCGTTCGCCATCGTCTCAAAGCTTAAATCGCTCGGCCTCCTTCTGTTGCAGGGTGGTGCGGAATCGCGCTTCCGTGTCTTTGATCTTACGCTGTATGGCTCTGAAGACCTTCTTCACGTCTTCCTCGGAATAGGAATAGTTTGATCGGTTCGAGAGGTTGCCCAGCAAATCGAGATCCTTCAGGACGCGGGTGGTTCGAGCTTCGGCCAAGCGGACGAAGTTGTCGCGTGACTGGGACATTGCTCTCCCCCTGCGCCCAAGAGAGTGATGGCTGATGCGAATCCGAGAATGACTGGTCGCGGTTCGATCCAGCTTCACGTTCGAGGTCGGCTGCATTCGCGTGCACCATCGTACCATGCGGCGACTTACGGAAATCCGTTTCCATCATATGCCTCTAGCCGCCTGGCAGATCAACTATAAAGTTGGTTTATATACGCGTCTAAATTTGTGAGGAAAGCTGAGTGTAGGCGTACATTTTTGATATGTACGGGTGTGCAGTCTGTCGGATCGATTGCCCAGCCGACGAGCACCGGCAAGGCGACCGAGGAGATCCGCCAGCAGATCGCCGAGATGCAGAGCGCCAGCCGCGACTCCGCGGCGGCGATCGAGAACATCGTCGCCACCATCCGGCAGATCAACGTCATTTCCAACACGATCGCCGCCGCCGTG
>DATGMH010000131.1:0-5461 GCA_035293725.1 Bryobacteraceae bacterium
CCCGAAACCGTCGTGCCATATTGGACGGCCTCAACGGATGCCTTTTGGAAACAAACGCTCGCTGAGCTTAAGGCGAGCGGAAAAACGGTTCTCATCGGTGCACGAATTCCAGCGTCAGCGCCAGCAACTGGCCCGGTTTACGATTTTTCCGCGGAATTAGCGGCACTTCGTGGCGCGTCCTCGATTGCATCCACCCGCGCGCCGGGTGCCGAGAAATGGTCGCCAGGGTATTTTAATGGCCTCGTCATCCGAGGTGCTCAGGCGGCAATATTTGAGCAGCGACTTCCGGTTCCCGTTGCAATGTGGAATCCGCTCCGGCCGGACTCAGCACCGCTCCGGCTTGCTGGACCGGGTGTAATTCCGATTGGCGGGAAACGAGCCGCCATTCTCATTTGTTACGAGCAGCTCATTACTTGGCCAGTGCTGACTTCGATGTTGCAGCGCCCGCAAATCCTAATTGGGGCCGCCAATGATTACTGGGCGGTCAACACGCCAATTCCGCGATTCCAGCGATCCGCCGTTCAATCCTGGTCGCGCCTATTAGGAATTCCCTACGTTTTGGCCGTAAACACGTGAGCGGCCCAGTGCGTACATTTCACTATGGTTGAGATAAATTAACTGGGAGCAATGCAATGAGGTTCTGGTTTCTGCTGGCCGCCATGATGGGGCCCCGCTTCTTTCGCCGGTTCGTGGTTTTCTTCGCAATCGGAGCTGGGCTGCTGCTGTTTTCCTTGCTTCGCGCGTAAATCCGGAAGGGAGGGAAGCGAGATACTAAACCAATCCAACCGAGGCAAGGACTTCCACCATACCTTCCGCGATGCTCAGGGCAAGCCGAGGATTGATCGGCCGTCCTATACCGGCGACGCGACCTGGATGCTGCGTCGATTGGTGCATGATACGGACAGCTTGCATGAAGTGGTAACTCAAGGGTGAGAACGCGCTGTTGCTCTTATCCAGCTCCCTTTTTAAGCTGTCCAGGAGGTCTGAAAGATTACTTCTCGCAGGGCCCGGGGCAGCGAGAAAGATCCGAAGCAACGCCTCCGAAAGTGATGCCGCGGAATTGACAAGTGCATAAGGATTGTGCGCGACAACCGCTTGCTCAAGGTTAGCCCAATGTTGTTGTGCCTCGGTCCGAAGAATTGGATCAGCTATTTTGGTGAAATCGGGAGTCGGCAGGCCATGCGGAAGCCGTACCGGAGACAGGACAAAAACACAGCGATCTGCTGGATCGCGTTCGCAGGACGAGATCTCCCACAGCTCCGGAGCGTTCGGCAGGCCAGTTAGAAAGTAGCCGGGCTCCGCGTGGCCCAGGTCCTCGATCCAGCGGTACGGGGCCCTCGATGTCGTTGCAAGATATCTGATCCAATTCGCGGAGCCATCTGGAATCGGAGGCACATAGCGGGAAAAAATACGGACTGCGCGAAACGGAGCACCGAACGAATGCGGAACATCATGCATCAGGAGCGGGTATGGACCGTTCAGAACGTTTTGGGCGGGTTGTAATTGTCTTGAGCACACTTCATATGCGCTCGCGTAAGCAGCTTTGGTCAACGGCGGCGCCGGAATAACCGGGTGCAGTCTGCCGTCAAGCCCGGGAAGCCTAACATGAAACGACGCTTGATCTTCGGCGAGGTAGAACTCCGATACATCCTGAATGGTCAATGGCGCGTTCATCCGTTTATTCGTGAGCGCTGAGACCAGTGATCTCGCCAAACGTCTCGGCCCCAGCCTCAAGTTGTTCGCTAATGCTGCTGACACTCCCGGCGATCAGCTTCAGGAGTTGAAGATAATCGCTGCGATGCCAATTCTCGCGCGGGAGGCCCAGACTTGCTGCTGCCTTAACTGCCTGCTCTTTCTGAGGTGGATGTGCGAGTCCACCATGCGTGCGTAAATCGTAAAGAAACGTGAGCGGTGCGAATGCCTCTCGCATCTGCTTATACGCTGCTTCAAGCTCGGCTTGCAGCTCGGGTGAGGGAGTAGATGCTTTTCCTTCAGCCTGCTGAATTAGTGTCGGCAGCTCCGCAGCAGCGGGTTGCAGTTGTGAGATCAAGGCGACCAGGGCTACGTGTTGCAACGGATTGCGGGAACCAAGCGATTGCCGGGCGTTGTCGAACGATTGGTGCAGCCCTGGCGCCACAGCCCGACGCATGAGAATGGTTCGGCGTGCCTGCTGCCGATCACCTGACATATCATCTATTATGATACCCCTATGGCAGACACAAGGACTGCGGAGGCAGGGTTCGATCGGCTTATCAAGGAGTTACGCCGACGGCTTGGTATTTCCCAGGAGCGGCTAGCCAGCCAGCTCCGCGTGTCTTTCCCGACGGTCAATCGTTGGGAAAAAGGGAAAACCGAGCCGGATGGGGCCGTGCGGCATGCGGTGGCGGAGTTCGTCAAGTCGCTCGGGCCGGAGTTTGCCGATCTGTACGCCCGCCTGACCGGGAAGGAAGCGGAGGCCGGTCCCGTCGCGCCCGCGCCGCCGGTTCGACGAGGACGGCGCAAGCCGGCGGCTGAGCCGAAGTCTCCCCCCAACGGCAACGGCCAGGTCATGGATAACCGGTCCATGGAGAATCTGCTGTGGAAGGCAGCATGTTCCATCCGGGGCGAGAAAGACGCGCCAAAGTTCAAGGACTACATCTTGCCGCTGGTCTTCATCAAGCGGTTGTCGGACGTCTTCGAGGACGAGATCGCCCGGCTGACCGAGGAATTCGGCGATGAGGAGACGGCGCGCGCCGTAATCGAAGCCGACCCGTCGCTGGTCCGCTTCTACATCCCTCCTGAGGCGACCTGGCCTGTGGTCAGCGGTCGCAGGAAGTTCGACTGGCCGGAGCACCGCAAGCCCCGAACCCTCGGCGAGCAGCTCACCACAACGATCCGCGCCATTACCAAAGCGAACCCCAGCCTTCAGGGCGTCATCGACATTGTCGACTACAACGAGACGCGCAACGGCGAGCGCGAAATCAGCGACGAGGCGCTGGCGCGCCTCATCGAGACGCTCAGCGATCCCCGCTACCGGCTGGGCCTGAACGACGTGGAGCCGGATTTCCTGGGCCGCGCTTACGAGTACCTCCTGCGGAAGTTCGCCGAAGGCCAGGGGCAAAGCGCCGGCGAGTTCTTCACGCCGAAGGAGGTCGGCTGGCTGATGGCGCGGCTGATGGACCCCAAGCAAGGCGAGGAGGTCTACGATCCCTGCTGCGGCTCCGGCGGGTTGCTGGTCAAATGCCAGTTGGTGCTCAAGGAGCGGGAGCAGAAGATCGACCGCCCGCTCAAGCTCCACGGCCAGGAACTGACCGGCTCCTCCTTCGCCATCGCTCGGATGAACATGGTGCTGCACGACATGGCCGGCGAAATCGTCCGCGGCAACACTATGAGCAATCCGAAGTTCCTTGAGGACAGCCGCCTGAAGCGGTTCGACATCGTGGTGACCAATCCGATGTGGAACCAGGACAACTTCGACCCGAAGAGCTACGAGAACGATCCCTATGAACGGTTCGAGACTCGCGGGGGCTACGCGCCGGCCTCCAGCGCGGACTGGGCCTGGCTCCAGCACGTCGCGGCGTCCATGAAGGATCACGGCCGGGCCGCCGTGGTAATCGACACCGGCGCCGCCAGCCGAGGCAGCGGCAGCCAGGGCGAGAACAAAGAAAAGACCATCCGCCGCTGGTTTGTCGAGCAGGACCTGGTGGAAGGCGTCATCCTCCTTCCGGACAATCTCTTTTACAACACCACCGCCGCCGGTTTGATCATTGTCTTGAACGCAGCGAAGCCCAAGAGCCGGCGCGGACAGGTGCTGCTGGTGAACGCGAGCGCGGAGTTCCGGAAGGGACGCCCGAAAAACGAGCTCACCGAGGAGGGCATCCGCAAGATTGTACAGTGCTTCCGGGAGTGGACCGACCAGGAGGGGCTGTGCCGGGTGGTCAGCCAGGAGCAGATCGCCGAGGCGGACTACAACTTGTCGCCATCGAGGTTCGTTCGCAGTGCGGCTGCTGAGAGTAACGGTGACATTCAGACAATTCTTGATGACTTAGCCAGGCTAAGGATTGAGACGTCAGCTTTGGACCAGCAACTTGAGGTCGTCTTCATGAGACTGGGATATCGGTGGAGTCAATAATGGCCGGCGCGCTGCCTCCGGATTGGAAGATCGTACCTTTTCGCGAAATTGCGGATTACCGCTTGGGCCGGACGCCGCCACGTAACAGTGACAGGTTCTGGAGCGCCAGTTCAGCGGCCTTCCCCTGGGTAAGCATTGCAGATCTTTGTCCCTTCGGCACTGTCAATCGCACTACCGAGAGTGTAACTGCCGATGCCTACGAAGAGATTTTCCAGCGACAATTGGCGCCGGCTGGGACTCTCCTCATGAGCTTCAAGCTCACGATCGGAAGAACGTCGGTTCTTGACATTGATGCCTTCCACAACGAGGCGATCATCTCCATTTTCCCGAGGGAGTCGGTTGATCGCGATTTCTTGAAGTTCTACCTTCCAACGATCAACTTCGCCGACCATCAGGATCGTGCGGTAAAGGGACAGACGCTCAACAGAGGGAAGATTGACCGACTGCCCGTCGTTCTGCCGCCACTAGATGAACAGAGAGCCATCGCGCACACGCTGGAAACCATTCGGTTACGGGTTGAGAAGGAAGCCGCGATCTGCGACAAGCTGGCTGCGCTGAAGTCGGCGACGATGGCGAAGCTGTTCCGGGAGGGGCTGCGCGGCGAGCCGCTTAAGCAGACCGAGATCGGCGAGATTCCGGAGAGTTGGGAGGTGGTGCGCCTCGGGGATGTCGCTCGTATTACGACCGGAACGACGCCCTCAACTGACGAGCCTGAGTACTATGCGGGAGACATTCCTTTCGTGAGGACTGCGGAAATCGATGGTCAAATCATCCTCGGGAGTTCACTTCATGTCTCACACAAAGCCGTGAGCGACTACCGACTCAAGCTCTATCCCCCAGGAACAGTCTTTGTCGCCATGTATGGGCAGGGCAAGACCCGGGGCAGATCTGCCCTTCTTGGAGTGGCCGCAGCGACAACCCAGAATACGGCAGCGATTGAGTGCTTCGAGCGGCTCGTCCCAACGTACCTATGGCACTGGTTGGATTCTCAGTACGATGACCTTCGCGGCATGGGTAACCTGGGCCATCTTTCCCACCTGAACCTCGGATATGTCAAAGACCTTTTGATCCCGCTGCCTTGCGTCAGCGAGCAAGAGGAGATCGGCAGTGCCATTGATCTGATTCGGCGTCGGCTGCAGGTGGCGAAAGACAAAGTGAGAATCCTGGACCAGCTGTTCCGTGCGATGCTGGTATCGCTCATGACCGGCGCGATCCGCGTCAAGGACCTCGACCTTGCGGAGGTCAGCCATGCCTAGCATCGGGAGTGAGCGGGCTACGGTCCAGAACCCGCTGGTCGAATACGTCCAGGAAATCGGCTGGGCCTATGTCTCCCCGGACCAGGCGCTCACG
>DATGMH010000132.1:0-68792 GCA_035293725.1 Bryobacteraceae bacterium
CTCGCCACCCCAGCCCGGCGCCGACGCCGCGCCACTCGCGCCCGTCGCCGATGCCGCGCCACTCCAGCCCGTCGCCGACGCCGCGCCACTCGCGCCCGTGGCCGATGCCGCGCCACTCCAGCCTGTCGCCGACGCCGCGCCACTCGCGCCCGTCGCCGATGCCGCGCCACTCCAGCCTGTCGCCGACGCCGCGCCTCTCGCGGCCTGATGGACCCAAGCGATCTGACCAGCCAGAATAAAGTTAGTCGCGTCCTGCCAATCACCGACGAAACGCACAGTTCCGCGTTTCGCCTTGACCTTTCCGCCAAGGTCAACTACATCAGCAGGATCAGAGCCGAACACGATCCACTTGCCTGACCAGTCCGGTTCGCGTCCGTCACCCATCGAAAAGCCCCACGGCCAACCATGGAGACCGCCGCCGCATTCGGCAGAAATATTCCAGTCAGGAGCTTCTACGTCTGCGCCAACTTCGAGCGGCCACCGAAACCCGCCGTAACTACTTCCGTCCCGCTCCACGCACTTCAGGATCAGGACCTCACTTCCGCCGTTCGTCCACTTGTGCGCGGGGATGATTACTTTATCAGTCGGCATAAACCTCGCTCCCTTTCGGCATCTGTACCAGTTCGCGCTGTGACTCCCCGACGATATCCGGAGATGCCTTACTCTTATAAGACCGGAGGAGTTTATACATTTCCAGCACAACGCGGCGCGCGAAACCTACCTTCTTTGTCGTGTTCCCGATGCCGCCCGCATACTGAATTTCGATGCGCTGGAACTCCTCACGCGCTTTTTCCGTACCGGCGATTTCCGCCAAGTCACTGTGCAATTCAGCGAGAACATCAATGATGTCGTCTCGCCGTGAGCCCATTCGAGCCCATAACTCGTCCACCTCCGGGATTCCGCTGCCGGTAAACGGGGGAGCCTGCCTAGCGTCACCGGACGCCGATATCTGCGCCGGCTCGCTGACCGCGGTACGCTCCCCCTTATCGTTGGTCGGTGTATCTTGTTTGGCGATTTTCTGATCGCGCACGTAATCTTGAGCAGCCTTTGTTCCAACAGTGTGGCCGCCCGTGTCGATATCCTCGCGCTGCGCTCCGGGAATGCTGTCAACCTCGGATTCATCAAGCATCCCCAGGCCGCAAATCGAAAGCGTAACGCGCCGCTTTGCTTTCGTCTCGGCCTTCATCATCGCGTTCGCGCGAGCTTCGCCCTTCAAACCTTCTATCGCCACCGCGCCCGTAGCCTCGTCCGCTCGTCCATCCGGACGCGTCGCCCTGGACGTGACCACGTACACTCCGTCGATCACCTCTCGCGCCGGAATGGATAGGCTGATCGAGTGCAGGTTGCGCAGCTGCTCCGTGCAGTCTTTCTGCGCGTACAGGACAGTCTTCCCGCTCAGAGTCAGATACGCAAACGGCTTCGTGAGCGGGTTCAGGTTGAGGCTCTTACACACAGCGTTGTAGTAAGAAATCCGTTGCTCGGGAGAAAGCTTCGACAGGTCGCCGCCTATCAGAACCTTCTCTACATCGGCCGCCACGATAGGGGCCGCATCATGAACCGGCTGCAATGCTCCCATTTCCATCACCAGGTAATAAACGCCTTCGCAATCGCGAATGCGGCAAAAAGACCAACACCAGAGGCCAGCGTCCAGAACAACCGCCGCCAATAATTGCAATCGCCGCGAAGCCCGTCGCGCTCCTCCAGCAGCTTCGCGAACTGCCCTAACAGCGCTTCGAACCGCAGACTCATTTCGTCGCGCTCGATCATGGCCCGCAGCCACTTCTTTTCCAGGTCCGTAACTCCGTGCGGCCGGATCGGCGGAGTGATCTTTTTCATCATTTCCAGGAACCGCTCGTCCTTCGACGTAAGCCGCAGCTCAGGCCGCAACATCGGTATCCTCCGTCTTGATCGCCGCGGGGAACCGCAGCCGAGCGCGATCCCCGCGGGCGATTTCACGCGCATCCTGGATCAAGTCGGCTTCGCATACGGAGCACACCGCTTGAAGCGCCGGCTGTCCTGTATGCCCCGGATAATAACGGCGCTGCGACTCCGTCAAGGTCTGCTTGCAACAAGCACACACGTAGGTCATGCAACCTCCGCCGGAGTCGGCCACCCTGGCTTCCCAGATCGCCGGCGCAGATATAACCGATCTAGCTCCTGAGCAGCCCGAAACAGCCCGTCAAGGGTCGGCTCCATCGGGTAGATGTAGCGCTCTCCGTCGTAGCTTAGTTTGCACTTTGCAACCTGCAGTGACTTGGCGTCTGCAATAGCGTTAACGCTTGCCGCCGGCAGGAAACCAGACCTCAGCAGATCACGATGCGCTCTGGTTCCCTGGCGAGCGAATTTGAAAACCCCATTTTTAGAGAGAAAAATTACGACTGCTCGACCGAGATTCAGTTTTTCCATCACGCGACCCGCGCCCCCTCATCCGCGTAGAAATCCTTCTGAAATTGATCAATCAGTTCTTGCCGGTTAAGTCGGTGGTGTGACCAGAACCGCGCACCGAGAACATGATGCGAATCCGGCGCGATTCTGTGGTGCCAGGCGCAGAGACTAAGCGTCTCCAAATCACTACACTTCTGGCCCTTGCCGTGATCCCCGACATGGGCGCACTCGACCACACCCAGCACCGGATGCCGGAATTCGAGCCGGACGCCCAGTCCGCGCAGCTTCGCGCACACAACGCATTCCTGCCAGCGAATCCACTTGCGATACACGGGCGACTCGAACGGCTGGCTCATCGATCCACCCCGAACTCCCGGCGCCAGCGCAGCAGCGATTTCACGTGCACAAGCTTGGCTTCCTCGATCGCTTCCGCCCGCGCCATCAGCCGCGCCGCTGCTTCCCGCATCCACTCCGGAGAAAACCACCGCGCCACGCCGCACGAAACGCCTGTAACCAGGACCAGGATCAGCGGGATCACGAGAGCGTCTCCTCTTCCCGCGAACCCCCTGAATCGGGACACGGATCAAATCCAAGGACGATGCGCAACCCCTTTGTTACCAACTGCTGAAGGGTAGTCCCGTTGAGCGTCGCATACCGCCTCGCGTCCGCAATCAACTGCGTCGGAAGCGAAACGGTGAGCTTTCTCTCGTCACTGTGTTCCCGTGTTACCGTATTTCCTGGTGTCACAGGGATCATTATGCGCCCACGCGCCCATGATGTCAAGCGCCCAAGCGCCCCAAAGGAGCCTAGGATTTTCCCTATGTCTAAACAGAGACCAGAAATGACGTATCGGCCGAGCGAACCAGTCCGTCAGAGGATAGGATGGATCAAGGCAAAAATGCAGGAACAGGACCAGAAGTTCGTATTAAACGACGCGATCGAGGAAGCTATGATCGCTTGGCTGGAGAAAAAAGAAAAAACTTACGGGAGCAGACCGGCCGCTACGGGTCCACTTGAACGCCGAAAAGCTGGGTGATTTTGAGCAGAAACGGCATCAGAGAATATATCAGGTGAACCAGGCGTTCCGAATTTCAGAATAAGGGGAGGACTCATGATCAGGAAGATGACCCAAAATAGTTGTTCTTCGAAAGTCGCAATCGCCATCGCGCTTGCCCTCATCGGCCCCACGATCCGCGCGCAGGACAAGACGAAGCCGCCGGCGGCCACATCACCGGATGCGCAGCACGGGACGGCGCGGCTTGACGACATCGATCATATCGTAGAAGATCCGCACCCAACTCCCGGATCGCGTTTAGACGATCCCGGATTTCAGCCTGACCTATTCCAGCCGCCTAAATTCAAGTCGAAAGCCGCTCCCGATCAGAGATTCGAGAGCATAGAGAAGGCGATTGCGGAGTTAGCGAAAGATCTTAACCAATACGACCGAATGCTGCGGGCACAAGAGAAGCAGCAGGACGACTACCATGAAAAGGACATCGATCGAGTGCGTAAATTGATCGACTCATATTTCAACATCCTGGCCGACGCGATCTACAGCGAGCCAGCGTCGCTCAACCCAAGCGCCCTGGACGTGTATTCTCCGCTTCGTGCGAGCAACGGCCTGCCGATGCTCGCCTCTCTAAAATCAGTCGATACCTACCTCGATGGGTACAAGCTGACTGTGGATCTGGGCAATCCAAACTTTGCCACGTTGAGCAACTGCGAGGTTGTCGTCCGCTGGGGCCCGACCACAAAACAACTCGATCCAAAGCTACCCAACTCAAGGACCATCAAACTCTCGCGAACCCTCCCGCCGGGGTCTTGGACGCCAATTGAAATCATCGTTCCGAGCGCCAAGGCTCACGATCTCGGTGCAATCTCCATCAGCCTGAACGTGGATACAGTTGGACTATCGCGGTAAGGGAAGCACACCCAATGAGGAACCCCGGCCAGGATGCCACATCGCGATTTCACCACGACTGCCAGAGTGACTGGCTAACCCTGCCGCTCCATCGCCTCGAACCGCTTATCCGCCTCCCTCTGCGTCACAAACTCGGCTCGCGCCCACTCCTTCACCGCGCCGACGGCCTCCGCGATCTCCTTCTTGATCGCCAGCAGGATCGCATAATTAGCCAATCCAGCGCCAGCAACCAGCAGAGTCGAAACAACGTGCAGCGCTTCCCAGTTCATCGCTTATAAATTGCCAGGCGTCAGTACGGCGATTTCGGAGCCCTCCGCCTCTTTGCGCCCTGAATATTGGCCGGCGCTTTCGTGAACCCGAGATAATTTTCGACGCGGTGTTCCGGGTTTGGCTCCTCCGGCAGCTTCTTGCCCATCCGCGGCTGAAGCGTGAACGGCATAAACTGCCGGGCTACGAAATCCGCTTCCTGCAGCATCTGACGCATGAACGGATCGTCCGAGTTGCGGATCGGCCTATCGTAAAAATCACGGTTGTGCAGCATCTCGATGACGGTATTCGCCAGGGGCGAGGTCTTGTTCTCGACCGTACGCACCGGGTCGGTTCCGTAATGGTAGACGTCCTTCACATCCGTCGGCAACGCGATACGCTGCCCATTTTCGCGCTTCGGGAAGAAATAATCCTTCAATTCCCGCGGACCTTTCCCGGTGTGCCCGTACTGGTATAGCGCTCCGATCATGCCGCTCACCATGGGCAGCGCCAGCGTGTACGCCAGACGATGATACGCGTCAGGCCGGCGGCCGCGCGCCAGGTTAAGCAAGTCCATAGTGCCGCCGCCGATCTCGCGAAGCGTTCCCAGATTCCACCCCACCGACCGCACTATTAGGTGCAGAATATCCTTGAACGTCCGGTTCAGAAACAGATTGTCGTACACCACCTGCCCCATCCGGTTATCCACCGAATCCCAGATCGGAGCCATCGCCTTGCGGACGCTTTCGACGTTCGCTCCCGGACCAAGACGCTCTAGCGCATCGGCCGCCATCCCGTGGAACACCCCAAGCTTCAGGCGGGGGATGATATGCTCCATCATCGGCTTCGAAGTCTGCTCGAGCAGCGCCCACGGCGCGCGGATCAATGCTCCCGGAAAATTCCCCTCGCGCAGCGCCTTCATCATCGAATCCGTGGCGTTCGTCGCAAACGCCGCGTCCATCCGTACCCGCCCGCCGCCCTTTGTGAGCGCATCGGTAATCGCCGCGATCGGCGCGCCCTCGCTTCCAGGCGTGAACCAATCATGCAGCACTTTCGAGCCGTTCACGTAATCGAGGAACGGAGCCGCTGGAAACGTCGCGATTCGCAGAGAGCCGCGCAGCGCCTTTCCGTGCAACAGATCCTCGATCCCCAGCGCGGCCCGCGAAACTCCGGAGCGGATCACTTCTCCGGTCAGGTGGAACGCGGACAGACCGAGGTTCGCCTGGTTCATCGCGTTATTCACACCCGCCAGGATGCGGTACGCTCCCGATCGCGCGCGCAAGCCGGGAGTCAGGTAATTGTTGAGAGCGTCTGCCGCGCCCTGCTCGGCGTACCATTTCCCGCCGCCGCCGATCGGATCGCGGATACTCACGAATCCCGGCGGCAGATCCTCTTTTCTGGCAACCGCCCATTCGCGCTTGATCGGCGCACCCTCGAACATCTCGCCCTGTCGTTCGACCGGCAGATCGCCAGAAACCCTCTTCGCAATGCCGCGATCCGCCAGGTCGCGCAACACGGCGTGCGCCAGCAGATACCGATCCATCTCCCGGACCTTCATCATCACCAGATCCACGGGATTATCACTCACCGGCTTAAGACCCGCCGCCAGCGCTTCTTTGAACGTCGGGAACTCGCGATGCTTCAGGAACGATTTCGGACCCTCCATGCTCCGCTTGCCGGCAAAGAACGACTCGAAAAACTTGGTTGCCTGCTCCGGCCGCTCAAAGATATGGCCGAAGTAGTTGGTGTAGAACTTCTCCAGCTCGCCCTCGCCGAGCGCCTGCACCTCGCGCCGGCGCTGGTCGAGCATACGCGCCAGTGGGCGCGCGATCTCATCCAGCGGACCTTGCTTGCTCCGGCCGAGCCCGTGCTCCACATCGTCGATGAAATCGTAGTTCGCCTGCTTGCTGCGGTTGTTGAATAACTCACGCGCCGCCTTCAGGCGCTCCATGCCCTGGTCGTAGCGCCGCGCGAACTGCGCCATCCGTTGACGCAGGCTCAAACCGGTATATTCCGCCGCCTCGCCGCGCAATTGCGGCGCAACCATGCGCAGCGCTTGGTCCTTCGCCTCCACCAGATCGGTAGCGACGCGCTTGACGGCGGGAACTACGTCGTTTTTGATGAACTCCGGGACGCCAAGGCCCAACATCTCGCCCGAGATCGATCCGCGCTCGCCGGAACCCTTGACGCGGCGGCTGGATTCGCCGATATTAAAATTGGGTCCGGTTGCTGGGGGAGTCGGTCCAGCACCCTCCGGGGCTCCGGGAACGCTGACACTGGTTCCGGAGGCCGGCCCGTACTGATATCCAGTCAGGAGCCATTCAGGCAGCGACCCCTTTGAGGGCTTCCCGGAAACCGATCCGCGCTCCGTAGCGCCAGCGCCAAAAGCGTCCTGAAAAGCCTGATCGCGCGTCGGCGGTTCGAACATCTGCGACTGCGCTCCAGGCCGCGAAAGCGCCTCATCGTTCGCGTATCGCCGGAAACGGGCCGCCGCGCGCACCGGCGATCCCCCTAGTGCCTTGGCGATCTGAACCGCCTCCGGCGAGTACTGTCGGTTGCTCCAGATTCCCGACTGCTTCACCTGCTGGTCGATGTCGAGCTTATGCGCCCGAGCCTCTTGCGCCAGTCCGACCGCTTCACGCAACCGGTCGGTCAGCTCCCACTCAGGACGGCCCTCCACGCGCAAAATCTGCGGCGCAATGCGCTCCAGCTTCGCCCGCATCTCCGGCGTCGTCGCGCGATATTCAGCCGGAGAATCGTACAACCTGCCAACCAGCGCCTTGCCGATCCGCGCCTTGGCTTCCGGAGTCAGGTTGTCTTTATCGTCGAGATACCCACCCTTTTCCTGCTCGGTAACGATGCCGTCTTTCACCAGCCGGTTGAGGATTTCCGCGCCATCTTCGCCGCGCAGAGCGCCCGCGAGCGTGCCGTCTTCGCCCATCTCCTCCAGGCGCGAACCGATCGCCTGAATCGTTTCCAGCGACAGATGCCGCCCGTCCGACACCGCGCGCTCCTCTGGCGTCAACTCCGCGGCCGCGGCTTTGTTGAAATCGGTAATCGCCTTCTGTGCGTCGATCCCGCCGCCGACCTCGCGCGCCAGCACTGGTTTTTGGAACCGCTCAATTTCCGCCGGATCGATGCCAAACTGTTGCGCTTTTTGCAGCAGTTCAGCCCTGTAGCCGTCGGCATCCGCGCCGCCCCGCTTGTACACCCGCGCGAGCGTCATCGTGCGCGAATTACCGCCCAGCGCGTTTCCGTTCGCGTCCACGACTGGCGTGCCATGCTCCGCGGTGGGAGCATCCGTCGTCAGGAAGCTGGGGTTGAACGTGCCCTCGGACGCGTTCTTCACAACACGCGCGGCATTGCCGGCGCGCGTATAGTCCCGATCGTTCCGATAAGCATATTCGCGGTTCGGCTCAAAGCTGAAGGGGTTGTGCGACGGCTGCACATCCGCCAGCTCGCGCACCGCGTAGCGCGCCGGATAATTCGTTTTCTCGCCGGGAACCGCTATCGAGACTTCGCGGCCGTACGCCGGAGCAACGGACGGCGCGCGCGCTTCCTGTTTTTCGCCCTCATTTGAGGAAGGAGAAGCAGAACCCTCGCTGAAATCCGTCTCGCCGTGCCGCGCGAAATACATCCCCGGCTTGTCCGGCGAGTCCACCGGAACCAGAGTCCGCGCCTCGGGATCGAGATACAGTAACCGCGCCGGCTCCGGCCAGTTTCCTTGGCGGGTCATCTCGCCGGTATCGATCGAGCCATCCTCCGGGAACCCAGCCTTGGCCCACGCCTGCAACATGCGAATCTGCCGCCCGTGCGTCACGTTCAGCACGCGCTCGCCGGGCTGCATCTCGGTAGCACGGCTCTGAATCGTGCCTATGAACCGATCCTTCGCCGCGTTAAAACTCTCTCCAGGTTCTCCGGAGTGCTGCCCCACGCCCTCCGGCGCTTCATCGGGCGTCTCAACGATCCGCTTGTCAATCGCCGCGCGCTCCCGGTCGGCGGGCTGCCCTTCGTGCTCCCCAAGCTTCCACGGACCCAAGCCAATATCCGGCTGGGCGTTCGGATCGACCATCCTCGCTGTTTCCATGGCCCGGTCCATCGGACTCGAATACACGCGGTCGAAGTTTCCAGAGCCCTGCTCGGCCAGCGCCGCCGATTGTTCCCGGCCGGTGTCGTTCAGGGGTGGATTGCTCGATCCGGTGACGCGCCGCCCGCCCGGCTCGCTGGATACAATGTCTTCCAGTTTCGCCGTACCAGATTGCGGCTCTTCCGCAACAATGTCGTCAAGAGAAGCCCGCCGCGGAGTTTCTTCTTCAGTAGCAAGCGCCTCCGCGCCAGCGCGCGCCGATTCAGCAGCCTTCGCCACATCGGGTTCCGTCGTTTCCGCTGCGGCTCTTGGACCACCACGAACCGCGTGGACGCCCGCCGCTGCGCCCATGCCGGCGGTCAAACCAGCCTCGGTGATCGCCGCGGCCGCCGTGGGCCAGTCTTTCCTATCGATCGCGTCTCTGATCCGCGGATACTGCTTGTATGCGTTCCGCAGCATGTCAATGCTGAATCCCGCACTCACCGCGCGCGGCAGATACTTCGACACGTTGCCGAGCACGCCGAGACCACCAGAACCAGCCATCATCAGCAGGTTCGGCGCGGTGGTCATCCCTTCAGTGAATTGGAGCGCGCCCTTGCCGATGCCGCCGGCAACCGATTCCGGCGCGCCCGGCGCGAGCGCCGTAGGCCGAACCAGCGGCAGATCTGTAGTCGGCGTGTGTTGCTCCGCCGGAGCCTCGTAGGATATGCCCAGAGCCCGCCCTACCGGCGTGTCGGTTTCTCCCGGCGCGCCTTGCGGATTTCCCAGCACCATCCGCTTTAACCGCTCAAGGAACGATGGGGCTGCCGCTGGCCCGATCGTCGGGCCAGCTGGCCGCGCCTTGTTCAACTCGTTGTGCAGATCGGCTACCGCCGCCTGGTGAGACGATTCGAACTGCTCACGCGAAGGTAGATCCTCCGGCCGCTCCGGTTGCGCCGATAAAGGATCGATATCGTCAAGCCGCGCTGTTCCGTGCTGCGCATCCGGGCGCGGATCTTCAACGATATCGTCAAGCCGCGCCGTTGCCATCGCTCAACTCCACAACGCGGGCGTGGACTCCAGCCAGCGCGTTCAGCATGACGCACAGGATCTCGGCCATCTCGCGATCGCGCAGAATCGCGTACAGGTACGGACCCTTCGGATACGCGGCCGGACCCAGCAGCCGCTTCACCTCCTCGCGGTTTGCCTGGTGATCGATTCGGGCCTCAATCTTGACCATCTAGTAAATAAACGTGCCGTCGGCGTTGATCTGCTTGATCGTGACGCTCTTGCCGTTCTTCAGTCTCACCGTCTGGCCGACACGATATTTCCCGTTCCCCGGCACCGCGCCCCGATCCGCATTCCCACCGGACGCCGGCGGCGCGGCCTGTCCACTACCGCTGGCACCAGGGTTGTTCAGTCCGCGCTTGTTGGCAATCGCCGCCGCGCGCTCTTTAAGGCTCGCCACCTGCGCCAGGGACTCGCCGAGCGCGTTCTTCAATCGCAGACGCTGCGCGTAATTCATGGTGAGCTTCTTGCCCGACCACGGATCGGTAAACTCCTCGCCATCGTTCACCGCGGGCTGGCTGGTCTTCTGGCCGAGCATTCCCGTCGTTTCCTGCGTGTCGAGCAGCGCCTGCGCGCTGAGCGCCCTCTGCTCCTCCTTGAACGCATTGTCGAGGAGTGTCGAGTGCTGCTTTTGATCGGCGTCGAATAACCGGAGTTGCGTTCGGTTATTGATGTTGCTCTGCGCGTCCCCGGAAATCGCGGCGCGCGCCTGCTGCCAGCGATTCTGGTAGTCGAGCTTTTGCGCGTTCTGCTCGGCCTGAAACTGTTCTTTCGCGTCTTGCAGCCGTTGCGCGGCATCGGCGCGCATCTGCGCCACCGTCTTCTGTGTGTCCGCGCGAATGCCAGCGCCAGTGGTCGTCGCCACGCCGCGGATGTCCGCCGGGAACATCGTCTTGATGTTTTCCGGGAGATCCCGATAGTCGGGATTCATTCCGTACTTTTTGATCGTGTCCGCGTCGAACACGTCACCCAGGCGCACGCCGCGCGCCTGGAGATCGGCGGCGCGGGTCGCGCTTTCGCCCGCGCCACGGCCGCGCGCCTGGGCTTGCGCCAAGTCGCCAGCCTGCTGCACCGCCGCGGCGCGCTGCGGCGCTCCGAGCAGCATCTGCCGGCGAATCTGCTCTTCCATCGTGGGAATTTCCCACTGGACCGTGTCGCCTTCGGCTGTTTTATGATTCGCGACTGTCCGGCCATCCTCGCCGGCTTTACGGATCACGCTGAAAGACTGGCCGCCGCCGATAATACCCGGACCTTCCGGAATGGTCTGTTCGTCCTTGACCACGCCGTTGATCACCGGCCTCGCGCCGAGCTGCTGCATGTGCTCGGCGAACGCCTGATCGGCTTCCTGGTTAGCCCTCATCTGCTGCTGTTTTTCGAGATCGACCTGCTGCTGTCGCGCCCACATCTCCGTACCGGGAACGGGCTGCGTGAGCAGGTTTTTCATGATTTGACCGAATCCGCCCATGCGCCCCCCTTAGATGTGAAAACTCGAGCTGCTCGTGTTACTCGCGCCGGTCTGCTGCTGGTTTCCGCTCGCGCTCGTCTGGCTCGTTTGGCCGAAATTCATGCCAAGCAACGCCTGCGCGATCTGCGATGCCTCCAGCGGCAGTGACGCCGCCGTCTGCTGAAACGAAGTATCGTTGCCTGCGAGTTGCCCGGCGCGTTGAAGGTTCGCCTGAGCCAGCGCCATGCCGTACTTACCGCTCGATCCGCCGCCGGTCGACAAGAACTGCTGCCGAAGGCTATCCGCTAACCCGTTGTAATTCTGGTTTATCTGGTTTGCGGCTTGCTGCTGGAACGGCTGCACCGTCGATTGCGGGTTCGCCATCAGATTGCTGATGTAGTTGAACAGCGTCGGCTGAAGCCCCGACTGGTACGGAGTCAGCGTTCGCTGGGTGTTTGTCGATCCGCTTGACGAGTAATTCGCATTCGAGTTGCTGTTCGTATTCGAGCTGCTGTCCCCAAACCCGAACATGTTGCCGAGATTCCCGCCGAACAGACTCGCTACCGATGACATAATCCTCCTTCCGCAGACCGAGAATTACCGCATCGACCGGCTTGCCATTTTGTAGCGTCTGCCCGGCGAGCAACCCCTCTTTCGAGCCGCCGAGAGCCTTCACAATCCCGATCAGCGCGTGGTTTGAGCGGAAGGCGGTCGACATGATCTTTATCACGCCATCGGCGAACAATTCCTCGCACACCATGCGCAGCGACGCCACCGTGGTTTCGTGTCCCCAGAAGGAGCGCTTGAAGATACAATGCAGATCGGCAAGCACGGGCGAAAGCCGACTCGATTCGATCACCCCGCCGAGATCCCCGTCCCTGATTACCTGCCACGTCTTTCTTCCTCGCGCATCCAATTCCACCCATCGCGCCACGAATTCATCGAGCGTCTTTGGGCTAAAATCATCCGCAACGCGGCCCCGAAACCTCGACATCCATTGCCAGACTCTCGGTACCGCATACAGCGGAAACCCTTTCTCGACTCGAACCGACACGTCACCTCTGAACGGTCGACGAACTGCCGGTGAAGATCACGCCATGCGCGGCGGCCGTCGGGACCTCCTGCGTCGACTTGGCAAGCCGCGCCGTCATGTCGGCGACCTGCGCCAGGGCCGCCTCATGCGCGTCGGCCGGAACCACCGGAGCCGCCGCGAGAGCGCCCGTCACCGTCGCCGCGACCTCCTCTTTTGACGGAGTCGACGCCGCGGACTTGTGTTTTTCGATCAGCCCGATCAGATCTTCAACCAGCTTTTCGGCGACAGGGGCCAGCGCCTCGATCATCGTAACTTCAGCGGGATTCATGATTTCTCCTGCTGGTTAATTGCCAGAACAGGAGGACTAGGAATTGAGGGTAAAACTCACCGACCACCCCATCAGGCCCATCACCACGCGCGCGGTGAAGGTCTGGCCGTTCTGGGTGACCTGCTGGCCGTTTTTAACCGTCGGCTGTCCATTGTTCATCGCGCCAGGTCCGGGCGCATAGAGGCTGCCGAAGGCGAGCGGACCAACAACGTTATTCGCGGGGGCGACGATCGGCGCGGGCGCCGCGAACGGCGGATAATCCGCAAGGCTCGTGCTCACCTTGATCGCGCCCGCTGGCGGATGGAGCGGATCGTAGGGGTTATACGGCGCATTTCCGCCGCCCGGCAGGAAGCCGATCGAGGGCTGTAGGGCCGAAGGCACCCACGACAAACCGTCCACCTGGCGGATAGTCATGCATTCGAGCGGGTCCATCTGATCGCCGGTGACGGCGAGCCCCACCATAATGGGCACGTCGATCACAAAGCCTTGCTGGGCCAGTTCCATCGCGAGCGTAATCCGGTCGGGAGAGGCGAGCGCGCGAAGCGCCTGCACCGGCGTGGGCTGCGATGCCCAATAGGCATCGGCGAAAATCTGGGCGGCCGACTTGGTCGAAGCGGAATTAGGAGAAGTGCTCATACATCGGGTAATTGCCCACGATCACTTCTTGGCCGGTTTCGGCGGTTCTTTGCGCGAAATCTCGCCGGTTTTGGTATCCACCTGGCAGGAAGCAGGCTCTATTTTAGCCTCCGCGCACCGCCTGGAGACGATGGCGTTGCTCTCTGCGATGAATGGCTCGGCCGCGATTTGCAGCTGGAGTTTCAGCTTGTCCACCTCCGCCTGATCCTTCTGGATCGTCTGCAACTCTTCGCCCGTGAGTTTCACGGGCTTATACTGACCGCACGCCGCGATTGCGACCGCAAATACAAACACCAATCTTTGCATGCTTTCTCTCCTAGTGTCGTGTCCCGGAGATACGTTGAACAAAATCGGCCGCCTTTGTTCAACGTATCTCCGGGACACGACACTAGCAGTGTGTGACGATGCCTCCGGACGAGGCGAACGACGCCGAAGGAGCGCCTGAGCAACTAACACCCGAAGTTCCTCCAACTGTAACATTTTGTCCGCTATCCAAAAGCAGACTTCCCAGTAGAATATGAAGATTGTGATTCACTAGGTTAATTTGGTCTTCCACGTTAATCGCTCCTCCACCCTCGCTGTAAAGAGTAGTTATATAAAGGGCGTCAATGTACCCGCTTCCGAAGGTGGTGCCAGATACTCCAAGGCTATAAGTGCCTCCAGTAGAGGGCACCACATAGGTTGTATCGATTTGGTCAAAAGTGGTTACTCCGGCGGTGAATGTCTTCGTCCCGGTAATCGTTTGCGTCGTATCTGTCGTCACGCAGTCCGAAATGATACTCGAGCACGTCCCTGGAATGGAGGTCGTATTTAGGGTTGTGATATAGGCCGTATTCCAGTAATTCGAGGAAAGGCCGATAGATCCGGTATTGTTCGAAGATGGCTCAACGATTTGAGAGTGAACCGTATCGATGAATGCCGCACTCGCGTAGTTACTGCTTCCTCCAATGAAGTTGACATACAAAGCGTCAAATCCAAGGCTGGTAGTACCCAACTCTGTGTATTTGCCGCTCGCCGGAATGATGGTATTTACGCTGGAGCTCGTTTCCTGAAATTGTAAGACAGTTGCGGTGCTAACACCGGTTAGCGTCAGGGTGTTCGGGCTACTGGTTGCGCTCCACTCAAAGCAGCCCGTGCTTACAAGCGCCGGACCGTAACAGACATAATCACGCAAACCGTAGAAGGTGTACCCGAAGAACTCCTGCATTCCGTAGTTTGTGGACCCAATATTGTAGGTGTTGTCCGCTGTGGGAATGAGGTTGGCTCCAAGGTTGATCGTCGATCCGCTGAGGGCCTGTAAGCCGCCCAGATAATTCACATTCGAGAAGAACTCTCCCCAATATTTCCCGGTGCTGCCAAGCAGCTGAGATGTGGTCTGAGGAAGCAGGTATCCCGAGCTGCTTAACGATAGCCACAAGTTGCCGGAGGACCAGAATTGCGTAGCTCCACCGGTGCTGGTGTTGGGGCCAACGTTGAAATTATTCGAGGCGTCCAACAGCAGCAGCGAAGTTGCCACGCCACCGGTTGTGTACCAACCCAAGGGAGTGTCGTTCGCAAAAGTTTTCTGCGAATAAATCTCCTGGATCGTGTTTGTCGTCACGAAACCGATCCACGACCCGTCGCAGCCCCAATAATTCCCGTTTGCAGTGTTGAACTGCATCGGCAGTCCGGCGGTGCAGCTTCCCGATGGATCGGTGGTTACCGGCGTGATCGCCGCCACGCCGACGCAACTCACCCAGCCGAGCGTATGCGCCGAGGCCCAGCCCCAACACTGTCCGCTCGATCCGTCGGCGCCCGGCAGCGTGAACGTGATGTCCGCCGCAACCGACGCCGGGGCGATAAGGCCAACCCTGTGCGCCTGCGAGGAATCCCACAGATAAAGCTGATTCGCGCTGCCGGCATACGGCAGAACCGAGACCGGTCCCGGAAGGTCCGTCTGCGCGAACCCGGAGGCCATCGCCATCAGCAGCAGAAAGGATTTACGAAGCATTCGTTATAGGAATTGCCGTCAGGAACCACTTGAGGTTTCCATCCGCCGGATCGGTGATCGCCGTGAACACCAAAATAGAATAGGTGCTTGCTTTCCCTCCGAGGTGCGCCTGGCTCACCCGAAAGGGAGGATTCGACCAGGTGACCGTGTGGCCGCCCGTCGGATCTTGCAGCAGCAAGACGACCAAGATGTTTCCCTGTGCGACCGGTGCCGGGGTATTGATGGTCGTCGCCGCGGTGAGCGTCTGGGAGGCCACGGTTACCCCTCCGCCACTCGTAATCGAGACGCTCGCCGCCTGCTTCACCCCGCCAATCATGGCGTAGCGCTTGTCGGCGGATCGCAGGTTCAATGCGTCGGTCGGCGCAACCGGATCGGCCAAGTTGACGATCCCAAAGCCTCCCATGTCGAGCGCGCCGGAAATCTTGAGACTTCCGCCTTCCGTGATCGCCGCCGCGATCGCGCGGAGCCTGAGGTTTAGCGCATCAACCAGTTGATCGCCCGCCGTGCCCGCCGCGATCGGAGTGATGGTGACAGGAGCGCTCATTCGCTCATTCCACGGCGTCAACCGGAAGATCGATCCAGGTGAACTCTTCCGGCGTCGTCCTCACCGGCATGGGCATTTTGTTCCACGCCTCCGGCGTCTCGCGCACCGGCATATTGAATTGCGCGAAATCGTCAGGGGTCGGCGGAAGCGGCACGTTCACCCATTGCCAATCTCCGCCGTTCACGCCGAGCCTTCGAGCGAGGACCTTCAACTCAAAAAGGCGCGTCGGGTAATTCCCCTGCACGCGAAACTTGGTCAACCGGCCCTTGGTATTCCCCGGCAGCCGCGACACGACAGGCGCGCGCCCGCTGGTCGTGAGCGTGGTATTGACGGCAATCGACGCCACCACGGCCATATTGAGGTTCGGCAGGTCCGTCTCTACCTCGAGCGTCATCGCGCCGCCGGTCTGCGCGACAATCACGATCTCCCGGTAAATCGCCGTACCGCCCAGCAGATCGAGCGGTTGCGTCTCCCATACCTCGCCCTGCGAGCCATCGAAGTACACGCCGATCGGCCGCACCCTGAAACTCGCCCGGCCGTGTAGCCGAAGGATTCCCGTGGGCGGGGGAACAATCTTCACTTGAAACAGATCGCCATAGGCCAGCACGTCGTTAAAATCTTCGCCCGCGAATGTATAGGGCTGGCGCGTCGCGCCCTGCACTGGAAGCGATAGCGTGCGCGCCGCCTGCAAGCCGCTCTGCCCCGGAAGGTCGGTGTAGATAATCACCTGGCCGCCCGCGGCGCTTGCGTCGTAATCGAGCATGAAATCTTTCAACTCACCGACGCGGCCCGGAGCCACGCTGAATTGCGGCGAAAGATAGAACTGACCAAGGGTACCGTCGAGCCATTCGCCGATCGCGCGCGAGCGGATAATCGCGGGTCCGTGCAGCCGGATATAGCCGCCGCTCGGCGGGTAAACCCGCACCTTGAAAATGCGCCCGTAGGGTAGATTCAGGCTCCCGTCTTCCAACTGGAAAAGAAATGGAAGCCGGGTCGATTCGACCGGCACGTTGAGCGTGCGCCGGATCGCGAGGCCATAGCCTGGCAGGTCCGAATAGATCACAACCGTCGCGCCAACGCCGCTCACTTCATAATCGAGAAGCAGATCCTTCCATTCCGCGACCTGGTTATTATCGACGATGAAATCGGGAGACTCGTAATACTCCCCGATCGTCCCGTCGACATACTCCCCGATCACCCTCTGGCGCACGCGCAGCTTGTGAATCTGGAAATTAAGCGCTTGCGCCGTGAAGGTGAAGCGGAAATTCCGGCCCTCAATGAGACTCGGCAGCCTCATCCGCGCGTTGCCGCGGCCCAAGGGAGCCGTGAAGGTGTTCGTGTCGCGCTGAGTCAGCACATTTCCTGGCAGATCGCTCGATAGAATTCGCTGGATCGTCTGACCCGCGCCCGTTAGGTAGAGCTCGAGATAATCCACCTGCTTCACGCGCTCCGGCTGCCCCAGATCGGTGAACCCCGAATCGATGGTGCTGGCGGCGCGCTCCTCCGGGTACCAATGGACGTACACATTGTAAATAATGCACGTGCTGGTCGCGTTGCCGGTGATCTGCACGGCGATGTTCTTCGCGCGCAACCCCTCGTCGGTCGCCCCCTCAACTTGGATGTTGAGCGAGGAAAGGCTAAACACCTGCGTTGTGCGATTGGAGCTGGCGATCGTTCCCAGGCTAAGCACCGTTCCGTTGTCGTAGACGATCGATACAGAGAGCGTCGAGACTGGCTGAAATCCGCCGAAAGAGGTCTGGAAATCAATGACGATATCGGAATACCACTTAAAGTTGTCGGGTAGTCCCTGATCGGAAAAGCGCGACTGCCAAGCCAACGGAATGGGGTTTGCTCCGTCGAGCGCGGTTGACGCCTGCTCGATTGCCCACAATTGTCCAGCCCCGGAGGCCGTCACCGCGGCCATCAGCGAATTTCCCGCTCCCTCGTACTTCAAAGCCGTGAACCCGGTCGTCGAGGAGCCGAGATTCAGCTTCATCCTAGACCAGCGATAGGACGGGATCTGCCCGAAGGCGGTCTGCCCTGGCAACTGACAGATCAGCGTGACATTCGGGTAAGTCGAGCCCTGCTCCGGATAACTCACGTAGAGCCGGTCGTTAACGATCTCCAGCACGGAATTGACGATATTGACAGGATCGATCGGAGGGAGATAGGTCCCGGTGCTCAACAGCACCGAATCGCCTTTAAAGATCGGATCGAGCACGCCGCTGATTTTCGCCTTATAATCCTGATTTCTGAGGTACACTCCCTCCGGACCCATGAAGTAGTCAATTTGTCCGGCATTGCACACCGCGCGCGGCCCGACCAGTCCGATGCTCGTGTCGATCAGCTGCGCGTCCACGTTCGCGGGATCGCCAGGCAGCAGCCACAGCGACCGCTGCTTATACATGAGCGCGTACTGATTATGGTTGGTGATCGCAATCAGTTGATCGTCGTCGTTTCCCGCATCCTCCCAGTTCCCGTCGACATCGCCCGCGCCCGGAAAATGCCACGGTTCGCCGCTGTTGGTCCACCAGTAGCGCGCCGGATGCGCGGCGCTCGACCAGGCGAGGATCTTTCCAAAATAGGGACCCATGCACCCCGAAGCGGCGGGCGGCTGATCGCGATCGGCGGGAGCCGTGGCGTTGATCGCTTGCGCCGCGGCAACGCTCATCGTGTCCGTGAACGTTGTCGTAGTGTTGTCGGCGATCGTGCCGACCTTGAGCACCTGGTTCGATCCGAATCCCGTCCGCCAGATCCAGCGCTGCGTAACCTGTGGGTCGGCGGACACCGCAATCCCACTCAGGAGCGCACTCGCGTTTTGGCATGTGAGGATGCTCGAGGCAGGCGAAAGGTTCGAATCTTCATTCGCCGCGTTCGCGAAGGACACAAAATACTGTCCCGAGCCGGTCAGGGTTCCCGAAGTGGTAAAAGTCGCGATGTCCAGATTAAAGACGCAGGGCTGGGTAAGATTGATCTGGAACTGGATGGCGCTCACCTTGGTCCAATCAATCTGCGTCACCATGCCCCGACTGAGCGCGGTTCCGTAGGGCGTGATGTTTGCCGGCATCGGTGGATCTCCAGGGACCATATCCACGTTGGTCATGGTGAACCTCCCCGCCACGATCTCAGTAAAGTGCGGAGTCGCAAGGGCCGTATTGAATTGCGCCTGAACGTCGTTCAACTGCGCCGTCAGGTCCGTGGTGTCGCTTCCGGCCGCGGCGGCGGCGTTGATCTGATTCTGGAGCGAAGAAATCTGGTTGATGAACTTGTCACAATCCACATTCCGCTTAATGCTGATCTGCGTCCAGGTGTTGGGTGCCAGATTCAGGCCGCCCACGTTGAGTTTCACCGCAACGACCTGCTGCGACGGCCCTCCCGGATAATTTCCAGAAAAGATCAGAACGCTGAACGTGTCGATCGCCGCCGGATTGGTGCAGTAAAACCAGAAGGAATAGTAGTCGTTGTCGGCCGCGGGAATGCCTCCGGTAGTGTCCAGCGCGCTGCCCCGCTCGGTGTAAAGATTGTCGGTGACGACCCATAGCGCTGGATTCGCCGCGTTTACCTTGAGCGACGACGCGCCCTCCTGGAGGATGGCCGTATCGAAAGAAGCCGCGCCAGCCGGGAAGTTGTTGAAATTCCCGTTGCCATCCAGATAGCCGACGCTCAGGCCCGGAAACGTCACCGGATTTTGTCCAGGCGAGGTTTCGTTCCATCCTTCGACTCCTATCAGGTTGTTCGCAACGGACGCCACCATCGGGGCGGTCGTCGGCGGAGCGATGCCCCAATTCTGTACCGTCGATCCGGTGATGCGCAGTTGCCGAAGCCGGTTCATGAACCAGCCGGCTGCTTGGTAGAAAGCCACGCCAAGGGGATTTCCATCGAAGAAACCTGCCGCGATGGATGTTGGCGCTCCGGTTCCAGGCGTGTAAAACAGCCCGGTCCCGATGCCCGCGTAGCGGTCCGCTCCAGCGCGGGCGAGCGTATGAAAAACCCCACTCCCATAGCCAGCCCAGTAATTTATCGCGCCCTTGCGCGACCGCAATTCGCCGGCCTGATCGACGCGCCAGTTGTCGAATTGCAGCGCCTCGCCATCGGCAAGCTTTTCGCCCGGCGGAAGCAGGTTCAGGCCGGAAGAGAGAATGCGTTGCTTTTCAGTTTTGGAGGCCATCCACTGAAAAATTGCCTAGCGGGCTTCACCCCAATAGCCTTCGATGACCTGCTCCATCCAACCGGTCAGTTGCCGCAGCCACCCGGCGACTTCCTGCATCTGCATCTTGGTTTCCTTGGCGCGCGCCTCCGCAATTGCGCTCAAGGTAAAGTATTCCCGGATGCACTGCGGAGCCGCCACAATCGGTGTCCCGCTGGCGATGGTCGGAGGGTACGCGTGCAGTACCAGGCCGATCGTCAGCCCGGAATTATTGGCGTCCGGAGCCGGATACACCGCGATTAGACCAAGTCCCTGAACGTTCTGCACAAAAGAAACCGGCTGTCCCTGCGTCGTCGGCCAACTCGCATCGAGATACTCCAGTTCCTCGACTGTGCGCGGCGAAAGGACAGTCCCATTGAGATCCGCCTGAATCGTCGCCACTTGACTCGCGGGCAGATTGTAGGTTCCCTGAGAGAACGAGGTGGTCAAAGATGTGTCGCGTGAAACGAAAACGCCAGCCGTGCGCGCTAGCCGCTGCCCCGCCTCGTCGAACCACTGATACAGTTCCGTGGAGGTCCAGAAGACAAGATCAAGCCCGCTAGCAGCGTTAAGCTGCGGAATCACATCCAGGAGCGCCTGTGAACAGTCAACGCTCATCGGTGGATTGGGATCACGCCGTGATTCCCCGCTTGATCACCAGCTCATACAGGCCCATAGGGCTGGTGTTCCAAGGCTTCACTTCAGGCCAGCAGCCAAGGATCTTCTGAAGCGCCTCCGTGCAAATCTCCGAGCAGAAGCGGTCGTGATCGTCGTGCTCGCCGAAGGGCAGCACGAAACCAAGGATTCCCATCCAGTCGTAGGACTTGCTGCCGCATCCAGCGCAGAACGCCATCAGGTCTTCTTCTTGCGTGGAGCGCAGCGGCAGCATTTCGACCTCCCAGATTTTGTCGTCGAGAAGGTCGAGATGGGCGAAGCTTGTGCCGTTCGGCTGCCGCGAGCTGAAACACAGCGCATTACTGATCGGCCCGGAGAGGATCAACTCGACATGGACGAATGGGCCTCCAGTCTTCCATTCGATGACCTTATCCATCCATCCTCCGGTGTTTCGCTTGAACGCTAAGCCGGTCACTCGATCACCTCCAGGTCGGAATCGCCCCAGCGCGTGATCGCCTCCCGGATCTCACGAGCCATGATGATGCAGCCGAAGGAAGCTTCTCCGGGATGGGCGATTTCATCGCCGTGGATCAGAAATCCGGAGCGGCCAAACATCTCGTTCTCCGGATCGGGCCGCAGCGGCAGCACATAAGGGCCATGGGGGCCACCCTGAAGATCCTCCGGGCCGCCGATCCTGTACTTTCCCCGCGGGATAGGTCCGACGTTCGCTATGTTCTGAAAATCCGGGTCGTTTTTCCCGTCGCCGTGACCCGAGTACCCGGAGCCGATCAGGATGCCATTATGGAGCAGTGTTCCGGCGCGCTGGCTGTAGGTGAACATTCATAAGAGGAATTGCCGGCTATTGCTTTGGCGAGCCGATTCCATGAGCAATGTGGAGCGATCGAAGCGCTTTAGTTCGATCGGTAGGTGGTCGTATCCCTGCTCTTTGTTGCGCGCTCGGACATAATCGCCGAGTTTTTGCGCGGCGTCTAGGAACCGATCCCAGAGCGGCATCACCTTGTGAAGCTCCTGGCCCCCTTCGCGACATCGCATCAGCGGTATTGCGCCATCGATCAGCACCGGGTGAAATTCCTCCGGTATCTCCGGAACCGCCATGGATAGCGCCATCGTGGTCGGGCAGCGCGCGTAAGTGACATCCGCCTGTATCGTGCCTGTCGGTTGCTGATAAATCGCCAGCAGATCGAAACCCAGCAAAGAGTACCGCGTCACCGGACCGGGGCTGAGCGACCAACTGTTATCGAGCGCCGCCAGATCGGAGAGCCGCGCCGGCGAAAGCTTTGCGCCCGACACTTCAGCGCCGCCGCCCGAGGCGAGCCGTATTCGAAGCGGCAAAAGCAAGTCGCTGAAAGTATTAAGCAGCGAGTAGAACGCCGTTCCCGCCGTAAAGGTCATTACTCCGGTGGTTTCAAGGCACAGCGTCATCAGGACGAAAATACGCTGGGTCGCATTCAGCCACGCCACCGCGTCGGCGGCCGTGTAATACAACGGATTGGCGGTGTTCTCTCCCAACCGGTCAAGCAACCGGGTTTGCATGTCCCCAAACTGCATTATCCCGGAAACCCTTCATGCCACGGACCGCGATGCCACCGCGGCGGCTTGCGCCCGACGTACTCTTCAGAGAGTCGCAACCCCTTCGGGCCGCGCTGCGCAGCATTGATCCGCGCCATGGTCGCGAGCAGCCGGTCAAAATCTCCACGGTGCGCCGCGGCAGCCGCCAGGTACGCCGAAGCCGCTTGCGGATTCGAGCTGGCCCGCCACTGATCGATCTTAGCCATTACGCCTTCGGTGATCGCCGCGGGCCGCGCCCACGGAAGCAGGCTGGCGCTCGTTTGAAGTGGGTCGAGATCGGCAGGGTCATACACGTAATCGACCTCGAATGAAAGCAGGTTACCCGCGCTGTCCGGCGTATCCGGGATTGGGTAAAATTCAATCTGCAACGTAGGAGGATCGTTCTGGTCATCCCAGGTCGCGGCCGCCATCGTCGGGTTTCCGTACGCGAGGCGTCCGGCCGCCCGCCGGTCCAACTCCCCTGGCGTGATCAGCTCGAGCGGATAGCCGCCCTGATGCAGCGCCTTCACTCCCCGAAGGATGCGACAGCCATCAGGAAGCGAGAAAACCGCTTGATCGATCCGGTAACTCAGACCGGAACTGCCACCCACTTGGGTGATGTTGATCGTCAATCCAACGCCGCTCCCACCCGTCGTTGCCACGCCATTCGCGACCGAATAATTATTTCCGTCGTTTTCGAGGCTGTAGCTGGTCACGCCGCCGGATTGGCTGACGCTAAGAACGATGCCGCTCGCCTGCCCGTTTCCGCCGCCGCTGATCCAGAACTGATCGCCAACGACGTAGCCCACACCGGCCGCGCCCACGCCACTCGCGGCGATCGATTGCGTGCTTGATTCGTAGTTCCGGTCGAGCGTAGCATGGGTCGCATCGACGAAGGTGAACGTGTACCACTCCGTGGTGTCGTTAATCCGTATCATCCTCCCGGTCATATCGGCGGTCCACGCCGTGCCGGTTCCCACAATCGAGGCGATGCCCTGCTGCACCGCGACCGTGCCAATCGCGTAAGACTGGGGCGGCTGAACAATGCTCTGGGCCTCCAGGCGCTTCCACGGCAGCGAATCGAGCATTTCCGTGTAAACGTCCTGAATCCAGCCGTCGATCAGTTCGCGCGACACGCCGGGAGCCATCTGCGAGATGCGAAGCCGGATCTGGCCGTAGTTCATCTAACTGTACAGTTGCCTCAATGCCCGCTGCGCCAGCGGACGTAATCAAAGCTCCAGCGATAGAGCTGGCTGAATTCCTTGCCGCTCGAGGTCGAGTTATCGAAGGCGTGGCTGAAGAGATCGTCGCCGTCGGCTTGGTATGTGCCACATCCTCCGCAGAGACGCCAATACCACGCCCAGGCCGGGGCGTAAAGGTTGTTCAGAACCTTAGTCGTATTTGAAATGCCCTGCGCGCCGGTACCGCACAGCGAGCTGTTGGCCGAGCCGAACCAGTAGGAGTTCAGCGAGCAGCCGGGGCCATCCGGCCCGGTGTTGTAGAACAGCGTGTGGTTGGTCGAATCGTACCAGTTTGCCTTGAGATCATCGATCTCGCGCTTCACCACGTACGGAATTCGCGGATCGTGCGTGATCTGCCAGCGCTGAATCAGCGCCTCCATCGCCAGGCCGTCCATGAAGGGCTGCTTGGCGAAGAGCCGCGCGTTGATTCCGTCCACATCCTCGCTCAGAATCTCCAGGAGCATCGTGGTGGTGCGCTCGGCCAGATCGACCGACGTTCCCGAAGCCGCAGGACCGAACTGCGGAAATGCCCCGCCGGTCCAGTACACGCGCGGATATCCGGCCAGCTCGAGCACGTTATAAACCTTGAGCGCGTAAGCGGTCTCGCGCACGTAAGTTGGATCGACCAGGCCGCCGCCTTTCACATAACCGCCGCCGCCATACGGCTGGCCCGGCAGCGAAACCGCGAAGGAGGCTAATGCAGTCATGTTGCGCGAATCTCCGGTAGCCACCGCGGCCATCGCCAAGCCATCGGGAAAAACTGTGTATCCGGACTGCGATCCGGACAAACCAAGCGTCGATAAAAACGGAAAACTATACGCGACTCCCGTCTGCGTTCCGGCCGAGCTTGTAAGCGTCAGATGCGTCGCGTCGGTCCACGATGCGATCGTGTAATTCACGCTATTGATAGTAATCTGGCCGCTGCTGGTGTTGGCGAATTGATCGCCGGAAACCAACGTCACCGTCGTGCCGTTGGTATTCACCACACCCGACGTTCCGATGCTATAGAAACGCGCAATCGACTGCGCGTCGGTGATCCAGGATGAATCGCCCGTGTACGCCGCGATATTGGTGTCGGAGCGGATGCCGTCGTAATAACAGCGCGTGCCGTCACATCCTCCCATTGGGAAGCTGTGCGCCCTCCAATACGCGCCGCCGCCCGTCGGCGAACCATTGCATCCGGTACCGGTCATGCAACTCCGCCAGGTAGCCAAGCCGGGAATCGCTGGATAGCTGGCCGGATCCTGATTGGTCGCGACCGGAGATATTTGCACGACGTTGATCGGAAAAGTGAACGTGCTGCTCGCGCCGCCGCCGGTTCGCACCGTGGACACCGTGAAAGAGAGTGTGAACGCGCCCGAAGCCGTCGCCGGAACGCTCAACTGAACGTAAATCACGTCGTTTGCGTATTGAAAAAACGGAGTGCCAGAAGATGTGGCTGCCGGTCCCACAATCCCGCCGTTCAACGCCTGCCAATATGCGACTGCGGTTCCCGCCGGGTATCCGCTCACGCTCGACAGATACGCCGTAGTCGGTTGATCCATGATCATCGAGAGCTGCCCGGTGCCGTTCGAGGTGAAGGTCTGCTGCGTCGCCGCGCACGTAGATCCTTGGGCGAGAGTGAAGCTGTTGCCAACGATGTTGCAGAGGTGATAATACGCCACGCCTCCGCCATACACCGAGCACATACTAGAGCCAGAGGCGCACTGCGTTGACGCTGGCATCGTGCCTGAGCTGACAATGCCCACACCTTGCAGCGTTCCGACATTCCACAAAGTCAAAGTTTCAGTGCCCGTCGGTGTATATCCTCCGGAACCGGTGGTACAGGTGTTAGTCGTGTGGTCGCAAGTGATGTCCACCGCATAGTGAAGCTGAAGCGAGTAATACGTGTCGTAGCCGGAGAACACGGTGGCGGGGCCCCAAAATCCACCATAGCCAGCGGTGAGCGACGACGAACCCCAAGCGACAACCGGGTACGGCGTGTTGCCGTTGCCGAGAGCCAGCACGGCGAACGCGACTAGCGTGATCAGGCGCTTCATTTATCAGCCCCGAGAAAGAGTGAAGCCGTCGAAATGGAATTGTTCTGCGCGGCGAGTGTGGTTACACTGATCCACGCGCCTACATTGCCGGTAACGAGATTGACGGTGGAGAAACCGGAGCAGACCTCGACGGAATCGATGTACCAATGCAGCGCGCTCGCCGTGTCATCGTTGATGATCGTGAAGCGGTGGGGATTGGTGTCCGGCGCGATGCCGGTGTCGGCGCTGGTGTCGGCGACCGACCCATTCGACATCTGGCAGTGTATTGTGGTGTCGCTGACATTCGTCGAAAAGCGGAAGGCTTCGCCGGCGCACGTTCCGGCTTGCAGCGTATCGACCACCATAATCGTGGAGCCGCAGTTATGAATGCCCGCCCAGAATCGCACGGAGGTGACCGCGCCGATCGCGCCGACCCAGTCAAACACCACATTGCGGCCCAGGCGAAAAATATTGGTGTTGAACGATCCGGAAACGGCCTCATAGTGATACGCCTGGTTGCCGCTGGTTGCGCCGCTGGTGGTCTGGGTCATCGCCGGATTGCTTCCGGCGGCGGCGATCGGGGTGGTCGCGCCGGCCGAAGTATTCGTGGCGAACTGGTTCATTCCGAGCACCTGCAAGCCGGCGCTGCCATCGGCCACCGCGAAGGCATTGCGCCGTCCATCGGCCGGATTCACCATCGCGCGCATATAGCTATATCCCGTGCCGTTGGTCACCGGCGCCGCGAATCGCGAGAAGAGGCTCTGCGGCGGCAGGATTGGGTACGGCTGGTTCGCCAACTCGTATTTTCCGCTCGCGGAATGATAGATCAGCAACGCCTGCGAGGGATTGACCGATGACGCAGCAATGATCTGACCCGCCGCAAGCGCAGTCCCGTTAGCGTTCGCGATCGGCAGAGCGGAGCCGCCACACAGCGCGAAGGTGCTCGATCCGGTGTTGGTGTTGGCGGGGCGCAGATTGATCGACACGCCGTCCGCGAGGGTGACTGACGGCGTTGGGCAGCCCGCGTAAGCGTTGGCTGATCCGGTATCGGAGACCACCAGCGCGGCACCCACGGTTGCGGCCGAAACCGTTCCTCCAGTGACAGCAATCTGACTCTGCGAGGTCACAAGTCCCTTGCCATTGGTTGTTACCTGGCAGACGTGCGTGGAGTCGCCGCATACACCAGGACCGGCGTTCACGCTCGCAAGCGTGAGAGCCTGCGAGCCTGTACCGGGGCCGGCGGTTGCATCTCCGGTCAGTTGCGTGATGCCGCCACTCCCTGAGCCGCAAGCCGCGCCAGCGTCCCCCAGTGTTGTCGAGGTGTGCCAAGTGACGCAATTTCCCGCGGTGGGCGTCCCAAAGATAGTCGGCAGCGACGGAACTCCGCTCAAATTTCCCCAGGCATATCCCGGCGGAATGTCTCCGATCTGAAGGGCTCCCAGGAACGGAGCCGCCGCCGCAGTTCCTGTTCCCTGCGAAATCAAAAACGTCCTTACCGTGCTCGTGCTTCCGGCTAGCCTTGCGGGCGCTCCGGCCGCACCGCCGTATAACAGATCCCCGAGCGTGGTTAACGGATTGTTGAGCGTCGCGAAAGACCCAAGCCCCAGATTAGCCCGGGCGATGGAAGCGCTCGCGAGATCGCTTAGGTTATTCGCCGCCTGCAAAAATATGGGCGCGGCTATAATCTTCGACCAGGACAAGCTCGTGATAAACGACGGATCGGCATAACTCCCCGCGAATGCCGTCCCGGAGGGCAGCAGCAGATTATTGGATAGCGATAGCGTGACCACGCCGCTCGCGGTCGAGGAGGTGATCTGCTGCGTTGTACCGTTTACCGCGGTAACCAGGCCCGAGGCGGAAAAATCGGTGGAGACCAGCGCGCGGCATACCGGATACTTCGCCACCGTTCCCGAGGAAGGCCCGGCGACGACTGTATTCGGAAGGCACAGCTGGTTGAATGGATTGTAGTTACGCGTCGGTTGGGCGGACGCCAACGCCGCTCCGCAGAGCAGCAACAGAAATCGATTCATACTCGGAAGTTGCCGGGCGGCTTACCAGCTCGGTCGCCGCTTCCTGACGACCAGCGTAAGCACGCAGGACGCAGCCTGGTTCACAGGCGCAGCCGCCGTCCCGCTGCGCACCTTGATGTACGGACAGCCGCGGAAGTCTATGTATGTCACAGGCGAGCCCATCGACGCCGCGGAAACAGACATCTGAATGCGATTCCCAGCCGTCGCCGCCGCCGCGGGAATCTCGATCTCATTTCCCGAGCCGTCGAACAACTCAAAGAAACTGACGCCATCCACGCTGCCCTGGAAAGTAAGCGCCGCCGCCGTCCACGCCTGCGGCATCTGGATCGACACCAAATCGCCATCCCCGAGGAGCACCGTACCCGACAGCGATTGCCCCCCGGCGATCGTGGCCTGTGGCTGACTAAAAGGATACATGGATTACGCACTCAGCATCGCGTGCCACTGCCCGATGCTCGTGCAGTAGAACACTGCGACCTTGCCGGCAGCGACCGCAAACGCGGCGTTTGCGCCGAGCGAGTTGATCTGCTCACCCGTCGACGGGAACACGTTCATTGACGCCACGCCCGCGTTTACCACCATAAAGCTGGCCGAGGAAGCCTGGACGTTCGCAGCCGCGGCGCTATAGATCGCGGCCGTCGCCGGCAGAAGCGCGGAATCTCCGTTCGTCGCAACCGTAGTGAAGCGCGCCTGCTGCGCCGGGATCGGAGTCGCGTTCGCCTGGCCGCCGCCGGCGTGCGCCACCAATCCATCCTGTACCGTCTCGTACTGGAAACCCACGGCGTCCAGCAAGAGCATGTACTTGATCACCCCGCCGATGCCGGTAAAGATTTTGCTGTACCAGGGTCCCCGCTCGGCCCCACCGGGACCACCGACAAACGACTTTCCAGCGCCTTGAGTTTGCGGCATTCGAAGCCTCCCTTTCCGCTCGCGGCCCTATTGCCCAGGATTACCGATCAGGCCCAGATAATTGTTCCAGCCATGGCTCTTGCGGTAACGCATTCCCACAATGCCGACTTCGGTGTAATCATCGGTCCAACTCTTCGTGTACGGCTGCTTGCGCCAGAACCAGATCAGGCCCGTGTCGGCCGGCTCGGCGCACAAGAACCATGCGTTCGGCGCGGTCAGGTACGGCCAGACGAACGGCTTCGGCATCCCGTCGATTGCCCCGGCAAGCGGGTTCACCGAGCGATCGGCGGTCGTCGGATCATCGGGCGAGCGGAGCAGCGCGTGAGCAAGGAACCGATTGTTCGGATGCACCACGAGACGCCGGAACTGGATACGAATCAGTTCTCCAGACGGCCGTTTCATCAGTTCCCCGGCCGTCATTGCCGTTTCCAGCGACAGGATGTCGAGATCCGCCGCCGTCATCGCGTTGGACTGCAAGCCTCCGGCCTTAAATAGCGGGTGAGTCGTCGAGAACAGCGGCATGCCATCCGGGCCGGGAAACGCGGCATTGAATCCGTTGTTGAACGTCGAAGCCGCGTCGAGTTCCTGCGTCTCGTAGCAGCTCCAGCCAAGATCCTTGTGGATGTTGCTGATCAGGTCCCATTTGTCGTCCTCGACCACATCCACCGTGGTCGGAACCGCCAAGCCGAAGCGCTTGTGAACAAACGTCGACTTGAAACCCTGCACGGGCTGATCGGTGCGGATCGACTTGCCTTCGTCGATCGCCGCGAAGCGCCCAACACCGGACACCTGCGAAAACTGCTCGATCGACCGATCCGAACTCTTCACGTTGAAGATCTGCGAGAACTGAGGCGGATACCGCCGCAGTCCGCGGTCGATGACCGCGCGCAGAGCGGGGAGCATGTTCACCCCGTAGAAATCCGTCATGTTGCCTTGTACGAGCATGATTCCCTCCCCTAGACCGTCGCAACTTCCGCGCTGAACAAGTGCTTGTTGAACTTCAACTCGCAGCGAGCGTTCGCGCCGAACGCATTGTTGATCTCGTCGTACAGCCGCAACAGCCGCACGTCAAGAGTCGCCGTCACCGCAATCGCGCCTTCACTGAACTGCGCCCCGGAATTATCCCGCGTCACTCCGCCGCCGGGGGTAGTGATCACAAGATTCGTATTTAAGTTCATATTCGCGAAGGCCACATTCGCCCCGTTCGCGCCATCGCCCTGCGCCTCATAGAGCGCGCCCGGATCGACCATTACCTGATGGTCGGAGGCAGTCGAAGCAGGCGACCAGTTGAGCGCCACGCCCAAGTAACGGGTCACTCCGGGCGTGATTGCCGGAGCGGTGTCGGCCGGAACCCCGATATAGCCAGTCGCCAGGAGCGTAACCGGGTCCCACTTGAAGCAGGCAAACGCGTACGCCGCGGGCTTCGAGTATTTTTCACATTGGGGATAACCGCCCGCTTGCGTTCGGCCCATCGGCCGAAGACCGTGCGGATTGTTGACGTTCGCCACTTGAGACCTCCAGCGTTCAGAAAATTTTAAACTGCCCTGATTCGCCGGATGTCCCGGACAAGCTCAAAAGGGAACCTGCCGGTTCACGCTATCGAACTTTCACTTTGCATATTGCCACTCGCCTCAGTACCCTTTTCCGAGTACCTGGGAGGCTGCCACTTCTGGATCGTCATCCTGGAGCCCGCCAAAAATATCGCGATCCGCGCCGCGTCTCCGCATATCGCGCTCCGGCTTGATCTGCTCGGCCTGCTCGCGAACACTGTCGTTCGCCTCAATCATACGATCATGTGCCTTTTTCTCGTAGTAGCGGTCCGCCCGTTCGGCCACGGCGGCCGGAACCGAAGCGAGGAACATATTACCGACCTTGACCTTTTGCCCATCAACGAGCACCGGCTGCCAGTCGATTACGCCGCGGCGCAGTCCTTCTTTGGCCGCTTTCTGCTCGCTGATCCACAAACCCCGATGCCCGTGCGGAAGATTCCGCTCCATCGCCACGCGCAACGGATCGTGATTTTCGTCCATAGGCACGTCGTTTTGCAGATCGTCGCGAAAGTGAACGATTTCTTTTTCCACCGGGTCCGTCGCTTCGCGACCGCTCGGCAGCCGCATTCCACGCCCTGACGCTCCGGGAGCAACCGCTTCGCGATTCTCCAAGCGGTGGGCATTTTCATTCCACCACTTAATCCCTTCGTCCGTCTGCTGGAAAAGGATTTTCTGTTGGACCTCGACCGGCATATCACGCAGCGGAACGCCGGCCACATGGCAATCAAGCATTGCCACTTTAGAGCCGTCCGTCAACTCGATGAGACCATCCACAAAGACACCCTCGGGAGCAGCGAATATTTTCGACTCACCAACACCCTGCGACATCGTTTTCTTTTGAAAGCGCCCGCCCTTATCGGCCACGTCCGTTCCTCCCGGTACCCTGCTCGGCATACCTGCTGAACTGTTCCTCGGTGATACCCAGGCGGCTGATGATCTCGCGCTGTGTATTGGTGAGCGTCGGCGTATCATCGTCGCGGCCTCCGCCCGTGTCGCGCTCGCCTCGCTGCGCGTCAATACGGTCTCGGCGGCGCGTTTCCCGATCCTGCCGTTCGTTCTTTTTGTCGGCCGCGGATTCCATCTCGATCTCCTTCTTTGCCATCGACGCCGCGGCCCACAGCGCCGAGCGTGACTTTTTGGCCGCCGGATCAACCTCGACCATCTGCCGGAAATGCACCTGCGCGCGCTTGAAAAGATCCGACTTCGGATCAACGAGGTCCGGGAACTCTTTTCCCAGCTTCTGATCGAAAGCCACGCCGTCTTGCGCCTCAGAAAGACGTTGGTTGAACTTGCGCTCCTGCGCTTCAAGGGCAGCCTCGAGCTGGTCCGCTGTGATCACGCCGCGCTTGGCGAGAGCCTTCAGGCCCTCCGCGCTCAAATCATCAAGCAGTTTTTCTGGTTTATCGTCGGTCACCAGCGGGCGCGCCGAAGGCTGGGTTCCTTCGTCCGTGTCGTCGTCGTCATCCGGAAGCGGCGCGACATTACGCCCGCGGGCCTGCTCGGCCCAATATCGCTCTGACTGAGACAGTTCCTCAGTCCTGGCGCGGAGCGTCTTGTTTTCCGCTTCGAGCGCATCGAGGCGCTTTTCAATGTCGCTCTTTTCTGCCTTGGGTTCCGGCTTTGGTTCCGGGTCGGTCGAATGGAAATGGGGCGCGCCAGGATCGATTCTGGTTGAGCCTTCTGTTTCGCCCGCGCGGTCGCGCAGCACAGGCTGGAAGGACAGGAAATAACGCATTCGCCTATATATTGCCCCGGCGCGAGCTCACGAGATTTTCGTTTCGTACCCAAACCGCGTATGTCCGAAAATATCCTTGCGTTTTTCCGCATACCGCCGCGCGCACCTGGAGCACAAAAACTGATAGATTCCGTCCTTCCAGTGCAGGAACAGCGTCGCCTGTCCCGTACGATTATGGATAGACTCGCACGATTCGCGGCACTCGGCGCAACGATCCGGGCACTTCTGGGTTGCTAAAGCGTCGAGCGCTTCAACGTGGGTCTCATGACACTTCAGGCAGCGGTGCATGTGGCCGTCCTCTCCGAAGTGCACAACTTCAGATTTCGGGTAGAACTTGCTGCAATAGTGGCACTTTACACCTATGACCGGAATCGCGCCCATGGCTCCCCTGGAAACGCACCCATACCCGCGAATACATCATCCTGAGTCAAGCGTAGGCGCACCGGAGGCTCCGGTTTGCGCGGCTGGTCCAGGCTCCTCCATTTAGCGCTTCCGTGGCCGCGAGTTAGAACGAATCCTTCGGCCCTCCGCTGCGCCCACCTACGACGCATGGCCTCGCTCGCTTTGTGTTTGGCTTCCGCGCTACGCACGTTTGTTTTTAACCTCCGATCATCCGCTCGGCAATCTGCTGATGCATCGGCTTGGGGACCTTCGCGGCGCGTTTCTTAGGCTTTAGCGGAAGGATCTTGGCTGGTTTTTCCGGGAATTGCATCGGCCCCGATCCGACGTTCTCCATCACATTCTTTTTGGGCCAAGCCATCAGTAACCGTCCGTCATCCGGTCCGCAATCTGCTGATGCATGGTTTTCGGCTTCGCCGCCTTGACGCGCTTCAGCCGAGGATTCGCTCTCTTCGCCGCCGGCGACGCCTTGCGGGTCGAACTGGCGAGGATGGCTCCAGCTGCTTTTTTCGAAACGCCTTCCTTCGCCGCGATCCGCGACTGAACCGCCTTGAATCCCGGATGCGCGCTCATTCGCCTTTAACCTCCTTGGCCTCTCCCTGTAAAATGCCGGGAACCGAAAGCGCAACCTCCAGGCCGCGGATCTCACCGCGCAGCTTCGCGGTATCCACCGGGTCCAGCGGATTCACCAACTCGCGCATTTTCCTGTCCCGCGTTTCCTCGATCCTCCGCCGTATTAATTGCCAGCCACGGGAGTCGATCACCTGCGAAATATGATCGTGATCGATTCCGTCTAGTTTTTCACGCCGGTTGCGGGCCACCCGCACCCCCTAATCCGCCTGGTCCAGCAATCGCCGCCGCCGCGGCCGGTCCCGATGCTCCAGGCTGTGCTTCTGGTTGCGCGGACGGTTGCGGACTCACGGGCTGTCCGACCGGCTGCATCCGCGTTCCGCCGGCGAGCTGCGTCTGTTGCTGCTCCTGCTGCGCGCGCTGGATTAGCGCCTGTAGCAACATCTTTTGCCGGATCTGCTGCTCGTGCTCCATGATGTGCGCGGTCATGATCGCCTCGGCTTGCTTGTCGCGATCCTCCGGCTTCTCTTGCATTTCCTGCTCAAGGCGCCGCCGATGGTCCACGATATGCAACCTGTCGTCGTCGAGAGGGTTAACATGGATTTCCTCTCCCATCAGCGCATCCGCCCACTCCTCCTTGGGTGCGCGCGGCTGGTCCAGGTCCGGAGGCTGCGGAATCACATCTTCGAAATTGTCCTCTCCGAATGCCTTCCACGCCTTGTTGAGCAGAACCCACAGCGCCTTCGGATTCTGCTGCACAAGCGGATTCTGCATCGACAGCCCGTAGAGCGCCATCACTTGTTGTTTTTTCGCTTCACGCGACCACACAGATGTCGCAAACTTCAACTGAAAATCGAAATTATGTTCCCGCTCCTGAGCGCTCATTGCTCCGAAGCCACTATTGACGTCGAACAGGCCGTTCGCGTCCTCCTCGGTCGCCCGGAAAAACACCCCCTCCGGGGCATACTCGCGATCGAGCGCCCAGTTGTATTCCAGCCATACCGACAAATCCTCGCGCAGCATATACATATCGAGAGACGCCCGCACGTTTCCTTGTTCGATCAACGCCATCTGCCCGGTCGCCGTGCGCGGAGCGTTCGGCCGATCGATCGCCTGGCCCAACGTCTGATCTGATACACCCGTGGTTTTTTCCGCGAATCCCGACAACGCCTGCTGGTTCATCTCTGAGAACTTAAGGTCCGCCTGCAGACGGACAATATTCACGCCGCTCGGGTCTTCAGAAGGAACAGCTGTGTCTGGCTCATAGATGAATGTCTCAGGATCAAAGCCGCTTGCCGCCTTATAGAAAATCAGGGGACCGACACTCAACTTTCCGGCGCGCTCAAACAGCCTGTAATTGGCGGACGATTTGTTCTGTAGGTCCTCGACCAACTCGCCGAGTCCCGGCCCCCAATACGATCCGTCTTTGACTAGTCCGATATCCAGAATCGGAACGCGCTTCTTCATACGTGGGTACAGGTCGCGTAGATCCTGCACGCCTACCACGATGCGCGGGTCCTTCAGAAAACTCACGACAATTTCGCTCTGCTGCGGCATCCTCCGGATAAGGTTCTCCGGCCTGGAATCCTGCTTTCCCCTGGGTAGTCGCCACTTCCCATACCAGATCCACATCTCCAGAGAATTTCGGTTCCCCATCAGCGAGGAGTGGTCTATGCCTTCCGCGCGATCCATCTCCAGCCCGGCGTCATCAAGCCAGTAATCGCGCTCCTGCCTTTGTTGCGCGTACGAGTAGATCTCCCTCCATCGCTCGGTTATACGCTGATATTTTCCGCGCCGCTCGCCCTCAAGCAGTTGATCCGGAGTAACCCGCACACGCCGGATCACCCAATCGAAGTCATCGATCGATTGAACGCTATCCTGAGCAGGAACAATGATCTGATCGAACCGCAACGGGATCAGCTTCGGGCCGTCGTACGCTAGCTTCTCGACATCGTTTCCGTCCTCGTCGCGCTCCCAATAAAAATCCTGCTCGTAGGGACAATACGCATGCGCCCGGCCGTACAACGCTGCGTTAAACACCCACGTTGTCAGCGCCGGCGTCGCGCGCATATACTCGAACACGCGCCACGTCTCGTAGATCCCGACCTTACGAGAAAGTTTTTCCGCTTCCGGAGTCCTCGCCGCGGCTACGATCTCGGCATCGTCCCCAAGCAGCGCCTGCATGCATCTCGCCCAGTGGCCGAACTGAATCCACTTGAGCATCGGAACATCGAGATCGCTTCCTTCCCGTCCGCCCGTGTGCGGATTGAGCCCACGCCACATGCGCCAATACCGGCGAAATCGCTCAATTCGCGCGTCGTGGTTAGATCGCGCTCCGATAAAACGGTGCCAGATGTGGTCTTTGAGCCGCTCAAGCTCTTGATCGGAAAGCTTTAGCTGGATCTGCCTTTGGTCCACACAAGGGAATTGCCGCTAATCGTCATCGTCGCGCCGCGGCTGCCCGTACGGGACCATCGGCCGCCGGTCCACCTCGCGCTCCACGGTCACGATGCGCTTTTTCGGAGCATAACGAAGTCCGATACACGCCAGCGCCGCCGCAATTACACAATCGTCGTGACAGCCAGTTTGATGTTCGGCTTTCCCGTTCGGCTTGATCACGAAGGTCCGGAATTCCTGAAGTGCGATCGGACTTCGGATGGTGATTGCCATCTCCCGCACCGCATCGTCGAGCGCCGACACCAACCACGGCCTGGTTACGTTCGTCGTCTCGAAACCGATCTCTTCCGGCTGAGCGCTGCGGCGGTCAGTTGGATCGCGGCGGCGGTTATAGATCATCGCGAGCGGATAGTTCTGCCGCAGAATCGCATCGATGAATCCAGCGTCGTTCGCCTCCGGAACCAAAAACGCCCAGTTGTACACCTCCGCCAACAGCGCCAGATATTCGGCAAACGGGACCGGCCGCAATCTTTGCCTGAGCATCGCAACTTGCTCGCCGGTGTGCTGGTCAATCACGAATCCTACCGAGAAGTCCGGGTCCGCGCCGCGCTGTTCTTCCGACACGTCTTTTCCCTTGGACGGATCAGCGCCGATGACGTACTGGTGTCCCGGTTCCGGTTTTCTCCAGATTGTTAGAGCGCCGTGCGCGCGCGCCACCCACCGAATCTTCCTCCGGGGAAACTCCTCGATTACCTGCAGCTCGCCCGCGGTGCCGTTCGAAACCGGCATACGCATCAGAGCCTTGTGATCCAGCGCGGGCCGACCCGAGCTGAGAAATGCCTCTTCCGCCGTCGTCGGGTATTCCTGATGGAAATCCTCGACTCGGCCATTGAACGACGTCCGGATCTTCCAACGCCGCCAATGAAGCTGCTCAAGGGTCGCTCCGTGCATCGCCTGAAGTTGTTCTTCTTCTTCGTCCATCGTGCGTTGTAGCTCTAGCGCATCGTCCTTATCGTCGAAGGCCAGGCAGTTGTTTACGTCCTCCAGCCAGCCGAAGAACAGAAACTGCCAGCCCTCCGCCGTAGCCGGGTCCATCGCCATCAGGCAGCGCTTATGCCATTCGTCACCCTCGCCGTTCGCCGTGGATTGCTCGATGATCCCGGTCTCTGGCAGATCCGGAACCATCGTTCCCGCGGCCCTGATCGTTTCCGCCGGCGCGCGCCAGAACGCCACCTCGTCGAACAACGCCCAGTGCCGGCCGCCGCCGCGGATTTCTCCGCGGTCCGCGGAATATACGCTCAGCATCGGACTGTCGGGGGCATCTCCATCGCGAAACAGCGCCATATCCGCCGCGCGGATCGGCTTCATCCGGATTGATGCGCCGTAACGGGTAAACGGCTTGTACCCCTCGGCGAAGGTGCGGCAGTAACTGAACGCCTCAAGCGCCGCCGGGTCATACCTGTCGGCGATGATCATCGCCCTGCGGCCACTCCAGAACGCGATTTCCTTGAGGATGTGCGAGCAACTTCCGAGCGTGAATCCGGAGCGACGGGTCTTGAGAATCCGGACTCGCACCGGCTTACCCATACGTCGCTGTGCACTGATCGCCTTTGCGAGTGTCATCTGACTCGGCCAGCACTCGAACGGAACAAGGTTACCGATGCGATCACGGACCCGCAGCGATTCCCGGCAGAATGACGGATGATCGTTGAACTCGGCGATGAGACGCTCCCGCTGTGGTTGTGTCAGATCAGATGGCCTCATCCCGAAACCCGCATCACCTTACGTAACAACCGCACCCCATTTGATAGTCGGCGCTTTACTCGTGATACGCTCCACGACCACACCATGGATATTTCCTCGACGCTGGACCCTTGAAGGTACACCCGCTTGAGTAGATACGCCTCCACTGCCGGCATCCGCATAAGCGCGGACTCAACCGCCGCCAGTTGCAAGCTCATCTTGCGCTCGACCGCCGCCCGCTGAATCCCATCCTCGATCGCATCCTCGCCAAAGAGCCGACCATCGAGCGTTTGCGGATCGATCTCCTGCATCGTCGCCGCCGCCCAGAAACGACGCCTGCAAGCCATCCGTACCGCGTTCAGGACGTACATGTACGCGTACGCCTGAAACGGGATGCCAAGCGAATCGTCCCACTTCTGCGCGCGCCGCCAACACTCGATGCGAGCCTCCTGCTCCAAGTCCGCCGGATCGAACGACGGAGGAAGCTTCCGCCGCGCAAAGTCTCGAGCCAGCTTAGCCGCCCACTCGCGATGCTGCTCGAATAGCGATTCACGATCCGGCACTTTCGTGCCTCCGGTAAACCACCAACAGCTCCTCCAGCGTGAAATCTCCGCCGCGATCCTCCGCCGGGTCCAATCGCGCCAGCGGCGGATCTCCAGACTCGCTATATCGCAGAGCATCCCGCGTCGCTTGGCACTGAACTGCCGGATCTGAGTGCTTCAGCCTGCGCTTAATGCTTTCAACCCCAAGCTTAAGAATCTCCTGTAGTTCAGCCTCGTGGCGATCCTTGAACCTCTGGATCAGGGTCTTCGTGCGGGGATCGATCACCTGCTTTTTCACCGCGGACTCCGACAACCCCACCTCGCAAGCAATCTCCCGCGCGGTTTGACCGGCAACCCGCCCAGCGGCGATCTTCCGCCGCTGCTCCGGGCTCACGCGACTCTTACCCTTCGCCGGCATTTCCGTTCCCGTTAGTCCCCATTCTCCGCCTCACTTCCGCCCGCCGCTGCTCCGCGGTCATCGCCGCCCAGATCTCGCGATTGACGCGCGACGCGTGCTTTCCCCGAAAATTTCGCTCACGCATAGCCGCTGCGTGCTCCTCCAGCCGCTCTCTTTTCGACTTCGACCAGGTACGCTGTTCCGTCCGGGCCAACGACGGACGCTCGCACAAAACCCTTGCTCCCATGAAGTGCGCCTCCCATGTGCTTGCTTCGCGCCAGCAACGCAATCTGGCTGCTGAGCCGTCCCGGATTCGCGGCGATATCCGGCGGCTTGCGCGGTGCTTGTGGCGATTCCGCCAGCGCACCGCCCGCTGTTTCAACCGGTAGAAACACAACCGGTCGCGGCATATCGCCGCGCACCATGCCGGGTCGTGCGCTCGCGGCTCGGGCTAATCCCGAAACCCGCCAAATCCATCCATCCGTGTGTGGTTTGGTGCTGTCTTTTCGCGTCGCGCACCGAAACGCACGCTCGATACGCGCCGCAATCGCAAACAGGCTCACGCCTTGCGCTCGCGCTTCCGCGGCTACCCGATCGGCAAGATGCTCGAATCCAGCCGATCGCAGATGCCTGCGTAGGGTGTCGAGTTGCATTTGCGTGTATCGGTCAGTCGCTTCTTGATCCGTGCACTCTTCTCGACTATTTTTACTAAAAGAACTAAGATTTAATACTGAGACCGCTTCAGGCCGGAAGTTTTTCACTTCAACTTCTTGATTGCCAGTGCTTTTCTCTTCCCTGTGGAAATTTTCAGCCCGGAAGTTCAGCCCGGAAGTCAGCCCGGAAGTTTCGCTTTTTTTCAACATGTTTTCCACAGGTTTTTCAACAGCGGTAAGGACGTACGATGCAGGCCGTCCATCGCCGCTTTGCTTGATTGTGATGAGACCCTCGCGCTTAAGTTCCGAAAGGTAGGATCGTACCTGACGGTCGCAGACCCGCAAGTGGGAAGCAATCTTATACTGCCGTGGATTCCAGCCGCGCACTGCGTACCAACGAAGCACGTCCAGGCATTTTTTCGCGCCGCAGCTCAGCACGAGTACACCTCGCCGATAAACCGCGCCAGCTGGTAGGGAATGACGCGAAATCCGGCTTCCAGCAGCCCGCGCGTCCACCCCCCCTTTCCACAACACAAATCGATAGCAAGCGGCCTCATGTTATCTCGATGGTCACCTTCTCTTCCTTCGCCACAATCGCCGGCAGCAGCGTAATTGTGCCGTTGAAGTGCGCGATGTTGTCGTTCCGAATTACACCCGCCTCCTGGAGCACATCCAGGAGGCAGGAAAGCTTGTTGTCCCGATCCCCACGCTTATTCGCTACGTAGAACCGTACCGTAAGATTGGGATGTTCCAGTGGTGTTCGGCCCAAACTCCGCCACGAATACGCTGCCTGTGTAACCAGAGCGCTGATCGCGCACCGGGCCGAGCTATCCAGCCGAACGCCTCCGCCCGGCTTCGGGCGCCATAGGTTCTTCTTGCTGGGCACGTGCCCGGTGAGATCCAGGATTACTCCGAGAATCCGCCGACCATGCCCTGGAATCGGGCAATCCATGGACTCACTCGGACTTTGAAGCGCCTGATTTTCGCCGTTTTCCGGACTTACTGCGGACTTGATCGCACCGCGATTTTCATCCTGTAAGTCCTTTATTTCCGGGTCTTGGGTGGTGGACCTGGAGGGATTCGAACCCTCGACCTCTTCCATGCCATGGAAGCGCGCTCCCAACTGCGCCACAGGCCCGCTTTTCCGACTACGAAAGTTACTATAGCATACACTGGTCTTTATGACTCGTGATCAGGCATGGGAGATTGTTTGCGAATTCGTCAAGTCGGAAAGCCTTCGTAAACATATGCTGGCGGTGGAGGCTTGCGTCGCCGCTTACGCCCGCAAATTCGGCGAGGACGAGCAGAAATGGGCCGTGACCGCCCTGCTGCACGACTTCGATTGGGAAATTCATCCGGAAGCTCCCGACCATCCGATGAAGGGCGAGCCGATTCTGGCCGAGCGTGGCGTCAGCCCGGAGATTCGCCGCGCGATTCTTTCACACGCGCAGTATAGCGGCGTGCCGCGCGTTTCGCCTCTGGAGAAAACGCTGTTCGCCTGCGATGAGCTGGCGGGATTTTTGACCGCGTGCTCCTACGTGAAGCCCGGGCGAAGTATTCATGAAGTGGATGTGAAAAGCGTGCGCAAGAAGCTGAAGGATAAAGCATTCGCGCGCAACGTAAACCGCGAGGATATCCTCGGCGGCGCGGCGGAAATGGGCGTCGACCTGGACGAGCACATCGAGTTTTGCATTCGCGCGATGCAGGCGCGCGCGGCGGAATTGGGATTGGCGGGGACGGTCGCCGCGGAGCAGTAGAGATCTTCATCGCCCAAATAGCAGGCTGAAGCCCGCCCTCCGCGCGGCGGTTCGTGTTATTGTGGCAGTTCGTAAATGGAAAGCATCGCCACCACCCCCGCGCAGCGCAAGAATGCGCGAAACGCCGTCGCCGCCGGATTTCTTGGCTGGACCATCGACGCGTTTGATTTTTTCGTTCTGGTGTTCACCGTATCGGCGATCGCCAAGGATTTCGGGCGCTCCATTCCGGCGATCGCGCTGACCATTACCGCCAGCCTGGCGACGCGTCCGGTGGGAGCTTTTTTCTTCGGGCTGCTGGCCGATCGTTTCGGACGTCGCCTGGTGCTGATCGCGAATATTCTTTTTTATTCGGTGATGGAGATTTTGTCCGGGCTCGCCGGCAGCTACGAAATCTTCTTCATCCTGCGATTGCTGTATGGCATCGGGATGGGCGGAAACTGGGGCGTGGGGGCGTCGCTCGCGATGGAGTCGGCGCCGCCGAAATGGCGCGGCGTATTATCCGGACTTTTGCAGGAAGGATACGCGGTGGGCAATATTCTCGCCGCGACCGCGTATTTCCTGGTGTTCCCGCACTGGGGCTGGCGCGCCATGTTCTTCGTGGGCGCCGCGCCGGCGCTGCTCACCATCGTGTTGTGCCTTTTTGTCGAAGAACCGCAGGCCTGGTATGAGGCGCGCACCGACTGGGCGACATATCGCGCCGCAATCTTTAAAAATTTTCCGCTGTTCTTGTACTTAATTGCGCTGATGACGATGATGAATTTCATCTCCCACGGCACGCAGGATCTTTATCCGACGTTCTTGCAGCGAGCCCGCGGCTTCGACGTGAGCACGACATCGATCATCAGCATCATTTCAATGACGGGCGCGCTGGCAGGCGGGCTTGTGTTCGGGCACATGTCGGACCGGCGCGGCCGGCGCAAGTCGATGGTGACGGCGGCGCTGCTGGGCGTGCTGACGATCCCGCTGTGGGTGCTGGCTCCGAACAAGCCGCTGATCGTGGCCGGCGCATTCGCGATGCAGTTCATGGTGCAGGGCGCCTGGGGCATCATTCCCGCGCACATCAACGAGCTATCCCCCGGTCCGCTTCGCGGATTTTTTCCAGGCCTCGCTTATCAATGCGGCGTGCTGATCGCGTCGAGCATCGGCTACGTCGAGGCGGTGCTGGGCGAGCATTTCAGCTACGCCGCCTCAATGGGGGGACTGGCCGCAGCGGTTCTGATCGCCGGCGCAATCGTGATCTGGGCGGGTCCGGAGGCCAAGGGAATTTCGTTTGTGCGGGGCGGTAAGTAGCGCCCGCCTGAACGATTAGTGGATGCTCGCCGGGTCCGCTTCGACGCCCCAATGCTCCCAGACGGGAGCGCCGTTCAGGTCGCGCAGATCGATGACATCGCGGCCGTCGTCGATTTCGCGGGCCAGAAGGACGTCCGTATTTCCGGATTTGACGCGCGATCCGGTGATCTCGACCTCATCGCCGGGAACGTAGTTCGCCTTCAGAAAATCCAAGAAATTTTTCGGCGCGAGATAAACTTCGACGGTTCTGGTTTTCGTTTTCACCGCCATGTGAACGCCTTCGAGCGGCTGTCCCGGAGGAACCACGCGCACGCCGGCGACCGTGCCGGAAATCGCGACTGCCGTCGCGGGATTATAAGATGGGCCATTTGCCGCGCGGGCCGGAATCATCGCCAGCACGAGCGCGGACACACTGAGCACTCCGTTAAAATTCATTTTTTTTCTCCAGTTGTGAAATCTTTCGGCGGCTGCCTGCCGCTTCCGACCTGCTTGTCTCGACTGAAGAGATGATTGGCGCCGCGCGCAGGTTACATTGCCGAACGGCACAGATCTTTATACAACTGCTCACGCATTTTGAACAAAGATTGGTCATCGTGAAGCGCGGAAAGAGTTGTTTGTACTGATATCAACGGCCATACGCGTGCCTATTTTTTCGCGACGGCCCCGAGACCAAATAAAGAAGGAGTTGTAAATGCAAGAGATACTTGACCGTGAACCAAAAGCACAGTCTAAAGCGAGCCAGCGTGAAGGACCAATTGCGCGCACAATTGAACAGCAGACAGCAAAATTGCCTTCCGATACGTTCCTTTGGGGAGCTGTCGGTTCGATAGGCCTATCGCTGGCTTTGATGCTTACAGGTAACGAAAAGAAAGCTCATTTCGTTGGACAATGGGCGCCGACACTGCTCATTTTGGGCTTATATAACAAAATGGTTAAGCTGCACGGATCGGACCCGGCGAATACTTAGCTCAGACGCTTCAAACGCCGCGTGTTCTTGACGGGCCCCTTTTGCCGTCCGAAATGGAGTACGATTTCGGGCGATTCAGGGGCACGTCAGTTCGAAACGCACGCGGTCGATCGCCCGCCAACGCGCTTTAATTATTCGACCCCGGCTGCCGTTCCCACAAAAATTTGTGTAAAAACGTTTCCATCCGCCCCAGCGTGTACATCCAGCGGCTATGTAGCAGCGATTCGTGCACATCGTCGGGAAAAACGATGAGCTCGTAGTAAACGTCACGCTGCCGCAGCAACTGCACCAGCCCGACGATTTGCAAGAATGCCACATTGCGATCGTCATCGCCCTGCACCAGCAGCACCGGCGATTTCCATTTATCGATGGCGCTCACCGCCGAAGACTGATAAGAAATCGACGCGGGATCCAGCGAATTGCCTTCCAGATGCACTCCCGCCAGATCGACGCCGGCTTTAAAAATATCGGAGTTGCGCGCCAGCGCTTCGGAGGTGAGCAGGCCGCCATAGGAAAGTCCCCAGATTCCGATCCGGTTCGGGTCGACGTCGGCTCGGGTCTGCAAGTATTTGCCGCCGGCCAGAACATCCTTATATTCACTATTGCCCTGCGCGCCGGCGTTGGCCGCCTGGCGGAAGGAGCGCCCGTAGCCGATCCCCAAACGGTAATTGATCGACATCACGATGTAGCCCTGGCTCGCCAGCCACTGATTGATTCCGTAGGCCCAGTGATAAAACTGCATGTAGTGATAGGCGGGCATCATTTGCCGCGGAGGACCGCCGTGTACGAACACAATGGCGGGCCGCCGCTCGCCCGGTTTCAGATCTTTCGGCAGGAATAGCTGATTGTGGATTTCCAGCCCATCATCCGCCTTGGTCAGCACGATCTCCGGCTTGACGTGCTCCTCCTTCGGAAAGCCCGGCATCGATGTTGGGAAAACGATTTTTTGCGGCGCCGCCGCGCGAACCGGCCCTTCTGATGCGAGTTTCCAGATTCCGAGCGATTGCGGCAGGTTCCAATCCGCGCTGAGCGTCGCCAGATATCCGCCCGAGGCGAGCGGAGTGGGATAAGTCTCGACGCCTTCCCCGGTCGTGATCTGAACCGGAGTGCCGCCGCCCACCGGCACGGCCCAGATGTGCCGCCGCTCGATGTCGCCGGCGTTGGTGCAGTAGTAAAACGTCTTCTCGTCGCGCGAAATCGCGATGGAGGTCTCATTTTCGATGAGACCGTCGGTGGTGGTCAGCAGCACCGGCCGCGCCGATGCGTCGTTCAGGTTCAGCGAATAATAACGATCCCATTCATCCTTGGCCTTGGCTTCCTGTTCCGGCGTCAGGGAAAGCTGCGGCGCGGCGTTTCCACCACGGCCGCCGCGCCCTCCGCGTCCGCCGCGCCCGCCTCTTCCGCGGCCCGATCCTGGGGCCACATACTCAAAAATCAGGAAATCGCCCGCCAGGCGAATGTTGCCGGGAGTGATCACGATCGGATCGTTCGCTTCGTTGTGCCAGACTTCCCGCGCTTCACCCGTCGTGACATCGGCTTTATAGAATGCGACCGTGTAGCCGCCCTTGAAAGTCGCCCGCATGAAACCGGGCGAGTTGTTGACGACGTGGTTTTCCGCGCGCCCGCCGGCCGGTTCGCTATACACCGCGCCGCTTCCCGGGCCCACTTGCAGCGTCTGCTGTCCGAACGGCAATCCCGGCTGGCGCATGAAGATCAGGTGCTTGCTATCGGACATCCACATCGGCGTCGTGTCGAAATCGACACTCGGCGACAGATATTTGACCGAGCGCGTCGCGACATCGTAGACGGCGATGAAGCTGTGATCGGTGCGCGTGCTAACGAAGGCGATCTTACGGCCGTCGGGCGACCATTGCGGATCGCTCTGCACGCCCCATTCCTTAATAAAAGCCTTTTCTCCCCGATCCATCTCGCTCGCCGGCTTTACCGCGCTGAGTTTGGCACGAAAAATCTGGCCGTCCTTGACGAATAAAATCGAGCTGCCATCGGGCGCGAGCGCGGGATTGGCCGCGTCCACCACCCGCCACGCCGAACCGGGCGCGTTGGTGCGCGCCGCCCAGATGGCATGTTCCGGCCCGTTCGGATCGGCCGAGGGATTCGGCGACCAGCCTTCGCGATTCGGAGCTTCGCCGCGAAGGAACACCACCGTGCTGCCGTCGTCGGAGATGCGAATCTCCGACATCATGATACCGTCGTCTTTCTGAAAATTGGTCAGCCGCACGGGGACGAAGCGTGGCGCGGCCGCGGTGTAGGCATTCCGTTTACCCTCGGCGTAATCCACCCACGCCACCCGGTCCACCTTTCGCGCGGCGACGATCTCCTGCGGCGAGGCCGGACTGAGAAAGCGTTGATAAGCAGGAACCTCAGGCGGCGCCGAAGCGGCGAAGCCGGCCGCTCCAATGGCGATTACAAAAATACGAAACCAGATGCGCATCAAGCCTCCCTGAAAGCCGCGGGCCTTCATCGTTGAGGGAGTATATCACGACGGGGTGTGTTTTGAGATGGTATTGCGAAAATTCGCGGTTTATTGCTCGTATTTCCTGGCGAAGGCGTTGAGGCCAAGCTCGTCGATGGCGTCTTTGGTCCGGCGGTAGGCGTCCTGATCGGCCAGGGGGCCGATCAGGACGCGAAATATTTTTCCGCTGGGGCCCGGTGCGACAAAGGCCTCGAATCCGTGTGCGCGGAGGCCCTCGACAAAGATCGTCGCCATTCCTTTATCGACAGCGCCCATTTGCAGGTAGAGTTCACCGTTCTTCGGGTCGGCAAACAGCGGAGCCGGCGGCGCGGCGGCCTTCGGCGCCTCGACCAGAACAGGCGCGGGCGGGGGCGTAACGGCGGGGGGAGGCTCCGGGCGTTCGATGGCCGCCGCTTTGCGAGGCGACATTGCTTCTCCGGCAATGTAGGAAATCGCGGAAAAAATCGCCAGCAGAACGCTCGCAACGAACATCACGCCGGCGATCTGGCGCTTTCCCAGGACAATTTCAAACTCCCCGGATGCCTCCGCCATCTGAGCTTCCGGGGCCGGCGGGGGAAGCGGGTCGCGCATCATAAGGCTCGTCATACGGTGAATCCATCGGCCGTTTCGGAGTTTCTCCTTAGTACGCGAGGACGCCGCTTACCAGCCCTTTCGCTGCGAAGCGGCGCCGGATGAGGACGGTTCCCCGGACTTTGCGCCGGCGAAGGAGTGCAGCATTCTGGCGCGCGCTTCCATCTTCGCCGCATCCGAGCGCTTGCGCATCTTCTTGAGCAGCGCCGCGTATTGATCGAGCGTTTCGGCCAGCAGCGGATGCGGCGGATCGGCGGGATTGATCGACGGCCGCCGCGCAGTGACAAAGCCGTGCCGGTCGAGCACGCTGATCGATGTTTTGTACAGTTGCTCGGCTTCCGAGTTGTGATTCTGCGCGGCCAGAAGCGCGGCGAGCGAATTGGTGCTGGTCACCAGATCGACTTCCTTGGCTGAAAGCATGGACCGGAACAGAGGCTCGGCATCCGCCTGCCGGCCTTGCGCGCCGTAAACATTGGCGACTTCGGTGAGCGTCGCCTGCGTGTCGGGCGCCTGATCGCCGTGCATTTTTTCGCGGATGAAAAGCGTGCGCTCATAACAATAGGACGCTTCCGGGAATTTCTTCTGCTCGAAATAGAACCGGCCCAGCCGTTCGAGCGTTTCGGCCACCTCGACAGTCGAGGCGCCGTAGACGCTTTCGCGAATCGAAAGCGCGCGCCGCATCGCAGTTTCCGCGTCCGGATTGCGAAGCGTTTCGGTGAACACCGCGGCCAGCCCGTCAAGCGCGGGCAGCAGATCCGCGCTCGCCACGCCGGAATGCTTTTCGATGATCTTCACGGCCCGTTCGAACTGCTCCTGCGCCGGCGTGAACTGTTTTTCGAGAACCAGCAGCTCGCCGACCGTGATCAATTCCGGCGCCAGCTCGGGCGCTTCCGGTCCGTTAGCCTTTTCGATCACGGCGGCGGCGCGGCGGGCGTACTGCTCGGCTTGCGAATATTTTTCCTGCATCCGATACACTTTCGTAAGGCGGTCCAGCGGCCCGGCAACGGCCGCGTCCTGGCGGCCCTTGGCCGTCTCCACGATCTGTAGCGCGCGCTCGTAGTAGGTGACCGCCATGCCATATTTCATTTGCGCGAAATTCACGCGTCCCAGGTTGTAGAGATCCTCGACAATCTCCGGGCTGTTCAGGCCGAGGGCGTGCTCGCGCTCTTCAAGCAATTTGGAGTAGAGTTTTTCCGCCTCGGAATACCGGCTTTGGGCGCATAACAGCTCGGCGGCAAGCTTCCATTCGCGAGCCTGCGCCGCATCGAACGGTCCGACGCCGCGGCTGGGCGCGACGTCCATGGTGTTCGGCAGATTCGCCGGACTGGTGGGATCGAAAGCCGCCCGGGCCCGCTGCGCGCGCGCGGGAGTAACGATAAATATAAGAAAAGACGAAAGAAGGGCGCCGATGCGCAAGCCTGTAGTAATGTGCTGGAGCCTCATAACAGGATGGATCGGCAGACCGCGCTTCGGACCGTAGAGCGGCGCGAAAAATGGTACCCTTCGCGCGCCGGTCCCGGAAATTCAGAGGTTTTTTTTCAGAAAATTACAGATATGAAAGCCGTCAATGAACTTGAACGGCGTCTCGCCCATGGTGTAATGGCCGCAAAGCAGCTCGATTGCGCGATGATCCAGGCCCAATTCGCGCGCTTTTTCCACCACCTGGCGCGAAAAGCGCACCGGAAACGTCGTATCGTAGCGCGCGTAAATAAATAGCGATTTTTTGCGCATTTTCGCGTAGCGATCGATGTAATTTGGCGGACTTATGACCATCCACGCCTCGCGCAGCCGGTCGAGCGTAATCGCCGTTTCGAGCGATTTGCGAATATGCTGCGATGACAAGCCCTCCCAAACGACATCGGCGAAGTAGGTCGAGCAGTGATTAAAGACGTTGACTTCAATTCGCGGATCGTGGACGCTGGCCAGAAACGCGTAACAGGAGCCGAGGCTGGTGCCCACCAGGCCGACGCGTTCATAGCCCTGATCGAGCAGCCAGTCGACGCAGCTCCGGGTATCGATCACCGCCTGCCGGGTGGCATCGATGGTGCGGGCGATGTTGGAGGAAACCGCGTAATCGGCGCGTTGCAGCTCGGGCGGCATGCGATAGTCGTGATACGGCATGCTCAGCCGCAGCGCGGAAATCCCTAATTTGGCCAGGCCGGAGCCGAGCGCGTTGTGCTGCGTCGCCGATGCATTCCAGTGAGGAAGAATAATCGCCGCGACGCGCCTTGCGCCAGGCTTCGATCGCGCCGGGAACCATTGAGCATGGACGCGGTTATTTTCAGGATACGGAGTTTCGACGGCGCTGGTGAATCTCAGCAGATTCGCTTCGAGCGAAAAATCGGAGGGCGTTCGATAAGCGAAAAATTCGTCGCTATGATCGAGCGCCTCGCGATTCAAAAGGCGCAAATACGATTCCGGATCGTGGCCGTCGCGCGGGAGCCGCGCCGCGACCGGCCAGCCGCGGGTCCATTCCAACCCCCATTCAAACGGGCGCACGATGCGATTGGTCGCGCGCGAACAAAGCTTATTTTCCCAGGCCAGCATCCAGCGGCCATAAAGCGTCTCCATCCCGCTTCATTCTAGCCCGGATTTCGATTTTCGCGATTCCGTGACGCGGAGGAAAGAGGTAGGAGCTGCATAGCGCATCCCGCGATGGCTATTGGGCATTCTGAGCCTGTCAAGCCACGCTGCCAGCCTGAACGCGACTGACCTTTTCCCAACGCCGGTCTTTCGCCGATCGCAGTACCGCGTCGGTCACCAGATCCGTAGCCAGGCCATCCCGAAACGTAGGTCGCGCCGGCTTGCCGGCATTCACTCCTTCTAAAAAATCCGCCACCTGGTGAATGAATGTGTGCTCGTATCCGATCTGCAGCCCCGGCACCCACCAGTGCTTCATGTACGGGTGATCGCCATCGGTGATGTGGATACTCCTCCAGCCGCGCAGACGCCCTTCATCACGATGATCGAAGTACTGGATGCGGTGCAGATCATGCAAATCCCACAGAGCCGAGGCATGTTCGCCGTTGATTTCGATCGTGTAGAGGGCTTTATGCCCTCGCGCGTAGCGTGTTGCCTCAAAAGTCGCGAGCGCGCCGTTTTCAAAGCGGCACAGGAATGCGCTGGCATCGTCGATTCCCACCGGCTGCACCTTGCCGGTCAAGTTATGCTTCCGCTCTTTGACGAAGGTTTCAGTCATGGCGGTTACCTCGGTGATGGGCCCATTGAGCCACAGCGCCGTATCGATCGCGTGGGCCAGTAAATCGCCGGTGACGCCGCTGCCGGCCACGGCCACATCCAAGCGCCAAAGTCCTTCCCCGCCTTGTGGTAGTTCGCGGGAGATCGTCCAGTCCTGGAGAAATTTCGCGCGGTAATGAAAGATCCGCCCGAAACGGCCCTCGTCCAAAAGGTGTTTCAACAAGGTCACAGCCGGAACCCGGCGGTAGTTGTACCACACCATATTGGCGACGCCCGCCTTTTCCACCGCGTCGGTCATGGCCTGCCCTTCGGCCGCGTTTCGGCCCAGTGGCTTCTCGCACATCACCATCTTGCCGGCCTGAGCAGCCGCAATGGCGATCTCTGTATGCGTGTCGTTGGGACTCGCAATATCGATCAAATCGATATCCTTGCGTTCCACCAGACGGCGCCAATCCGTTTCCGCCGAAGCATAGCCCCAATTGCGCGCAAACGCTTCCAGCCGCTCGCGATTCCGCGCCGCTACCGCCGCGAGAAGCGGCTGGAACGGCAGATCGAAAAAACGGGGCGCCTGGAGGAACGCGTTCGAGTGAGTCCGCCCCATGAATCCATACCCGACAAGTCCGACGCTCAAAACTTTTTTTTCCGGCATGAATGCTAGTCCCAGCCGTGCTCGTTGCGGACCGCCACCATCGTTGCAAGAATGTCCCGCCAGGTCTGGGGACGCATCATTACTTCGTTGGGAAACATGCAGCCATCCCAGCAGATATGTTCAAAAGCTCGCGTGGGACGTCCGTCGTCGCCGCGCATCCAGGCGCCGGCAACTCGCACAACGTCCATTTTGCCGTTTGGATCGTTGGGCAGACAATGACGCCCGGTTTTATCGTGCGTGCCGGAGCCTTTCACCGTCGCGTCGTTCTGCGCCACGTGAAAATCGTTCGTCCAGGGACGCAAAGCGCGCGTAATGCATCCGATTGCCCGGTCCAGAGCTTCCGTTTGGGACCAGTCGAAATTTTCCGGCAAAATTCGGTCTTCAGGCGCGTTATAGCCCAGCGTGAACAAGAGTGTATGCGCCATATCCGCCTGGAAGCCCAGCGTCCGGGGCCGGTTCACCTTTTCCAGCAGTTCCACCATGCGCTTCCAGCTATGCATTCCGCCCCAACAAATCTCCCCCTCCGCCGCCAGCCTTTCTCCGTACGATTCGGCGATGTCACAGGCCTGGCGGAATGTCCCGGCGATACGGTTCGTGTTGCTGACGGGATCTGAAGCCCATTCAGCGGGACTGGTGGCGGAATCGATGCGCACAACGCCGTATCGCCGGATCCCGATATCGCGCAGCTTGCGGCCAATGGCGCACGCCTTACGAACCTGTGTCAAAAACTTGCGGCGGTCTTCTTCGGAACCCATTGCCGAACCACCGCCGGTCGGCGGCCACACCGGAGCGACCAGGGAGCCCACCACCAGATTGCGTGAAGCAATGGACTCGGCGAGCCGATACAGATCGTCGTCAGTCGAGTCGATGTCCACGTGAGGCGCGAATAAGAACAGGTCAACTCCTTCAAAGCGCGCGCCAGCCACTTCCGTCACGGCTGTCAAACTCAGCATTGTTTCCAGATCGATGGCCGGCTCCGCACCTGGGGTTCCTTTACCGACCAACGCCGGCCACATGGCATTGTGGAGCGCAGGATAGTTGTGAGGCATTACCTGCCCCGGCGCAGCGGCTCGGCATCCGGATTTCCCGGGCCGAAGTGCTTGAGCATTACGAGCGGATCTGTGCTGCTGAGATTCTCGATCTCGACTCCACGCTTGGCGGCTTCGGCTGTTACGAAGAGCTCGTCTTCGGTCATTTCTCCGAAGCGGATCATGCTCGGCGTGGAGACGGTCTGCCGCCCGAATCTGCCAAATCCCTGCGTGAGAATGAGGCCGTAAGCGGCTGCGTCGGAAATTGTGACTTTCCGCTTCGGCAAAATGGTAAGTTCCCTGGCCGAATAGTAGCCTGTCCCGTAGGCAACCCAGACCTCTCGGTAGCCGCCGGCCTCCATCTCCTCAACAGGCCGCACTGGTTTAGGAAAAACTTTATTGGTTTTGGCGAACTCGGGATTCACGTTGGCCTCCCAATCGAGCATGCTTACCAGGTAATCCAGATCGTGATGGTGTTGGGGCGGTACATCCTTCACAAGCAGACTCCAATCGACGATGCGCCCTTCCACCTCAGACTGAAACATCGCAAACACATCGCTGTTCACCTGAGGCTCATAGGTCACAAGCGATCCGGGGGCATGGAGAATACCCGGGTTCACCTGCCACCCCGCGCCCACTTCGAGCCGGTACGCGCGCGAGTAATTCAGGATTCCGTTCTCGCCTTGATTCCATCTCTCCAGGCAGCGCCGCACGTCCTCTTTTGTCGTGCCGGGCTCCAGCCCCATGAACGTGTACGGAAAATTGTTTTCCACCTGGTTGTACTGAGGCGGAAAGTAGTAAGCCTCGGGCTTCCCTTTCTGTCCCACGCGCTTTGCAAACTCGTCGTTTTGGTGCATGTGATGCGGGATAGGACCCATATTGTCGAAGAATTTGCAAAGCAGATTCCAGCCGCCATCGCGGTTCATCACCTCCATACCAAGCAGCAGATCGCCCGCGCTGTCGACGGCATCCTTGAGCAGGAAACGCCGGCCATCCTCCAGCCGGACATAGCTCAGTCCCTCATCGGGCCGTGTCAGAGGGCCATTGGAGGCTTTGGTGGTTGAGGAAAACCATCGCTCGTTGATACCGCCACGGTTTCCGCCGAAGGCGTAGAGGTCATCGGGATGAAGTTTCAGCCTCCGGCCCGGGATCATGAAGGAGCGCGGTACCCAACAAGGCTCGAGCCGTAGCACTCCGCCGCCCGTTTCGATGGCCTGCCGGATGGTGGAGCGGTCAATTGATTCTCTGGTGGCGATCATGTTCATCTGCCGTGACCGCTATTATAGTGCGGGCGTTAACGAATTGCGCAGAATTGTAAGCTCCTGCGCCGTGTCGAGCGACGGTTGCAAGGACAAATGGTTAAACCGCAGCGAGCCTACGCACACTGCGTCGATGACGTAATTGGTCGAGCCATCGCGAATGGCTAAAGGCGACAATTCCGGGGAAGTCCGCAGCAGGTAAGGAGGCGAACGTTAGAAGACAAGGACATCTTTTTTGGCTTCGATTTTTTCAGGATCCATTCCGGGAACCTTCTTAAGATCATCGATCGATTTAAAGCTCCCGTGAGCCTTGCGGTATTCGATTATGGCTGCGGCCTGGGAGCGGCGCAACGAAAGGCGCGTTTCGAAGTCGATGGCTTTGGCGGTATTTACGTTGAGCGGAGGCAGAGTCTGCGCGGGGTAATGAGCGGACAAGTAATCGAGGGCCGCAGAAATTTCTTCTTCAGTCCCAGTGGCCCCGAGGCCGATCATTTTATTGATGGTGGCCTTCCAGCCATCGCGGCTCTGCCGCAAGGAGACGGAGCGCGCCAACTCGTGGCAGCCGGAGCACAGCTTTATGGTCTCGTCACGTCCAGGGCCTTCGGGCAGTTGCGCCCACACTACACCCGGCAAGAGCGCTAGCAGAGCCAGCATCTTAATGTTCCATCGGATAACCGAACGCATACAGAGTCCCATCGTAGGTTTCAAGATACACCTGCCCCGCCTCGCCGGATACACCGCCGGTTTGCACGAAGGATGTGATAGATTGGCCGCTCTCCCACAGCTTCCTGCCGGTTAAGCCATCGAGAGCGTAGAGAACGGCAGGCGAGGATTGGTTGCCGCCGGAAAGAGCAAAGACGACACCGCTGATGATGGCGGGAGTCTGAGGATTGAGCATCTCCGCCGAACGCCAACCCGGTTCGACGGTCATCGCGTCGTTGCGGTCGATAACGCGCCACGCGGCTATAGCTCCCCTCGGCGAGCCATCTGCGGCGAGAATCCATCGGACACCGTCGAGATCCTGCCAGGCGGCGAGAGCGGTTGGGGCAAAGCCTTGGCCGCCATAGACGGGATTGGCCGTTCCGCTGAATGAGGCCGTATCGATGAGATGAATCTTTTTATCGGAGCTGGCGGCAGCCACCAGTGTCCTGCCCTTATAGGGGAAAACGACTGGCGAGGATGTGAAGGCGGCTCCTCCGGTCGCGTAGGTGTTCAGGATGTTAAGGCCACGAGCTGCGAGGGAGACGAGCTGCCCGGCAGAGGTGGCGGCGTAAAGAGTGTCATCCGGGCCAAACGCCGGACCAGCCGAGCCGGCGATGGCGCCCGCGGCCGGCTGCCAATGGCTCGCCTCTTTCGAGTCGAGATCGAGAGACCAGATGCCGCTGGGAGCGCCACCGCAATTGCCAGTGGCTGCGTAGGCAACCCGGGCCAGCACGATCAACCCTTGCGTGCCGGTGTTCGGGGGGACAAAATCGAGCGGCGTCCCGGATTCCATTCCGTTAGAAATGTACAGAGAATGGAGCTTGCCATCGCCTGTGACGAGATGAATCACAGCGGGCAGACGCGGACGAAATGCCCGTTGTGGCGCCGGCGCATTGGCGAGGGCGCTGATACGCGCCATGGCGGCCGGAACAGTTACGGCTCCCTGGCCGGGCGGCGAGACGTCGCTGCGAGCTGGTGAGGCCCGGCCGCCGAGGCCGCCGCCAACTGCCTCCGACGGAGGGTACGCGGCAGACGTCTCGCGGGCGATTCCCGGAACCGAAAGGCATCCACCTGCCCCTGACGGCACCTGCTGCTGCCATTCCACTCGCGCGAGGTCGGTATCGATGCCGAAGATTCGATCAGACGCGCCGGCGAGGAAGGCGAGGGAGCGAAAGCCGCGATATCCGATGTAGCGATCGATGAGGACAGGGGGCATGGAAGGAGTCAGGCCGGCCGGCTGGGTTGCGAGCTTGACCTTCCAAAGGAACTGAAAACCCGGTTTTGCGAGACTTTGACGGGAGATCCTGGCATCGGCGGGAATCCAGTGCGAACGCTGTGCATCGGCGCCGGCCGTCATCCATTCGGCCTCACGCCGGCCCAATTGGCCGTAGAGATTGAAAACCGCGACGACAACAATGAACCTGCGCAGGATCATCTCAGCGCCTCGGTGAGAACTTTTTCTGCCGAAGAGGGATTCTCCAAATACACGGCGCTACCGCCGGCGCAATATTCCGCGATGAGATTGTTCAATTCCGAAATCCGCTCATCCGATTGGCGGCGAGACGGGGGGACGGAAGCGAGAATCACGCGGATGTCGTGCGCGCGGGCAAGCTCAGTCATGGACATCAGGTTGTCCAGAATCATTTCCTCGGTGTGGCTGCCGTGAATGCCGGCGACGTCGTTCGCGCCGGCCAGAATGACCACGGCTTGGGGCTGGAGAGCGATGACGTCCTGACGGAAACGGACCAGCATCTGGTCGGTCGTTTGGCCGGCGATGCCGCGATTGATCATTTCAAGGCCGAGCGCGGTCTTTGCTGAAAAGCTCCACTGTTCCGCGATCTGGTCGCCGAAAACAATGACGCGACTCCGGCGTTTTGTTGGGGCGGGAAGTTCGGAGTTGTCGCTGCCATAGCGGATCAGTCCCCCCCAGTCGCGAATGAGGTGGTTCTGTTCGTTGAGCCGACGTTCAAGTGCGCGCACGCGGTCGGTGCAGGGCTCCTGACAGAAAAGCGCGGGTGCGAAAACCATCGCGGCGCTGCAAAGAATCGCAGATCTCATTTCTTTATCCCGAAGCAGTATAGAACGCTATCGAACGTGGCGATGTAAACGCGGCCATTGGCAACCGAGATCCCGCTCCAGTGATTCCAGGATTTGATCTGGTCGCCGCTGGACCACAATTCCTTTCCCGTTTCCGCGTCGAGCGCGTAGAGCACTGCGTGCGTGGAGCCGGGAATGCGACGGTCGGCGGAATCGGCAAGCCCGACATCGGGATAGGCCTGATCGGTGTCTTCCCCGTTTCCGTACGCGAAGACGATGCCGTTGGCGATGACCGGCGGCTCGGCGCGGTTCATGTCGCGCGAAATCCATGCGGGGGTTAACTGCCAGTTCCCGTTCCTCTCTTCAACCTTAAAGGCGGCGATGGCGCCGTGTTCGACTTCCCCATACTCAACAGGCGCTTTAAATTTAGAGTGCTTCGGGCCCCAGAAGGGCGTCAGCACCCAGCGGGTTGCTTTGGCATCTTCCCAGGTGGCCATCGAACCCCAGATACCGGCTGAGGCGAAGTTGACGTCTTCGTTGCAGATAAGCGGCGTGCGGTAGAGCGGCGTGCGGTGATCATCGCCGCCGATGGCGGCCGTATCCAACAGGTACACGCGGCACTCTTTACCGGCGTCGACCATGAGTTCCTTGCCGTGGAAGTTGAATATGGCGGGCGTGACCTGCATGTCGAGATCGCGCTTCCAAAGCCAGGCGGCATTCGACGGTCCATAGTAGTCCACCAGTTCTGGGGCTTTGGTTTCGGGGTTCAGCTTGATGCCAACGATGCCATTGCCGAACGTAAGAATCTCCGGGTTGAAGTTGCCGTCGCCGGTTCCGGTGTACATGACGCCATCGGAGCTAATGGCAGGGCCCTGGCGCCCCCACATGCCGCCGCCGGCAGGTCCCCAGCTTCCGACCTTGCCGCTGGCGAGGTCGAAGGTGTAAACCATATTGGGATTACCGCCGCAGCCTTGCGCCGTGTGGGTGTAGAGAACGCCCTTCCAGAGGTTCAGCGCGTACGGCTTACCATTGGGCGGCATGAACTTCGCCGGCTGGGCGACGTCTTCACCATCGGCGGCATTCAATTGGTGCAGCGAGCCATCCCAGGAGACAGAGTAGATGGTGTACTTGCCGGGCGCGCCGGCGGGCGCAATCACGGGAGTCGCGGTGATCCCGCCAGGACACAGAATTCCGCCAGTGGGTGGCGTGTAGCTGCTGGTGAAATGCTTTTTCCAGATCACCTTGCCCTGCTCGACATCTATGGCGTAGATGTTATCGGAAACCCCGGTTTCGATAGCGATCTGGCGAGGCCCTGCGCTGGTATGGACGCGCTCGATCACTAGCGGCACGAGCAAGGAATGCATTTCCCGGGGCTGGTTATCGAGCGGCAGTTTCCAGAGCAGCTTTATGTCTTTGGCATTCGCGGGCGAAAGGAGTTTTTCATCTTTCTGCCAGTTGGTGCGCTGAGGATTATTGCCGTCGGTGAGCCAATCGGCGCCATGCGCCGCGGCAAAACCCAGGGCGAGCGCGGTCGTTAGGGTTACAGCTTTTTGAGCCATATATTGCGAATCCAGATCTTGCCTGTACCTTCAATCTCGAAGCCGATTAAACCGCTTTTGCGGAACATGGTGGGATCATCATCGATCAGGATGGACATCACGTGGCCGTTGATGATGTGCGTCATGATGTTGCCGCGGGCGATCAGGTGGTATTGGTTCCAGTCGTCGATGCGGATATAGCCGGCGAGTTCGTTGCGATCGCCGACCGATGCGAGCAGCCGCGGATGCTTACCCTGTTCGGTTCGAACGACCTGACCGCGCCAAGCGACAATGCCCCGTCCGGTGGCCTGTTCATAAAACTGCCCGGTGAAGCGGTTGCGGCCGTCGAAATCGAATTGGGGACCGAGCATGTCCCATTTCGCTTGGGTCTCCGGCGCCGGAGGCGTGCCGCGCGGGGCGCCGCTGGGACATGCGCCCTGCGGGCGGCGAGCCGGACCTGAACGCCGCGGGCGGTTGGGGTCGAGGATGGCGCCGCGGTACTGAATGCCGCCGTTCACCTCGGCACCTTCGCCTTTCATTTCGAGCTTCAACTCGAAATCAGCAGGCTCACCGCCTTCCCAGACAAGGTAAATGGTTCCTGTGGGCTTCTCGCAGGAAGATTCGACAAAGATTGCGCCGTCCTGAATACGCCAATAATTTTTATCGCCGTCCCAGCCCCTCAGCGAGGCGCCATCGAACAGAGAGGTCCACCCGGAATGGTCGTTAAACTCGATGGGATCGGGTTCGGTAAATCCCCCGCCGCGCGCGGCTCCCCGGCCGGCGGGTGGCTGCTGGGAGCGGCCGGGCGGAGCGATCCATAAAAGCAGCCAAGCGGAAAATAATAGGGCAAAGCGAATGTTACGCCGGACGAGCTTCATAAGAATTTCGAATCACAACCGGAGCGCGTGTAGCCATGTTTTACTTTCGACGCCGCTCCCGGTCCGCACCGTACACTATCGCATTGCTGAAAAGCCGGCGCAATGGTTTGCTTATGCGCGCCTATCGTTTTGCATTGCCAAACATGTCCCTACCGAAGGCAATGTGCTTTAGAGAGTTCTGCGCGAGCGGGTTGGAATCAGCCTTTCATAATGTAAAACCTGCAAAAACACACAATGCCGAAGCGGCAGGGGCACGTGATCGGCTTTCGCAGTGCGATTCTTATCGCTGCCGCTTGCCTGCATCGCGTGGGCTGTGACCTCGCGCGCATCGCCGCTTCCAGCCGTGTCCCGATCGCAACAAACTTCGGAACCACCGCAGCCTCAAGAGGCCAGCAACAATTCACCGATGCTGCTCGGAGCCGCGTCCCAGAACGATTCCGCCAGCGCCAGTCGCCGCAGCCCGGCCGAACCCGCGCCTGACGCCAACCGTAACGCATACTCGCGCTGGCGCCCCATCGAACGCACCAACCCCAGCTCGCCGGCATTTGCAGCGGCGACTGCCCAGCGCTGGAGCCTGGCATTGTTGCTTTTCCATTTACCTGGTTAAGCCAACGATCGCATTGGGGAATAAGCCGCCCAGAACAATAAAGAGCACCGCGGCGGTCAATATCCACCGCTCGCGGGGCAGCGCATCGGCCATCACTGTGAAACCCGTTCGACGCTTGCCCAGAAACAAACGGACGAACAGACGAAAAATGCTGATCGCATTCATCGCAATTGCGATGGGAAGCAGCAATCCTGTCAAAGAATGGGACGCCAGGGTTCCTTGAATCAGCAAATCTTGCGAACAAAAGCTAAGCGTGCCGGGCGACCCCACCAAAGCGAGGCCAAAGAGCACGAAGAACACCGCCAGGCGCGGCGCCTGTTCCGCCAGTCCGAGGTGCCGGCTGTCAGATTTTCGCCAAAGCGAACTTCCAACAATCGTAGGATTCCAAAAAGACCCATCGTGGACACAGTAACCACAAACCAATGCACCAGCGCTCCGCTGATTCCTTCCGCGGTGCGGCTCTCCAGGCCGGCAAGTATGCACGCAGATTGGCTGAGCGCAAGGAAGGCGAGCAAACGACGCGGGGAATTTTCTGTGAGCGCACGAATCGCGACGTAAAGAGCGGTAGCGAGGGCAAGGTAAGACAGCACCGGAAACAGATCACTGGCCGCATGTGGAAACAGCGGAACGATCAGTTTTGCCACCAAAAGCGCCCCGAAATGGCCGTTCAACAGAAGGGCCGTCGGAACCGCCGGTCCGTTCTCAGCGGCATCCGCTACCCAGGCGTGCGCCGGACAGATTCCCTTTCGGAAGATCACCGCCACTACCAGTAGCCAGAACACAGTCATGCCTCCGGGGCTGCGTTGCTGGAGCTCGCCGATCGCCATCCGCTCGCCGGCTGCCGCGATGAGCAAAATCGCTAACGTAAGGGCGATCGTGGATAGCCCCGCGGCAACCCGTGGGCGCCAAACTTCGGCTGCAAAAAATTCCGTCCAGAAGAACGGCGCGGCGGTCAAAATCCAGGCAATCAGAAAAATTAAGAGATCTTCGGTTGTATAGGCCAACAAGGTGGAGCCGACCACAAAGAGCATGCCGGCAATCGTGCTCGCGTTACAATCGCGCTTCGGCAGTACGAGCGTAGCCATGACAGCGAGGCAAGAAAATAACACCATTAATGTCTCATTCAGCCGCACCGGGGCTGCCGCCGCATGCAGGAGAATGAGGCTTGCCATGACGGATAGTGAGGCGGCTGCGCAGGCTATCATGCGGGCGTGGCGAGCCAGGATCGCAGCCAAAATCGCTCCACACCAGGGTGCGGAGACAGCTACGATTCGAAGCGTAAATCTAGAAGCCGGTGTCATTCGCCCCTCTGGCGCGCCACATTCTGCATCGATGGCGGCACTTCTTCAGGCCGGCGCCATGGCCCGTCCAATCCCAGGTAATCCAGCATGGCAAATAAGCGTGATAGTCGCATGAGCGGATCAACTATGAAGCGGTCCAGAATTGTATCCAGACAAGCACGATCCATCGCCCATCGGTATAGCCACAATTGAAAACGCTCCGGAAACAGCTTCGCAAGATGCCGCCCCGCTGGCGTGAGTTCGCCGCCAATAGCAGCGTGCATCTTATGGTAATCGTGAAGCATTGATGGCGCGCGCAGGAATTGGAGGGTGCGAACAGTGGCGTGTCCCAGGATATGGACCACCGCGAGCCTTCTCCAGCCAAGACCAATTTCAACGAAAATCAAGCCCACCTGCGTCAATGACGCATAGGCAAGTGAGGTCTTCGCATCCGCGCTGGCCCGCCCGACGATGCTGCCTTGAATGGCCGTGAGCACGCCGATCACGACCACGGCAGAGGAACCCAACATCGATTGAGCGAGCAGCGGCTGCACGCGAAGCAGCAAATAAGCTCCAGCGTGGATCGAAATTGCGCCGTAGAAGATTGCGCTCGAAGGCGTCGGTCCTTCCATGGCGCGTGGCAGCCACCCGGAAAACGGGATCTGCGCAGCTTTTCCTGCGGCCGCAAAAAGCAGAAGCAGGCCAATCATCGCCGATTGCGTTTCGTGGAGAGAAGGGAATCCATTCGTAAACGACGCGGTTCCGGCCCAGTGATGCAGAGCGAACACGCCTACCAGCAGGCCGATGTCGCAAGCCCGATAAATGGCGAAGACACGCAGACCGTTTTCCACTGGGGCCGGCCGCTGCTGAAAAAAAGCGATCAGCAACACCGACGTGATGCCTACGATTTCCCAACCCGCTGCCATCAGATCAAGAGAACCTGCGGCGAATGCCAGCAGCGATCCGAATGCGAACAGTTGGAGCAGCAGGAAAAATCGCAGGAAGCCGCGCTCTCGATGCAGATAGGTCGCCGAAAATTTCCCAATGAGACCCGAAAGCGCCGCCGTGAGAAGCAGAAACGGAAGGGACAGGCGATCCGCCAGGAGCGCCAGCGGGAAGTGATAATCGTGTACGGCGAACCAGTTGCCGAACGTGATCACGATGGATGAAGCCCCGGATGCGCTGAGATGCCAGATCATCGCTGTGAGCGCAAGAACTATGAGTGAAAAAGTCAGGTGGGTGAGTCTCGATATCACGCGCTCGCGCGGAACCCAACCCATCAACCACAGCAGCGCCAGGACCACAAAGATGGCGCCGGGAAGCAATACCACCAAAGCGAGCGTCGCTTGCCAAAAATCCACGATCATCGTCCTACGGAAGCTTGTATCCAAGCCATAAGAAGATGCCGGGATTTGCCGCCGTACCATTCGGCAGAGGAGAGTGCTACCGGCAGGCGTTCGACAGGATCGGCGAATTGTTCAAAGCCTTTGTCTCGCAAAATATTTATCACTCCGGATATAGGATCGATCGTGGCGATCCGAATCCAGCGATTCTCAATCAATCGCCGTAAGGATGCGCTAGCTTCCACTGCCCTCATCAATCGCTCCGGCGTGCTCTCAATGACGAAGAGAATGCGCACTGGCTCGTGGATTTCTACCATTTGCCAGGGCAAGCCCGTTCGCAAGTCGCTGGCATGTCCGTCCATTACGCCCACAAGGCCGGTCACATTGTGAGGCAGTTTCGTGCCGCAGCCATAGCGATCGTTATCCACGAATGAAAAGTAATACTCCAGACTGATGCCTGCGCAAACGGGTACAGTAGCAGCCAGCAGGGCCGTCAGATTTTGGCCGTCGGGGTCTTGAAAAGGATCGTAGGAGACCAGAAATGCCCGCCGGTCCAGAAATAACTCCCGGGTTAAGCTGCGTCGCCCCACAATGCAGATTGCATTCGTGCAATGGCCATACTCCGGCCGGGGCTCTGCCAGATGTTCGCTACGCTCTTCGACATGCCGCAGCGCGTCTTCCGGGGATGCCGTCGGCGGGCAGGACTCGAATCGTCGAGCGCGTTCGTGAGCATTCCGCGCTCGTGCTTTGTCAAGAGATTTCAAAATGCGCTCAAGATCTTGCTGGTGTGTGGGCGGAACGACGTCCAGATCGTACAGTTCCACGTCGTCAGTGCAGGTGTCGTGATACCCGCCGATAAACCAGGTGTCAGCAGGGATATCGATCCCTTTTGCTCGCAGGCGATCCCGCACTTCTGGCCGATTGGCCATGGCGGAGAACAGCCGCGCGTTGGCACCGCCGCGGCGCCCGCCACATGCCCCGCAGTCGTGCGCCGATTCGTGAGGATTGTTGAGACTCGTGGAGCCATGGCCCAGAACGACCACAAGTCGCGCAAAGCGTTGGCTCAGTCCCGCAGGCCGCAAAATGCTTGCCACTCGTTCCGTCTTTTCCTCGGCCGAGAATCCCAGGAGCAGGCCGGCCATGGAGTCCTGTGATTCCACCGTATTGCGCATGAGAGTCAGTTCCGTGCGCGGTTCGGGCAGAAACGCCCGGTTCAGCCACTCACGCAGTTGGGCGTAGCGCCTGGGTGCAAGCAAATGCCCCATCAGCGGAACCGCTGAAAGCAACCCAAGCACGCTGGTGGACAGCCAGCCGCGCGCGAGTGTTTTCGATGACAGGTAAGAGTACCGCATCCACTGACCGAGTAGGCGCCTGCGTACGCGGCGCGTCTCGAGCAACTCGCGATCTTCTACTTTTGGCTGTTCGAACACAGTGTGTTGCGGTTTCAAGGCCACCGGGCAGAGAGCGGCTCCGTGCGGATCGTCGATTCCCTTATAGTCCACGGCGACGGCGAAGTATCCCACCGCGCTTAAGGTCTCCACGTCTGGATCCACTTCTTCAAGTGCCCGCCGCATGGACTCTTCACGCTCATCGATACAGAAGAATACTTGTGCCGCTGGCCGAGTTCTGAACTCGGCCAAGCCGCGATAATGGCGATGGCTCGCCAACCCATGAAGAATCTCGCGTTCATGACGCCGTTCATAAGCCAGGTGCAGGATGCGGCGCCGCTCCAGCCCGTTGCACGCTTTTACTTCGTCTGTAAAAGCCGCCCACTCCGAGTCCGAGAGCCCGGCGACCTCGGCTGCGGATAAAGACAACACCCGCGCCGCGTCGTAGATGCGCGCGGCTCGGCTCAACCTCAGCTTTTCCCGGCTCTTGAGCGGACTCTTTTGGAGAATGGCTTCGGCAGCTTCGATCCGAGCAGCTACTCGCACCATCGTCAGCCGCACTGCGAGAAAGTCCATGAGGGATGACGGTACGGGCTCGTGAGCCGCCAAGCCGGGCTCTTCTTCGAATCGGCGCATCAGACCGGCCCACCCTGGCAGGGCCAGCAACTCCGACAAAATGACATCCTTCCAGCTTGTTTCGGAAACCTGTTGCGAATCGAGATAGTCCAGCACGGTATCGATTGCTGAGAAGCCGAGGTGTTCCTGCCGCCGGAACTCTTTGTCCAGCCCGCTCAGATGCCGGGGGAAAACGCCATATGGCTGCGAAAGCAATGTGCGTACGGCGGCATAAAAGCCGTTCTGGCGGCCCGGCATGGTCCAGTAGGCCATGCCTTGATCCAGAAACACCGAGCACAGCCGAATCAGCCACGGGTGGATGATTTCATTCACCGGATTTGGCAATACCAGCTCTTCTTCATGAGCGACCGCCCGGTTGAGACACGCCTCAAACAAAGCGCGGAGGGCAGCCTGCCGGAAATCGCGAGCCAGATCGCCTTGTTCGGCCCGCCACAGGATTGTGGCGGCGTCAAACTCGCGCACACCGGGCGTAATCATCGCCCGTCGCAGGGAGCGCCGGCTCAATCTCGGAAAAATGATCGCGACCGGCTCGGCATCGAGTACGGCGTCGAGGTCTTCTATGCGAATGCGCCCTCGCGCCAGCTCGGTGCGATAGGCGGCCTCGCTCATGTACGGCTCGGCGCCAAACAATTTTCGAGCTTCCAGTATTGCCTTCTCGAACGGAAGATGCTCAAAAGCGTGCAGAGTGTTGTGGTGAATGAAAACTCCGATTGGCCCCTGCCGTGGGAGCAAGTGCGCCGCTTCGTCAACCACTTGCCGGAGGCGATCGCGTCGCCTCCGAGTAGAACTCACGTCTTTGGCCGCTGGAAGGTCGGGACAGCCCGAATGCGCTGCCTCGGAAGAAACTTTCAACGCGCCTTCCTCTCGGCCTGAATTTCACCAAGTACTTGCACGGCATCCTTCAAGTTCGTCTGAAGGTAACGCCGCATAATATCCAGCACCTCAATAAGAACGGGATTGCGCAACGAGTAAAAAACCTGATTGCCCTCCTTGCGGTTGCTCACAATCTGCCGGCTCCGAAGAACAGCCAAGTGTTGGGAGAGGTTCGCCTGCTCCAGACCCAAACGTTCCTGAATCACGCCGGCAGAAAGCTCCCCATTACGCAGCATCTCCACAATCGCGATCCGTGTGGGGTGCCCCAAGGCTTGAAAGATGCTGGCCTTGTAAGAGCGGAGGCTGTGTGTCGCAGCAGAGTTCACCTGCTATTCATAATATTCGATTTTTCGAATATAGTCAATTGACTGCATATTGCGTGCTTATGGAGGGCCTTGGATCATAAAATTCCTGAATCTCTCGGAAACATACATTCATCATTATATTGACACCAATATGATTGGAGCCAATTGAAATGGTGGGCCAATCCAAAAGGAGAACACGGTTATGAGAACCGCTTCCGTAATTGCCCGGTATCTGGCGGGCGTGATCTTTCTTGTTTTCGGCCTGAATGGCTTCCTGAACTTCATTCCCCTTCCCCCGCCGGAGGGCATCGCCGGACAGTTCATGGGGGCCCTCTACGCCTCGCATTACCTGGGGGTGATCTTCGGCTTTCAGGTTATCGCAGCCGTACTTCTGCTGATCAACCGTTACGTGCCGTTGGCCCTGGCCGTGCTTGCACCAGTGATCGTCAACATTCTTCTTTTCCACGCCTTAATGGCCCCGAGCGGGCTTCCGCTGGCCCTCTTCGTGGCCGTACTGTGGACGTTGATCTTCGTTAGCGTCCGGCCGGCGTTTGCCAGGTTGTTCGAGGCGCACTCGCAGGCGCGCAAGCCTGAGTCGGCACACCACCGTCCCGCCTCGGCTGACTCGAGATAGGCGGGCTGGGATCGGGCTCGGAACGGCGCCGCTGGATCGTGTCTTCGCTCCACCATTTCAACAAGCGGCCCCAGGCGGCGGGCACGATGGGTCTGTTCAACGAGTGTTCACTCCACCGCGATAGTGGCGGCCGTCTGTGGGCCGTACCCGGGCCTAGCAGCCCGAGTTAGAAGTAAGTCGATTCGAAATCCGGCAGGAGTGAAGCGAGACAAGAGCAGGTGTGATGAAAGGGCGTTTCTTCCGACTCTGAAGTTGCTTGCGACGGCTGTGATCGTTCGACGTGCTGTAATCTGGCCCAAATCAGCCTAAATTGGAATCGGCCGCGCCTCGGCCTGGATGCTCGCCGAAAAGCATTTCCGCAAAATCGACGGCCACAAGGACCTGTGGGCACTCGCCACGATCCTCGGCCGCCAAGCCCACGTTCCGTCATCGGAGGAGAAAGCAGCATAAGATAACTACCCGCTGTTATCAGCCTTCAACTACGCTTGGGACACCCTCACCTCCGTTCTCTGGTGAATTCCTCGAACAGTGATAGCATTGAGAGAGACTGCTGATCTGAGAGCATATGCGCCTTTTCATCCTTTCTGAAAAAGCGCAGTCCGCTATGTCGCTGAGGACCAGTAGTTTACAGTCGGGGCGTAGCGCAGCCTGGTAGCGCACCTGCCTTGGGCGCGTGGAAGCCCCTTCTAATTGCTCTATTCCGTTTCATCCTTTTTCAGTCTTTCCAATAACTTGGGGAATCTGCTCTTCGCTCGACAGTCAACCCAAGTGGCCTCAACAGATGAGGTTTTGGAACAGTTTTGGCTCAGTCGAAGAGCAGGTGTTAGCGGTCATCAGAAAACGTAGATTTTTGGACGTTCGCCGGCAGGATGGCGGCGGCTTGGCGCAGCTTGAGCCGGAGGTAGTCAAGATAGCCTTCCGGTGCGGGATGGGTGCGGAGTTCATCGATGACGGGCCGAAAGTAGGCCAGAGAGCGGATCGGAGAAAGCCGAGGTGCATCTGCCGGACGCATCAGGCGGCGTAGCGATCCAAGCAGAAACGCAGCCTCCACTACTTGGAGGGGCACGCGGTCCTCGTAGAAACGGCGGGCGAGCCATTGATCCGACGCACTCGCGCGAAGAGGAGTATCGGGCAGGTCGATATAGAGCGCCAGCACCGAAGAGACGTACAACGCCGGGTTGGAATCCGGCTGCAACAGATCAGCGGCCGGCGTCACTTTTTCTTCCTCCGCCGTGCCGTCATCTCCTGCTCGCTCTCGTGCACTCGATAGCTTTCCCCTTCGATCACGGTCACGTCGGCGTGATGCAGCAGACGGTCCAGCAGGGTCACGATGCAAGTGGCGTTGGGAAAGACCTCATTCCACTCTTTGAAGGGCTTGTTGGTCGTGAGAATCACCGACTTTCGTTCGTAACGCCGATTGATCACTTCGTAGAGTAAGTCGGCCGACCTGTCATCGAAGGACAAGTAACCTACCTCGTCCACGCAGAGCAAACCCACGTTGGCGTAGGCGCGCAGCTTGCGGTGGCGGCCTTCGGGAGTCTGGCGATGCAACTCTTCCAGCAAAGCCGCGGCGGAGCGAAACAGCACGGAATGGCCGGCGAGCACCGCCTGGTGACAGATGTTCTGGGCGATCATGGTTTTGCCCAGTCCGTTGGTGCCCATCAAGATCAGGTTGCGGGCTTCCGGGAGGAAGTCCAACGTCAGCGCGCGTTCAATGACATCGCGTTCGATCTTGGTGGGCCAGGACCAGTTGAAGTCCGCCATGGGCTTAAACTTTTTGATCTCGGAAAGGCGCAGGCGCCGTTCCAGACTGCGGTGGGCGCGTTCGGCGGCCTCGGTCTGGGCCAGATGTTCCAGGATCTGACGCGGTGACCAGCGCTGCTTGGTGGCCCGCGCCAGAAAGTCGTCCACTTCGGCGGCCAGAGCGTGCAAGCCGATCTGTTCGAGTTGCCCCGGCAGGCTATTGGTCGGGGTCGTCATCGCGCGGGTGGGCGAGTTCATCGTAAGTCTCCAGATTGTGAGGACGGACATCCAGCGCCTGCGCCTCTGGGTGGTGGCTGAGATCCAGTGCCGGCAAGGGGGAAGCGCGATGATGACGACGCAGCAGAAAAGCGACCGAGGAGGCGCGCGGGGTATTCCGTTCGAGCGCTTCGCGGATGGCGCGGCGCAAAGCGGCTACCCCATACAGATCCAGCAAGCGGAGCAGTTGGGAGGTTTGACGGGCGGCCGATTCTCCCTGAGCGAAGGCGCGCTCCAGCAGGTCCTCGCTTTCCGGAACAGCCAGCGCCAGGCGCCCCGCGCGCGTTCCTTGGACGGCCTTACGTTTGGTGCGTAGCAAGGCTTGTTCATGAGCGGGGTCCAGAATGGATTGCTGCCGGTCATAGGAGCGGTGATGGCGGGTGATCTCGGCGCTGCCGTCCAGGATGCGCACCTCGGTGTCGGAGGCGACCAAGGTTAAAGACCGGCCCACGGCTTCGGGCGGGATGGAATAGTCGTTGAGATCGAAATGCACATAGATGGTCTTGCGGGAGCGCACCGGCTCAATCCGATCGGTGTTGAAAGAATGGAGCGGCAGCGGCAGCAAGCGCGGCTGCTCTTCGGCGAAAGCCTCGGCCACCGAGCGTGCGCTGTCGTCGGGCCAGCGGCGCTGGTGTGCTACTTGATCGCGCCACAGCAGCGCCTGCCGGTTGCACTCCGCCAGCGTGGTGAACGCGCGGCCCGCCCAGAAGGAATCGCGCACATACCGAATGGCCCTCTCCACGCGGCCTTTTTGATTTCCCGCGCGTACCTGACAAGGACGTGGCGCGAAGTGATAGTGAGCGGCCAACTTCAGCAGCCGCGGGTTGAAATGAATCTGATCCCCGCGCCGTTCCAGCACGGCGCTTTTGAGATTGTCGTACAGGATGACCCTGGGCGCGCCGGACCAGTCTTGAAAAGCGCGCACATGGCCGCGCAGGAAGTTCTCCGTGGTCTGGTCGAAGAAGAATTCCAGATACAAGGCTCGCGACCAGGACAAGGTCATGACGAAGCAGGAGAGTTGCCGCTTGGCGCGGCCGACCATGACGGAGCCGAAGTAGGCCCAGTCCACCTGCGCCTGCTCAGCTGGAAAGACCTGTAAGCGGAGAAAAGCCTCATGCGGTTGTGGCCGCAAGCGGGCCACGGTGCGCCGCAGTTGCTCGACGCTGCCGGTGTAGCCACGATCGCGGATCATCTGGTAGATGCGTGTGGCGCGCAAGCGTGGATGCTGTTCTAGCACTTGGCGTACAAACGGCAGATATGGATCGACAATGGACGGCCGCAACTCGGCGTGCTGGAAGCGCTCCACTTCGATGGCGCGCCGGACCGTGTCGGGATGGACCTTCAGGGCTTGTGCAATCGTGCCGATTTTCCAATGCTCGGCGTAAAAATAGCGGCGAATCTGTACGCGGGTTTCAGGACTGATCATCCCAGCTCACCTTCGTCGTGGATTGCGAGGGAAAGGATCGACGAAGCGGCCGGGCCGGCCACAGATCGAGCAGCGCAGCCGGCAATCCGCTCGCTTTTCCAGCCGGCCCAGTGACCGAACTCGCAGGGTGGCCGCCGCCGGCGTCGTGATCGTTTCTCCACAGCCGAACGGTGCCGGAGAAATGACCGACGCGGAAGATTGATCCGTCACGGGAAAAGTTGCGTGACGTTCCCGGTATGTCCGTTGCCGGTCCCGGTGGTCCAGCCGACCTTCCGGGCTCAGCTGGTGCCGCCGGTTGGCTGCACGGCACTGCTGCCGTCGGGCCTCCGCGCGGCAAGCGCCACCGCAATAGCGCTGGCCTCGATCACAGTGCGCACATAACCAGAACACCGCTTGGCATCTCTGGCTGCGACAGACCCGCAGCCGGAGGACCACTTCTCCATGAACCGCCATCCGCTCGTGCAGGCGGACTTTGACAAAGGCAACGGTTCATGCCAGGGTAGAACCAGCTTCGATGGTGGCCTTCTCATGAAGGTTGCCAAGCCAGAACCCCGCTGGCTTTCAACAGCGGGGTTCTGAACCGCCTTCCAAGCCACAATACAAGTTTTCGTTGGAATGTTTTGATGATGATTGACGGAGGATCGCGCCTTCGGCGCGGATGATGTCGCTGGCGCCCTCTACACCGGCGAAAGACTCAGAAAACTACGTTTACTGATGACCGACAACAAGCAGGTGCGCTAGCTTGTTCTGTTTGGCGGATAATCGCCTGTTGACAAGTGCCTATCGCATTCGGACGGAGCGCCAATCTGCGATCCCTGGACTCCGAGTTGCTCATGGCCTTGCTCAGGCACCTCTTGGCGTGGGCGGAGTGTAATTCGGCTATGCCCGATCCCGCCCGTCGGGCCTAGTGTGCCGCTCTGAGCGCGCCGCTTAAATGTTCAGGCGCTGTTGTGCGGTCGCCAAGACTTTGTAGCCCATGTCGCCGTAGCCCTTCAGTCGCCGGTCGTACATTCGCGCGAGCATGCGGACGTTAGCGTCGACGTAATCATAAACTTCGACGACACGCTTGCTGTCGTGTAGCCGATGGAATCGCCCGACGTATTGTTGGAGTGTGCCCTTCCAGGAAATCGGCATAGCCAGGAACAGCGTGTCGAGGCGCGCGTCATCGAACCCTTCGCCGATATAGCTTCCCGTAGCCAGAATTAGGCGTTGGTCGCCTTCCGGTATGCCGGCGAGCGCCTCGCTAACTGCGCGGCGCTACTTCCGGCCCATTCCTCCCTTGAGCACGATGACATTGCGAACCTTACCCGCGAGAGCAGATTCCAGGCGGCTGAGATGATCGGTTCTACCGGTCAGGACAAGAGGTGACCGGCCAGATTCGACGGCATGAATCACGTCTCGAACGATGGACTCGTTGCGCGCCTCAGCGTAAGCGTCTCGTAAACCGCCGCAGGAAAAATCCTCGATTTGTGCTATCGGCGATTGCTTAAGGTTGGGCTGGGGAAATCGTTGGCTTCCAGTTATGGGGAAGCAATTGATTCAGCCGGGTGATGGAGTGCGCCGGAGGGTGTCCTGATTTTTGTGTAAGCGTCGTTCCTCGACAATAGAGAGGAACGAATGGAGATTGACAAAGATCTGATCGACAAACTGCTCGCGGATTACAAAGGTCCCGAGGACCTGATCGGCGAGCAAGGCTTAC
>DATGMH010000133.1:0-3379 GCA_035293725.1 Bryobacteraceae bacterium
GGTCACCTCGACGCCGACGGTTTCAGTGAGAGCCCGCTTCTGCGGAGGATTCGCGCGGTAAAAATCGCTGATGAAGGCCTGAGCCTGGCTGCCGCTCGCTATGCACGCGTACACGCGATCAATCGCCTTGCGCTGCGCGACATCGTCGGTCGTGACCAGGCGCAGATTCTCAACCCACGTGAACAACGCCGCACGCTTGAGCCGTCCGTCGCCTGAATTCGCAACCTCATCAGCGGCCGCGGCGGAAACCGGACGTCCCAGTGAATCGATGGCCACGACATACGGAATCACGCGGGAATGTGTGGCCAACCAGGTAGCGCCAGCGATGGCCACCAGGGCGGCCGTGCAACCGAGCAGCGCAGCCAGGCGCCAGTTGCGGGCGCGCGTGATCAGGTCACCATACCGCTCATCCCAGGCGCGCCGCGCAGCGAGATAGGGATTGTAGTTGGTGCTGGCGGGCTCGCGTTGGACTGTCATCGTCAACTCTGCTCCTCCTATTCGTGGTGGTCGATGTTCAACCGCGGCGGCGTGGCATGCGGCGCTGCTCGGACGGGAACCATCGCGGCGGCGTTCGTCTCAATCTGCTCGCCGCGCTGCTCACATTCGACACCGCCGGTTTGGGTGGCGATGGTTGCTTGCTTACGCCTGGAGGCGGCGCTCCAGGACTGCTCGCGCCTCCGGAGGGAGGTGGAGGCTGCGCGGGAGCACCGCCGCCCGGCCCGAGCAGCCCGGCGGCGCCGCCCGAGCTGCCGCCCGCGATCGATCCACCGGCCGCAGCCGCGCGAGCGCCGCCAGCAAGAAGGCCCGCGCCGGCCAGCGCGCCGGCGCCTACCATGACGGCTGCTGACCCGAGCGTCGTCACTGTGGAAACCAGGTCACCGCCGGTCAGCGCGGGCGATCCACCGAGCACCGCGGCGAACAGCTTCGGAATCTGCCAGCACAGCATCATGAAGATGAGAGCTGCGCCCATTACCTCGAAAGCCGACATGGCGGGCGTAGGCGAGGTTCCCACTCCAGCCGCCATCGTTTGCCACCCGACCGCTAAATCCATTCCCGCGCCGATCAGCAGGTAGAGGAGCATGATCTTGACGCCCGTGGAAACACCCAGAGCGATATAGCGCTCTACGTAAGGCGCGGTCCACCGCGACCCGCCAAAGCCCAGAAACACGAAACCGGCGGCCACGATGATGTAGCTTTCGACCATGGCCACGATGAACTGAATCGTAACGGCAATGAAGGAAAGCACCGTAAGAGCCGCGGCAACGACAAGCGCTATCGACGCGCCTGGATTCGTAAAGAAGGCCGAAGTGCTGGCCGAGTCCATCAGGCTTCCAGCGATGTTGAGGCCCTGGCTAAACACGCCGCTAGGGGAAAGGCCGCCCACTCCGGAAGCGCGCTCGCCGATCATCTCAAAGCTGTCGATAATCGCTGGGATCCAGGTTCGTCCGTTCAGCAGCAGAGCGTAAAAAGCGCCGAGCCACATGATCTTCCGCACCAGCGCTGAGGTCCAGGATTGAAGATCGGCCTTTTCGAGCAGCATCACTGCTGCGCTCCAGGCGAATTCAATCACCGCAAGCAGCCCAAACAGAGCGTTGGCATAAGGCCAGACATTGGTGGCCCAAGTGATCCGCACATCTCGGTATTGCTGAAGGATTTGACTGGGGATCGTTGATTGAGCCACGGCAGAACCAGCAGCCAGTGCGAGCAACGCCATGGATCGAACCACGCGCCGGAATCCCGTGTTGCTTTTGACAAGCCGCGAGAAGACACACATAGCCCGTCTGCTTCGTTCGCCTCCTTTGAACTGATCTCAGATCAACCGCACACCTGTGCGGAGAAACCTATCTCCAGCCGCTATGAAAAACCTCGCCGTCGCCCTGTTTCGGTTCGAAATGAAAGAAAGCCAGCGTATGTGCCGCCGAGCACACGCGACCCTCTGTGGAATTGGCCCATTTCGCATCGGCCGTTCGCCGCACCGGTTTGCATAAATTCTCTACTTCGTTGGCCAGTTCGCGGTGTTTGCCCAACCACTGCTGGATCGTCTGTGTCGAAGCGGTCGAGAGATCGCCGGCCCCAGCTTGTTCGACCTTCTCCACAATCGCGCTGCGCGGATTTTTGGGCGCAAACAGCGAGCACCCGGTCATGACCACCGCCATGTAGGAGAGCAAGCACAACCGCGTGGATTGGATAACCATCGTGGCAACTCCTCATCACATTAATGCCACTCCGCATGAAAGATTTGGCCGTCGCCGGCTTTCGGCTGAAACGTGAAAAAGTGCTCCGTAGCTGCCTCCGTGGCCGCCTGCTGCTGCACCTGCGCAGCCTGATATGCCTGTTTGCTCGATAAGTCGGCAAGCATCAGCTCTCGCAGCTTCATTAACTGTTCCACCTGCTGTTCAGCGATCTGATTGGCAAGCTGAAGCGCCTGCATCCGCCCATCTGCGCTTTGCGCCATTCCCCGCAGCGCATTCAGCACCACCTGCTCGCTCTGAAGCTGCTGGCTTTGTAGACCTGCGGCTCTTAGCGCGCCAAGCGTGGTGTCGAGCGATGTCTGGGACCAGGTCCGATAATCGGCGTAGTAAGCGTGCGTAGTTGCGTAGCCGGGGAAACGCGCGCGGAACTGGCCGTCCAGATCGGCAAGCGAATAGGCGAGTGCCATGCCGTTTTGGACGATGGCTGCCAAGGCAGTGAGATCCGCCATGATGTTGCCGAACACCTGCGCAGGAAGCGTCGCGGTGTTGCGGAGCAGGTTCTCATACTGGAGGATCTCTTGTTGCAGTTGCTCACCTTGCCGGATGTAGGACATCACCAACTGTCCGTGATTCAGAACCTGTGTGAACTCCGTTGCAAACGCGCCGGCATGGGCTATAGACGGTCCCTGAACAGCAAGCGTAGCCACGAGCACCACTGCGATTATGCTTTTGCGCACAGAAACGCCTCCCTTCGTCCAGCAAGTTGTTCGTAATAATCGGCCCAGTCTCCAAGGCCACGAGCCCGTAACCACTCGGCAGGCCAGGCGTCGCCATGCGATTCCATAATGCGTTCCGCCCGGCTGCGCTCTTCCCGGCCATTTACGCCGACAAACGAGAGAGCGACCCCGCCGAGACCGAGGTTGATCATCCTCCGGCCCAGGGGCGAGACGACGTAGTAATGCCGCTTGGGAATGCCGGTCTGAATGGCGTGAAGCTCCCGGCTATTGAATCCGAGCCGCTCGTAGAAAGCGCGGGAACCCGGATTAGCCGCCTCGGCATTGGGCAGCAAAATCTTCGTAGGGCAGTTCTCGAGGATCACGTCGGCGATTTCGGAATTGCAAAAATCGCTCAAATTTTGCGTGGCCATCAGCACCAGCCCATTCATGCGGCGCAGCGTTTTGAGCCAG
>DATGMH010000134.1:0-38248 GCA_035293725.1 Bryobacteraceae bacterium
GGCAGGTTTGTCCCGCGATTTAATAACTTAGCCGCGACAGTTCTAAGAAATCCGAGCTAGTGCCCAACGGTAATATAGAGCGTTTGATTCAGCGGCACGCCACCCACATCCACGTTCAGCGGCATATCGCCTGCCGAGACATTCGGCACCGTCGCATTGAACTGATACAGTCCAACAAAATTCGGCGCCAGGCCATAGTATTGAAGCTTTGCGGCCGTCTGTCCAAAGCGGAACGTCGGAGTCGTGGCTAGATGGTTGCTAACCTTCGCGATTGTGCCCGCAGCGATCGCGGGGCTCACAGGACCAAAGCCGATCCCGTAAATCACGATCGTTTCTCCCGGCTTGGCAGGTGAAAAAGACAACCCGCTGATCAGTCCAGTCTTGCCCACGTACGTCTGGTCTGCGTGTTGCGCAACCACCCATTGGTGCCCTTGTGTATTGAATGGCGAAGGCGAAAGCAGGGCCGGCGCGATGGCATTCTTCTGCATGCTGAAGGTATTGCTGGTGCCCGACGAGTTAGCCAGCACAACCGCGATGCCGGCGCCGGTGTTCGGATCGTCCGGCGCCTGCACGTTCACTTGACCGGGGCTGATGTAGTCCACGTACGCCGGGATGCCATCCACCGTCACGCTCACGTTATTGAGCGATGTCGGCGCGTTGTTGCCCTTGAAGTCGCTGCCTGCCCACCCGCGCGGCTGCGTGCACGTCAGATTTGTGCCATAAATCTCCAGCCACGTTCCCGATGCCAGTCCCGCCTTCGGATTGAATCCGCCCGCGCTCTGCACCAGCGAAATGGAGGGGGTTGCGTCAACGCAGTCCGCAGCCTGCGGCGTTAGTACGTACTCGGCAGTGTAAATATGATCGCGAGGGTTGGGCGTCGTCCCATTCGATGCAAACGCCGCATTCGCGGCTACGTAGATATGTACATTGCCGATGTTGCTGCTGGGCGGCGTCCACTCTACTTGAATCGTGCCGGAGGTGTAGGGCATGTCGTGCTCGATGAACTGCACCGGATCGCTCGCTGAACAACCGTTCGGTCCCTTAAGAGTCGTGTCATCGCAAATCACGATCTGCTGTCCTGAGGGCATAAAATCGCCTGCTTGGCCGTTCGCGAGATTGCTCTCCGGCCGCGCGGTCATCTGAAATCCGAAAATGTGCTCTGCCGGATCGGTGATCACGACGGTGAATGTCTGCGGGCCGCCGCCGGGTGTGTATGTCTGGCCGTTCGCGAAATTCACGACCACGCTTCCCCCGCCAACGTTCACCGCTCCTACGCCCGCCCCATCGTGGCACGTTGAATCCGCACAGGTAGTATCGCCGGGAGCACCCGTGTGCCGCGGATCGGGGCCGGCTGAATGCGCATAGATCAATGCTGCGCCGACAAACACGATGCCTGCACCCAGCCCGATCAGCTTACTGCGGAACTTCATCTCCGTGTGCCTTCCTGCTTTGCTAAACACGCCAGCGCCTTCTTAGCTGCGGTGCTTAAGAGAAATTCATCCAGCGCCTCGATAGGCAGCCAGCGAAATCCCTTAGGCGCACGCCGGGTGGACACCTGATGAACGCGCGCCCGATGAACACCAAATGAGTAGTGAGTATTCACAATCGTGTGCCGGAAGGTCGCCAGCAGCGGCCCTACCGTTACGCCGGTAAGCTGCTCCAGTTCAGGCAATTCCCAAAATCCCGCCAGTCTTGCGCTGGAGCTCGTGCGCTGCCAAGCCAAAATGCTGGCTCCCTTCACAATCACTAGTAACTGCTTCTCCACTTCTATCGGAGCTGCGCGCGAAACCTTGAGCGGCAACTCGCCTTGGCGCCCCAACCGTCTCGCCTCGCAGTGCCGCATCAGCGGGCAAGCGGCGCAACGGGGTTCCCGGGGCAAACAGACCACAGCTCCCAGTTCCATCCAGGCCTGATTGCACTCACCCGGCGCCGCGGAATCGAGAAGCCGCTCGGCCACGGCGCGCAAACGCTGCCGCACCACGGCGGTCCCGATATCCCCCGATTCGGCGGTTAGACGGCTCAGGACGCGTTGCGCGTTCCCATCCACGGCGGCATGCGGCAGATTGAACGCGATGCTTGCCACCGCGGCCGCGGTATAGTCCCCTACTCCGTCCAATGCACGAATGGAATCATATTCGCTTGGAAATTCACCCATTTCTAGAATCTTCTTAGCCGCCCTTTGCAGATTCCGCGCCCGCGTGTAGTAGCCGAGCCCGGCCCATGCGGCCAACACATCTCGCTCCGCCGCCGTGGCCAAGTCTCGCACGCTCGGAAAACGCCGCAGGAATCGCTCGTAGTACGGAATGGCCGCCGAAACCCGCGTCTGCTGCAGCATGATTTCGGAAACCCAGATGTGGTACGGTTCGCGCGACCGCCGCCACGGCAGATCGCGCTTCTGCTCGCGGTACCAGCGCAACAACCGCCGCCGGATAACGCGCACGGGTAACCGGGTTGACTTCAGATTGGCTGCGCTATTAAAGCGCCGAGGTGAGGCAGCCATCCCTTACTATGCGCTCTAGCATAGCGGCTTTTTGGCACTTTATCCACTAATGCCGTCCAAGCCGCGTGGCAGCGGAACAAGTCATGCTATAGTGCGGTTCATCGCGGGAACGGGATTTGCCACATGCGCACACGCGTAATTCGAACGTTTTTAACCAGCGGTTTCATAATGGCGGCCCTGGCGCTGCTTGCCGTTGATTTTTATGCAGCCCAGACCGATCCCACGCTATGGCATCCCCTGCTGATCCTTACCGGAATCATCCTGGCCAGCGGAGGAATTCTGGCCTATATATTCGTCCGATCCTTCTCTCGTCAGACAGCCGAGCTCAGGTCCTATGCGGAAAGCATGCTGGATCCGCTGGCATCCGGCGAACAGCTCCCAGCCGGTAATGACGATCTCGGCGATTTGGCGAGAACGCTCCAGCGGACGGCGCCGCGCATCCGCGAGCTGGTGGAGACGTTGAAATTGGAGAGCTCGCGCCGGGATGCCATCCTGTCCAGCATGGTAGAAGGCGTGCTCGCGGTAGACAAAGACCTGCGAGTCATTTTCTGCAGCAATGCCTTCGCGAACGCGCTAGGCGCGCGCGTTCCCGTCCCGGCCGGCATGCCTTTGGTGGATCTGGTGCGCGATCCCGGCCTCCGCGAAATCCTCATCGGCGTCTTGGCGTCAGGCGATCGCATGGAGCGCCGCCTCAAGCTGCCCGCCGCTGGCGACCATCTTTATGAAGTCCTCGCCGGCCCGCTGGCTTCACCGTCTACGCGCGGCGCCCTGGCGATTCTGCACGACGTCACCAAATTGGAGCGACTGGAACGCGTCCGCAAAGATTTCGTTGCCAACGTCTCGCACGAACTGCGCACTCCCCTGGCCGCTATTCGCGGCTATGCCGAAACGCTATTGAGCGGAGCCCTCTACGATCAGGAGAACAATCGAAAGTTCGTCGAAATTATCGAAGCACAGGCTACCCGGCTAAGCAACATCGCCTCCGATCTGCTGACCTTGTCGGAGCTCGAAATGGACGGCGGCTCCATCCAGCCTCCCAAAACCGTTTCGGTCCGCGCAGCCGTGGAAGCGGCGCTCCGCACCGTCGAATCGGCCGCGCGCGTTCGCGGCGTGCGCATGCGGTGCGGCTACGTCGAAGATCTCGAGGTGTTGGGAAGCGAACTGCGCCTCGAACAGGTTCTGGTCAATTTGTTGGACAATGCCGTGAAGTTCAACCGGCCTGACGGAGAAGTAAGCGTCGAGGTGCGCCGCGCCGATGGCCACGCGCGCATCGCCATTTCCGATACTGGCATAGGAATCCCTTCCGAAGACGTCCCGCGCGTTTTCGAGCGCTTTTACCGCGTCGATAAGGCCCGCTCCCGAGCTATGGGAGGCACCGGCCTGGGGCTATCTATCGTCAAACACCTGGTCGAGCAAATGAACGGAAGAATCGATGTGAACAGCCGGTTAGGCGAGGGTTCCGACTTCACCGTCACCCTCCCTACTGCCCGGTAACCCGGCTCCAATTCTCGCGATTCCTATAAATTGCGCTTCACAAACGAACAGATGTGATATCCATCGATGAACTTGAACGGCGTCTCGCCCAATGTGTAGTGGCCGCACGGCAGCACCACGACCTTATGATCCACCCCTTGTGTCCGGATTTTGTCGACAATGTCGCGCGATAGGTCCGGCAAGAATGTCGCGTCGTAGGAGGCGTAGATAAACAGCGATTTGTGCTTGCGTGCGGCGAACTTTTCCAGGTAGCTGATCGGGCTGATCGCTCTCCAGGCGTCGCGCAGCAAATCGAGTTCGATGTGCTCTTCCAGGCTTTGCCGTATGTGTTGCGTCGAAAGCCCGGTCCAAACTACATCGGCCACATACGTCGAGCAGTGATTGAACACGTTGAGCGCGATGCGCGAATCGTGCGCGCTGGCTAGGCACGCATAGGCCGATCCCAAACTGGTACCTACGATTCCCAGCCGCTCGAATCCCTGGGCCTCGAGCCAGTCAAAACAGCACCGCACGTCGATCACAGCCTGGCGCGCGGCATCGATGGTCCGGCAGACGTTGGCCGAGACCGCATAATCGGCTCGCTCGAGCTCCGGCGGCATTCGATAATCGTGATAGGGCAAGCTGATCCGAAGTGCCGAAATTCCTAGCCTGGCCAGTCCTCGGCACAGCGCGTTGTGGCCATCGGCAGGAGCATTCCAGTGCGGCAACACAACCACGGCTTTCTTTGCGGCCCCCTTGGCCGGGAACCACTGCGCATGCACCGTGTTGTTTTCCGGATAAGGGGTCTCCACCGGCGAACGGAAGCGCACCATACCATCCCGCAGGAAAAACTCCCCGGGCCGCTCGTAAGCGAAAAACTCGTCGCTATCCTGCATCGCGGCCTGGTTCAGCTTGGCGACGTAGTACGCGGGCGCGTCGCCGTTCTTGGGATACCGCCTGCTGCAAGGCCAGTCTTGCGCCCATTCCAGGCCCCATTCAAAACGGCGCACCACGCGATTCGTCGCGCGATTGCAGAGCTGTTCCTCCCGCGCCCGGATCCAGCGTTCGTAGATGTTCAGTAACGGACCCACTCTGTAGCTGTTCTTCCTTAGGATAACGGCGGCTCCGGCTTGTTGTCATCCGGCTCATTGTCATATTTAGCTTCCGCGGTGTGATTGCGCGCGCCGGGCCGTGATTCCTAGCAGCGGACCTGGCAACATCGCCAGATCCTGCCGCGGCCGGCGCCGAATCGGCCTTCGCCCCGCCAAAATCGCACCCTTCCGCTGACGCCGCTTTCGACGCGTGCATCTTCAAAACCGCGCCCCCCGCGCGGCACCCCGGCAACCACCCATAATAGGTAGCGGAACATGACCCAGGCCCCAAAACGGCGCACGCCCGAAGAACTCCTGGAACAGCTGCAGGCCGAAGAGGCCTATGAACGCCGCGGCCGCCTCAAAGTGTTTCTCGGCTACGCGTCGGGCGTAGGCAAATCCTTTCGCATGCTCGATGAGGGCCGCCGCCGCCGTGAACGCGGTCAGGATGTCATCGTCGGAGCTATCCAGCCGCATGTGCCCCAGGATATCGAAGCGGTCCTGTCTAAGTTGCCCGTCATTCCGCTAAAAATCGAACAAGACACGCCGGTCATGGACGTCGAGGAGATCTTAAAACGTCATCCCGGTGTTTGCCTGGTCGATGGTCTGGCATACGACAACCCGCCGGGTTCTCGCAATCGCAGCCGCTGGCAAGATGTCGATCAACTGCTCGATGCCGGCATTTCCGTGATCACTTCCGTCAACATTCAGTACATCGACGAGCTGCGCGAACGGGTCCAGAAAATCACCGGCAAACAGGTCACACAGACCGTGCCTCGCGCTTTTCTCAATTCCGCCGACGAAATCGTGGTGGTCGACGCGCCGCCTGAAATGTGCATGCCGCATGGACAAGACGGCGATGCCGCCGCTCGCGCGTCCAGCATGGCCCAAAAATTATCCGAGCTGCGGGAAATCGCGCTGCTGCTCGCCGCCGACGTGGTTGACCGCCAACTCGAGGAATATCTGACACGGCATGGCGTCACACAGAGCTTCGGCGCCCAGGAACGTATCATGGTTTGTATCACACCGCGAGCCAACGCAGGGGCCATGATCGCCAGCGGCAAGCGCAATGCCGACCGGTTTCATGGCGACCTTATCGTCGCCTACGTCCGCCAGCCGGAGATATCGGCCGAGGATCAGGCGGCGCTCGACCGTAATTTAACCATCGCGAAGCAGGCCAACGCGCGCATCGAAATTCTAGAGGGAGAGGACCCGGTTGAATCCATCCTTCAGTTCGCCCGCGAACACCGCATTACCCAGGTCTTCGTCGGCCACAGCACACAAGAGCGCTGGTGGGAAAAGTTCACCGGAACTCCGCTCTCCCGCCTCATTCGCCGTGCCAACAACATCGACATTCGAATTTTCCCGCACTAGTTGCCAATCATGAGTTCCTCGCGCGGAAAACTGAAGATCTATCTCGGATACGCAGCCGGTGTCGGTAAGACCTACCAGATGCTGGAAGAGGCCCAGGAGCTCAAGCGCCATGGGCGCGATATCGTGATCGGTTACTTCGAGCCGCACGGGCGCAAAGATACCATCGGCAAAACTGAAAATCTCGAGCTGGTGCCGCGCCGGAAGACCGAGTACCGCGGCACCGTGTTCGAAGAAATGGATACGGACGCGATCCTGAAGCGCCACCCGGAAATCTGCGTCGTAGATGAGTTTCCCCACACCAATATTCCCGGCTCAGACCGGGAGAAGCGCTGGCAGGACGTTCAGGTCCTGCTGGACGCCGGCATTGACGTCCTAACCACGATGAACGTGCAGCATCTCGAGAGTCTGAACGACCAGGTCTGGCGTATCACCGGCGTCCGCGTGCGCGAAACCATTCCCGATTGGGTCATGCAGCAAGCCGATCAGGTCGTGATGGTCGATCTCACGCCCCGCGCCCTGCTGAACCGCCTCGCACGCGGCGTAGTTTATCCGCCGGAAAAAGCCATGGAGGCTCTGAAGAATTTTTTCCAGGAATCCACTTTGGTAGCTCTGCGCGAGCTTGCCCTCCGCCAAACCGCGCACGAGGTGGAGATCCGGCAAGTGGACTATAACTCTCCCGGATTTGAAACTGTTCCGAGTCTCAACGAGGTCACAGACGAGCCGCCCCGGAGAAAGGAAAGCATTCTGATCCTGGTAACTTCGGATCCTTCCACGGCCATGCTCATCCGCCGCGGAAAACGCGTCGCCGATTATCTTCACGCCGATTGCTTCGCCGTCGCGGTCCAGACCAATGGCAAGAACAGCGCCGCAGCTACGCCGCACAGCGAAGCGATCCAAAAACATCTGAACTTCGCGCGGAACTTGCACATCGAAGTGCGCGCCTTGGAAGGGCACGATGTCGCGAAAACTGTCGTCGAGTTCGCGCGGCTGAATGGCGTCACACAGTTATTTCTCGCCCGGCCGCCGGCTGGGCGCTGGCGCGAACTCGGAAGAGGGGACCTGCTGCAACAGATCGTCAAAATGGCTCGCGATATGCAAGTCATCATTGTCGCGGACCGCACCCAGCGGCAGCCCCGTTAGCTCGCACCGTTAGCTCGCCTGTCGTTAGCTCGCGAGCCGCCCGCCTGCCACCGCAGTACAATTGGCCGACAGGACACAATGCCAGAATCCAAAACAGTCTTTCTATTCGACGTCGACAATACTCTGCTCGACCATGATCACGTAACCGCCGACCTCAAGCGGTACTTGGACGCAAACATTGGCCCGGAACGCTCGCGCCGCTATTGGCAATTATTCGAAAGTATCCGCGCCGAACTGGGCTATGCCGACTATCTAGGAGCGCTGCAGCGCTACCGCCTAGAGTATTTGCACGAACCCAATCTTCTGCCTGTGTCGTACTTCCTGATGCGCTATCCCTTCGCAAACCGTCTGTTCCCCAACTCGATCGACGCTGTGGAGCACGTCGCGCAGTGGGGCCGGGTCGTGATCCTATCCGACGGTGATGTCGTTTTTCAACCCCACAAGGTGTACCGCTCCGGCTTGTACGAGTTGTTCGATGGGAACGTACTCATCTACGTGCACAAAGAACAGGAACTGGCCGACGTCGAGCAGCGCTATCCGGCCGATCATTACGTCGTGGTCGATGACAAACTGCGCATCCTGCATGCCATCAAGCAAAGTTGGAAATCGCGCGTTACTACGGTATTCGTCAAGCAAGGGCACTACGCGCAGGACGCCAAGGCCTTGGCGCAATACGCTCCCCCCGACATAAGCCTGACCCGGATCGGCGAGCTGCTGAACCACAACCTGGGCGGCCTTCGGGCCGCAGCGCAGGCCGGCACCGCCTAAACGGCAGGCACTGCTTCGCGCAGAACGGCCCCTACAATGGCTTGCGCTTCCTGTTGGATGTGTTTGAGATGCTCCGGCCCAATGAAGCTCTCGGCATAAATCTTGTAAACGTCCTCGGTGCCCGACGGACGCGCCGCGAACCACCCGTTCGGCGCGATCACCTTCACGCCCCCAATCGCATTGCCATCGCCTGGCGCCGCGGTTAGTACGCGCTCGATTTTCTCACCGCCGAGTTCCGCGGCAGCGATATCGGTCGCCGACAGCTTGCCCAACGCAGCGCGCTCGGCGGCATTCGCGGGCGCGTCCACGCGTTCGTAAAATGACTCGCCGTTTTGCTGCACCAAATCTGCATAGATCTCGCCCGGATCGCGATCCATGCGAGCCGTAATCTCTGCCGATAGCAGCGCCGCGATCAGCCCGTCTTTATCGGTGCTCCACACCGATCCATCGCGAGCCAGGAATGAAGCTCCCGCGCTTTCTTCGCCCGCAAAGCCCAGCCAGCCGCCGATCAAGCCGTCTACAAACCACTTGAACCCGACCGGCACTTCGTACAGCCGCCGGTTGAGCCGCGCCGCTACGCGATCGATCATACTGCTGCTCACCACCGTTTTTCCCACGGCGGCATCTGCTCCCCAGCCCTTGCGATTTGTATACAAATACTGAACACAGACGGACAAATATTGATTCGGAGGCATCAGGCCCGAACTGGGTGCAACAACCCCATGCCGATCATGATCGGTATCGCAGGCGAATGCGATATCGAACTGGCTTTTTAAACCGATGAGACTGCGCATCGCGTAGGGCGACGACGGGTCCATGCGTATACGCCCATCCCAGTCCAGTGTCATGAAGCGAAACGTCAGGTCCACGTCTGGGTTGATCACCGTCAGATTCAGTCCATACCGGTCGGCAATTGCGGGCCAGTAGTGCACACCCGCGCCGCCCAGCGGATCCACCCCGATCCGGATTCCCGAGCTCCGGATCGCATCCACGTCGATGGCTTTCGCCAGATCGCCCGTGTATTCCCCGATGAAATCGTGCCGCTGGGTTGTCGGCGCGCGCCGGGCGCTTTCCAACGAAATCCGCTTCACACCTTCTAATTTGTTTGCGAGATACTCGTTGGCCCGCTTTTGAATGAACCCGGTGATCGCACTGCCCGCGGGACCTCCGTTGGCGGGATTGTACTTGAAGCCGCCATCCTCGGGTGGATTGTGCGATGGCGTAACCACAATTCCATCCGCGAGTCCGCTCTTCCGCCCGCGGTTGTAGTTCAGAATGGCATGCGAGATGGCCGGCGTTGGCGTGTACTCCCCTTCCGGCGCGAGCAGCACCGTCACGCCATTTGCGGCGAGCACTTCCAGTGCGCTCGCCCGCGCAGGCTCCGACAGCGCATGCGTGTCGATCCCCAGAAAGAGCGGACCGTCGATGCCCTGCTCTTTCCTGTACACGCAAATCGCCTGTGCGATGGCCAGAATGTGCCACTCGTTGAACGCCACACGAAGCGATGATCCGCGATGTCCAGACGTTCCGAACGAGACGCGCTGCTCCGGCACACTCGCGTCGGGCCGCTCGGCATAATACGCGGTGATCAGCCGCGCTACATTCACCAGGTTGGAAGCTTGCGTCGGTCGACCGGCGTTCGGACTCACGGACATTCAAGAACCCCTCCGCACTTCAGGTTGACACAATCCGCGGCGGGCCGAACGTGCCGCGTATCAAAGGCAACCGACCATTGAGCAAGCGAATCCGCCGCGCGATCATAATAGGATCAGATGCGTCTGGTTTTCATGGTGACGCTGCTGGCTTCCGCGGCATTCCCTCAAAGCCTGCTCAATCCTGCAAGAGCGGCGCGATTCACGAGATATCTGCAACCCGGCCAAGGCGAACGTCAGTTGAAGTGCGAGGTCACACCCATTCCCCCGCAATTGAACTTCAGCTTCCGTTTCCAAACGGGTTACATTTTCCGGCTTCCCATGCGGCAATTCAGCGGGTCCGGCCACCTGTGGGGCGTAGTCTCGCGCGTAACACCGGCCAACGGCCAGCCGCCGTACTTCCTCGGCGAGCAGCGGCGCCTTCCTCCGATTCCCGCGAAAACCAAAGTCACCGCCGAATTGGGCGGCGCATTTTGGGTGGGCGAAGGCGACTACAAGGTGGAATGGGTGCTCTTCGACGAACAGGGCCGCGTCTGCAGAAAACAGTGGAAGATCGCCGCCAAACTGACTGGCAGCGAACACGCCATCACGCCCGGCGTTGCGCCCTATACGGTGGCCCAGGTTTCATTCCGGCGCTGGTCGGCGCAGGACGCCAGTGCGGCCGACGCCGCTCCTTTGCACCGGCTCACCGTCTTTTTGCATGCTGCGCCGCTGTATCCGCGTTCGACGCGGCTGCGCGCGCAAGACCGGCTCACCCTGCTCGGCTCTCTGGCCTCGCTGCTGGAAAGCGTCCCCGCACAAACAGTCCGGCTGGTCATATTCAACCTCGATCAACAAAAGGAACTGTACCGGACGGATGCATTCACCCCGGAAACCTTCGATCAAGCCGCGCAGTCGCTCACTACCCTGCAACTGCAACTGGTGGACTATAGCGTTCTCAAAAACCGCCGCGGCCACATCGATCTGTTGGAAAACTTATTAAAGCAGGAACTGAGAGCGCCGGATCCGCCGGATGCCGCGATCGTAATCGGCCCCGCAACACGTTATTTCGACAAAGTTCCGCAGGCTGACTTCGAACAGCCCTCCGGCAACTCGCCTCTGTTTTTCTATCTGGCATACAAGCCGTACATGCGACAGCGTGCGGAGCCGCCCGACTCCATTCAGCAGGCCCTCAAGAGAGTTCACGGCAAGAAACTCGATATACGCACGCCGGACGATTTTGCTCGCGCGATCAAGCAGGTCGAAGCCCAGTTGATCGCGCGCAAGTAACCAGCCCGCGCTGGATTTCAGAAGTTGTTGCGCGGCGAGATCTTGCACCCCGCCGCGCACAAATCCTTACCGCGCTCAGAATTTGAACTGCACGTTCAAGCGCAGCATCCGCGGGTTCAGGATGACCGATGGCGTCCCGCCCGGCCCGCCCGCCACGAACGGCTTAACCGTGGACCCGAGCGTTTGGCTTTCGTTTAAGACCGTGCTGGAGTTGATCACGTTGAAGATCTGCGCCTCAGCCATGATGCTGTACCTCTCGTGGATTCGGAACACCTTCCGCGTGCCGATATCGAATTGCGTCAGCTGCGGCGTTAGGCGGGAGCCGGGTGCAACCAGTTGAATCGTCGCACTGCCCTGCGCCAGACCCGGGTCGACTAAGCCACCGGGATTCGGGCAAACGCAGTCGGTAGGATATCTGGTGCTTGGACTGAGCGACCAATTCACGGTCTTAAACCCCATCTGCTGTCCGGTGAACACGCTTTCCGGCAACGGAGGACCGGTCGTTGAGGACGCGATCGGCGTTGCATACAGGCCGTTGTACACCGGATCAGAGTACACAGACGCGCTCAGCTCAATCCCCCACTTGATCGGAACGTTCCCCTGAAGTTTGTATTCGTTCCGCCACGGCACACCCGAAATCTTCCCAAGATCCTGGTAAAGACCGCCTGTTTGATCGCAGAAGCGAAGTGAATTCGGATCGTTGAGCGCGCTGCCGCTCGTAGTCGTAGGTACGTCACACGCTACATCCGTCTGGTTTTCCCTCGTGAACCCAGCAAAGATGAATGCGCCGTGCGGCAGGCGGCCCGAGACTGACAATTCGAAACCGTTGTAGGTATTTCGCCGCAAACTCTGTGGAGCGTTCGTTTCATATAGCTGCGGAGTCAAACCGAAATACTGCGGCTGCAGGTTGAAAACCGTAAGCGGCGTGCCATCCAACGGGTTCGTGATCTGGACTGGTACATAAGCCGAACGCGGCACCGCATAATTGATGATCAGCTGCTGCTGATAATCCGACGTACGGAACCATCCGAAATTTGCCGTTACGCCGTGCATCACTTCCTGCTGGACGCCCGCGCTGTACTCCCATTGATACTCGCGGTGGAAATTCGGATCGATATTGATGTTGTTCAGCAGCCCGAACCGCGGGTTTGGATTCGGTCCGATGTTCTGATCGCCGAATCCGCTGCCGGCCGGAATGCAACCGGGCGTCCTTCCGTCGGTTTCGCAAGCGGTCGTCGGATGATTGACCCACGGAATAACTTGGCTGGCGGTATACATCGGATTCACGGCATTCAGGTTCGATGTCACAATGGGCGAATCGTACTTACCTACGCCCGCCTTCACTGCCGTCTTGTGATTGCCGAACACGTCGTAAATGACGCCCACTCGCGGTGCCCAGTTCTTAAAGCAGCTAAGACCCTTTATGGTGCCGCAGTCGATCTGTGGGAACGTGCGCGCCCCGACAAACCGCCCCGCCGGCGCCGATTGCTTCTCGATGTAGTTGTTTAAATACTCCCAGCGCAACCCTCCCGTTATCGCCAGCCGCTTGACGTGCCAGGTGTCCACGCCATAAAGACCCAAGTCCGACTTGACCCGGAACTGCTGATACGTCGGGGTGTTGTATGCAAGGATTTGCAGCGGGACCCCATTGTTGTATTCGTAGTAGGCATCTCCATTGGCGATGTTGTCGAGATAGTTGATACCCCAGTCATCCGTTACCCCGAACTTAATCTGATGCGAACCGGTGATGTAAGCCCCCGTCGCGTTCCAGACCCAGCGTTCGTATTTTGCAAATGTATTTACAGATCCAGCCACGCTGCGCGTGAGTCTGCCTAAATCCAGCTCCGAGGCGTCAGCGTACCAACTCGGACTAAACGGAACCTGCTGGACGCCCGAGTGGTAGTTGATGTTGTAATCGAGCTTGGTAAACGATAGCCCGCTTTGCAGGATCAGCCGGGGCGTCAGCGTTCCCGTCCAGCGCGTCTGGAAGATGTAGTACATCTTCGGCATTCGTTCCAGCGACGAGACCAGCGGATTGACATCGCTGTAGCCGCCGGCACCGGTCACTACATCGTTTTCTTTCGTCTTCCAATCGCGAATCCAAAAGATCGAAATTTTATTTTTCGAATTCGCCTGATACGTCAGGCGGCCCTCGCCTGTGTAGATGTAGCTTCGTTCAATCCCCGGCGCGCCGTTGAGATAAAACGATCCAGCCGCTTGGATAAAGCTGAGCTGCTTGCGTCCGCCGATCAGAAACCACAACTTATCCTTGATAATCGGCCCGCCAATGGTCCCATCGAAATCTTCCAAACGATTCACTGCGGATTGACCGGAAATATGTCGAGCCACGAGCTCGGATGTAATATTAGTTCCCACAAACTGCGAAGGTACGTAGCCGAGAAATAGTTGGCCATGAAATTCGTTGCCACCGTCCTTGGGGATAAGGTTGGTGTAAACTCCGCCGCCCTGCACCTCGGCGCCAACATTGCTGGTCTGATAAGTCGACTCCTGAATTAACGCATTGTCGATGTAGATCTGAATCAGACCGTCGTTCTGCATCGTGTTGACCCGCATCCCGTCAAGCAGATAAATGTCGCGCCCAGCAAGCTCGCCGTGTGTGGCTAAGTACGTTTGCTCGACCTGCTGCGAGCCACCCATGTCCGGTTGATTGATATGAATGCCCGGCACATACGACCCTATCGACTGCATGTTGCGCGCAGTCGGCAGCGAGTCCATGTCACTGCGCGACAGCGTTTCCGGATGCGCCACGTTCTCGACATCGACCGTAGCGACTTGCGCTTGCACCTCCACCGTCTGACCCACCGCGCCCACTTGCATCGTCCCGTCCACTGGCACCGTCACGTTGGCCGGCACCTCCACCTGCTCCTTCACCGAATTAAACCCCGACATCGTAAAAGTGACGGTATACGTGCCGGGACGGATATCGACGATGGCGTACCGTCCCTCGCCGTTCGTGGTCACCGTACGCGATCGCTCAATCAGAGCCGGACTCGACGCTTCCACTGTGACCCCCGCCATTACCGCGCCGGAGCTGTCTTTGACTTGACCGGAAATCGTGCTCTGCGCGGATGCGATTGAGGCGAACGCCAAAACCGCAAATCCAGCAAGCAACAACTGCGTTCGGTTATTACGCATGTATGCCTCCCAGTTACCTTCGGTGCTTCACCCTGCACACCACAGGTTCCGGGCAGCATATATCAAACGGCGCACCGCAGTCAATGGGGGGGTGCTTTTTTAAAAGCCATTAGCGCACGACTGTCTCACCCTCGTGCCTGACTGCGCCGAACGATCTTGTCCTCGCGTTCAAACGGACAGCGGCACCAAGCGCTGCCAATTCCCTCTCGGAATCGGCCATTATTTGACTGTTTGTTTTCATCATTGAAAGTTGCTACATCCTGGGGTAGTCTATTACAACACTCGAAATCGGCAGTACCAGTTCTGAGGAGGAACATGACTCGCATTCTGTTCGGGTGCCTCTTTGCCGTGTGCGCCGCGGCCCAACCTCCAATCATCTACAACCGCGCCGTTGTGAACGCCGCCAGCTTTATGCCGCCGCGGCTTCCGGGCGGCGCCATCGCGCAAGGTTCCATCTTTTCGATCTTCGGCGCTCGCCTCGGCCCAACTACGGGCGTGCAAGCCACGTCCTTTCCCTTGGGCACGACCTTGGGAAACATTTCCATTACCGTGACGCAAGGCAAAACAACGGTCAATGTGATCCCGCTGTTCGTCAGCGCGGGGCAAATCAACGCGATCATGCCTTCGAACGCGCCCGTCGGCGTAGCCTCGCTGGTCGTTAAGTCGTCCAGCGGCCAGAGCAATCCGATGCCGGTGGTCGTCGCAGCGAATGCATTCGGGATCTTTACCGCCACGGGCACTGGACTAGGGCCTGGGATATTGCAGAACTTCGTCACCCAGAGCAACCAGCCGATTAATAGCCCCAACATTCCCGCGCAGCCGGGCCAGGTGATTACGCTCTGGGGCACCGGACTAGGCCCCGTTGCCGCCGATAACGTGGCGCCAGCGCCAGGCAATCTTGCCACCAAGGTCGAAGTTTCCGTGGGCGGCGTTCCCGTGACTTCCGTCCTTTACAGCGGACGTACTCCATGCTGCTCCGGGGTCGATCAGGTCGTTTTTCAAGTCCCCGCGAACGCCCCGCAAGGCTGCTGGGTTCCGGTTTCGGTCAGGACCGGCGGTGCGGTGGTCAGCAATTTCGTCACTATGGCCATCACGCCGGACGGCAGCGCGTGCGACTCCACCCCAATCGGAACCGCCTCCAAAATCGGAGCATTCCTGGGCGTACGTGTCACAACGCATGAGGACATCGGCACCAAATCGGCCATCGATGTCACCGGCGACTATGCCACGGCATTCGCCTACCAAACGCCCCTGTCGAACTTCCCATTCAATCCGATCTTTTCCTGGGCGCCTCCCGGTACCTGTACAGCCTACGCCGTAAAAGGAGATCTGCTGCGCGGCGACACACTGCCGGGCGCAGTGCCTGCCGGCGCCAAGGCACTCAACTTCGGCCCGGCATTTACTCTTTCGGGACCGAACGGCATGAAGATGCTTCAGAATTTTCTTCTGGCAACGCCCCTGCGCTACCTGGGCGGATCAGTTACTGGGAATTTCTTCAATAACACGCTGTTCTTGCAGCCCGGATCGTACTCCGTAACCGGCGTGGGAGGCAGCGACGTCGGCGGGTTCTCCACTTCGGTGAACATGCCGCAGCCTTTGACCTGGACCAACCGCGACCAAACCAACAGCATCGATCGCACGCAGCCGCTAAATGTTAGTTGGAGCGGTGGCTCGGGGGGCCAAGTGGCCATCGTCGGCTTCGGTGTGGACCTGCCTACCGATTCGACTACTGTTTTCGGGTGCCTCGCCCCGCCCGGCGCTACAAGCTTCTCCGTCCCCCCCGCGGTGCTGGCCAACGTGCCGCCCACGCGCCCCAATCCGCTGCAATCGAAGAGCGTTATTTATGTCGCCAGCGGCCCCGATTCCACCGCCGCCAGTACGCTGAGCGCCAGCGGATTGGATTACGGGTTCATCGCATTCCAGCAGGTGCTCGGAAAAACGGTGATCTTCCAATGAGGCCGTCTATGAAACCAAGCTACGTGCTTTACGTATTCGGCTTGATTGGAGTGTTGCTGTTCGCTGCCAATTGCAGTTGCGAAAGCGACGTGACGGATCTGCTGCACTTTTGGATCTTTGGTACTTTCGATTTGCAGAGCGGAAACTCGGGCGGAAGCTATCCGAGCCTGCAGGGCTCATATCAGGGTACACGCAGCACCACGCGAGCTCAGTCCATGCCGTGCATTCCCGTGCTGACCAACGGCAACGACGTCAAGCCTTCCACAAAGGGCTTCGACTTGACACAGTTTGCTTGCCCCAGCGCCGGGACAGGTGCGCCAATCTGGATTCAGAGCAGCGCTGCTTATACCACCAATGGCCAGCCCAAGCCTTTAGGTCCGGGGCAGGGCGCTTATGTTCCGGCGCTGGAACTCGCGTTGCCATTTCCGGCGCAGCGTGCCGGCTCCGAAAGCACAACTATTAACTGCATCCTGTCTCAACCCGATGTCTTTCAGGTGAACAACGACAACGCAACGGTCAACCGCATCGGAACTTGTCCTTTCCAGGCAAAGGCGACGATTCCCGTCGCCGGCCATCCACTTCAGATCGCGTTCACGCCCGATGGGAAAACGATGCTGGTCACGAGCTTGGATAACGCAGTCAATTTTATCAATCCGTCCACCAACACCGTAACGTTCACGCTATCTACCGGCTCGATGCACCCCAACGGGCTGGCAATCACGCCCGATGGGGCCTTCGCCTACTTCACCAATTTTGTTTCCACCAGCGATACCAGTATTTCCAAAATCGATCTCACCACGCATGCGATTGTGCAGACCATACCGGCGCTCGCCCCCTACGCCCAAAACGTGGTCCTATCGCCCGATGGAGCGCAATTGTGGGTGACTTATCCCTACTCGAACTCCGTACAAGTACTCGACACTCTCACAAATGCTCAGATCGCGGTCTTCTCAATTCAAGGCCCGCGCGGCATCGCGTTCAACAGCAAGGGCACCAAAGCGTACATCGCTGAAGCAGGCAATCCTGAGAACGCCACCATGAGCCTGGTCCAAGAAGTGGATATCAATACGTTTACGCCTGGACCCAGCTACAAAGTGGGCCTCGGCCCCAACGACGTCGCCGTGCTGTACGGCGACCAGTTCGTCGTTACCAGCAACTTTGAAGGCAATTCGTTTTCGAAGATCAACACCGTAACAGGTGCGGTGCAAACCACGCTGACCAGCGCTCAAGTGAGCGGGCTGGCGATCGTGTACTGATGATCATTCCGTATTCCCCCGAGCCGGTACTGCATTTCGGTCCCGTCGGGATCGGTGCGTTCCGGTTCACCCTCGTAGGCGCGGTCCTGCTGGGGGGCTGGATCATGATCCGGCGGGCTTGCCGGTTCAAAATGAGCGGACATCTGATGTTCAGCGTCAGCCGCTGGGCCATTGCCTGCGGCCTGATCGGTGCCGACGTGGCCAAGATGGCGATGGATTACACATCTCTCTTTCTGGCAGACCCCGCGGTGATATTCACCACTAGCCGCGGCATACGCTCCATCGGCGGGTTGGCGGGCGGGCTCATCGGGGCGTTGATCTGCTTTAAGCTCCGGCGTGTTCCGTGGACCGACCGCTTTCGCATGCTGGACATCATGGCCTTTGCGATGCCGTTCGCTTTTGCGGTAGGCCGGCTGGGGTGCTTCCTCGTTCACGATCATCGCGGCCTTGCCTCCACCTCCTGGATCGCGGTGCAGTTCCCCGAAGGGCCACGCTATGATTTGGGGCTGATTGAGTGCCTTTTTCTGATCCCGGTCAGCGCCCTCTTTGTAGTGTTGGATCGAAAACCGCGGCGCGCCGGATTCTTCCTGGGACTGTATGGAATTATTTACGGCGGATTCCGAATCTGGCTCGACACGCTGCACCTGCAACCGATGCGGTTCTACGAAGGGTCGGCTCTCGTGCTGATGGGAATTGCGGCGCTGATTGCGATGTCCCACTACCCGGTTTCCATGCAGCAGATGGCCAGCGTGGATTCGCCGAGGACTGTGCCGCTGCCGGTCAACGGTTAACGCGGGCGCTGCGTTCCAGATGTCACGAGGAAACCGGGCGCTCTTGAACTCGCTCGGACCGCACGTTTCTCACAGCCGATAACTGCCTGGCCTCGAATCCACCAGCGGCCGAGTCGCTGAACCCATCCGTCCGTACCGTGCGGGACTGAACAATCGAATCGCAATCCTTTACACAGAACAAGTAACCTAGTTGTGAGGGCAAACATCTACCCACTCAAAGCCTACGCAGCTAACAGGCGCAACTGAACCGTTTAACGCATTCCTAAAATGACATTGCACATTCGTATTGTTTCTGCAGGATTCGCCGGACTTCTGACTTGCTCATTAGCATCCGCGCAAGATGCGCCCGCGGCAACGCCGGCTCCCCAGTCGGCCAGTGCGCCAGCGCCCGTGAACCCGGACCCACCGCCGGCCCAATCCGCCCAGGATCAGCCGCCGCCCGACAAGCGCGTTTTTGGCGTCTTGCCGAACTACCGCACCGCTAACGATACCGGCACATATACCCCGATCACTATCAAGCAGAAGTTCGCCATCGCAAGCAAAGATTCCTTCGATTACCCTCTGGTCCTGCTGGCCGGAGCCATCGCGGGCCTGGGCCAATTGACTGATCAGAACCCGTCCTTTGGCCAAGGCATGGCAGGTTATGGGCGCCGGCTGGGAACCGGGTACGCCGATCAGGCGATCGGCAACATGATGACTGAAGCAATCTTCCCTTCTTTTCTGCGCGAAGATCCGCGTTATTTCCGGCGCGGCCGCGGAGGTAACTGGTCGCGCGCCTGGTATGCGGCTACCCGTGTGTTCGTTACCCGGACCGACGAGGGTAAATGGCGTTTTAACTATTCGGAGGTTCTCGGCAACGCAACCGCGGTCGCAATTTCTAACGCCTATTATCCGGACGGCCGCGATGCCACCGATAACGCCATCAAACTAGCCGAGCAGATCGGCATCGATTCGGTTTCCCAGGTATTGAAAGAGTTCTGGCCCGATATCAAGCACCGTCTTTTCCAACGGCACGGCGATACGGCGGATACTGCCGTGCATTGAGCAGGATTTCACCCGCGCCGCATCGCGCAACAAGCGGCCCCGCCGCTCTGCCCGTTGCCGCGCCCACACGCTCGGATTTCGCCCCTCGTGCAATCCCCTGCCGGTGCGCCCCTTGCCCCGTACCTTAAACTGGTAGTTGAAGTGACGCGTTACTACTTTGATCACAACGCGACAACGCCCGTATCTGCGGCGGTACTCGAAGTACTCGTTCCAGCGCTACTTGAAGTGTATGGAAACGCGTCCAGCATCCACCGCGACGGCCAATTGGCGCGCCAGCGGCTCGAAATTGCCCGCCGCCAGACGGCTGCCCTGTTGCACTGCGACCCCAAGGAACTCGTCTTTCTGAGCGGCGGCACCGAGGCCGACAACCTGGCCATTTTCGGATCCGTTAAGGCGCACCCCGGCGCCCGGAAGCACGTCATTACCACCGCCATCGAGCACCCGGCCGTCCTCAATCCCGCCCGTCAGCTGGAGCGCGAAGGCGTCGAGGTCACATACGTTCCCGCCGGTCCGGATGGGCTGATCCATCCCGACGATGTCCGTCGCGCACTGCGGGCCGAGACAGTGCTGATCTCGGTGATGCACGTCAACAACGAGCTGGGCACGATTCAACCCATCGAGGAAATAGCGAAAATCGCGCGCGAGGCAGGCGTCCTGCTCCACGCCGACGGAGTACAAGCAGCCGGCAAAATACCGGTAGATGTGAAAGCCCTCGGGGTCGATCTGTATTCCATCAGCGGGCACAAGCTGTATGCGCCCAAGGGCATCGGCGCGCTGTACGTCAAGAACGGGACCAAGCTGAGCCCCACTCAATTTGGGGGGCGTCATGAGCGTGAGCGCAGGGCCGGCACCGAGAATGTGCCGGGCGCGGTGGCGCTGGGCGTCGCAGCGGAAGCGGCGGCTTCCGACTTGACGGACGAGTCCTCACGCATCGCGGCGTTACGTGACCGGCTCGAGCGCGGCATTCTGGACCGGGTACCCGCTACCGGCGTGAACGGGAGCGTCGCTCATCGCGGACCCAACACCAGCAACATTCATTTCGATGGCTTGGAAGGCGAGGCGATGGTCATTTCTCTGGACCTGAAAGGATTCGCGGTGTCGAGCGGAGCAGCCTGCTCCAGCGGCGCGGTCGAGCCTTCGCATGTTTTGCTCGCCATCGGCTTGAGCCGCGAGCAGGCGCGCGCCAGCTTGCGTTTTTCCCTCGGCCGGTCCAATACCGAACAGCAGGTGGATGCGCTCATCGAAGCCATCGCTGAATCCGCCGCGCAATTGCGGCATCTCTCGCCGACCTATACTGCCCGTGCCTGACAACATCACCGCCGTTGCGATGTCGGGTGGAGTGGATAGCTCCGTCGTGGCGGGATTGCTGCGCCGGCGTGGCCAGCCGGTGGTCGGCCTCACGATGCAGCTCTGGAATCAGCGGCGTCTGCCGGAGCTGGTTCCCGAGGGCGGCGCGACTGGACGCTGCTGCTCGCTCGACGACGTGTACGATGCCCGTTTCGTCGCCCAACACTTGGGCATTCCGTACTACGTGTTGAATTTTGAAGACCGCTTCGAGCAGCAGGTGGTGCGGCCCTTCATCGACGAGTATCTCGCCGGACGCACGCCGATTCCGTGCACGCTTTGTAATAACTTCATCAAGTTCGATCAATTTCTCGACCTCGCGGCCGGCGTGGGGGCATCGCGCATTGCCACCGGGCACTACGCGCGCGTCGGTTTCGATGAATCGAGCGGCCGCTACCAACTGCGTCGCGGCGTCGATCAGGCCAAGGACCAGACTTACTTTCTATTCGGGCTGACGCAACAGCAACTGGCGCATACCGATTTCCCTCTAGGAGGCTTTACCAAGCCGCAAGTGCGCGAGCTGGCCCGCGAGTTGGGACTCCCGGTAGCAGACAAGCCGGATAGCCAGGAGATCTGCTTCGTTCCCAACGGCGACTATGCCGCTTTCATCGACGCGTATTTCCGCGAGCGCGGGATTGCGGCCGATCGGGCCCAAGGCGAGATTGTCGACACCGCTGGCCGGGTTCTGGGCGAGCACCAAGGGGTGCATCATTTCACCGTGGGGCAGCGGCGCGGATTACGCGTAGCCGCCGGCGAGCCCCTGTACGTGATCGCAACTGAGCAGCATGCCCAGCGCGTAATCGTCGGCAGCAATGACCAACTGTTGCGCCCGCGGTTGCATGCCGGCCAGGTCAATTGGATCTCGATCGCGCCAATACAACAGCCCGTTCGAGCCCAGGTGAAAATCCGCAACAAGCACGAGGCCGCGCCCGCCACCCTGGATCCGGCGGCCGATCCACCGCGCGTGGAAATTGTTTTTGACCAGCCGCAGCGCGCCGTAACACCCGGCCAGGCAGCCGTCTTTTATGACGGCGACCTCGTGCTGGGCGGCGGCTGGATAGAATAACTTCATCCAGTATCTGATCGCCCAGTTCGTGTTGTGGTCGCTCGCGCATGCGCCGTTCGGCCTGGCCGTTTTCTACGCAAAAGTGCTGGACTTGGCGGTTCCGCGCCTGCGGCGCACGGCGCGGCGGAATCTTGAATGGGCGTATCCGGATAAGACGCCTGCCGAGCGCGAGTCGATCGTAAACGAGGTCTTCCGCTCCATCGCTCGTTTGCTGTACGCGTTCGCCCGTTTCCCGCAGATCCACCGCGAAAACATTTCCGAGTGGATCCGTTATGAAGGCCTGGAGCATTATCTCGACGCCAAGAAATCGGGCCGGGGCGTTCTGGTCGCCACCGCGCATTTCGGCAACTGGGAATTGAGCGCGTTTGCTCACGCGCTCATGACGGAACCGATGCAGGTCATGGTGCGGCCGTTGGACAACCCGGCCATTGACCGGCTGGTCGAGAAAAGACGGCAGCTCTCTGGAAATCGACTGATCTCGAAACGCGATGCCGCGCGGGCGGTGCTGCGCGCGCTGCAGGCCAACCAGGCCGTAGGCGTTCTCATCGATCAGAACACCTCCGCGGACGAAGGCGTGTTCGTGGACTTCTTCGGTGTACCCGCCTGCGCCAATACAGGATTCGTGAAAATCGCCGCCCATACGGGCGCCGTCGTGATTCCCGGGTTCGCGATCTGGTCTGAAAACGAACGGCGGTATGTGCTCCGGTTTTACCCGCAGGTCCCGGTATCCGGCGATGCAGCCGAAGATACCCGCCGCTTGCACGCGCGCTTGGAAGAGATCATCCGGGAAGCCCCAGGCCAGTGGCTCTGGATCCACCGGCGTTGGAAAACGCGCCCGGCCGGAGAGCCTCCGCTGTATTAATGAATCACATGATTTACAGTGACGCAAACAGTTGATCCGCAGTCACTTCAATCATGGCATGCGATGCTGCTGCGTCACGATCCACGGCTCGCCTGGTCCACGATTTTCCCCGGCGCGCCCGCTTCCAACGCCGCGCGAACATCGGATGCCAACGGCAACTTCGTAAGCGTCTTCGGATCGACGTTCACGTAAACCGTTTCCGCTTTGCACACAATTGGCTCGCTTCCGGCGATGCGGAAATCCGTCGCCACCGTAAACGACGTGTTCCCCAGCTTAGTGGTGTAGATCGATAATTCCAACACTTGATCGAAGCGGGCCGGCGCTTTCCACTCCAACGTCAGTTTCGCCAATTGATAATCGAGGACGCCGCCGGCGAGCGCCTCCCCGAAGCCGATTGCGTGGAAAAATTCAGTGCTCCCGATATCCACGTAGTCAGCCCAGCGAGGATTGAACACGACGCGCTGGGCGTCGCATTCGCCGTAGCGAACACGAAGGTAGTAGCGGAAGGGATTGGTCATATCGGACTAACTGCTCCCGTGAGCCTCAACGCCCGGCCGTTAATGAATGTACGCCCAACCGGCTTCTTGCTTGCGGGCGATCTCGGCAACGCCCGAATCCACCTGCGCGGCGAACGGAAACAGATCTTCGGTCTTAACGTTCATCAAACGCATAGCGTTTTGACATGCGGCGAGCTTAACCCCGCTATCGGCGAGCTGCTTGAGGCGCTCCTCATAAGCGGTGTTCGTTTTACGAAGCATGTTCAGGCCGCGCCCAAAAAAGACAACCTCCACCTGGGAGCCGCCATCCTTCGCGAACGCCTCTTGCAGGTTTTTGACGTGCAGAATCAGAATCTGCCATTCCGGCCCCTCTGGCTCGGTCATCTGGAAAACGACATGGTGTTTCGGCGAAGATGGAGTTTGCGATAGCGCCGCGAGCACTGCGATAAGCGCAACCGCGACAACGCAAACGATAGTCTTCTTGGTCATGGAAGCTCCTCAGGAGTACAATTCAGATTCAACGCGGGCGGACAGATAATTTCGCATCCGCTCGGGTGTTACGGACAATGATAAAGCATTTCGCCAGCGCATTCCCGGGGGCATTTTGACGGCATCGGCAGTCGTACCAGCCTCGACGCCACAGGTTGAAACGCGCCTTCTCTATGCGCATGGACTGGCCGCAATCGCTGTCCTCTTCGGCTCGCTCCTGTTTGGATTCCTGGCGTCCCTGGAGCTGATCGCGCCGGATGCCATCGGTGGCGCAGCGTGGCTCAGCTGGGGCCGGCTCCGTTACGACCACACGCAGGGCATCATGCTGGGCTGGCTCGCGAACGCGTTTTTCGCGTTCCTGTATTATGCGGTGCCCATCCTTACCGGCCGCCGAATCAAAAGCGTCCGCCTGGGCTATTGGTTGTTCGGCCTGTGGAACTTCGCAATCGTGCTGCCGGGCTGGATTCTGGTGCTGGCAGGTTTCAGCCAGCCGCTGGAGTGGGCGGAATTTCCGCTGGTCGTCGATGTGTTCGTGGTTGCCGCCCTGCTGCTCGCGCTCATTCAGTTCCTTCCGCCTTTCTTCTCGCGCCAGCTTGAGGACCTCTATGTCTCGAGCTGGTATATCATCGGCGGGCTCTTGTTCACTCTGCTGGCCTACCCGATGGGGAACTTCGTGCCGGAATTTATTCCCGGCGCGCGGGGCGCCGCATTCAGCGGACTTTGGATTCACGATGCAGTGGGCATGTTCGTCACCCCGCTCGCGCTCGCGATTATCTATTTCGTGATTCCGGCCGCCACGGGACGGCCCATCTTCAGCCATTTTTTGTCGATGCTCGGCTTCTGGCTGCTGTTTTTTCTGTATCCGCTCAATGGAACCCATCATTACGTTTTTTCCGTGATTCCCATGAGCGCGCAAATCGGTGCCATTACCGCCTCGACGCTGCTGGGCGTCGACGTGATTATCGTCGTGGCCAACCTCCTTTTGTCCGTGCGGGGAGCCGGCTGGTTTCCGCGTGATCTCGGTCTCCGTTTCGTGACTACCGGTACCGTCTTCTATCTGATCGTGAGCATCCAGGGATCGGTGCAGGCTCAAATGGCGGTGAACCAAAGCGTGCATTTCTCCGACTGGGTGGTGGGCCATTCGCATCTGGCCATGCTGGGATTTGCCAGCTTCGCCGCGGCCGGCGGTTTGATCCACGTATGGCAAAAGGCGATCGCGCCCGAGAACAGCTCGTTTCTGTTCGAAGTCTCCTACTGGCTACTGTTCGGTGGCGTCATCATGATGGTGACCGACCTCACGCTGGCAGGACTTGTGGAGGCGCGGCTGTGGAGTTCGGCGGCGCCGTGGCTCGAATCCGTTCGCGCGGCGCGCCCTTACTGGCTCATCAGAAGCCTCAGCTTTATTCCGATCGCCGGCGGGTTTATGGCGCTCTTTGCAGGTTTGATTGTTGGCCGGCGCCGCGCTGGCGCGATGGGTCCGCCGGAGAGCGCCGCCATTACTCCGCAGCCGGTTGCGCAGCCGCTAAGCAGGGCGGCGTCGGAGGTCCGATGAGACGCTTCCTCCGGATGTCCTACCTCGTCGCCGCAGTCGGTGGCGTCGGTTTTTTCCTCATGTCAGTGCTGCTGCTCGGCGTTTGGCCGGGCCGCGTGCTTGAAGCCGAGATTCACGCCATGTCCCCGGCGAACCCATTGGCGCTCTCGGCAAGTGAAGAGCGCGGCCGGACAGTCTACGCGCGCGAGGGCTGCGCCTATTGCCATACCCAGCAAGTCCGATATTTATCGAGCGATGTCTCGCGCTTCGGCGCTGCGACATTGGCTTGGGAAACAGTTTTCGACTATCCGCACCTGTGGGGAACCCGCCGGATTGGCCCCGATCTGTCGCGCGAGCACGCGGCGCGTTCATCCGACTGGCAGCTTGAGCATCTTTACGCTCCCCGCAATGTGGTGCAAGATTCTGTGATGCCGGCGTTCCCTTGGTTGTTCAACGGCTCGCCCGACCGCCCTCGCCAGGAGGCCAGCGACTTGCTGGCATATCTCGAGACGCTGGGGCGGGACCGGGCTCTTGCGGCGCCCGAGGGCGAAGCGCGCGCGCGCTCAGCGTGCAACTGCTCCGATGACGAGAAACGCTTTGCGTTCGGTGCTCCGATCTCCGGCGCAAATCCCGCCACACCGCGCCGCGGCGCGCAGCACCCGCCGCTGGCGGGAACGGGCGATCTGGCGCGTGGCAGAGCACTCTACCGGCGTGACTGCTCCGGCTGCCATGGAACCCAGGGCCAAGGCGATGGGGCCGCTGCCGCCGCATTGCATCCACGGCCGGTGAATTTCTCCGAGCATCAATACACGCCCGAAGCATTGAGCGTCGCGCTCTGGAACGGAGTTGCGGGAACGGCCATGCCGGCCTGGCGCGATCTGCCGCCCCAGGATCTCTCCGCGATAGCGCAACTGGTTAGCGGTTTTTACGCAGCCCCGCAAGAACCCGCGATCCCTAAGGATGTACTCGATCTCGGCGAGCGCGTCTACTCCGCCCATTGCGCCCAATGTCACGGCGATCGTGGCGCCGGCGACGGATCCGCCGCGGGCCAGTTCCCGGTCCCGCCGACTAACTTCCAGATCGAGCGGCCGACCCTTGCGGCGAGCCTGCGCGCGCTCAGAAAAGGCGTGGAAGGGACTCCAATGGCCGCCTGGAGCAGCCAGTTGTCCGAGGCCGAGCTTTCCGCCGCCGCCTATTTCGTGCGCGGATTTTTCCGCCCCGGCGCGGGAACGGTGCGGCAATGAACATGGCGTCGGGCCTGAATGCAATGGACGTCGTCGTGCTGATCGCGCTGGCGTTGGCGCTGATTTTCGTGGCCGTCTGGGGCCTTTCGCCTCGGCTGCGAGCCTGGATCGAACGCCCGAAATACCGCTTCCAGGAAAATCTGAGAAGCTATGATGAGACAGCTCGGATGGCTGCGCGACGGAGGAACGAATCGCGATGAGCAGCGGCGCTGAGTCCGGAAAGAGTGGCGGCCTCGCAGGTATCGTGCTGGCCTGCGCCGCCATTGGATTCGTCACGGTCGTGTCCACTCTCGCCTGGGGTCCCCGGGTGCTCGCGACTTATCGCGAACCCGCGCTCGCCCCCGCCATGGCAACCGATGAATATGGAAAACGCCTCATCGCGGAGACCACCGAGATCCTGGGGCCGGACGTGCCCGATCCCAAAATGCGCTACACCAGCGGCCGGATAGCCTGCGCGTCTTGTCATATCGGAGCGGGTGTTGAGCCGGGAAATCTCAGCCTCGCGACCGCCATCACTCGTTACCCGCGCATCTCACCGCGCAGCGGCGCCAATGAAACCATTCAGGACCGCATCAACGGCTGCATGACGCGCAGCATGAACGGGCGCGCTCTGCCGAATGACAGTCCTGAAATGATCGCGATGGTGGCATATCTCGGCTTTCTCGCAAAGCAAGACGCCGCTATGGCGGCGAGCCAACGCAAAGCGCATGAATCGGCGGCGTTCAAGACTCCGAAGCGCGCCGCCAATCTGCAAAACGGACAACAGGTGTTTGAGAAGCGCTGCGCTCCTTGCCACGGGCAGGACGGCGCCGGCGTTCCTGCTTCCACCGATCTGATTCATGGCTACGTCTTCCCTCCCCTTTGGGGACCCAATAGCTTCAACGACGGAGCTGGCCTGCATCGCGTGCTGACCGCCGCTAAATTCATCAAGGCGAAAATGCCGCTGGGCAAGGCCGACCTGGATGACGACGATGCATTCGACGTCGCAGCCTACATCAACTCAAAACCACGGCCCGAAATGACCGGACTGGATCGCGATTATCCGGATCGCACCAAAAAACCAGTCGATACAGGCTACGGGCCGTACGCAGATTCGTTCTCTCCGGAACAGCACCGCTTCGGCCCATTCGCGCCGATCGAGGCGTACTATAAGAATTTGTCAAAAGCTTCGAAGTAAGAAAGGCAGTGATCACTATGACGATTAGATGTGCGGCATCGCGGCTGGCCCTCGCAGCTCTGTTTATCGGCAGCGCCGCGGCTGCCTCCATGCGCTCCGACATGCTGGTCTCCTCGGACTGGCTGGCGGCCCATCTTGCGGATCCGGACCTCGTGATCCTCCACGTGTCTGCCAACCGCACTGCTTACGATGCCGGGCACATTCCCGGCGCTCGCTTTATACCGCAGTCGGAGATTGCGATCACGCGGGATGGAATACCCAACGAGCTTCCCGATACCGACGCGCTGGTGAAAGTGTTTGAGACTGCCGGAGTCAGCGACAATAAGCGCGTGATCGTGTACAGCGACGCGACCGTCCTCACCGCCACTCGCACGTACTTCACTCTCGACTATCTCGGGCATGGCGATCGGACCGCTTTGCTCGATGGCGGGCTATCCAAGTGGCGCAGCGAAGGCCGGGCGCTGACAACCGATGTTCCTTCCGTCGCGCAGGGGCACTTCACGCCGCGCATCCAGCAGAACGTGCTCGCGAAAATGGACCGGGTCAAGCAGATGTCCGCCACGCAGGCGGGCGCGTCGGACCTTCTCCTGGACGCGCGCCCGAAAACAGATTATACGGGCGAAAAGGGCGGCCACATTCCCACCGCTCTGAACGTGTACTGGATGGAAGGCCAAGTGAGCCGCGAAAATCAGTCGCTGAAACCGGAGCCAGAGCTCCGAAAACTCTATGAATCAGCCGGCATCACGCCCGACCACAAAGTGGTGACCTACTGCCATAGCGGCATGCAGGCTTCGCAGGCGTATTTCACGCTGAAGTATCTTGGCTACGACGTCAGCATGTACGATGGCTCCATCTCGGAGTGGGAAGCCAAGGGCGGTCCGCTGGAGAAGTAAACGCGCAGCACTGCGCGCTCTGTCGAGACACTAGTCGCCGGTTACATTCGCAAGTACTGGGCGGGAGCGGCTGAGCAAGCGCGTGGCAAACACGTGGTCCGCGGCGATTGCCATCAGAAACATGCCGCCGTGCTCGCCGAACCATAGCGGGCCTACCATCATCGTTCCGCCCCAACATCCGCATGTGACCTGCATGCCGCGCATTGCCGAGGCCACGCCGAGACCCAGAAACGCCATCAAAATGGCGCCAGTGGAAAGCACAACCCACCGTATCGGAAAAAGCAGCAGAATCGCGATCGCTACTTCGGCCCAAGGGATCGCCACCGAGAGCGGCCGCAGCAACGCCGAAGTCTCCGTGATACCCACTTTGAACTCGACGATGGATGTGCCAAGTACGTACCAGGGATTGGTCAGTTTGACTACGCCACTATATAGAAACGTGACGCTCAGGCCAATTCGCGACCACAATACGATTCGTCTAATGGTGCGTTCGTCAATCCTGCCTGCGATCCAGGCCGCGGAGGTATACAGCAATCCGCACGCGACCAGCGCCACGACACCCCATGCAATCCAGATTTCTAATATGCTTCGCCACATAAACATTGACCCGCCCCAATTTGGGCCTATTGGTCGTTTATGGATGCGCGTGCAATTTCCGGACCGAGATCCGGCTTAGAAGAATCTTAGAGTTGAGGCAACCTGGGCACTGACATGCGTGATATCGCTCAGTGGCCCGGCGTTCACTTCGCCCGTGCGCGCGTATAATCCTGGTCCCGTTCGCCCTCGACGCAGAAGCTTTCCAGTACGTCGCTGTTGGGGATTAGCAGCACGGTGAAATTCACGGTAACCGGCTTGGTTAGGATAAGCGGATCGTTTAGCGTCGCCTGGATATCCATATGGCCGAAATCGCGGCGGTGGAAGCGCTCCTGAACGTGCAACGCTTCGCTGTGAGGATGTCCTCGGACATCGAGCCAGGTTTTATCGTTGAATCCCGCGGTATCGACAACGAGCGTGTCGCCTTCCCACCTGCCCGTCGAGTAGCCCATCCAGGAGGGGAAAGGATCGGCAGGCAATTTGCGCCCATCGGTGTGGATCTGACGAAAAGCGCCGTCGATTTCAAAATACATGACGATCGCTTCGGGCATCTGAAAGATTTTGAAAGGACGAGCATTGAAATAGCGATTCGGGAGGCCGTATGGCAAGCATCGGGCAGGCGGCGATTCCGCAATGATATTTTTCAGATTCTGCTGAGTTTGCGCGGCTGCCTCCGCCCGAAGCGGTTCTTCTCCCGGTTTGTAATCGATGAAAAGATTGAAGAAATACTTGTTTTGATCGCGAAGATCGTCTCCCAGAACCTCGCCAACACCGGCGGGACCGTAGAGCCGCTCCATCTCGCCGGGTTTGGGCGGTTCGATCTGCCAAACGCCGGAAAGGTCGGGCTTGCCGTTGGAGGCGCGCGGTGTCTTTGCGCTGAGGTCTGGCGTGCCGTCCGGCTTCAGCGGAGTACCGGGCGCGGGATAGTTGAGCCACTGGGCCTGGAGGGACGCGGCAGCGCCCGCCAGGAACGCTCCCAGGGCGATGATTCGAATGTGCATGTGTGTCGCGGTACTGGCCTATCTTAGCGCTAAGGCGTCCTAGTAGTTGATCGGTATCATGATGTGGGCGTGCGGCGTGCCCGCCAACATCAGCCAGGGACGTCCGTCGCCCGCGATGGCCTCGTCGCGCTGGCTATGCGCGGAAACGCCGATCGATTCCGGAGTGGCGCCGGGAACAGACAACACCCAGAGCAATTGAATTCGATCCTTCTTGCCGTACAGCCGGTAAGACATCGTACCGAACGGCGCCGGCGGGATGGTACCAGCTTTTTCGGCTTCAGCGACCGCAGCGTCGATTTCTTTGTCGGACTTCCCCTGCGCGTGCAGCTTAGCCGTGAAGTCGCGGCGCGGAGCAGTAACGGTGCTGTAGCAGCGCGTGAAACCATCCTCGGCGCGAGGCATGCATTCGACATAGTTCGTACCTTTGCGGAGCACGATTCGTTCGCCAGTCTTGGGGTCGTATTTATAAACGGTCGCGGCGGCGCGCAAATCCTGGGGCAGCGGCAGAGTGGCTTGCGAGATTTCATCCTGCGCGACATCGGTGATCAACGACTGCTTAGCCGGCGGATTGATCGGAATCATGATATGGGCGCCCGGCTTTCCCGGCAGCATCATCCAGGGCAATCCGTGGCCGGCGAGGGCCGGATCGCGCTGGCTCGCGGTGGAAACGCCCACTGACTCCGGCGTGCGATTGGGCAGCGACATGACCCAGAGGTTCTGGATGCGGTCGGGGTTGGGGTAACCGCGGTAAGCCATCATCGCCTTGGCAGGTTGGGGAAGCGTACCCGCCTTTACGGCAGCCGCCACGGCTTCCTGGATTTCCGCATCGGTCTTTTTCTGCGCGTGTAGTTTGGCTTCCAGATCGCGGCGCGGGCCGTACGCCTTGTTATAGCAACGCGTGAAACCGTCGGCCATACGAGGCTGACACTCGATGAAATTGGTGCCCTCCCGGAGAACCTTGCGCTCGCCGGTAGCGGGGTCGTAGGTTACCACCGTCGCGCCGGCGCGCAGGTCCTGGGGCAGGATCTGCACCGCTTCGGCGATCTGCCGATCGACGCTTTTCGGCTCCTCTGCACCCGCGACAATCGCGAAGGAAAGCGCAATTGTGGAAACGGCCGTCATTAATCTCATGTCGTGAACCTCCTAACTGCACTGTATGTTGGGCTGCCGCACCTTTTTGCAGCCGATTCGTTCCGGGAACCTGCGGAATCTTCACGTAAGCTCCGAGTGTTTGGGAGTTTACCACAATCCGAATGGCCAAAATCACGTAGCAGTGTTCACGTAGCAGTGTTCGCGCCCACGCGCGCCTGGCGGTTAGCGCTCTTGCTCCTTTCTAGCGAACACATGATACGTGACTGCATCCCAGGCGTTATGAATGCCGATGAAGAGCAACAGCAGCGCCGCGGCCCCGATGCCGAACAAAGACTCCCGCAGAAATCTTTGCGCCACGGATGCGGATACGGTCAATGCGATATAGGCGGCGAACGGCAGAACAGCGTGAAAGAGCCAATCTTCGAATTCAGGGCGGTACGCGGTTTGCAGCCGCATGCGCCGGATAACGACGATAACGTACGTTATGCCGCTGATGCCAACCAGCGCCAAAAGGACATCAAGGGAAAGATTTCCGTCCCAGGGAGCGCTTAGGAGTCCCGAGATGCCGAGAACGGCTCCGAAATGAACGATGTTGGGCGTGGCAAAAGCCTGACCGGCGTCGGCATCCGGCCTCCGGTCAGCGATGAGGCTCAGCACGACAAATTGCAAGCCGATCAGCGCGCCCGCGGACGAGCCGACGATGACGTAAAAGTTCTGCCAAGCCGCGACAGGAGTCATTTACGGTTATTATTTCCCAAAGCGCTCATACGCGGTACGCCGGCTTCGGTCCGGTTTACCTCGTACGCTGACTGGGCGACGCGGCTATTTCTTATATTGGGCGTCGCTGACGTGTTCCATCCAATCGACGACCTTACCATCGAGCTTTTCCTGAATGGCGATATGGGTCATAGCCGTGGTTGGAGTAGCGCCGTGCCAGTGCTTCTCTCGAGGAGGAAACCAGACGACATCGCCCGGCCGGATTTCCTCGACCGGGCCGCCCCAATGCTGCGCCCAACCACAGCCGGCAGTCACGATCAAGGTCTGGCCGAGGGGGTGGGTGTGCCAGGCGGTACGGGCGCCTGGCTCGAAGGTAACGCCGGCGGCTTGAACCAGCGCCGGATCCGGTGCTTGAAACAGCGGATCGATGCGAACCGTTCCCGTGAACCATTCTGATTGTCCTTGGAGTGAGGATTGCGAACCGACGCGTTTGATTTCCATTTTGCGAGTCCCTTCCCGGCTTGCGAGCCTGGATCAATATTCCTGTTTAGTGGGTCTATACAGAATTTCGTTGACGTCCACATCTTCCGGTTGGGTTAAGGCGAAGACGACCATGTTCGCGAAGGAGCCGGCCGGAACGGCAATCGAGTACACCTTGCGGATTCTCTCGGCGACGTCCGGATCGGTAATGGTGTTAGGGAGTTCGGTTGCGACTGCACCGGGCGAGATGATGGTGGTGCGAATATTGTACGGCTTTACCTCCTGCCGCAGTCCTTCGGAGATCACTCGGACCGCGTGTTTGGTTGCGGAGTAAACCGTCCCGCCAGGCGCCACTTTGTGGCCTGCTACCGACGAAACGTTGATGATGTGACCGCTCTTTTGCGCTTTCATATAGGGCAAAGCGGCCGCGATGCCGTAGAGCACGCCCTTTATGTTTACGTCGATCATGCGATCCCATTCATCAATCTTCAACCGCTCCAGAAGCGACTGCGGCATCAGACCGGCATTATTGATAATTACGTCAACGCGCCCGTAAGATTGTGCGGCGTGATCGACAAGACGCTTCACCTGTGCGTACACGGTGACGTCAGTTTGCACGGCCGCGGCATCGGCCAGCGAAAGCTCTTTGGCGAGAGCCTGAAGGCGTTCGATGCGCCTGGCTCCCAGGACAAGTTGAGCGCCGTCGTGCGCAAGTTGGCGCGCCGCAGCCTCTCCCAATCCGCTGCTTGCTCCGGTTATAACGACCACCTTGCCTTGAATGGTTTGGGACATGACATTCCTCTTTCCGCGGTTCGCGTAACGGTTCACGCGCAATCCGAAGGTTAGAGTGTCACGGGCTGGAAGGCGTAACGCAATTGTCGGAGTTTCGGCTTCGGAGTTTCGGGTGACAAAACCGACTCAGGCTGCCGCAGCCGTAAACGCACGGACAGCGTCTGAAGACACGATTCGCGGCCGCTTGCCGGACGGCGCCTTTAGCGAACTACTCAGTAAGTGGCCTTGTCGTAGCCTCTTTGCATCTGCGGGGCCATGCGGAAGCGGACATATTCGATGTGGCGAGCCTCGTTTTGACGCATCATGCGGTCGGCGGCGCGCTCAACTTGCTCTTTCGTAAAAACGAACCCATGGTCGGCCGGCTCCCAAGGACGGCCTTTGTCTTTAAAGAGTTCGAGGATTGCGGCGGCGTCTTCCAGGTCGCGGCACTCGCGGAAGCGGCGTTCTTCCTGGATCTCGCGCAGCTTGTCCACGGTGTTTTGGAACTGGCGCGACAGGCGCGTGCCTTGGACGTTGATGCTGGCGATGAGGCAGTGGGCATCGAGGATGTCAAAGTCGATTCGGGCTTGCTCGTCGGGCCGGTTTTCGGCGCGGGCGAGCAGGTTGGCTTCGAGCAGCGGGATGCGGTTGAGGCGCCAGGAGGTGTCGACCAGTTCCTGGACGAGCTGGGTTTCGGTGGCGGTGGCGGGCTGGTATTCGTCAAAGAACTGGCGGCGATGGGCTTCGTACTGGGCCGGGTCTTCGGAGGGGAGCACGACGGTGGCGGCGGTGAGGCCGTGCTTGATGGAGTTGAGCGAGGAGCGCTGCTTACCGGGTTCGGTGCGCGGGCCGGTGGAATGCTGAGCATTGGCGCGATTGGCAGCGATGCGGCGGGCGCGGGCCGGGTCGATTTGAGAGCGCACGATGCAGCGCTCGGTGAGATTCAAGGGAAGTGCTGACATATTAGGTTACCTCCGCTTTGGACATAGCATGAGGAGCGAGGCGGCAACGGGCGGTGTCGATGGAAGTCGCTGATATGTAGGCAAACTTAGCCGTCTACATTTGGTTATCGGCCCACGGCCAGGAGCGGTGGTTGGACGGTGACGGGGACGGGGTTTGCGGAATACGATTGGCCATGAGAGGACCGCACTGTGGGCGCTCGCGACTGCGCGGCCAGAACAATCGTGTAAAATAAGGGTTTGGAGGTGAGTCTTCAGCAGTAGCCGCCGAACAGAAATCGCCTCGCTGGACTTTACCCCTCCTTCCGTTCGAACCGCCTTCGGCCGTATTTTTTCCCTCATTTTCCCTGACGAGTGCCGGCTGTGCCTGAAGCCGCTGGCAGAGATCTCGCGGATTCCGGTGTGCCGGGCCTGCCTGGCCAAGCCGAAGCCGCTGGACGCCGAGTATTTTTGCGTGCAATGCCGCGCGCCGTTCCGCAGCCGATTCCCCCTCGACGAGCAAGGGCGCTGTGCACTGTGCCGGCGCGGGCTGCGCGGGTTCGATGCGGCGTATTCCTTCGGCTTCTATGAAGAGGAGCTACGGGAGCTGATTCACCTGTTCAAGTACGGCCGGATTCAGACTTTAGCCCAGCCGCTGGGCGGACTGCTGGCTGCGGCATTTCCGCGGGAACAAAGTTTCGATTTAATCGTGCCCATGCCGCTGCACTGGCGGAAGCGGTGGCAGCGTGGATTCAACCAGTCGGCGCTGCTGGCCCGCGAGATGGGGCGGCGGACAAATATTCCGGTCGCAAATTCGCTGCGGCGCGTGAAGAGTACGGCAGCACAGGCTGGACTCACGAACGCCAAACGGCGGCTCAACGTCTCAGGGGCATTTGAAGCCAGGCGGCGGGCGGCGCTGAACGGGAAACGGGTTCTGGTGATAGACGACGTCATGACCACCGGTGCGACGGCCGCCTCTTGCGCCCGGGCTTTGAAGCGCGCCGGCGCCGCGCAGGTGACGCTGCTTACGCTGGCGCGGGTGGACCGCCGCATCGATTTGGAATTGTTGAGTGCTGATTCGAGTCCCTCGGGAGCTGACAACTAATGCCTAGTCTCGATCGATTGCATAAACCAGTTCTGGTATTGAATGCAAGCTACGAACCCATTAATATTTGCGCAGCGAGGCGCGCTCTGGTGCTGGTGCTGAAGGGGGTGGCATCGGCGGAAGAGGAGTCGCACACACACATTCATTCGGCGCGGCACGCGATGCGGGTACCATCCGTGATCCGGCTGCTGGAATACCGGCGCATTCCGCACCAGACGCGGGCGCTATCGCGCAAGAACATTTTGATGCGGGACCGTTATACGTGCCAGTATTGCCATCGCACGATGCCGTCTTCGGAACTGACGCTGGACCACGTGGTGCCGCGGTCGCGCGCGGGGGAAACCACCTGGGAGAACCTGGTGGCGTGCTGCCACCCATGCAACAATCGCAAGGGCAGCCGGACGCCGGAAGAAGCCGGCATGAAGCTGGCGCGAGCACCGCGGCCGTTCAGCTTGCACACCAGCCGGCATCTGATGCGGCTGCTGGCGCGCAGCGACGACCAGTGGCGCAAATATCTGTTTTATTGATCCGCGGCCGAGCCGTCCTTACCCTTTTCCTTGGGAGTGGCGGCGGCCTTCACCGGGCTGATAATCACGTGCGCGTTGCGGCCCTCGAGACGCGGTTGACCTTCCACTTGACCATGCGTAGACAGGTCCTGCGCGAACCGGAGTAGCAGTTTTTTTCCGAGGTCGACGTGCGCGATTTCGCGGCCGCGGAACTGCACCACGGCCTTGACGCGATTGCCTTCCTTGAGGAAGCGGATGGCGTGATTCTTTTTGAACTCGTAATCGTGGTCGTCCGTGTTGGGACGGAACTTCAGTTCCTTGACCTGGATGACGTGTTGCTTCTTCTTGGCCTCATGCTGCTTCTTTTTGTTCTCGTACTGCCATTGGCCGTAGTCCATTGCTTTGGCGACAGGCGGTTCGGCAGTGGGAGCGATGAGGATCAGATCGAGACCCATCTCCTGGGCCTTGCGGACGGCGGCGAGGGTAGGCATGATCTCGACGCTGCCATCGGGAAAAACGGCGCGGACTTCGCGAACCCGGATCGCTTCGTTTACGTTTTCCCGGACCTTAACCCGCCGGGGAGGGTAATTTCTGGGAGGAATCATTGAGAAGCGCGGGCAGAGCGGGACGAAACGGTGTCGCTGCGTAGCGTGCAGCAGAAATAAACTGTCATTGTACTGATCGTACCAGAATTCCGGGCGGGCGATGGGCGGGTGTCGAGCATCTTCGGCGTGGACGAGAACAAGCGGCGCTAGGGCCAATTGACAGCGCTGCGGACCAGCGTGGGGCGCGGGACGGGGCTGACGGTGCGGATGGAGCAGAGTTCGCCGATCAGGCTGCCGGCCCAGCGGTAGATGTTGCGCTCCTTGACGACGGCGCGCATGCGCTGCATGCGGATGGCGCGCTCCTCCGGCGACATTTCGAGCGCGCGGTGGATCGCTCGAGCGATCTCCTCGAGATCGTACGGGTTCACGATCAAAGCGTCCGAGAGTTCGTGGCTGGCGCCGGCAAAGCGGCTTAGGACCAGCACGCCTTGGTCGTCGTGGCGGGCGGCGACAAATTCCTTGGCGACAAGGTTCATACCGTCGTGCAACGAGGTGACTATGCAAACGTCGGCGGTGCGGTAGTACGGCAGAATTTCTTCATGGCTGTGCTGGCGCGTTAGGAGCACAATAGGCTTCCAGTAACCGGTCTGGAAGCGCTTGTTGATACGTTCGGCTTCCTTTACCACTTCATCCATCAAGTCTTTATAGCGCGTGATATTGATACGGCTGGGCGAAGCAACTTGAACAAAGGTGAACTCGTTCCGATAAGCGGGGCAATCTTCGAGGAACCGCTCGATGCCTCGGAAGCGTTCCGGAATGCCCTTGGTGTAATCGACGCGGTCGACGCCAATCCCCATGAAGGTCGCCCGGACGCCGAGTTTGGCGAGCAGGCCGGCGCGCTCCAAATGCGGCAACTGGCAGAGGTCGGCCGGGGCCGGCGAATCGTCGATGGCAACGCTGATGGGGAACGGCTGGACGAGGGTGCGATGGCCGTCGCGGGTGACGGAGAAGTGCTCGCGATCGATACGGCATTCGAGCGAGCGGTCCACCGTCTCGAGAAAGTTGTTGCAGTGCGCCTGGATATGAAAGCCGATGAGGTCGGCTCCCAGCAGGCCATCGAGAAGCTCGCGCTGCCAGGGGCAGATGCCGAAGGCCTCCGGATTGGGCCACGGGATATGCCAAAAAATGGCTAAGCGCGCATCCGGGCGGCGCCGTTTGATTATCTTCGGCAGCAAGGCAAAGTGATAGTCCTGCGCCAGGACGACAGGAGACTGCTCATTCCGGATTTCTTCCAGCACGGCATCGGCGAAGCGCTCGTTGACGGTGCGGTAAGCTTCCCAATCGCTCACGCGGAAAATGGGGCGTGTATGGGCGATGTGGCATAAGGGCCAGAGGCCTTCGTTGGCGAAGCCGAAGTAGAAGCCTTGCTCTTCGTCAGGCGTCACCCAGACGCGGCGCAAAGTGTACTGTTTGTGATCGGGCGGAACGCGGACGTGGCCGGCGGCATCGACGGTTTCCTGGTCAGCATCGCCGGTGGCCTGGGCGATCCAGGTGCCGTCGCAGGCGCACAATACGGGCTCCAGCGCAGTCACCAGGCCGCTGGCGGGAACGCGGCAACGGATTGTTTTGTCGCGATAGATGTGCTCGTAGGGCTCTCGATTGGAGACGGCAAATAAGTGGTCGCCGCCCAGACTTCTGCGGACGAAGGCGCGCAGGCGTTCGGCCGTCCAGCTCGATTCAGCCGAGTCCCGCAGGTGCGCTTCCCGCTCGGCGGCGGCGCGAGCCGCTATCAGGCTGGTGGCGAGCTGAGATACTTCGTGCGTGAGGGAGGCGAATTCGCCCTTGGGAGCGATTTCCGGCGGGGCGGCGCCGGTGCGCAGCTCTCGCAGCCATTCGGTGGTGCGCCGCAGTTGCCGGCCGAAGCCG
>DATGMH010000135.1:0-3199 GCA_035293725.1 Bryobacteraceae bacterium
GGTGGTCGAGCCGTTGCTGCGGCAATCTGCCGATTATGAAATCACGACGACAAGACCGGTGGGCGAAACGGCCGACGAAATCGTCGGGTTTGCAAACTCAGCCCACGTGGTCGGCTGGTCGAAATGAGGGCTTTGCGGTCCCCCGCCGCATTCGAATGTCTAAGGAGTTGAGTAATGCCGAAGGTGCGTGTTGGAGCTATGCGGGGTGCTGGACCGGCGGCAGCGCCATTCAACGCACGGCTTGGGACGGGAGACACGACGGGTGCAGGCCGACCTTGACGCCTGGCTCGTCGAGTACAATGAATCGCGTCCGCATCAGGTCTGCTGGTGCTTCGGCAAGACCCCAATGCAGACGTTCCTTGACGCGCTGCCGATGACGAAGGAGAAGATGATCGACGCCTGGATCACGTCGGACAACAACACCTGACTGCTCTCCAGGCGCCTACTGTCATATCGAATTACGCTTAATACAGATCAATACGCGGTTCATAATGATCCGGCGGCGGGTTAGCTTAAATCACGTCCAATTCTCGACTGCCACGGAACAGGCCAAATGGGCGATAAACTGCCATGACGACCAACGCTAAATGTCTGCATGGACCTCAATGCGTACCTGTCCGGCCAAGTGTGCATCTCCGGGTGAGAGCTTTTGGCACAATTCTCGCTTTCCTTCTTGGGTTTGCCCACGCGGCCTGTGCACAAGAACCGGCAGCGGAACCTCGTAGCCGCGCTGAAGCAGTAACTATTATCCGAAATCTGCGTCACATCGTTGCGCCGACCGGCATTGAGCGCAGTGAAACCGTCTGCATTGGCGGTATCGAGCAATTCGTGAATATCCGTGGCATGGACCGCCGAAATCCTGTCCTCCTAATTCTCCACGGCGGCCCCGGAATGCCGGAAACTCCTCTTGCTTGGTGGAACACACGAGGTCTCGAGGAATATTTCACGATCGTCGAGTGGGATCAGCGCGGCGCGGGCAAAACATATTTGATCAACGACCCGAAATTGGTCGCTCCAACGATGACACAGGATCGTATGATCTTGGATACCGAGGAGCTGATATTGTGGCTGCGGAAGAGCCTGGGCAAACGCAAGATTTTTTTGCTCGGTCACTCTTGGGGTAGTTTCTTGGGCCTTGAGGTTGCGAGGCGCCACCCCGAATGGCTTTATGCCTACATCGGTACTGGGCAAGTAACGAATACGCCGGAAAGTGAGCGGCGTGGCTATGCCTTTGCACTAAAAACTGCAAAAAAAACACACAACGTGCAGGCGATCGCAGAACTGGACTCAATCGCGCCCTACGTTGTCCCAGGTCACCAGATCCCACTCAAATCGATCATGATCGAGCGCAAATGGTCCGATGCTTTCGGTGGCGTGATGGCGTATCGTGATGGCCAGATCGACGGCAGCGCAGCCAAGCTGTCCCCTGACTACAGCGATGCCGACAGCATGCACGTTGATGTTGGTAACGAATTCTCGGAAAAGTTCCTATTAAACGACGTATTGAACTTGAAACTGAGTGACATTCGAAATCTCAGATGCCCCATTATCCTTCTTGAAGGTCGGCATGATCGAACAGTCAATTCCGAGGTAGCATTCGAGTGGTTCAAACATCTGCGAGCGCCTAGCAAGCGATTCATCTGGTTTGAGAACTCGGCACACGAGGTAATGAGCGAAGAACCTGGAAAGTTCCTCGTTTCGCTAGTAATATATGCGCGACCGATCGCAGCTAAATATGGGGATGTCGCTCTCTAAGGTGCTGTGCGAGCGCAGGGTGGAGAATCCCTATTACCGATATCTCTACGGGGAGGCGTTCTTCCTGCACCGGCTAATGTTCGACCGTTTCCCCTTGACGCGCTGGCGCCAGCGCATGGACGAGGACGAGCTCAAGGCGCTGCTGCAGGAAAGTCTGGCGGTGGCTGTGCGGGCCGATGCGTTCAAACCGTCCGAGCTGTCGCGCGTGATTGTCGACACCACGGCGCAGCCCAAGAACGTGATGTTCCAGACCGACGCCCGGCTGCTTCATTGTGCCCGCGAGATTTTGGTGCGCATGGCGGCCAAGCACGGCGTGCATTTGCGCTAGTCTAGTCCTACCGGCGGGTGGGCAAGTTCGCGCTGATTACGCATCAGCGCTACGCCCACGCCAAGCAATGGAAGCGTGCCAATCGGGCGTTGAAGACGCTGCGCACCTATCTGGGCCGCGTGATCCGCGACATCGGCCACGAAATCGAAAGCGACGAAGCGCTCAAGGCAGCGTTCTCGCCCATGCTGTTGCGAGCTATAGCCATTCGTCATCAGCACCAGCAGCGGCGGGGCCGCAAGGTCTACAGCCTGCACGCGCCCGAGATGGTGTGCATCGGGAAAAACAAGGCGCACCGGCCTACGGGTTCGGCGTCAAGGTGAGCGTGGCGACGCCGATCGCGCATGCCAAGGGCGGCCAGTTCGCCCTCCACGCCAAGGCGATGCCGAGCAACCCTTATGACGGCCACACCCTGGCCACCGTTATCCCCAGATCGAAGCGCTGGTCGGCAACACCATCGAGCGCGTTCTCGCCGATGCCGGATACCGCGGCCACAATGCGCCGCCCCAATATAGATTCCGGGTCTACACCGCCGGTCAGAAGCTGCGCATGGCGCCCCAGATCAAGCGCCAGATGCGGCGCCGCTCAGCTGTCGAACCGATGATCGGCCATCTCAAGGCCGAGCACCGCATGGGCCGCAATCGCCTCGCTCACCGCGCCAGCGATGCCGCAAACGCGGCCCAGGCTGCGGCCGACTACAACTTCAGCCTCCTGATCCGCTGGCTGAGGCTTCTGTTGCACCAAATCCTGAGCGGCATCGCCGGCGCCGCGATCCCTAAATCCGCCTGAAGCCTCAAACTTGACGGCCGACTAACACACATTGACCGAATCGAATGCTGCCTAACGATCCGCTTCGAAACGCCTTTTCCGGTTGACACTTAATCACAGGTGTAACTTTCGGGTCTCAGCGTTTCGACTGTCCTTTCACGGATGAATGGCGCACCGGGGGCATCAATAACATCCTCGGGAGTGCTGTCAACCAAGGCCATCCCGGCGACGTCGCCGCGGATGAGGCCGCCCCACCAAGCAACCGCCACAGCTTACGCACGGCCGCACAACGGGCCAATACCGTATCGCTGTCAACCACAGCCTTCTGCGTCGCGCATTATTTCCCGATCC
>DATGMH010000136.1:0-6342 GCA_035293725.1 Bryobacteraceae bacterium
GCTGGAATTCGACGAGCCCTACGAATACCACCCTCATATCACTCTGGCGCAGGACATCGCCCACGAGGACGTTCCGCGGCTCACCGCCATTGCCCGCCGCCGCTGGGCCGAGTACCGCGGCAGCCGCTGGTTCCGCGCCGAGCGCGCCGCTTTCGTGCAGAATGCGGGAGATAACTGCTGGGTGGATCTGGCGGAGTACGCGCTGGGTGCGGTTACGGTCTGAGGGGCGAATTTTCCATGGGGAGCCAGTACTGGAAATTTGCCGAACTCAAGCTGGCAACGTGCGGACACTCCCTCCGGAACCTGGTGCAGGTCCTTACGGTGGCTTTGCCCTCCAAAACTGAGAGCGAAGTGGCACGCCGAAGACAACACGACGCTCAGCTCGTTGTGGCCTGCCGCCCTATTGCATCATCGATTTGAGCGATAATTCGTCTGATGGACGAGCTGCGCTCTGCCACACGCTTCCTGGTGCGCCATCCCGGGCTCTCAGTGACAGTTGTTATTGTCCTCGCCGCCGGCATAGGAAGTCTTGCGGTTGTTTTCAATGTTTTTGACGTTTTCCTGCTGCGGTCCTTACCGGTGCCGCGGCCCGGTGAATTGGTTCGCTTAGTGCAGAACCTGCCACGGATGGGCAAGCAGAGCGCCTTCACTGCGGGCTACTTCGATGCCTTGCGGGAGTCCCAGTCACTGACCGCGGTTTTCGGTGAGATCGAGCGGCGGGTGCTCCTCTCCGGGAGGGGCCGAACGGAGCAGGTTCGAGCCCGGCTGGTTACACCGGGGTTCTTTCAGGCACTAGGAACCAACGCTCTGTTGGGACGAACGCTAGTGCCTGCCGACGGTGACGAGAGTCAGGCGGCGCCTCCGGCGGTGCTGAGCTACGCTTTCTGGAAGACGCGATTCAACGCCGACCCTGGCATCATAGGCAGTAAGATCAAGTTAAATAACAATCTCTTTGCGATAGTCGGAGTGACCCCGGAGGGGTTCAACGGGACCTCCATCGATATGGCGCCGGCCGTGCGAGTGCCGCTACGTTGTCTACCTTTGCTATCCAGTCGCGCCCCAGCCCTCCGTTCTCTTTACGGGCCCTTGGAGATCGGTGCCCGTCTCAAGAGCGGCTTCAGCTATCAGCAGGCGCAGGCGGAATCCTCCCTTATTTGGCGTGCGACCACTCGCGCCTACCTGGAGACGCTTCCAGCTTTTCGTCGCGATCCTGATGCCTTGGAAGGGGCCCTTCGCTCGAACGTCGAATTGCAAACGCTCAGACAGGGCACCTCGGTGTTGCGCGAACGCCTCGGCACCTCACTGAAACTTGTGCTCGCAGCCACGGTAGCATTGCATCTCGTGGTTTGTGCAAACGTCGCCGTGCTGCTTCTCGCGCTCGCCGCCGCACGCCGGCCGGAGATGGCCATTCGGGTCGCGCTTGGGTCCACGCGCGGCCGACTTGTAAAGCAGTCACTGATCGAATCATCTCTGCTGGTGACTACGGGAGCGGTTTGCGGGGTGGCGTTGGCGAAGGCGCTTGCTCCCTTGACAGCCAACCTCATGCCAACGGTTCGGGACATCGGCGCGAATACCCTGGCTTTGTCGATCGATCTGAGGCTACACGGCAAGGCCATGGCTGTCGCCGTCGCAACCGCGGCGAGCACCGCTCTGCTCACCGGTATTGCTCCAGCCGTGGCAGCATCCCGGTCCCATCCAGGCCCCGATCTCGCCTCAAACCGATTCTCGTCATCCTGGAAGGGGCGGCAGGCTTTACTGGCATTCGAAATCTCCTTGTGTACCTTTCTCCTGGCGCTTGCTATCCTGCTGATCCAGACCTTCGAGCACTTGCACAACGTGAACACGGGCGTCGATGTGGCGCACGTTGTAGCCCTATCTTTCGACCCCTCCCTGTCTGGCTACACCCCCGAACGCGTCCGGACCTTTCAGCAGGAGTTGCTCGCTCGTGTGCGCGCGATGAAAAATGTCCACTCGGCTGCTACTGCTGCCGTGGGGCTTCTGCGCGGCAGCGGGTTAAAGACATCAGTCGCCCCGGCCGGCCAGCCCCTGTCAGCCGCTGATCAGTTGTCGACCAGCACCAATGACGTTTCGACGGACTACTTTGCCACACTTGGCATAAACGTAATCTGGGGACGCAGCTTCCAGGCCAGCGATGAGACCGCCGGCAAACCGGCAAAGGCAGTCGTGAACAGAGCATTTGCGGAGCGGTATTTTCCACGCGCCAATCCCATCGGCCAGCGATTCGGCCGCGGTAGAGACTTCGCTGGAGCGGATTTTGAAATCATCGGGGTCGTGGAGAATTCCAAGTACCGTTCCCTTCGCGAGCCCACAGTGCCCACATTTTTTACTCTCGGCCATTCTTGTGACGTGCTGTATGTTCTTACGCAAGGGAGACCTGAGGCGCTGGTCGAACCAGTACAGCGCGCTGTCGCCGCCCTTGACCCCAATGTCCCCGTTCTGGAAGCGCGTACTTTGGCCGCAGAGGTCGATAATGGCGTCGCTGCGGAGTCTGTAGCTGCCATGCTAGGGACGGTTTTCGCGACTGGCTCTACCTTGATGGTGGCAATCGGCCTGTTCGCCCTGTTTGAAACTCTGATGTCACAGAGGAGACGCGAAATCGCAATCCGAATGGCGCTCGGAGCTTCCCACGGCGAGATGATCTTACGGGTAATCGCGAAGGCATTCACTCTTTCCGGCTCGGGCGTCATAGGAGGATTTACTCTCGCGTTGATTTTCCGGCGAGTCGTGCAATCCTGGGTGGATGAGGCGGTGACCGGCAACCCACGGGCGCTTCTGGCCGCTGGAGCCCTGATCATCTTCATTTCGCTCCTCGCCGCCGTAACCCCCGCATGGAAAGTAAAATCCCTACCCGTCGGCGTCGTGCTTCGCCATGACGGTTGAGTCTCGATTAGCGCCCCCCACTGAAGTAATCATCCGTGCATCAGTGGATGTGGGACCCGGGGGAATCCCGGATTGACGCGAGTGGGCGTCAGGCCACAAACTGCTAGTGACCGTGAAATCGCAGCACAAGGACGCTGAGAAGATGTCATGCTTAAGACTGGGCGGGATCCTGTGCTTTAGTCTTTTTCAAATTGCCGCTGCCGGACTCAACGACCCGGCCTGCTCTGTTTGGGTGAATGGCGGCAGCGACAATGACGGCAACTTTTGCACTGACTCGAGTTGCGGGACAACTTGCGGCTTGTCGCCCCTGAGCTTGCAGCGTGTCCTCAATCCGGATACGTTGGGAATTTTCGAGCGAACGGAAGGCTCCGCCAGCGTCGTCGATTTGGTCGTGCCCAATTCGCCCGCGGCGCTCGGAGGCATTCTGGAGGGAGACCACATTTTAAGCGTAGATGGACTTCCTGCACCTCTAACCGGTTCCAACCGTCAAATTTGGAATCAGGGACGCGATCACGTGCTTCGGGTTCTCCGAAACGGGAGAATCCTTACTTTGGCAATTCGGACGGAAGGTCTTCGTGACGTGCTGTTGCAAGCCTTGTACGGAGACAAAATGGCCACTGGTGTGACGATTCCGATGAAGCCGTTCGTTTCCGGCCTCAACACGAGCCGGACCAATAACGGACTCTTGGTCACAGGGTTGCTGCCGTTTAGCCCCGCTGATCGCGCCGGATTGAAAGCAGGAGATCTGGTGGTAACGGTAACGCCGGCATCCTCGGAACCGATCCCGGATGCGACCGCCTCGATCGAGGCAGCCGATTATCGAAGCGAAATCAGCTTGCAGGTCCTCCGTTCAGGGCAACGGTTGTCCTTCCGTCTGGAAATGGCTTCCGTCACTGAATTACTGAGGGCAGCCGCCGAATCGGGAGCCAGCCGTTCGATGAGCTCTTACACTCCAACCTCGTTCTAACCCGCGGAATCAACGGCAGGGGGCGGTATCTCTGCTGCCCTCCTGAAGAACGCTTTGTCCCATGCGACTCCTGACCTTGGGCTGTCTTCTGCTCGGCTGTTCCCTCGTTCTCGCAGCCAATTCTTTAGCTTCGGAGGTGGTTGACGAGACAATTGAGGTTGCCCGGAGTTTACCTCCTCTCGAGCGGGCCAACGCGCTCTTGATAATTGCAGACGATTGCGTTGAGATCAGTCCCGAGAAATCGACGCGGCTCGCCCTCGATGTCTTAGAACTGGTACGCAGCGGCTTACCCGGATCTTCCCAACTCGCCATTGAAAAGAACGCGCTGCTGGTATTGGCCCGCACTCAGCCCGGCCGCGCAGTCCAAGCCTACCTGAGTCTTCGGCCCAATCCAGGATTCACAGCCGAGGACATTCGCGCAGACGGCGCCGAACCTCTGTTTGGCATTCTTCTCGATCGCCAGGGGAAGGCGGCTATACCCGATATCTATCGGATTGTACGCTATCTTGCGGGTAGCGGTCAGTATCCGTTCCGTGGCGTTGGGATGGCCATTTCCCGATATCTGAGTGACGATCCGCGGACTAGCGAGCGACTGTTGCGGGCAGCGCTCGATAGCTTTGCCAAGCCTTCCGGGTACCGTGCCGAGGTCCACGATTTCGCCGAAATGGTTTTCAGGAGTTGGAGAGCCGCTCCTGTGAAATTGTTGCGCGAGGAGGTCGCAGCGTTGCAGGCAGCCCTATCCCGTCTACCAGCAGACCCGCGCGGCAGTGTTTTCGAAGTTTGTTCCGATAACGGCTGCGCACGGTTTCCAACCCAGCGGGAGATGCTCATGTTCAGGCTGTCGCCGCTCATTTCCCGCATCGGTGGCAGCGTACGGCCTGTGATCGGAGCCGCGCCTCCGTTGCCTGATGAACCGGCCCTCGTGGTTTCGGTGCTTCGCTCTGAATCGGTCACCGACAAGGAGTTCCAGGCGCGCGTAGACGAGCAACGCATCCTGCAAATGTATGACGGCGTTAAGCATCTGTCGGCTCAGCCGCCGAGGACCGCCTTCATGTTTACGGATCCCCACTATCGCATCACGGAATTGCGGCATCTCAGTGCTCGAGAAGTATCTCTGGCAGCCCGGTACGTCGACCGCTTTCAAGACGAAGGCAAAAAGACCCTGATTCGCGCTGCCCTGGCTCCCGCGTACGCAGCCGTCGACCAGAAGGTCGCGAAGGAGTGGCTCCTTGAAGCACGTCAGGCCCTGAGTCATACGGATCCCGGGCTGGATAAAGTTCGTCTCGGTTTGGTAATCGCGCTGGGACTTACTGCCCTCGGCGATCGCCATCAGCCAGTCCCGCTGTTCCTCCAATCGCTCGACCTCGGCATGGAGTTGTACGGGGTCGATCTCCTTGGGGCTGCCGGTACAGCAAGCTATGTATCTGATTACCTGGGCTGTCTCTGTGAAGCCACCGAGCAGATGGCCCACGCTGACACCTCTGAATATCTCCTTTCGCGGATCAGTCGCGCGGGCAGTCCGGCGCTTCGTGCCGCACTCCTGTCAAGCTATGCCCGCGGGCGCGCGGCCGCTGCTGACACCGTCGGCGGACGATAACTGCAAGCGTTGCGTGCCCGGCGGATCTGCCGACCTCAAGCCGGGTTGGTCGCAACCCGTCTTCTTGTGCCTGCCCGCTAAAGAAATCGCGCGTCCCGCCGATACCTCCTATGTGAAAACAGTTGTAGTTTGCGATTCCGAACCGGTGGCGATGGAGGGTCTGCGTCTTCTTCTGCAAGGCGGAGACGCGATGCGGCTGGTAGCCGCGGAGGGCTCTCCGGCGGAAGCCATGGACGCCATTCGCGATTTGAATCCCTGCCTGGCCGTATTCGACAAGAATTTCGGCCTGGAGCGCGTCATGGACTGCTTGCGCCGGCTGCGCGATTTCGGCTGCGACACCCGCGCCGTGGTCTGGGGATCTGCAATTTCCGAGTCCGACGCGCTACGGCTGCTGCGCGCGGGAGCGAGCGGGGTGATCCGTAAGAGCGCATCGCTCGAACTCCTGCGCGAGTGCCTCGATGCGGTAGCCGCCGGGCTGAGCTGGATTGAGCAGGGGATGATCGAGTCGGCCGAACGGCCTGCGCCGTCCCGCCCGCCGCTCACGTACCGCGAACTACAGGTTCTGGAGCTGGTGGAGCAGGGGATGAGCAACAAGGCCATTGCGGCCGAGCTCGGCATCCGCATCGGAACGGTGAAGATTCACCTTCGCCACATCTTCGAAAAGACCGGCATCCACGGCCGCTACGGTCTGGCCCTCTCCGGTCTGCGCGCCCGCACCACAACTGCCGACGGGAAAACCGCAGCGGATGGCGGGAACATCCCCGGTGACGGTGGGAATGACGGCCCGCCGGTTGCTGCCCCCGGCGAGCCCGGTTCGCCACGTTCCGGCCCAGATGCGGCGCGAGCCAGCCTCCAAATCCGCATTTGCTAGAATTCT
>DATGMH010000137.1:0-17907 GCA_035293725.1 Bryobacteraceae bacterium
CGGCGCCGTTTCCGATCGGATGTATGCCGAACATGCTCAGCCACGCGATGGTCTACAACCGGTACGGGTATGCGTTGCTCGGGCTGGTGGTCTTGGAGTGCTTTCTCGGCACGGAGCGCGGCTTTGCGGCTGGTCTTTCCAGCGGTATCGTTTGCGTGAGCCTCCTGTTTGTTAAACCGAGCTACTGCCTGGCGGGGGTCGCATTGGTATCTGGATCCTTCCTCATTCAAAAAAACAGCTGGCGCAGAACCTTAGGGCTTGCGATTGGCGCGGCGGCGGCCGTAGTGGCAATCATGGCTCTTCTGCACTTCGACTTGGGCGCGCTTTGGGCCGATCTTCGCTTGATGGGATCGGCGCGGGGAGCCGGATTGTCACTGTGGAACTTTCGATGGGCTTTTCTTAGAGGATCGGGCGAATTTCTGCCGCTGGCGATGCTGGCGGTCTTAGTAACTGCAATTCGGGACGAACCGCGTCCGCTATTCGTTACCTGTCTGCTCTGGGGCGTGGGGGCAGCATTGCTGGCAAGCAATGCGCAAGCGGGCGGATATCCGCTGAACGCGCTGCTGGCGCTGATCCTTCTGGAAAAAGGTCTTTCGGCCCTTAGCCGGAACGATATTCCTGCAGCTCGATTTCCAGCGCCCCAATCGATTCTCATTCTGCTCGCACTGACTTGCTACCTGCCCGCGGCGCTGGGGAATGCCAGCGGGTTGGCCTACGCCGTGGCCGATTCTCGAAGGACTCCCGCGTCCAGCGTGGCGCGTTTCCGCCAGGCGCCGCTCGCGCACCTCGTCTTCTATGACACGCCCGATGGCACGGACGCAGACCTGCGCAGCAATGGACACATCTATGTGAATTACGTGAACGATGGAGTGGATCTGATTCAGCGCGTCTCGGCAGCCGACGAAACGGTGTTCGTATTGGACATGGTGAACCCGTTTTGCTATGCCTTGCAGCGGCGCCCGGCGCGGGGAGGCTCGCCGGCGCTGTCGTTCAATCACACCTTCAACGATCGAAGCAAGCCTTCCGCCCAGTGGCTATTTGGAGCGGCTGACATCGTGATGGTGCCCAAACATCCTGCGTCCGCCGAACCCGATGCGGCTGCGCTCTTCCGCAACTATTTGCCGGCGATCGAGGTCCAGCTTCGGCTTTGCGCTGAATCGGATTGGTGGAAGCTTTACAAGCGCCCGGATCGGCTGGGAGGGTGCCCCGCAGCTAACGAGCCGTCACGGTCCACTGAGACGGCCGCTCAGTAGCATCCAGCAGCGAGTAAGCCGCATCGCGCGGCCGAAGATCGCCGATCACGGACGCGACAACCGCCGCGGGCCTTCTCTTGATTTCCTGCATCACAACCACCAGATATTCGCCGATGACCCCTAGGCACACGAATAATACGCTCAGAGTCAACGAGAGGAAAACCAGCAGCGTGGCCGTCCCTGGATTCGCGCCGACCCAGTATCCCAGCAGCGTGAAGCGCGGAAACAGGCGGTTAATCAGGACCAGGATACCGACCGCGACCGAAAATACGCCCATCGCGATTCCCATCAGGCTCGCCAGGCGAAGCGGAATGCTACTGAACGAGATCAGGCCTTGCAACGCCAACGCGGTGAGTCTTGCAAGGTTATACTTGCTCACGCCGCGATGCCGGGCCGGCCGCTTGTAAACGATGCCCGACTGACGAAAGCCGATCCAGGAGCGCAGGCCCCGGAGCATGCGGGATTGTTCGGGTAAGGCGAGCAGAGCTTGCTGACAGCGGGCGCTCATGACACAGAAGTCGCCTGCGTCGCGAGGCCAATTGTGATCGGCGGTGCACTGGATCAGACGATAAAAAGCAGAATATGCGACGCGCAGGAACAACGGTGCGTCGCGGCGCCCTCGGATTCCGTGGCAGACATCCAGATTGTCGCGAAGGCATGCGCGGTAGAGTTCCACAAGCACCTCAGCAGGATCTTGCAGGTCGCAATCCATGATGCCGACATATTCGGCTCGCGCGTACGCCAAACCCGCCGAGACCGCGGCCTGGTGGCCGAAATTGCGGCTCAGGCTGATGCCAGAAATGCGCGAATCGCGGCGATGCCAACGGGCGATTACCGCACGTGTCGCATCGGAGCTGCCATCGTCGACACAGAGGATCGACCACTCGCCATCCGTCGCTTCGTCGAGAGCCGGGATTACGTCGGAGAAGAACGGCCCGAGCGATTCCTCTTCGTTGTAGCAAGGGACTACTACGCACAGGCGCGCAGAACCGGCGTCAAGCATGGGTGGCTCCATCGGCGAGAACCGGCTTTAGACTTGTGGCGATCCATTCGCCGAGCGTGGCGCGATGATCGCGTTCCAAAGTCACGAAAAATGCCAAACCGTAATACGCGGACGAAATGATGGCGGCGGCCGCGATCATTTGAGTGAGATTGCCGCCGGGCAGAACCGACGAGCGCAGCCAAAGGGCAATCCCGGCGGCCGGCGCCATCGCGAGTAGGGGTCGCGCGTACACGTTTCGCACATAGACAAAAAACGGCACGCCAACCGTCTTGCTGGCCAGCCATGACGTAACTAATCCGCGATTGATGATCATAAGCGCGGAGGTCACCCAGGCTGCCCCGGCAATGCCCCAACGCGGAATTGCGATCCACAGCAAGAGCACAGCACAGATCGCTTCCACCAGCAAGGTGCGCGCGTAGCTCTGATGTTTCCCAAGCCCTTGCAGGAGCATTGCCGCGCTGAATTGGCCGACGATTCCGATGACATAACCCGTGACCAGCGCCGGCAGGGCCGTCGCACTATGAGAAGCGAACTGCGCACCCACCCAGAACGTCAAAAGCTGTGGTCCATACGTCCACAACAGGATCGACAGCGGCATAAACAGTACCAGGCAATAGCGATTGGTGTAGATCGCGAGTGTAGCTGCTGTCTTAGGATCGTGCCGTGCGGCCAGTTCAGCGGCGTTCGTATTCGTTACGATGCCGATGCGCCCCACCATCTCGACCGTGTATTGCAGCAAGCGTACCGGGAGGTTATAAAAGCCGACGAATGCAACCGGGAGAAAATGACCGATCAGCACCGGCGCGCTTTGATTCAGCAGCTGATTGGAACTCGTCATCACGAAGGTGTGAATGCCGAAACCGGCCATCTCGCGGAGGGTCGTGAACCTGACGTGTCGAACGGAAAGCCGCTGGCCGGAGAAGATTCGGCGGTAGTAAACGTAGTTGACGGCATACCCGATCGCCTGGCTAGCGACGGCGATAATCCCGATTGCAATCAGTTTGTAGCCGAGATGCAGCGCAACAGTCCAGCCAACGGCGCGGGCGGCGGCGGCGGCGACGGAGGCTTTGGTCGAATATTCGAAGTTCTGGACTGCTTCCAATGCCGCGTTGAATGTGTTGAACACCAGCCCCAGGCACCAGTTCAAGGTGATGAGCAGCAGCAGGGTCTGAAAGCTGCCCCGTAGATCGGGCGGGACCTGAAAAAAACGATGGGCAATGCCGGCGAGAGCCAGTGCGGCGGACATGACCAGCGCAGCCGCGATAGCCGAATAAACGAGCGCGGTGCTCATGACGCCGGCGACTCGCTCCGGCTCGCCGCGCGCCCAATAATGTGCAACGAATTTCACTGTGGCGGAGCGAAAGCCAAGATCGAACAGCCAATAGTATTCGACGAGCGAAAACGCGATCGCCCAGAGCCCATAGCCGGCCGCGCCGAGTTTCAGGATCAAATAGGGGGAAAGAACGAAGCCGATAAAAAGGTTGACGCCCGTTCCGAGCCAGTTCCAGAGCACGTTGCGGACGAAGCGGCCGCCGCGATCACTGCCATAACGCCGTGCGCTCATCGCTGGAGAGGTAGTGCGGGACCGGCGGAGCTTGTCTCTGGACATTGGCCGGATCGCCCGGATTCAACACCGCATCGAACTGGTCGTGAGCCAGCAACGCGGACTTCTCTTGTTCAGTGGTATAGCCGCTAACCAGGATGCCGGGAAGATAGTAGTGGATCATCGGAACGTCATTTTGAGGCGCGAGCAATTTCTTGCCGCCCAGGTGTTGGTTGCCCAGCAGGGCGATGACGGCGGAAAGCCGAGGGGCCGGCAAAATGGGATGCGCTCGGACCTGGGCGTAGGTGTTCCAGAAGAGCAGTAACACGATGGCGGCGCACGAGCCCAGGCGCACCGCACGGCGCCACTTGCTCAACAGGGATCCGAAAATTAGGCCGGCCCCGACTTGAAGAGCGGGCAGGAATGGAAGCATGTAGCGCGGCGTTTCTGTATTTACGCGGAAGAGGACGATCAGCATCGATGCAGCGTAGAGCAGGAGCGGGAGGATGAGTTTTCGAATTTCGCCGTCGCAAAGCCAGAAATAAACGATGAGCGCGAGCGCCAGTAGCGCCCACTCCCAAGGCGACTGAACAAGCCGCGCACGCCAGGTTTCAACGAATCCGGAACTGCCCCAGGCCGATGCTCGAAACAGGGCTAGATACGCGAGAAATAGATACGCTTTCAAAAAGCTCAGCCTCACTATCGCGGCCGGCCAAAGCAGTAGAGTGATGCCACCGAACAGAACGATCGAGCGGATCGGCGACGGACGACTCGGCGGGCTGGCTGCGAATGCGGATCCGATCATGACCGCGGCAAGCACCAGAGCGACTTCGAGCGTGCAGAAAGCGCACGCCGCTCCGGCCACGGCTGCGTACCAGCAAACCGGCCGCCCAGTAGCGCGCCATTTCATCAACAACAGCAGTGTAACGACCGCACAGAACGCGAATAACTGGTGCGGCGCGATCTCATCAGTCAAAACAGTCGTGTAGCTCCACAAATAAAAGACGGAGCCGAGCAGCGCAGCGACGCCTGCCTCGGCCGCCGGCGAGAGCCAGATTGCGCCGAAGTAGATCGCGATGCAGGTAAGAAGGGGAAATACGTAGGAGAAAGTGCGGGTCATGCGCTCATCGAGGTGCTGTGAAGCCAGGGCGGCGAGCCAATAGAAATAGAGTGGGCCGTGCCAGTGCCGGTAGAATTCGACGTCTTGCGAGCGGCGAAGCTGCCGGGAAAGCCTGCCGCGGTTCCCGGGATCGCTGCCATTCTCCAGGACGGCTTTGACGAAGTCCGGCAAGGATTGCGAAGGCATGCCGGTGTAGTTGGCCCGCCAACCGAGCGAAGCGGCGGACATATAGTCGGCTTCGTCGTAGTAGTAAGGCCAGGAGAACACTTGCGCCCGGGCGAGGAAGACGAAGACCGCAATCACCGCGGCAAGCGCAAGAACGTGTCTCATGAAAGCCCGGACTGGCGTCGTGCGGCGAAACGTAGCGCGACACTCATGCCTGCGATCGCCGGAAGGTAACAGCTGTAAGCGACGTGAAAAAAGAAGGTGTCGACGGCGTACACGAGGGCGCTCGCGAAAAGACACAATGCGACGGCCGCCATGCCCGACTCCTCTTCGCTGCGCGCGCGTTTCGAGATCGTCCAGTTGGACCGCAGAACTAAGACAATAACCGCCACGTACAGCAGAAAGGCGGGCAGGCCGCACTCACTGGCGACCTCGGTGTAGGAGTTGTGCGTGCCCAGCCAGGGGGCGTTCTGGCCATCCCGCGTCAGTTCTTCCGAAGCGGCCACTGCGAACTGGCCGGGACCAACGCCCAGCAGAGGATGTTCGAAAGCACATGCAATGCTCTGCCGCAGGAGAGCGAGGCGCTGCGTCTGCGATGCCATTGCAGCTTGATCGAGGACGGCCGCCGTTGGTGCCTCCGCCTGCGAGCCGAATAACGTGACGCGATGAAACGCGCCAGAGGGCACGATCAGCAATGCGAGAGCGCCGGCCGGCGCGGCACAAACGACAAATCGCATGCGGTGCCTTATGAACGCAAGCATAGTTATGCCGAACGCCAGCACGGTCAGAAACGCGCCGCGCGCCCCGGTTTCAAACATGAAGACCAGTGCGGCTCCGGTGCAAGCCGCGCCGAGCGCACGTTTCCACAACGCGCGCTGGTACAGCAGGTACATGAATTGAGCCATAGCGATCAGCAACTGCAGGCTGAGATCATTGGCGTTCCGGAAAAACATGCTGCCGGGAATTTCCAGGCGGCCGCCGGCCATGGACCCTCCCCACCAGCAGTCGATCAGCAGCAGCACGTCCGAGACGATGAGAAAGTACATCAGGCGCCGAAGATGGCGCGCCGAAGCGGCGAGCGCGGCGAAGTAAAAGAGCTGGACCCACCCATGCGGGACGTAATCCAGCAGCAGCGCCAACGACCCTGAGCGCCACACGCTGAAGGGCGCAGCCAGAAGAATCCATACCAGGAAAAGCGTCCAAAGGCGGCCGATCGGGTCGTAAAGCGCGCGGAATAGTTGCCCGCTGAGCAGCAGCAGAATCGGCAGGAGGGCCCAGCAGGCCGTCGAGATGTAAGCCTTGACGTGGAACAGCCGCATTGCGAACTCGTTCAGGTAAGGAGAAACCGTGAAGACGCACAGCAAAGCGAAACCGGCGCGTTGCCCTAGGCCGGAACCGGACGGCGGCGCAGCATTCTCAACTGCGGTGATCGCGGGCTTCATCGCGGCTTCAGCACCGCCATTAAAGAGCTACCGATCAATCGCTGTGGAACAAGCTCACACCGGGAGATGTAGAGCAGCGCGCGATCCCGCCACGCCGACCCGGTTTGAAACCCGCTCGCGATTTGTTCGCCGGGCTGCGAGCGGTCCCAGAATTTTCGTAGAACCAGCAATGGGATAAGGGGCAGGCCCCAATAGGTATAGCTTGCGACGGCCATCCCGCTGCGTTGCGCAACCCGGGCGAGTGAAGCCGTGCAATAACGGCGCACGTGCCCGACTGCACGGTCGTAACCGGAGTACAACGGCTGAAGGGCGGGTACGTTGATGATTACGCTGCCGCCGGGCGCCAGGTGAGAGCCGATGGCGCGGAGAAAGGCAGCTTCATCTTCAATGTGCTCGAGAACATCGGCGAGCAAAATCAGATCGAACGCGGCTTTGTATTCGGCTCGCCGCTCGAGCACGTTGTAGCAAGTGCGGGGACTGTACCGGCTAACGCTTTGCGCGAGAGCGGCCGTGTTGAGGTCGAACCCGGCCACCGAAGCGTCAAATGAATCTTCGATCTGGCGCTGCAGGAGTCCGTGCCCGCACCCGAACTCAGCAATCGCCGAGGCGGTAGCAATCAGAGCGCCCCCAAAGCGGCGCAGCACTTCGAAGCGGCGCACGATCCAGGGATGGTCGAGCGTGGCTATCTCGTACCAGCGATCGTCCATGGAGACCGCCGCCGGCTCCGATATATAACGAACGAGCTGTGGCCCCACGACCTAATGTGCGGATGCCTCTCCAGAAATCTCGCGCTCGGTACAATGAGCCCTTATGAATCTCAACGGACGTGTGGCTCTGGTTACAGGCGCAAGCCGGGGTCTGGGAAAAGCCATCGCTTTAGCGCTGGGCGCGGCGGGAGCGAGGCTGGCGCTCGTCTCCCGCGATGAAGGGCAGCTTTCGGCGGTCGCGCAAGAGATCCGGAAGGTAGGAGCGCAGGCGGAAGTATTCCGGGCCGATGTTGCCGACGAAGAGCAGGTGCTGAGGATCGCGCAGGAGATTCCCGCGAAACTAGGGCCTATCGACATTTTGATCAACAATGCCGGGACGGTAGTGCGCAGCCTATGTGTCGACTTCACACTGGCCGACTGGAACACCGTCCTGCATACAAACCTCACCAGCGCGTTCCTGATGTGCCGCTCCTTCGTGCCGCAGATGAAAGGGAAAGGCTACGGCCGGGTGATCAACATCAGTTCGATCATGGCGCACATCTCGATGCCACAGCGCACCGCCTACTCAGCCACCAAGGCCGGCCTCCTGGGCTTTACTCGCGCTCTGGCTTTGGAGCTGGCGCCTGAAAAAATCACGGTGGTCGCGATCAGTCCCGGACCGTTCGTCACCGAGATGACTGCGCCGCTCGCAGCCGACCCGGCACACAATGCACAGTTCAGCTCGCGCGTGCCGCTGGGCCGGTGGGGACAGCCGGAAGAAGTGGGCAAGCTGGCGCTCTACTTATGCTCGGAAGAAGCATCTTTCATCACGGGAACGGACATTCTAATTGACGGCGGCTGGTGTGCTCAGTAAGCGACTGCGGAGGAAAGGGCTGCTATTAGCTGCCGCGCTTGTACTCACGGCCTGCAGTCGAAGCACAACCAAGCGAATCGCCGTGGTTCCCAAGGCCAACTCGCACGAGTTTTGGGTCGCCGTACACGCGGGCGCTGCCGCGGCGGGACAAAAGTTCGGTGTCGAGATTCTCTGGAATGGGCCCGCGCTCGAGACCGAATACGACCGGCAGATGCAGATCGTGGATTCCATGCTCTCGCAGCACGTGGACGGGCTGGCGGTGGCGGCCGCGGAACGCAATGCCCTGAACCGTTCGCTCGACCGGGCGGCGCAGCTCGGCATTCCCGTTACGGTGTTCGATTCAGGCGTCGACTCGGCCAAGTACATGACGTTTGTCGCGACCAATAATTATCAGGCCGGGCAGCTTGCCGCGCGCGAAATGGGGACGCTGGCGGACGGTAAGGGGAAGATCGCTATGGTCATGAACGCGCCGGGCAGCGCCTCCACAATGGATCGCGAGCGCGGATTTGAGGAGACCATCAAGTCCGAGTTTCCTCAGATCGAAATCGTGGTGCGACAGTTTTCGATGGCTGCCCGCTCGAAAGCAATCGAAGCTGCCGAGAACATGCTGACGGCGCATCCGGACCTGGCGGGAATCTTCGCTTCGTCGGAGCCCGGTAGCGCGGGCGCGGCGCTGGCGCTCAAATCGCGCGGGCTGGCGGGAAAGCTCAAGCTGGTAGGATTCGACGCCAGCGAAGATCTGATCGCGGATCTGCGCGGCGGTACCGTCTCCGCTCTGGTGGTGCAAGACCCGTTCCAAATGGGTTTCCAGGCGGTCAAAACCCTGGTGGATAAGCTGCATGGCAGCACTCCGCCCAAGCAAGTAGACCTGCCCGCGCGCCTAGTTCACAAGGCAGATCTCGATAAGCGGGAGATTCACGAATTGCTTTATCCGGACGTGAAGAAGTACAGCGGGTCGGGCGGATAACTACGCAGCCAAATCGACGCGAACCGCGCCTTTTTTGGGCTCTATGACTTTACCGTGCGACTCGGACCAGACGCGCGTGAACTCGGCACCCACCAGCACGATGATGGAGGAATAGTAGAGCCATAGCACGATGAGCACCAGCGATCCGGCGGCGCCGTACATGCTGGCCGTGCCGCTTCGGCCAAGATAAAAGCCGATCAGGAATTTCCCAACGGTAAACAGCGCCGCGGTCGCGATGGCCCCTACAGACACCTGTCGCCATTCTATGGCGGCATCGGGCAGGACTTTAAAGATTGCGGCAAACATTATCGAGATCACAATGAAAGACACCAAGAACGTTATGCCGTGTAGCAGAGCCTCGGAGAATCCGGCGGGCAGCCAGCCCTTAATCATCCCGCCGAAACCGGTGAGTATGGTGTCGATCACCAGGGAGACAAGCAGTAAGAACCCGATGGCGACCACCATGCCGAAGGAGAAAATCCGGCCTACGACAAAATTCTTGATGCCGCTGGCTTTCGGATCCGGCTTCACGCGCCATATTGTGTTCAGGGACTGCTGCAGTTGCGAAAACGCGGAAGTGGCGCCGAATATGAGCGCCAGCAGGCCCAATCCGGTTGCGACGGCTCCCGTGGAACTGTGTTGTCCCGCTTTTGCGACCATGGTGCTGATCTGGCTGGCCGCACCGGAACCAATTAGCCCCTGAATTTGCGCTTGAACTTTGCCCTGAGCCGCTTCCCGTCCGAATGCCAGGCCTGCGATGCTGATCACCAGCAGGAGCAGGGGCGGCAACGCGAACAGGCTGAAGTATGCCAGCGCGGCCGCCTGAGTCTGGCCGTTGTCGTCCACGAAATCGGATATGGTCTGCTTCAGGTATCTCATGTGCGGGCTCCTGTAGATCTTACGCGTCCGGGAGCAAACTACAATCCAGTCATAACGCCGCGCGGGATTTAACGGTTTACCCGCGCTGGAGCATGTGCTGCAGTGCGATGCTTGCGGCTAATCCGCCCAAAGCTTTGATCACGTTCGGATGCTGGGCATAGAAACCGCTGACCTCATCCACGATGGATGGATTGTGACGCTCGGCATGTGCCGCAAGTTGCTGCACCTGCTCCGGCGAAACCTGATTTGCTTGCTCCGGGGAAACCGTTTGAACTCCTAAGAGTCCAGCCAGGTTTCCAACCCCGGGTAACGCGGTGAGTGTTCCGGGGGATATCGAGCTCAGCAGATGGTTCAAGACACCGGCGCGCTGATTCGGGTCGGACCGGCCAAACAACCTTGCAACCATTTCCGGGAAGGGCGGGGTTTGGTCGGAGCGGAACGCCTGCGAAATCCCGCTCGCCACCACATCTCTCGGCGCTGCTTGGGCCGCCTGCTGGAAATCCTGATGAGGATCTTCGCTAGCTGTCGCCGTGCCCCCGCCCTGCGCATATTTTTGAACAATGTCCGAGATCCCCTGTTTCCAATCCATCGTGAAGCCCCCCGGATTTGCGCCTGCACGCGTTTGACCGATCCCTGATAACGACAAGTTAGGCGCAAGGTGCTGCGCTAGAATCAGGGAACTAGCATGTCCGCAGTTCCAGGGACCCAGATTGGCCGGTACGAGATCGTGGCGCGCGTCGGCGAGGGCGGCATGGGCACAGTCTACAAAGCGGTGGATAAGCGGCTGGGCCGCGCTGTCGCCATTAAGATGCTGCAATCGGGCCATAGCCAGCGCTTCGAGCGCGAGGCGCAGGCGATTGCGGCGCTGAATCATCCGCACATTTGCACCCTATATGACGTCGGGCCGGACTACCTGGTGATGGAGTACATCGACGGCGCGCCGATTCAGGGCCCGTTATCTCCGGAGGAGGCTGTGCGGCTCGCAATCCAAATTGCGGGCGCGCTCGAAGAGGCGCACTCCAAGGGCATCATCCATCGCGATCTGAAGCCGGGCAACATTTTGGTGCAAAAGGCCAGCGTGAAGGTGCTGGACTTCGGCCTGGCGAAGCACGAGCACGAATATGTGGGACCGGATGGCTCGACCGTGACGCAGACTCAAAACGGGTTGATCATCGGGACGGCAGCTTACATGTCGCCGGAGCAGGCGGAGGGTTTGCCGGTGGACGCCCGGTCGGACATTTTCTCCTTCGGCCTCGTTCTGTACGAGATGCTATCGGGCCACCGCGCATTTCCCGCAGCGCATGCGGTGACCGCGATGGCGGCGATCATTCGCGACGAACCGGCGCCGCTGGAAACTTGGCCGGCTCTGCAGCAAATTGTGGCGCGTTGTTTACGGAAGGCGCCTGCCGAGCGGTTTCAGAACATGTCTGAGCTTCGCGCGGCGCTAGAACATTCTCTCGGCCGTCCCGAAGGCGAATCCGGCCCAATCGTAAAGCGCCAACCTTCCATCGCTGTGCTGCCGTTTGCCAACATGAGCGGCGATAAGGACAACGAATATTTCAGCGACGGCCTGGCTGAGGAGATCATCAACGCGCTCACTCGAATCGCAGGACTGAAGGTCATTGCCAGAACCTCCGCGTTCGCCTTCAAAGGCAAACAGGAGGATATCCGCCGGATTGCCGAGGCATTAGGAGTCGCCAACGTTTTGGAGGGTAGCGTACGGCGATCGGGCAGCCGCGTTCGCATTACCGTGCAATTGATCGCTGCCGCCGACGGTAGCCACCTGTGGTCGGAACGCTATGATCGCGAGCTGACCGACATCTTTGCGGTACAGGACGAGATTTCTCAAGCGATCGCCGATGCGCTGAAGTTGAAGCTGGCGGGTTCGGACGAAGTTCCCGCCAGGCCGACGGTGAATCCGGAGGCGCATCAGGCTTATTTAGAGGGGCGCTATTACACGTATCAGATGACTGTGACGGCGCTGGCGCGCGCTAAAGAATGTTTCGAACGCGCCATCCGCCTGGATCCGTCCTTCGCACTGCCGCATATCGAACTGGCGCTGCGAGCCTATTACCAGACCCTATTTCAGAACGTGCGGCCACGGAATGTAATACCCCCGGCGCTGGAATCTCTCAATCACGCTCTGCGCCTGTATCCTGCGTCGGCCGAAGCCTACGTTCTGCGCGGCACCATTCACGCTTTCTATCGTTTCGATTGGGAGTCCGCCGGTGAGGACTTCAGGCGCGCGCTGGAACTGAATCCGTCTTTAGCGGCGGCGCATCAGCGGTACAGCAACTGGTTCCTGCTGCCCACGGGACGCATGCAGGAAGCCCTGGCGGAAGCGAAGCGAGGGCTCGAGCTGGATCCAATGAACGTGATCACTCGCATTGGCGAGTGGTTCGTCTTGAGCGCTGCCGGGCACGTGCAGGAAGAAATCGAATGCGCGCAATCCATGCTCAAGTTGTTTCCGGGCTTTTGGATCGTGTGCTATGAAGCGGCAACCACAGGGTGGCTGCGGGGGCGGTATCAAGATGCGATCTCCGCAATCGATGATGGTCTTCAGGCCGACCCCGGCAACCTGCATTTGCTATCGGTCTTAGCCGCTGTCCGCGGCGCCCAAGGCCAGCGCCCCGAAGCCGAGCGAATCTGTCAACAGATCGAGGAGACGGCGGCGCGCGAGCACGTGCAGCGATTCGATCGTGCTCTCGCAGCCGAGGGCGCCGGCGACATGGAACGTACCTATCAGCTGCTCGAGGAGGCGCTGGATGAACACGAGCCGGTCGCGATCATTCACATCCTGCTGCGACGCAAGGAACTCGCTTCCGATCCCCGTTATCAAGCCTTGCTGCGCAAGATGCGGCTGGCTTAAGGGGCTCGCGCTTCAGAATTGCTGCGGGACTTCGTCTTTAAACTTCAAATGATTCTTCCAGGCTTGCTCTTCGTCGCGTTCCTCCTGCAGTTGCTGTAAGAAACGCAGTTCCGATCGCGCCACCGCGCGCTGGTAACCTTCCGGATCCACGAAACGGTTCGGATCATACGGATCTTCAGGGTGCCATTTCCGTAACAGACCGAACTGCCCCGCGTGCGAGGTCAAGAAAATGTCGCAAGGCAGTTTTTTCTGTGCGTCGAAGGTGCGCGCGTAATCCTCGACGATGTTCTTGTACTTGGGATTGTGCAGGAGAACGGTGCCGTCGTTAATATTCCCGAGGTTCGCGATCAGTACGTGATAGGTTTTTCCGCTTTCGTTGACATCCATGGCGTAGCTGGTGCTGCCCTTGGTGTGGCCCGGATGCAGGTACGCGGTGAGCACGGTTCCACCCAGCTCGATCTTTTCGCCATCAGTTAAGACTTTATCCACCGTGACGGGCGGGAACCACCCGGAGTTGCCGAACAGGTAATCCGTCTTGCCTCCGGTCTCAAGCAGTTCCACCTCTTCTTTCATGGCGTACATCTTGGCCCCGGTGATTTTTTTCATTTCTGCTTGGCCGGCGGCGTGATCGCTGTGGGCATGCGTCACCAGCAGGATCTTTATGTCGGAAATTTTGAATCCCAGCGTCTCGACTCGGGACCGGATTTCAGGCACCGAATACTCGTATCCAGTGTTAATCAGGATGTCGCCCTGCGGCGTGACGATCAGGTAGCTGGCCAGATCGTTGTCGCCGACGTAGTAGACGTTGCCGACGATTCGCAGCGGAGGAAAGATTTTCTGCGCTGACGCGAGCAGCGGAAAAGCGGCCAGAATCAGAAGGAGGCGCGTCATGGGGTCAGTTTACCGCATGTATACTGGTCCAATGATGAGAATCGGATGGCGTGCCGCTGGATTCGCCCTGTTTACTCTCCTGACGCTGCATGCGCAGGAGGGAAACGAAAACCGAACGCTGGGAGTGGGCCGGAACTATGGCCGCTCGGTGGTGATCAGCCAGGGCGGCATTGTCGCCACCAGCCAGGTGTTGGCATCACAGGCGGGTGCTCAGATCCTGGCGCGCGGCGGGTCGGCCGTTGATGCCGCCATTGCCGCCAACGTGGTGTTGTGTGTCACCGAGCCTTTGATGACCAGCATCGGAGGCGATTTGTTCGTGATGTATTGGGATTCCAAAACCGGTAAGCTCACCGGGCTGAACTCGTCCGGCCCGGCGCCTAAGGGACTGTCGCCGGAGTTTCTCGCCAAACAGGGAATCAAGCGCATGCCACAGGAAGGCATCCATAGCGTCACAGTTCCGGGCGCGGTGCGCGGCTGGTATGCGATCCATGAAAAGTTCGGAAAGCTTCCGTGGAAAGAACTCTTCCAGCCGGCCATCTATTTTGCCGAGCAGGGCTATCCGGTGCACGAAGGGATCGCCGAGGTGTGGAACGGCGCGGGGCTGATCAAGGGTCTGCAAGGCAACGCCGAATCGACCCGCGTCTTTCTTCCCGGAGGAAAGCCGCCCAGAACAGGCCAGGTATTTCGCGATCCCGATCTCGGGCATGCGCTGCGGCTGATAGCCGATCAAGGTCCGGACGCGTTCTATAAGGGCGAGATCGCCCAGGCGATTCTTAAAACCTCGCAGCATCTGGGTGGCACCATGACCGCCGAGGACCTGGCCTCGTTTCGACCGGATTGGGTCGAACCCCTCTCGATCAACTATCGCGGTTGGAACGTATACGAGCTCCCGCCCAACGGCCAGGGCATGGCGGCCCTCGAGATGCTCAATATCATGGAGACTAAACCGCCGACGGTCCTGGGGCCGTTCAGCCCGGTTGAGATGCATAAGCGGATCGAAGCTATGAAGCTGGCTTACTCGGACGTGCATCGCTACGATGCCGATCCGCGCACGTACGATGTGCCCACGGCGCAGCTTCTGTCGAAAGACTATGCCCGCAAGCGGGCGGCATTGATAGATCCAAATCGCGCGAACTGCAAGGTAGAGAACGGCGATCCGATCGGAAGCAACACGACCTATCTGACCGTGGTGGACAAGGATGGAAATATCGCGAGCTGGATTCAGAGCATCTATGGCTCATTCGGATCCAAGGTAACGGTCGAAGGCATGGGCTTCGAACTGCAAAATCGGGGCGGCGGGTTCACGCTGGAGCCGAACCATCCTAATATTCTGGCGGGGGGCAAGCGGCCGTTCCACACCATCATTCCGGCCTTCATGGAGAAGGGCGATCAGCACGTCGGGTTCGGGATCATGGGCGGCGCCGTGCAGCCATTGGCTCACGCACAGTTCGTGTCAAATTTCGTCGACTACGGCATGAACGTTCAGGAGGCCCTGGAGGCGCCGCGGTTCGCCAAGGGGAACGCTTACGGCTGCGAGGTGTCGATCGAGTCGCGGGTGCCCGAGCAGACTCTGCAGCAGCTTTCCGAGCGCGGGCACATCATCCAGATCCGGCGCGAGTACGTCGAGCCGATGGGCCGCGGCCAAGCCATCCTGCACGATTCCAAGACCGGCACGAACTATGCGGCCTCGGACCCGCGGGCGGACGGCGCCGCCGTGCCCGAGCCGATCCATTTTCCGGACGCGACCGCGACACGCTGAGGCGTGTTCACCGGAACGCGGATGTGAAAGCGCTTTAAGATTCCAGCAACCATTTTCCGTGCCCTGGGCTCTCCGCTGGATCGCTCCGGCGGTTCGTCTCTCAGGACTTACCGCCGCTCTGTACTAAACAGACAGCAAGACCTCCTCTAGGTTGAACTGCGGATGTTCTTGGCCGGCGAATCAGGCCATCGTACTTAGTGATGGTTGATACTTAGCATTATTTAGCGGCCGGCGGGGTTCTGAACGGAAGCTTCCAATGAGTTTTCATGTTGGGGAAGACTTAGGCGATTACAAAATCACCGCCCTGATCGGTGCGGGAAGCATGGGCCGCGTCTTCCAGGTCGAGCACCGGCTGACTAAACGCCGGGAGGCAGTCAAAGTCCTCTCGGCGGAACTAGCGACTCCCATCCAGATCCAACGCTTCGAGCGGGAAATTGCCGTTCAGGCTCGTCTCAGCCACCCCAACATCGCAACCGTGCACAACGCCTTCTCCTGGAAGGGTTGTCTGGTCATGGTTACAGAATTTCTCGAAGGCCAGACGGTGGAGAAGCTGTTGAGCCAGGGCAGGCTGCCCATTGAGACCGGCATCGATTATATCCGGCAGATCTTGTCGGCGCTTTCTTATGCGCACGAGCGAGGCATCGTGCACCGGGATGTAACACCCGCGAACTTGATCGTTACTCCGGCTGGGGTGGTCAAGTTGACGGATTTCGGCGTTTCGAAATCATTCGGGGATATTCAGCTCACCAACTGCGGTGATATTGTTGGCAGCCTGGAGTACATGGCACCCGAGCAGGCTCGAGGCGGGTCGCATCCGGACCGGCGATCGGATCTATATTCGGTGGGCGTGATTCTGTATGAAATTCTGACCGGTAAAAAGCCGTTCGGAGGCGAACGCAAGTTCGCCTCGATGGTGACCGATTCGGAATCCGATCCCCCACCTCCCACCGATGTCGCTGCATTCTTACCAGTGCAGTGGAACGAGGTGGTCGGCAAGGCGCTGATGCGGGATCGGGCGCTGAGATATTCAACTGCTTCAGAATTTCTGCAGTCGGTGAATCGTACGGCGAGGGCAACAGGAATCAGGCCTACCGCCGGAGTACTGTCTCGATGGCATTTCTGGGTTGCGGGTGCCGGAGTGGCGGCGGCCGTCGTCCTTTTGGCGGGTATACATGAATTCGGTCAAATCCCTGCGCCTCCGCCGATTTCTTTTCATATCGCACCGCCGGAAACGATAGCCCGGCCGGCGGCCGCTCCGGTTATCGAAGCGAAGGCCGTGCAGGCGCGGCGGAGTGCCATGCCGCATGCGGCGCGCAGCAGCATTCTGAATCGATCGGAGCACCTGAGCATGGCTCAGCCGCAGGTGGTTAACACGGACCAGGGCCTGCATCTCCCGATTGCAGCGGCCGCAGCCTCTAAGGTCGTTATGCCATCAGCTACAGTTCTGGCGCCACAACCGACGATGATGGAACCCGAACAAAAAGTGCCGACGCCGATCGATGACGCAGAAGCGGCGCCTGTTGAGTCCAAGCCCGCACGCAAGCATGGCTTCTGGAACAAGCTGAACCCGTTCAAGAGGAAAGCCGACCCCCCGGCTGCGGACCCACCCACACAGTAGTTCCCGTTGCTGTTAAGGCCGCTGCGGACCTCCGGCGCAACGCGTTAAGTTTGCTATTCTCGAAACTTGCTCCACGGCATAAATCCATGCACACGGGAGATCGGGCGCCTGCCGGGAGGCAGCATTTGAGAATCGTCGTGGGAATTTCAGGAGCCAGCGGGGCCATTTATGGCGTACGGCTGCTCGAGAAGCTTCGCCTTCAATCGGAAGTCGAAATCCACTTAGTCCTTACGCGCGCCGGTGAGAAGACGTTATTTCTCGAGACCGGCAAATTAGCCGCCGAAGTGCGGAAGTTGGCGCACTGTTGCTATGCGATCGACGATATCGCCTGCCGGCTTGCCAGCGGGTCATTTATCACGGATGGCATGGTGATCGCCGCCTGCTCGGTGCATACAATGTCCGCGATAGCCTACGGCGTCAGCTCCAACCTGCTGATCCGCGCGGCGGACGTTGCGTTGAAAGAACGTCGCAAGTTGATTCTTATGATAAGAGAATCACCATTGCATCTCGGCCATCTTCGGACTATGGCCGCGCTGGCCGAGATGGGTGCGGTAATCGCGCCACCAATGCCGGCGTTCTATCACAAACCGGAGAGCCTAATCGACCTTGTCGACCACAGCGTCGATCGCGTGCTCGACCTGCTCGGTCTTTCGGCTACAGATGCGAAACGTTGGGGTGGGCAAAACACATCTAACTGAAGGCCTGATCACAGCAGGAACCGCGATGTTGGCCGCGCAAGTCTACGAGGATCGTTAAAGCTTCGGAGGAATCGCGGTCCGGAGCCTGGGCGGGCAAGTAACCCCTCTGTCAGACGAAACGGTTCATCTGGATTAGACTA
>DATGMH010000138.1:0-2609 GCA_035293725.1 Bryobacteraceae bacterium
CATGGCTGCTCGCGCCTCCGGAGGGAGGTGGAGGCTGCGCGGAAGCACTTCCGCCAGATCCGAGCAGTCCGGCGACTCCGCCCGAGCTGCCGCCAGCGATCGATCCAGCAGCCGTAGCCGCGCGAGCGCCGCCAGCAAGGAGCCCCGCGCCGGCCAGCGCGCCCGCACCTACCATCACCAACGTTGATCCGAGCGTGGTAACCGTGGAAACCAAGTCGCCGCCGGCCAACGCGGGCGATCCGCCCAGCACCGCTGCGAACAGCTTCGGAATCTGCCAGCACAGCATCATAAAGATGAGCGCCGCGCCCATCACTTCGAAAGCCGACATGGCGGGTGTGGGTGAAGCTCCCACTCCAGCCGCCATCGTTTGCCAACCGACCGCCAAATCCATCCCCGCGCCAATCAGCAGGTACAGAAGCATGATTTTGACGCCCGTGGAAACACCCAGAGCGATATAGCGCTCCACGTAAGGCGCGGTCCACCGCGAGCCGCCGAAACCCAGAAACACGAAACCGGCAGCCACGATGATGTAGCTTTCAACCATGGCCACGATGAACTGGATCGTCACGGCAATGAAGGAAAGCACCGTAAGAGCAGCGGCAACGACAAGCGCAATCGACGTGCCCGGATTCGTGAAGAAGGCCGAAGTGCTGGCTGAGTCCATCAGGCTTCCGGCGATGTTGAGACCTTGACTGAACACGCCGCTGGGGGAAAGCCCACCCACTCCAGAAGCGCGCTCGCCCATCATCTCGAAGCTGTCAATAATCGCTGGAATCCAGGTTCGTCCGTTGAGCAGCAGTGCATAGAAGGCGCCGAGCCACATGATCTTCCGCACCAGCGCCGCGGTCCACGATTGAAGATCGGCCTTCTCAAGCAGCATTACGGCGGCGCTCCAAGCGAATTCAATCACCGCAAGCAGCCCAAACAGTGTGTTGGCATAAGGCCAGACATTCGTGGCCCAGGTGATCCGCACGTCCCGATACTGCTGAAGAATCTGACTGGGCACGGATGATTGAGCCAGGGCCGAACCAGCAGCAAGTGCGAGCAACGTGATGGATTGAATCACGCGCCGGAATTGCGTGTTGCTTTTGACAAGCTGCGAGAAGACACACATATCCTGTCTGTCGGATGCGCCTCCTTTGAATCAACTTCAGATCAACCGCACGCCTGTGCGGAAAAACCTATCTCCAGCCGCCGTGAAAAACCTCGCCGTCACTGTGCTTTGGTTCGAAATGAAAGAAGACTAGCGTATGCGCCGCCGAGCACACGCGACCCTCTGTTGAATCAGCCCATTTCGCATCGGCCGTCTGCCGCACCGGCTTGCACAAATTCTCTACTTCGTTGGCCAGTTCGCGGTGTTTGCCCAACCAGTTCTGGATCGCCTCTGTCGAAGCGGCCGAGAGATCGCCGGCCCCAGCTTGTTCGACCTTCTCCACAATCGTGCTGCGCGGTTCTTTGGGCGCAAACAGCGAGCACCCGGTCATGACCAGCGCCATGTATGAGAGCAAGCAGAACCGTGTGGATTGGATAACCATCGTGGCAACTCCTCATCACATTAATGCCACCCGGCATGGAAAATTTGGCCGTCGCCGGTCTTTGGCTGAAACGTAAAAAAGCGCTCCGTTGCTGCTTCCGTGGCCGCCTGCTGCTGCACCTGCGCCGCCTGATATGCTTGTTTGCTCGATAAGTCGGCAAGCATCAGCTGTCGCAGCTTCATTAACTGCTCCACCTGCTGTTCGGCGATCTGATTGGCAACCTGAAGCGCCTGCATCCGCCCATCCGAGCTTTGCGCCATGCCCCGCAGCGCATTCAGGACCGCCTGTTCGCTCTGAAGCTGCTGGCTTTGTAGACCTGCGGCGCGTAGCGCACCAAGCGTGGTGTCGAGCGATGTCTGGGACCAGGTCCGATAATCGGCGTAATAAGCGCGCGTAGTTGCGTAGCCGGGGAAACGCGCGCGGAACTGGCCGTCCAGATCGGCCAGCGAATAGGCGAGAGCCATCCCGTTTTGGACGATGGCTGCCAAGGCAGTGAGATCCGTCATGATGTTGCCGAACACCTGTGAGGGAAGCGTCGCGGTGTTGCGGAGCAGGTTCTCATACTGAAGGATCTCTTGTTGCAGTTGCTCGCCTTGCCGGATGTAGGACATCACCAACTGTCCGTGATTCAGAATCTGTGTGAACTCCGTTGCAAACGCGCCGGCATGGGCTATGGACGGCCCCTGAACAGCAAGCGTAGCCACGAGCACCACTGCGATTATGCTTCTGCGCACAGAAACTCCTCCCTTCGTCCAGCAAGTTGTTCGTAATAATCGGCCCAATCTCCAAGGCCACGAGCCCGTAACCACTCGGCAGGCCAAGCGTCGCCATGCGATTCCATAATGCGTTCCGCCCGGCTGCGCTCTTCCCGGCCATTTACGCCGACAAAGGAGAGAGCGACCCCGCCGAGACCGAGGTTGATCATCCTCCGGCCCAGAGGCGAGACCACGTAGTAATGCCGCTTGGGAATGCCGGTCTGAATGGCGTAAAGCTCCCGGCTATTGAATCCGAGCCGCTCGTAGAAAGCGCGGGAACCCGGATTGGCCGCCTCGGCATTGGGCAGCAAAATCTTCG
>DATGMH010000139.1:0-6113 GCA_035293725.1 Bryobacteraceae bacterium
GCCCCTTTGGCAGGCGCTCTACCAAGCACGCGCCGACGTGGTTGTCAGCGGCCACGATCACGATTATGAGCGCTTTGCCCCTCAGACGCCGGACGGCGTCGCCGATCCAAAAACGGGCATCCGCGAATTTGTCGTTGGCACCGGCGGCAAGAACCATCGCCCGTTCCGCGCGCCCCATGCGAATAGCGAGGTCCGCGACGCTACCGCCTTTGGCGTTCTTGCACTCACCTTGCGCCCCGGCGCGTACGACTGGAAATTCATTCCCGAGCCGGGAAAGACCTTTACCGACGCCGGCAGCGGCTCCTGCCACTAGGCCCCGCGCCGCATCCCCCGGTCCGCTGCCTCATCTGCGCCCTCCCGCCATTTTGCAAACACTCCACCCTCAGCGTTTCCTCCGGTCCCCTTCTAGACGTCCGCTGCTCCGGGCCCGCTGTCCTAGGCCCGCCGTCCTGCGACCGACGCCCCGAGGAAGCACGAGATTATCGCTCACAAAGCAACTGAGTATTCGAGCGCGATGCCCTGTTCGGCGATGAATGTCGCAAGCCGCTCGCGATACTCGCGCGGATCGCCGCTGACGCTGCCGATTTCGGGCAACGGCTGGCCGTCCGTCTGGCTGATGTCGAACACGTAGGCTGCGCCGAATCCGACTGCGGCTGAGGACTCGTCCGGCTCGCTTTCGCCGTTGTTCTTGGCCTTCTTCCGAATGATCGGGGCGAGAATCAGAATGCCCTTCCCGCCTTTCTTCACGAAGCGGCCCAGCTTGTGCCAGGCGTGAAAGCCTGCGACGTGCGTTGCGTTTGGCTTCTGCGAAGCGATGAGGATTACGTTTCCCCACGAGTAGCGCCGGAAGCGCGCCATCGCAGCAAGATAGCCCTTGAGCCGCTCGCTGTGGCCGGCTTCGAGAGCCCGCCGGAGTTGCTCGATTGCATTGCTCGCGATCTGTTTTGCTTGTTCGACTTTCATTTTTCCTGTCCTCCTGTTTCGGGGAGTCTGGCTCCCTTCACCGGACAGCTGAGGGAGCCAGCGACGAAACAGAGGACAGGGAGCGGAGAGATTGGCGCGTCCAGGTCGGAACGGGCCGCACGCTTGATGAGTGACACCGGGGTTTAGTGGCGCGAAAGCTGCTAGTGGAGGCCGGAGGCGGAAAAATTAAGCGCCGGGACGCGGCAATCTCGGAGCGGAGGCGAACAGAGTGATAACGGGTCTAGCGTGATGTGCAAGGAAACGAACTCGCTGCCGCGCCGGGGTTTACAGGTGGCTATGAATGATGTACGTTGATATATATCGATATAGATTTGACGCAAGCCGATGACGCGACCCACAAAGAAGAGGATGAGGACTCTGAAGGAAGTGGCAAAGCAGCTCGGGGTGGCCCCTATCACGCTTCGAAGGTGGCTGTTGGCCGGCAAAGTGCCTGACGTGGCGAGAGACAGAAACAACTGGCGTGTATTTAGCGACGGGGATGTTGCTCGCATTCGGCGTTTCGCTCTGCGGATCACACGGTCTTCGGAAAAATGATTTCTGATGCCCAATTGCCAGAGCTGAAAGACTTCCGTTACCTGGAAGAGAAAATTCCAGTGCAACGGAACGAGCTTCTCGCACGACTCGTTGTCGCAAGTGAAAACGACAATCTCCCCATCCACCGCTGGTTTCGGTTCAAAGAGAGCTTTTCGGCGCAACTTTTGGATCAGATACTTGGGATTGAACTTCCCAATTTGCACGGTCGTTTGAGGCTTCTCGATCCATTTTGCGGAGTGGGAACTGTCCTTCTGAGCGCGCAACAATCGTGCCGACCGGGGCTCAGTTTCGAACCAATTGGAATCGAGCGTAATCCTTTCATCGGATTTGTTGCTAATACGAAGGCGCAGTGGTCTCTTATCGAGCCGGGAACGCTGGCAAAACTGAGCAAAAGGGTTGTAGGACATAACGGGAAAACAACAAGCGAGATACCCGTGCTTACGAGTCTGAGCACGGGGAGATGCGTCACGCGCTATGTGTCAGGAAAGCTTTTGTCAATCAGAGATGCGATCCGGGAGGACGGAAGCGGCCCTGAACATGACGCGCTCTTGCTTGGACTGGCAGCTTGTATCGAACCGCTAAGCAAAGTCCGCAAGGACGGAAGGGCGCTGAGACTGGTACCGTCCCGAAAACCACGATTGATCGTTCCGACACTCACCGAAAAATGGGAGGAAATAAAGGAAGATTGTCAGTCATTGAAGAAAAGAGGGACATGGCCCCCGTTGCCCAGGGTCATTATCGGTGACGGGCGCGCGCCTAGTCAGCTTGGGATCGATGAAGGCTCCATAGATTTGATTGTGACTTCTCCACCGTACCCCAACAACATAGATTATTCCGAAGTCTATAAGCTTGAATTATGGCTGCTTGGGTTCGTTCGGACGTACGACGAATTTCTAGAACTCCGCAAGTCAACCGTTCGGAGCCATCCGACGAGCGAACTTACCAGGGTACATCCAGAATTCTTGAGAGAGACCAAGCACGGAAGACTAAAACGTCTCTTTGATCCAATCTTCGAACGTACCGAGTCGAGCGACGAAAAGTGGAGACACAGATTATTGCTTGGCTACTTCAGCGATATGTGGAACTCGCTGAAGGAGCAATATCGATGCCTCAAGAGAAATGGGCAAGCCGTTATCGTGGTCGGCAACTCCCTTCACGGTGGTCGCCACCTGCCGTACCTGATTCCAACTGATTTGGCTTTGGCGATGATTGCGCAACGTTTGGGATTTTGTGTGGATCGAGTGTACGTCGCGCGTAATTTAATGCGGCGGTTATCGGGAAATCATTTTCTCCGGGAGTCTGTGCTAATTCTGCGAAAGACAAATGGCTAAAGGAAACAACCGGCTTACTTTTGAGGCGTCTGCGAACCTGCTCGCCCTGATTGGGCGAGAACTCGTATCGAGTGATGAGATCGCGCTTATCGAGCTTGTTAAGAACGCTTATGACGCAGGAGCGAAACACGTCGAGGTTGGTATTCAGCCTCCGACGGAAAAGGAGCCTGGCTTCATAAGAATTCGAGACGACGGCCAGGGCATGAATTTGGCCGACTTTGAACGCATTTTCATGTTTGCTGGTTATAGCGAACGCCCAGAAGAAGCAAAAGGAGGCACAAGAGTACCGACGGGAGAAAAGGGCATCGGTCGGTTTGCAACAGATAGGCTCGGACGCTATCTGACGGTATTCACCAAGGTCGCCAACTCGCCCAAGGCTCTCAAAGTGAGTTTCGATTGGGACGCCTTTCGGAGCAAGAAGAAGAAGTTCAACGAGATTAGGGTTCCTTACGAATTCACAGAAATTGCTGAGCTGTCTTATAAGGAGAGCGGCACCATTCTGGTCATTAAGGGGCTTCGATCTCTTTGGAAGAGAGAGCGGTTGGCCGACCTACGCCACGCTCTGGAACGACTCCTTGATCCTTTTCATAAGCCGAGTAATTTTGAGATTTCGTTAATGATTCCGGGTTCGCAAGTGTTGTCTGGCACCATTGCCCAGCCGCGGCCTGAAGATCCAGACATCGAAGTTGAATTCTCGGTTCGGGAAAGCGCAAAAGTTAGACGAAAAACGGTCAGCGGGGGGGTTCTCCAGAAGAATGTTAGCCAAGAAACTGTGCAATCTGCCGTCGACTTGACAAACCTCAGCGGTTTGACTGGACGTTTCCTGTATTACATCAAGCGAGGTTTCCGAGGTAAGACGAAAAGCCTTGAGGCTGGAGTGCAACTTTACCGAGACGGTTTTCGAGTCGAACCCTTCGGATCGCCGAGTGCGGATTGGTTAGGGATCGCAACCAAACGCGCCAAAAGAGCCGGACACGCCCATTTGGTACCGTCGCGACTATTCGGATTTGTCGAAATATCACGCTTGCTGCACCCTGGACTGCGCGATACGACGAGTCGACAGGCGTTGATCGCGGATGAAGTTGTTCAGGCACTCGTCACGGTATTGCGGGAACAGACGGAGTATCTTGAAGACAAAATTAGGACGGAAGTTTCGGAGCCGCGATGGAGGGAAACTAGGGCGAAGCGCGTAATCGAACTAGAGCGCGCTCGACTACATTCCCTGGGCATCATGTCTTTTGGGCTAGCTCATGAAATGCGGCAACCGCTGCAAGCGATTAGAAGCGAAGCAGACAACATAGTGAAGCGACTGGAGGCATTGAAAATCAACGACAGGGAGATATCTGAGTCCCAGGCTGCAATAGATGAGAACGTGCAACGCATGGATGAGACGATCGCTCTGATCGCGGACCTCGCTCGGGGTAGTGTAGAAGAAACTGAGAAGTTCGATGTGTCAGAACTCGTGCGGAAAGAGTGTCAGCTTTTCGCCCGCCGTTGCAGTGCCCTCGGAATCACTCTGGACACACAATTGCCCCAGAAACAGGAGGGCAATCTGAGCAAGACGGCCGTGCTGACAATTCTGTTGAATCTATGGAAGAACGCGGTGGATGCCATACAAGAAGCCGGCAAGGAGGGGCAGCGCCGAATATCGGTAATGCTTTCAAACGGCCCGAGGGGACACATTCTCGAAGTTACAGACAACGGGGTGGGCATTGCGGATGATATTCGAGAGAAACTTTTTAAGAGATTTACCACGAAGAAAACGGGGGGGCTCGGAGTTGGTCTGTATTACTGTAACCTGATTGTTCAAGCCCACGGGGGCGAGATATCTTGCGAGTCTGAGCCGGGCAAGGGAGCTAGGTTCCGCGTGCTGATTCCTGACAAACCCTAGGGTAAGCAGATGGCCGCTCGAATTTTACTCGTGGATGACGAGCTGGCAGTACTGAAGGCGTGGACCAAAGCGCTGCGCCACGCCGGGCATCACGTAACGTGTGCTTCCTCTCCCGACGCTGCGCTTGTGGCAGCTGATGAGCACATCTTTGATGTCATCATTGTCGATTACGTCATGCCGGCTATGACGGGCGTGGAACTCCTGGCAAGAATCAGAAAAAAACAACCATTGGCTCGGGCGATTGTGGTCTCGGGAAGGATCGAAGGAACCCTGACTGAGGATGAAATTCGGTCGACGATTCAAGAAGCCGTTGAAGCTGACTTCTACCTTCACAAACCCGTGTCAAACGACCGTTTGCGGGAGGCGGTCTCGGCGATCACAGCGGAGGCGCACACTTTAGGCTGGGAGGAAATGGCGAAAAGGGTCATCGCATCGAAAGGCGTAAAGCTTAAGGCAACAAAGGCCGTGGAGCGGAAAATTAAACCCAAACTCAAGAAGAGGTGATTTTGGCGATATATTTCTTCGACACCTGCGCGCTCCTATACAGATATGCAGACGAGCCAAACGTTGATCGGGTACAGCTTCGGCGAGTCAGGCGTCTGATCTCTAATCACAGGGCGAAGAGTTATGCTGCGGATTTGAGCGTTATTGAAGTTGCGAGCGGACTAGCAGCGGCATGCCGAAGGCACAACTGGTCCCTGAAGAAATTTGATTCAATGTACAGGGAGTTTTTTGAAGATTTGGCGTCGGAGAGAGTCCGTTTGCGCACGGTAACTCAGCGAGAATTCGTGAGCGCGACGCACATCCTGAGATTTGCCGGAGTCATAAAACGCCTTAAGCTACAAAGTGCCGACGCGATGATCGCCGAATGCTGCCGGGAACTTGCGCTTGAATCGGGCGAGCGTGTTGTCTTCTATACTGCGGATTGGAAACTTTATTTTATCTTGAGAAGTATCGACCGCTTCAAAAAAGCTCTAAAGCTCCGCTATTTGGGTCAGGGCAGGGGAGGCATACCGCCAACGACGTAAAGGTAGAGTCACGCGGTCGCTACAACGCGGAGGCGACCCTGGCGGCGCGATCGGGGGGGTGCGCTTCACAGTGATCACAACGTCTCGGCCAAGCAGGGTCAAAAAGTGCATGAGCCGTTCGGTGGAGAAGCCGGAAAGCTGGCCATGCAAGAGGCGGAGATTTTCGGTTGGTCGATTTTCAGAATGTGGGCAGCACGAGTCTGGGGTGAGCGATACGTGAAGGGCATCTTGTTTGGGCGAGGTGGAGTGGAGCACTGTGCCTGCTGACGGAGAGGGAGGCACAGTGACGCAGCGAGAACGGAGCAGGAGAGCGCGGGCGAAGTGGCAGCGGCTGGTTTCCGAGCA
>DATGMH010000140.1:0-80520 GCA_035293725.1 Bryobacteraceae bacterium
GAGCTCGCTGATTTTCTTCGTGTGTTGGGCAGCTATCCCAAGGGTGCGTAGGTTCGGAGCCACGCGTCTGGCATCAGTTTGGCGGCTCGCTGAACTTCGCGTGCAATGACTTAAGAAAATTGTCAATCGTGCTCGAGTATCCGATCAAGAAACGCGCTACAAAACGGTAGATCGGATTGTAGATCTCGCCCTTTTCTGTAATCTGGAGCGAGCATCCTCCAGGCACGACGGTGATCTCATGCACCCATAAGCCGCCATAGGGCAGGTTCGGATCTGCGATGCGAGTGATGAGGTGAGTGGGCGGCAATTCTTCAACCGCTTCGTACGTCACCGTGTTTCCGTGAGAGTCGATTTCTTTCCAGGTCCGATGGCCATCCCGTGACGGAAGAGGCTGATAGCTTTTCACCTCGGGGCGCCACGTTGGCGGTCCAGCAATCGCGTCCCAGAGCACCTGGGGCCGCTGCCGAAAAAGCGAGGTTCGCGTGACGGTATGATCCTGCGGCAGGAGCGCTCCGATCCCGGCCATCACTCCTACCAGCCCGGCCCCAACCAGGAACGCGATCAGTAGCCATTTCATCGCGAGGCGCCGCCCAACTCAGGCACGGACGAAAATCAGTCTAGCGTAGACGTGAGCCGCGGGGCTACGGGCGGCTGATACCCTGTTGATAGCGTGCTGCGCAGCTTGCTGCTGTACCTTTCACGCCAGTCCTGGCTTCGCCATTGGATGGAAACTTCGCCGGCGGCCGACCGGCTGACTTCCCGGTTCATCGCCGGCCACACTTTGGCCCGGGAAATCGCCGTCTGCCAGCGGCTCAACCGCGATGCCTATCTCGCCAGTCTCGACCATTTGGGAGAGAGCGTCACTTCGCTGGAGGAGGCAGAGCGTTCGCGCGACGACTATCTCAGCGCGCTCGACCGTATTGCCGAACTCGGTTTGAAGGCCACGGTTTCTGTGAAGCTCACGCAACTGGGACTGGACTTTTCCGAGCCGGAATGTGAGCAGAACATGGAGCGACTCGTGGCGCGCGCCGCTGAGATCGGAACTGCGGTAGAGGTCGACATGGAAGCGAGTCCCTATGTAGACCGCACTCTCAACCTGGTTTCGCATCTGCACGCGCGTTATGGACACGTTCGGGCGGTGATTCAGGCTTATCTTTACCGCAGCCACAGCGACATAGAGCGTCTCTGCCGGGAGCAAATCCCAGTGCGTTTGTGTAAGGGCGCGTATAAGGAGCCCTCCGATCTTGCGTTTCCGCGCAAGCGCGATGTGGATCGCAACTATGTTGTGTTAATGAAGACGCTGCTCGCAAACGGTACGCATCCTGCGATCGCTTCCCACGATGGAAAGATTGTGCGGCAGGCGATCGCCATCGCAAAGGAACAAGAACTCGGTCCTGATCGTTTTGAATTTCAGATGCTGTACGGGATTCGCCGCGACTTACAGCGGCAATTAGTCGCGGACGGTTATCAGTTGCGGCTGTATGTGCCGTACGGCGACGCTTGGTATCCGTATTTCATGAGGCGGCTGGCAGAGCGCCCGGCCAACGTTATTTTTCTGATGCGAAATCTACTGAAAACTTGAGGCCGAAGCGATAGGATAGAGTAAAGCAGGAACCCGGAGCGAATTGAAGGAGTCCAATGGTTGTGAGGTATTGGGGTTTCTTGATCGCCAAACTCGCTGCCGCAGCGGTACCGATGTGGGTGCTCTGGTCGGCGATTCGCTGGAACTACCCCCGAGGGTCCGCGCTGGGGCTGCTGGCCGTTGACCTGGGCTATACCTCGGCCGTCATGTTATTCTTTCTGGCCGGCGCCGGATTGCTATATCTCATCATCTGGGACCAGCGCTATCGATGCCGGACTTGTTTGCGCCGCCTCCGCATGCCAATCACGGCCGGCTCCTGGCCCAACATGCTTTTGTTCGGCCAACCACGGATCGACTACATCTGCCTTTACGGTCACGGAACATTGAAGGTGCCTGAAGTGCAGATCAACGGTCCCAACAGTCCCGATTGGGAGCCTCACGACGAAGACATTTGGAAGGAACTCCAGTCGCTCGAGGAAAGCAGGAAGTGACGCCGCCTCGGCGGCTGCTGCGAGTGGCTGCCGGGATTCTCGTGTTGCTCGCGTTAGTGGGAGTCGCGCTGGTTCTACTGCCGCCCTACGCCAGCAACTGGAGATTCCAGCGATATCTCAACCAACTTGCCGATGATCCCGCGACGGCTAGTGCTCCCCCGGACGAGGTACAGGCGAAAATAACCCGCGAAGCGCAATCTTTAGGACTACCGTTGGCGGCCCACGATGTGCAGATAACGCGTTCGCAAAACGCAATCCGAATCGATGCACTCTACGTCGTGCATGTAGACATCATTGGCTACACTGTGGATCTGCACTTCCGGCCGGCGGTCGGTGGGAGCTAGGAGCGGACCGGTCCAGTCCGCTCCCCTCGCGCTTCCTTACGACCTACGCCCTTAGCACTGACGTTTCGTTCTCGGCGAAGATCTCTTCGCTCGCAGGCGACATGGACACCACCGTCACCCGCTGTCCTTCGCGCAGCCGTTGCAGTAGAAGCTGGCGGTTATTGCTGAAACGAACCGCGTCGCGATAGGTGTTCACTTCGGCGCTGATTTGGGTAAAGGTCACATGCTCGATTTCACCAACGGCTAGTTCGCGCTGCAGGGTTTTCGGAATGTCGCGGAGAATGAGCCGGGATCCTGGTGGGATGCAGACCGCGCAGACGCGCTTCTCTGCCTGCCACAAAGGTCGTTGGAACCACGCCTTAATCTGGGCCCAACGGCCGCGCCGGTTAGTACTCGTGGTGGCGCTCTGAGGCGTGGGCAGGTCGGACGGAGATGCTAAGCCGAGTGACGCTCCTCCGAAACGGTGAACCACAAGTTCTTCACCGTCGACGCCGAGCCGGCTCGGAAACAAATGCAGCGAATAGTCACACATGGTTGATGCTCCGTGCATTGGACGCCAATCGAACCAGTTCCCGACCCGAAGTAACGGTGACATCGGACGGTGAAGGATGCCGGACGCTAGACTGTAGAGATGGAGAAGGCGACATTTGGAGCGGGTTGTTTTTGGGGCGTCGAGGCGGCGTTCCGCCAGATTAATGGCGTCGCGTCCACCGCGGTCGGCTATATGGGCGGAACACTCCCGAGCCCCACTTACAAGGACGTTTGTACCGACTGCACCGGCCATGCCGAGGTCGTGCAAGTAGAATTCGATCCGGCGCGCGTCTCTTATAGCGAGTTATTGCGTGTCTTCTGGGAAAATCATAATCCCACCGCCCTGAACCGGCAAGGACCCGATGTCGGAGCACAGTATCGCTCCGTCATCTTCTACCACACGCCCGAACAAGAAACAGCCGCGGAGGCTTCCAAGCACGCACTGGCTGCGTCCGGCGCGTACCAACGCCCGATTGTGACTGCGATTGAGCCGGCGCAGGAATTTTGGCGCGCGGAAGAATACCATCAGCAGTATCTGGAAAAACGCGGCCTGGCTCATTGCCATCTGTAAGTCACGCCTCAAAACCAGCCGGTGCAGAAACAGTTGCGAGCGGACCTTCCGACGGTACCGCCGTTGAGACAGATACCGTCGGGTAGTGTATCCCCAGGCCTAAAGACAGCAGCACCTACCGTCGGGCCGACGGTGGAGTTCAACAATATCTGGGGCTGTACTGGACCTGGGTAATGACAAACAGAGCCACGCGGCACTGCACATGTTTTGACCAGATCCGGCGGGTTCGTTGATGTTTTTCGCGCGCCCCTCTTAGCAGACGGCTAGCAGTTTCTGTTCGAGCAGCTCCTGAACAGGGCGCGTCAGCTTGGCGCCGTCGCGAGCGACATAGAATACGTCGATTGCGCGGTGGCCTTCGGTATCGATGAGCACTACGTCGATATCGCAGCCCTCGGATGAGAGGGCCGAGGCAAGGTCGTATAGCAGGCGCGGACGGTCCTCAGCGACGATCTCGACCAGCGTCGCCGTCTCGCAAGCTTGCGAGTCGAAGTGCACGCGTGGTGTCACGGCCCGCAGTTTATGGCGCAAAGGCGCGGGGCGCCCATCCAGAAGCTTGGCAACATTCAGCTTGCCCGCGGCGACATCCTCCAGCGTCATTTGCAGGCGCTCGTTCTCTGGCGGATTCAGCTCCAGTGTCCGTTTTGGATCGGCGAATACGAAGGTATCCAGGATGTGGCCTTTTGCATTGGCAAACGCTTCCGCCTTCACAATATCCATGCCGAAGCTGGAGATCGCGCCCGCCAATGCAGCGAACAGACCTGGCATGTCGCGGGCCACGACGGTCGCCCGGTAAACGCCGCGCCAGCGTTCTATCTGCACGGCAATTCCTGTCGCCCGGCTACATTCGTAGAGCTCGACATGCGCCCGCATCTCATCCGCCGTATGCGTGCGCAGGTAACGGACCGGAAAGCCGCGGATAAAATCCGAGCCTGCGGGCACGCTCTCAGGGACACTCTGGATGCGCTCCGTTTCCAGTTCTCGCATGAGCTCTTGATGGGCAACCAGGTAAGCCTGCCAGAGCTGCTCGAGACGCCACGGAGTCATAGCGGCGGGATTGACGGCGGAAATATCGGCGTATGTGAGCACGACCAGCAATTTCAGACGTTCCAGCGTCCCGATGCGGTCGGCTAACATTCGGGCCGTGGCGGGATCGTGCAGATCCCGTGAATTCATGACGGCGGAGAGATCCAAGTGGTGCTCGATCAGAAACTCCACCGCGCTCTGATCGCTGGCAGGCACCTGGATCCGGCGCATGGCTGCTCTCGCCAGTTCGACCGAGCGCTGCGAGTGATCGCCTTCCCCGCCCTTTCCCGCATCGTGGAACAGCAGTGCGAACCGAAGCAGCGCAGGGTCGGCGATTTCCGAAAAAATCCCGGCGATGCGCCTCTTGGCAGGCTCGGCTGTACCTGCGAGTTCGCCGAGTTTCTCGATGGCCACCAGCGTGTGCTCGTCGACGGTGTAGCGATGGTAATAATCGGGAACAACCAGAGAAGTGATCGTGTTCCATTCCGGGAACAGAATCTGTAGCAGCCCCGTGTCGTGCATCGCTCGCAATGCCAATGCAGCGTGCGGCAGCGATAGAATCCTCCTCAGCGGTGGCCAAGCCGGCCTGCCTGCGTCATCGATCCCGACAAATGATTCACGGGCATTTTCCAAGCGGCGCTCAGTCTCGGTAGCCAATGGCAGCCCGTGCCGCGCGACAAACTCGAAAAGCCGGAAGAGGAGCTCCGGATCTCCCTCAAGATGCGCCGGGGCGCGCAGGAGCACGCGCTCGTTGGAGACCGTGAAATCGGCGTTCGATAGCCGCGAGCGCCAGTCGCGGAAATTGCTCAGCAGCGAGCTCTCGCGGCGTTCGTGCCGGTCAAGCGCGCGCCGGGCTTCGTTGTAAATGATGCGCGCATTCCGAAAATACTCGCGCATGAACTTGGCCGGCTCGTGGAATTTTAAAAACCCCTCTTGGGTCAGCTCGTGCTGCGCTTCGAAGGTCAGCAGGTTCTGATCGCGCCCGGCTTGGTAGTGCAACCAGCAGCGTAGGGCGTGTAAAAAACGCACGGGCGATGCAAGCCGTTCGCTCACATCGAGCTCGGCGTTTTTCAACTTGCCGAGCCAGCCGATGAAATGCAGATCCCGCAGCCCGCCCGGTGTTTCTTTGATGTCCGGCTCGAGGTGATAAAAGGTGCGCTGAAATTTCGAATGGCGCGCACCGCTCATTTGGCACAGGTGGCGAGTTAGAGGGCGGCCTTGGCGCTCGAAAAACGCAGGAAACTTGCCCTCCAGATTGCGGTAAAGCTCGGGGGATCCGGCCAGCAGCCTCCGGTCCAGCAGGCTGATGCTGAGCTCTACATTCCGCTCGTGAACTTCGACGCATTCGCCGATAGTGCGCACGGAATGGCTAAGCCGCAGCCCCGAGTCCCACATCAAACGGATGAATTCAGAAAGCGGTTCTTTCAGACTGGCGCCCTGTGTTTCCTTTTCCACCAGGATCAGGACGTCGACATCGGAGTAGGGGAACAGTTCGCGCCGCCCGAAGCCTCCCACCGCGAGCATGGCGACATTGCCGGCCGGCTCGAGTGTCTGCCGAAAGGCCTGCGTCGCGACCTGCTCGACCAAGCCGGATAAGCCAGTCAGAACCGGAGCGCTATCGCAGGTTGAGCAAAATTCGCTTCGAAGCCGGTGCCAGGCAGGTTGAGCGTGCAGTTTGTCCACGGGAGTTCGAGAATTCAGCGGCGATTTGTTCCATTGTAGCTTCCAGTCTGCGGCGGGCGGGCATTTGAGCTCCCAACAGATGCGAAAATGGGCTAAACAGCGCCGCTTCGTCTTTTTTGCCTCCGAGGGCGTCTTTTGAAAGGAGCCGAAATTTGATATTTCGGGAGGTTGAGGACCGCGACCTGATCGCCAAAGCGCGGCGAGGAAGCGTGGACGCCTACAACGTCCTCGTGTCGCGCTGGGAGCGGCGTGTCTTTAATTATCTGCTGCGGCTGGTCGCCAACCGCGAGGATGCCCTCGATCTGAGCCAGGACGTGTTCTTGAAGGCTTATCAGAACTTGCGCAAGCTGGACGATCCGGCCAAGTTTCCCGCTTGGCTATTTCGCATCGCCCACAACGAAGCCTATTCGCTGCTGCGCAAGAACCGGCCGGACGGAGAGCTCGCCGTCGAGCCCCGCTCTGGAGAGGCCAGTGCCCGCATGTATCCCATGGAACTGACGCTGGCAGTTCAGGGAGCGCTGGGGCGCCTTTCCGAAGACCAGCGCGAGGCGGTCTTGCTCAAGATTTATCAAGGATTCAAGTTCGAAGAGATGGCCGAAATTCTGGATTGCCCGATCTCGACCGTCAAGTCCCGCTTGTACACGGCGCTGGATCTTCTGAAGCAAACCTTGGCTCCAATCAACACGGGAGGGACGGAATGAGCTGCTCATCTGTCGATTTAAAGGCCTATTTGCTCGGGGAATTGCCACCCGCGGAGCGCGTGTCCGTACACAATCATCTGCACGCTTGCCCGGCTTGCAGTGACGAAATGGAGCGCCTGGATTCGATGCGAACCGCGCTGGCATCTCTGGCTGACGAGGAGCCGCCGCAGCGCATCGCGTTCGTTTCCGACAAAGTTTTCGAGCCGCGCTGGTGGCAGACCATCTGGCGTTCCGGCCCGGCTATGGGTTTCGCCTCGGCCGCGCTGCTCGCAGCCGCGATTTTCGTGCACGCCTATGCGCGCCACGCAGCCCCGGCGGTCAATACCGCGGAAATCGAGCAGCGCATCGAACAGCAGGTGAATGCCAGGATCGGCGCCGCGGTTACGCAGGCGGTTGCAGCCGCCGAACAGCGGCAGGACCAGCGGATCGCCCAGGCAGTGACCACCGCCGAGCAGCGCTTTGACGCGCAATACCGGAGCGAACTCGCGAACGCGCATCAAATGGCGGACTATTATCGCGACCAGAACGCCAGGTTCATGGTCGCTTCCAATAATGCGGCCAGGAGCAGCCAATGAAAGCCATCGTTGCGGCAGGATTGCTCCTTTGTGCTCTATCCACTGGCTCGATGGCGGATAAGCCGCGCGTCACGCGCGCCATGCTGGAGCAGGTAGAGAACGGACTCGATGTGAAATTTACGGCAATCTGGCCGCAGGATCCCGTCGAAGTGGTCGGTGTTCCGCAGAGCGCGTACGTGAGCGGATACGGTGTGGTGTTCATGAGCAAGTTGAATCTCGCGCCCGCGGCCGGAATTACCCCATTTCACCCCGCCATCCGGCCGGACGAGATCAAGCGCACCCACGATAAGAAGGTCCAGCGCGTGGAGCAGCTGAAATCCGCCATGCGGTCGATACTTGCGGATGCAGCGGCATCGCTCGATTCGGTTCCAGCGGACGAGCAGATTGCCCTGGGTGTGTCTCTGTTTTACTGGAACTGGGAAAACCACGACGGCTTGCCGAACCAGATCGTAATGCACGCGCCGAAGAAGGTGTTGCTGGCCGCCAAGACGGGTGGCGGCCAAGCGGCCATCTCGAGCGACGAGTACTGATTCATGCGGCTCGGCGAGATCCTCATCGAGCGCAAGCTCATCACCGCCGAAGACCTGGAGCGCGCGCTCGAGCTGCAAAAAGAGCGCGGCGACAAGATCGGAAAAACGCTGGTCGACATGGGTTTCATCGCCATGCGCGACGTGTTGGCTGCCTTGGCCGAGCAGTGGGACGTGCCGCTGGTCACCATCGAAGGGCCGCCGGCCGTCTCTCCTGAGACCGAAGCGCTCTCGCCGCGATTTTTGCGCCAATTCCGTTGTCTACCGCTCAGCCGCGAAGACCATACTGTCACGCTCGCAATGGCCGACCCGCTGGACGTCGAAACCATAGCGGCCGTCAAGAATTGTACGGGGCTCAAGGTCAACAGTGTGCTTGCGGCCGAACAGGAAATTCTGGATGCGATCGACCGCTACTACGGCGATTCGGCGCGCGCCGAGCAGGATTTGGAAGGCGAAGCCGCCGAGATGTCCGAGGACCTCGAACATCTCCGCGACATGGCGAGCGAAGCGCCCGTCATACGCCTGGTGAATGCAATCATCGCGCAGGCGGTGGAAAAGCGCGCCAGCGATATCCATTTCGAGCCGTTCGAGAAAGACTTCCGCGTCCGCTACCGCATCGACGGCGTGCTGTACGCGCAGGAGGCGCCGCCGCGCGAGATGAAAGCCGCCATGATCTCGCGTGTGAAGCTGATGGCCAAGCTGAACATCGCCGAGCGGCGGCTGCCGCAGGATGGACGCATTAAGATCAAAACGCTGGGCCGCGAAGTGGATTTGCGCGTTTCAACGCTGCCAACGCTCTACGGCGAAAGCGTCGTCATGCGCTTGCTGGACCGCTCGGCGGGCGATTTTTACGATCTCGGCCGTCTCGGTTTCGACGGCCACATGCTGGGCCGCATGGAGCATTACACGTCGCTGCCGCACGGGATTTTTCTGGTTACCGGCCCTACCGGCAGCGGCAAGTCCACCACTCTCTATTCGGCTCTGAAGCGCATCAATCAGGCCGACAAAAAAATTATCACCATCGAAGATCCCGTCGAATACCAGATGGACGGGATTAACCAGATCCATGTCAATCCGCAAATCGGGCTAACCTTCGCCTCCGGGCTGCGGCACATCGTACGCCAGGACCCGGATGTGATTATGGTGGGCGAAATTCGCGACCGCGAAACTGCCGACACGGCGATTCGCGCGTCCCTAACCGGCCACTTCGTCTATTCGACTCTTCACACGAATGACGCGCCCAGCGCCATCACGCGCTTGATCGATATGGGGGTCGAAAATTATCTGATTACGTCGTCGGTGGTCGCGGTGCTGGCGCAGCGGCTGGTGCGCGTGATTTGCCCGCAATGCAAGCAGCAGAACGGCACCCGCATCGCGCCGGACGGGGAAACCGTGCGCTGCTATCGCGGCGCAGGATGCGAGAACTGCTTCGGGTCCGGCTATGTGGGGCGTCTCGGCATCTTCGAACTGATGGAGCTAAACGACGACATCCGTAAGCTGATCTTGCGCGGTGACGATGCGATCTCCATCACCGCCGCCGCGCGCCGCAACGGAATGCGTAATCTGCGCGAAGACGGCTGGCTGAAAGTGGCCGAGGGTATGACGACGCCGGACGAGGTAATGCGTGTCACGCAAGAATTTTAGCGAGGGTTGCTGCCGCGCAGGCACTGGTGGTACAGGCACTCGTGGCGCACGCACTCCTGCGTGCCGCGTTCACACTCGTGTCAACGCTGAACCTGGGGTGGGCACTAGACCACGGATAGTCCTCAATGGTCCTGACCAGGTCCGCCTTCAACGGATTTTTTTCAATGTATCGAGCAATCCGGTTCCATTCTTCGGCGCTTCTGACCCAATGATCGTAGGACTCGCGCTGCCAAAACGGCTGACCTGTGCGATTCAAGAACCGATTCGCCTCCCTCGCGGTGAACCCTTTGAGAGATTTCAAGAACTGAGCCGGCGATATCACGGGCAAGAACAGGGCGTGAACGTGGTTCGCCATGACTACAAACGGGCCCAGTTCGTAGTGGCCGAGCTCAGCGCCGCGGTACAGCGAATCGATGACGATTTCTGCGACCGGCTCCTCGGCCAGGTACATTGGACCACTGCGCCGGGTGTCGAGGTAAGCATCCACCCAGGCGAAGGCCTCGCGCGAAGTTGTTTTCGCGGCAGGTGGAAATCTCCAGGACGGCACGACCCCGTGCAGCGTCCAGGTTATGAACAGCCAGCGGCCTTCGGGATAGCTGTGGGGCAATCGGCGGCGGGAGTTCATCAACCCAGTAGTGTTCGTTCATTCCCGAAAATCTCGCGTTCACACGAGTGTGAGCGCGGCACGCACGAGTGCGTGCGCCACGTTTGCGTATGACCAGCTTTTATTTCAGGGCGGTTGCTTCCGATGGGCGTCTGCGCACCGGCACCATTCATGCCGAGACGGAGCGCTTCGTCGCACACGAACTGCGCAAACAGGGGCTCACGCCCGTCTATGTCGGAACGGAGCCAAAAACTTCGTTTGAGCTGAAGCTGCCGTCCTTCTCCGGAGGCAAGCGGCGCGATGTCCTGTTCTTCACCCAAGAACTCTCAACCTTGCTCAACGCGGGCGTGCCGCTCGATCGCGCGCTCTCAATCACCCTGGAACTAACAGACCGCCCATCCTTCCGCCTGCTGGTGCAGGATGTGCTCCGTGTTCTCAAGGGCGGCAAGTCGCTCGCCGACAGCCTGGCCACGCATCCCGAGCACTTTTCGGAACTGTATGTCAACATGGTGCGCGCCGGCGAAGCCGGAGGATCTCTGGCCGTGGTCTTCGATCGCCTGGCCGAGTTCGAGCGTACTCGCGACGATCTGCGCGGCTACATCCTTTCCTCCATGGTCTACCCCGCGCTCCTTGTCCTGGTCGGCACGGGCTCGATTCTGGTCCTCATGAATTTCGTCGTGCCGCGCTTCGCGTCCGTGTTCGAACAGTCGCGAATCGAGATGCCGCTGCCGACTAAATTCCTGCTGGAAGGCAGTAAATTTCTGCAGAACTACGGCGCGCTCGGACTCGGCATTCTGATTATTTCGGCAGTCGCACTGTATTCCTACGTGCGGACCGCAACCGGCCGGTTGTGGTGGGACAGCTTGCGCCTGCGGATTCCGGTGCTTGGAGACGCCTTGCGTAAGGCCGAAACCGCGCGTTTTGCGCGCGCTATGGGTACACTCGTGGCCAACAGCGTCCCGCTGGTGCAGTCAATCGGGATCGCGGGTGCGACCTTGAATAATCGCCGTATCTCCAATTCGCTTGATGCGGTAGCTACGGGAGTAAAGCGAGGCGAAGGAATCGCCGCGCCGTTGCGCCGCGCCGGCCAATTTCCGCCGCTTGCCGCCCACCTGTTGAGCGTCGGCGAAGAGACCGGACGTTTGGACACCATGTTCCACAAAATGGCGGACGTCTACGACGCCGAAACCCGCACGTCCATCCGCCGCTTCACGTCTCTGTTTGAACCGTTAGTCATTCTGGTAATGGGATTGATCGTCGGTACTTTGATTTTGAGCATGCTGCTCGCCATCGTCGGTATGAACGATGTTGCGATGTGAAAAACGTATCTTGAAGTTTCCTGAGGTGAGGCCATGAAGAGAAGAAACCGGTTTCAAGCCGGCGTCACGCTGATTGAAATGATGGTGGTGGTTACGATCATCGCGTTGTTTGCCGCCCTGGTGCTTCCCAAGATGATTGGGCAAGCCGATAGGGCCCGCCGCACCGCGGCCCGCGCTCAGATCAATGCCTACATGACCGCCCTGGGTTCCTACAAGCTCGATACCGGCGTGTACCCGACTACCGAACAGGGCTTGCAGGCGCTGCGCGTTAAGCCTGAGGACGTAAGCAACTGGCAGGGCCCGTACTTGCAGAAAGACATCGAGAACGATCCGTGGGGGCACCCGTACATCTATAAATATCCGGGCGAACACGGCGACGATCCCGATATTTTGAGCTACGGCCTGGACGGCGCGCCTGGCGGGGACGGGAACAATGCCGACATCGTCAGTTGGAAGAACTAGAGTTCAAGTCTCGAAAAAAGATCGCCGCGCCGGCGTCACGCTCATCGAACTGCTGGTCGTAGTCGCGCTTATTTCTCTTATGGTGGGGATCAGTTTTCCCGCGATTACCTCTGGCATCGACTCGCTGCGCCTGAACGCCGCCACTAATAGCATCGTGAGCTTTCTCAATTCGGCCCAGGATCGCGCTCAACGCCGCCAGCAAATGGTCGCAATCATCGTCTCGAAGCCGGACAACGCCCTCGAAATGCGTTCCACCGACACCGAATTTCACCGCACGCTCACCATGCCCGACGGTGTAACCATCACGCATATTTTGCCCGAGCTTCAGGAAAATCCGGATGCGCCGCGCACGTTCATTCTGTACCCTGGCGGCACGGTGCCGGGCTTAGCGGTCCAGTTGATGAACCGCAAGAACGTCGAACGGATCGTGCGTGTCGATCCTATCACCGGAGTGCCTCAAGTTCAGCGCCCGGAGCAGCAGTGAAGAGCCGCGGCTTTACCTTACTTGAAGTCTTGGTGGCAACGCTGATCATGGCGGTCGCCATCACCGGCCTGATGGCGGCTATTTCCACATCCCTCCGTAATGCCGCGCGCCTTACCGACTACGACCGCGCAGTCCTGTTCGCCCGCCAGAAAATGGACGAGCTCCTCATCGCGGCTAAACTGCCCAAATTAGTCCCATTCGAAGGCTCCTGGGACGAAAGCGTCACCGGCGGCTTCCCAATTAGCTGGCGCGCTCGGGTCACACCGTTCGAAGTTCCACCCAACTCAGGTCCCGGTGGCGCGTTCCTCGAACGTATCCAGTTGGAGATCTGGTGGATGAATCAGAACCAGCGCCGCAGCTTTACTCTGGAAGGCTTCCGGCGTTCGGCTCTCACCCCGGACGACATGGCGGCGGTAGGAGCCGGCCCATGATCCGCTACTACACGCGGCCGCGCCGCAGCTCCGAATCCGGCGTGACCCTGATGGAACTGCTGATCGCGATCACGCTGCTCAGCGTGCTCTCAGTCGGCATCGTTATCTCGTTGCGCGTTGCTTTGAGCGCGATGAACAAGGCCGATTCACGCTTGATGAGCAATCGCCGCGTCACCAGCGTGCAGCGGATTCTGGAACAACAGGTTGAGAGCATTATGCCGGTGACCGCCGACTGCCAGCCGGCCGGCGAGGGTCCGCGCCGAACCATCAACTTTTTCCAAGGCGAAACGCAATCTATGCGATTCGCTTCGGTCTATTCGCTGCAACAAGGCTCGCGCGGGCTGCCGATGATCCTTGAATTCCAAGTCATCCCCGGCGAAAACTCCAAAGGCGTGCGGCTGGTGGTAAACGAGCGGCTCTACACGGGTCCGCGCGGCGCCGGCCAATTCTGCGCCGGCTTCGGGCCCGATCCGGCTACCGGCGCGCAAGGCCCGCTGTTCGTGCCCATCCAGATCGGCGCCGGTTCATTCGTGCTCGCCGACAAGCTCGCGTTTTGCCGCTTCAGTTTTCGCGACAGCGCACCGCCGCCGGAGCTTTTCAAATGGATCGTGCGATGGACCAAGCCGGTGCTGCCTAGCGCCATCCGCATCGAAATGGCTCCCTTAAAACCCGATCCGGCCCGCCTGGAACCCATCACGCTGACGATTCCGGTCCGCGTCAACCGCCGGCCTCTGGAGAATTATGAGTACTGACAGTGGTGCCGGCACTCGTGCGTGCCGCGTTCACACTCGTGTGCACGCGAGTCTCGGGAGAAAGAGTGCGGCCACCCGAGTCCGAAGGCCTCGCTCCCAAGGCGCCGCGCTATTGGCCGTGCTCTGGCTCTCCGCCGCTCTCTCGGCCATCGCCTTCACTATCGCGACGACGGTCCGTGCAGAAACCGAACGCACCAGCACCGACGTGGATGCCCTGCGCGCCGGCTACCTCGCGCAAGCCGCGGTCGACCGCGCGCTGCTTTACATCCAATGGGGTCCTATCTACCGTAAAGGCGACGGAACGCCCCGCTACTTCGAGAATCCAACGCCGGTGCTGCGGCTCGATTTTCCCACGGGCGTCGCGACGGTCGAGCTGATCCCGGAAACCGCCAAGCTAAACGTCAACCTGACGCGAGCCGAAGAAATCCGTAACTTGCTGTTGGCCATCGGTGCCGCGCCTCCGCAGGCGGAAGCCATCACGGCCGGGATTATCGACTGGCGCTCGCCTACCCCGGGCGGCTCGTTCAGCCAGTTCGACCAGCATTACATGTCGTTGGTTCCGTCTTTTCAGGCCCGCCACGCGTCTTTTCATGAGATCGAAGAATTACTGCTGGTGCAAGGAGTTACTCCAGATTTGTTTTACGGAAGCTATACGCGCGATGATTCCGGGCAGCTTATGCGGCATCCCGCCCTGCGCGACTGCATTTCGGTTTTCGGCTCCAAAGGAGTTTTGGACGTCAATACCGCCGAGCCGGCCGTGATGCGCGCCATAGGAATCACGCCCGACGTCATTGCCGCCATTGTCAACCGCCGCCGCCAGGGTCCCATCAAACAAGCCGATCTGGCTGGGCTGGTGAGCGCAGCCGGCCCGCTGTCAGCAAGGCTCGGGATCGCGCCCAGTACGGTGGTCACTTTGCGCGCCACCGCCGCCCTCAAGCTCCCCAACGGCCAAGTTTCTGATTTACGCCGCACCGTGTCGGCTATGGTCAAATTCCTCGGTCCCGAATTCGACGTGCCGTATCACATCATGCGCTGGTACGACAACGTGGTGGCGCCGCAATGAAGCTGCCCGATCTAGGCAGATGGCTAGCCTTCGGCACCGCCGCCGGCGTCCAGATTGCCGGCGATCGCCTGACCGCTACCGTCGTTCGCACCCGCCCCTCCGGCGCCCGCGTCTTGGGCGAACTGAACATCCCCGGGTTTCGCGACCAGCCCGCCGCGGAATGGGGCGCGGCTTACTCCAGTTTCCTCGCCAAGCTCGGTGCATCGCATTTGGCTGCAACCGTGCTGCTGCCGCGCGATGAGGTGATGGTGCGGCAGATCGCCTTCCCCGGCGTATCCGATAAAGATCTTGCCTCAGCGATTCGCTTCGAGATCGATTCGTTGAATCCTTATTCGGAAGAAGAAGCTGTTTTCGATTGGGCGCGCATCGGCACAACTGCGTCAGTCCTCATCGGGTTCACACGGCGCTCCGTACTCGAGCGATACCGCAGCCTGTTCGTCGAGGCCGGCATCAAAGTCGGCTCGTTCACCTTCTCCGCGCCGGCGATTTATTCAGCCGTTCGTCTACTTTCGCGCCCCCCTACGGATGGTTTTCTTCTTCTCGAGCCACAGCAAGAAGAAATCGAGGTATACGGCGAGAGCTCGTCATGGCCGCTGTTCTCCGCGCGGCTGGAAGGATCGGAAGCGCGAGCGCGCACGCTCGCCGTCGCCGAACTGCGGCTCCCGCCCGAAACCGAGGCGGTTTTATTGCACGACGTTTTGCCGAAGCCGCAGGCTGCGCCGCCCGAGTTCAACTTGGCCGGCTCGGCTCTGTCCTACGCTACGGCACTGGCCGGCGCCTCGTTATCGCCCGCCCTCTCGGTGAATCTTCTGCCTCCTGACATGCGCGAAACGAGTTCGCGCATGCGCCTGGTTCCGACTTTTGCGCTCTCGGTCCTGGTGGTGCTGTTCGCCACCGTGGCGCTGGCGTATCCAAAATATGCAGACCGGCATTATCTCGCGCTGCTGCACGACGAGATCCGGAAAATCGAGCCGCGGGCCCGCAAGGCGGTCGAGCTGGACCGCCAGATTGCTATTACCCGCAATCGCACTCAGACGCTGGACAACTTCAGAATGCGCACCAAAGAGGACCTGGACGCGCTCGACGATCTGACCACCGCGCTTGCGCCGCCCACCTGGCTCAACTCGTTCCAGATGACGCGCGACTCGCTGAATATCTTGGGATCCACCGATCAGGCGGCCGGCTTAGTAAAACTACTGGATGGAACGCGCCAATTCCGCGGTTCCAGCTTCACCACCGGGCCCGCCAAGGCCGGAGGTGGCGAAGCATTCGGGATTCGTTCCCAGCGCCAGGGAGCGACGCCGTGACCGTCAACAATCGAGACAAACGCGCGCTCCGATTTTTGGCCATCGCTCTGGTGCTCGCGTTCCTGTACTGGATCGCGACCCGCTCACCTAGCCCCGCGGCGGGCGTGGCTGCTGCCGTGGACACTCCTGAGCGTGCCGAAAGACGCTTAACCGCGCTACGCACCGCGCTCGCGACCGTGGACGGCAAAGAAGCTGTTCTCAAACAAGCCGCCGCCGAGTTGGCCGATCGCGAAAAGGGCTTAATACCCGGCGATACCGCAAATCAGGCTCAGGCGCAGTTACTGCAGATCATCCATCGTGTCGCCGCGCAGCAAACGCCTCCTCTCGAAGTCCGCCAGGCAGAGTTCGTTCAGCCCAAGCCGTACGGGGATGCCTATGGAATCGTTTCTGTCGCGGTCTCGCTGGATTGCCGCACCGACGAGCTCATCAACCTCGTGGCGGGATTGAGCCAGCAGCCCGAGTTAGTCGCAACTGACGATTTTCGCGGCGGCACCGCTAGTCCCAAGACGAAGAGCATGCCCATGCGCATTACTGTCTCAGGCCTGGTGCCGCGCAAGCTCGTGCCGAAAAAGGAAGGATTGAATTCGTTTTGACACGGAAGTTGGTCGCGCTGAATCTTGTGTTGCTCATCGCCGTGGTGCTGCTCGGCGTGGAGATCCGCCGCGAATGGCAATCCGCAAAAGCGCGCGAACAGGCAATTCTCCGCAAAACCATAAAGCCTACACCCGCTCAGGCCCTTACGCCATTTGCGAAGCCATCGCCGTTGTTGGCCAGCTCCTACGCCGCAATAGCGGACAGAAACCTCTTTTCGCAAGATCGCAACTCCAATGTGATCGTCGACCCTCCCCCGCCGATCGAAGAAAAACCCATTCCGGCTTTTCCGGTAGCTCGCGGCGTCATGTTATGGGAGGGAGTTCCGCCTACGGTGGTCTTAAGCGACAAATCCGGTGGAGCGCAGCGGGGCTACCACCCGGGCGAGAAGATCGGCGAATGGACCATCGTCTCCGTGGATAACCAATATGTCGTTTTCGAGTGGGACGGCAAACAGTTTAAAAAGCGGCTGGATGAGCTGTTGGACAAAACCGCGCTGCTGACCCCGGAAGCGCCCGCGTCGTCCGCGGCGCCTCCTTCCGGGCCAACCACCCTGACCACGTCGGCCCCCAGCGTTAACTCGTTGTCGACCAACCGTCCGGAAGGTCCGGGTACCGATATAGGCAGCGGAGTCAAAGGATGCGTTGCCGGAGACACTGCGCCTGCCGGAACGGTGGTCGACGGTATGCGTAAAGTAGTCAGCACCACGCCGTTCGGATCTGTCTGCCGTTGGGAATCAGTTAAGTAAAGGGGAGCAATGAAGAGATGAAGAAAACGATCGCTATGATTCTGTTCGCCGCTGCAGTTTTGGGCGCCCAAGACCGCTCCGGCAATGCCGTGCAGAGCCAAAAATCCAATGCTACAGCCGATTCCGCGCATCAGCTTCCCAAAGGCGCTGTCCAGATCGAGCCGAACCTGTATCGCTACACGGACGCGCAGGGAAAGACATGGCTCATCCGCAGCACGCCCTTCGGATTTTCCAAGTGGGAAGATAAACCGGCGGCGGCGCTGCCGCCCGCGCAAGCAGATCGTACTCCAGCCATCAAAGCGACGGATCTGGGCCAGACGGTTCGTTTTGAGCGACCGACACCGTTCGGTGTCAGCACCTGGGTCCGTAAGAAAGATCAGCTGACTGAAGAGGAGAAATCCTGGCTCGAAACGTCTCGCCGCTCTAATCCTGAATTACCGTCAAAACCTGCCGCGCCTGCTGTGCAAATGACGGAGAAACATTAGTGCGACGGACGCTGCTCAGCCTTATACTGCCGCTCGGTCTGTGCATGACGGCACTCGGCCAGATACCGCAATTTCCGCCGGTTGCCCCACCGGCTCAAAGTACGCCGCAATCGCCGCCAGCCGCACCCGCGCAGCCCGCGCCCGGACAACCGCCCGCGGCAGGACAGCCGGCGCCTGCTGGTCAACAACCGCCCGCCCCCGCGCCAGCGATCCAATCCAGCACCCCGACTGTTTTCGGAGGACTTTCGCTCAACAACGTGTCGTTGGCGGAAGTGATCGATCTCCTCGCCCGCCAGCTCAAGATCAACTACATTCTCGATCCGCGCGTGCGCGGCGGCGTGATCCTGAATACCTATGGCGAAGTGAAGGACATCGACACGCGCTCTCTTTTGGACACCATATTACGCATCAATGGCGCGGCCATGGTGCAGCAAGGCAGCATCTATCGCATTGTTCCCCTGGCTGACGTATCGCACCTGCCGCTGCCGCCCGAGACGAAAACCGATCCGGCAGACATCATTGACGACGATCAGACCATGTTCAATCTGATCTTTTTGAAGTACGTCACCGCCGACGAGCTTGCGAACGTTCTGAAGCCCTTCGTGGGCGAAGGCGCCACCCTCGGAACCTATGCGCCCGCCAATCTCTTGTTGATCCTGGACAGCCGCCGCAGCATGCGCCGGACCATGGAACTGGTCGCGATGTTCGATAGCGATCAACTCGCCAATCAGCGCGTGCACGTATTCGAAATAAAGAACGGCCGGCCCACCGACATCGCCAGGGAACTGGAAAACATCGAAAAATCGATCTCGCTATCCGAAAAAAACGCGCCAATCAAATTTCTTCCGATTGATCGCATCAACACCATCATTGCCGTTGCGCCTAATCCAGGCGCGTTTGCCGAAGTGGAGAAATGGCTGGAAAAACTCGATACCCCGGTAAAAGTCACAGCGGGCGCGGTAAACAACTACGTCTATCGCGTGCATTTCGGCGACGCGAGTTCGATCGCTTGTTCCATTCAGGCATTGTACGGGCAGCTTTCCGGAACTGCCGGCGGCCAAAACTCCATGATGATGTGTCTGGCGATGAGCAGCATGAGCAACATGGGAACTGCCATGGGCGCCGGAATGGGTGGTGTGCCGATCGGAATGGCAGGCGGGACGATGGGCGGCATGGTTCCGGGCGGATACGGCGGCGGTGTTTATGGCGGGGGAGCATATCCGGGCTCTTATGGCGGATATGGCGCAAGTCCGTACGGCGCGGGCGCGTATGGCGCCACGGCCGGAGTAAACCCATACGCTCAGCAACAGCCCGGTCCTGGAGTCGTTAGCCCCATCGCAGCGGGCGCAAATGCTGCACAAGCCGCAACCGGCACCGATCTGACGGGTACATACCTCGGCGCCGCTCCAGGCGCGGCGCCTGTTTTTGGCCGGGTCCGCGTGATTGCAAATCCATTCAACAACACGCTTTTGATCCAAGCCAACTCGCAGGACTACGAAAATATTCAAAATTTGCTGAGAGACCTGGACGTGCCGCCGCGCCAGGTGCTGATCGAAGCGAAAATTTATTCCGTGGATCTCTCGCACAGCTTCTCCAGCGACGTCCAAGCGGCGCTCCAGCAGATCTCAGGAAAAGTGCCTCACACAATTTTGGGGAACTTTGCGAGCGGAACAAGCACCGTTACGCTCGCCGCTCTGGTGGGGAAGAGCCGCGAGGTACAAGCCGTGGTCACGCTTATGGAATCGGAGAATCGCGCTAAACAGCTCTCCGCTCCCGCCGTTATCGCGACCGACAGCATCCCCGCCGCAATCAACGTGGGTACTACCGTGCCAACGTTGGCCGCGCAAGCGGTAACTGGCATTCAATCCGGCGGCAATTCTCTTTTCGCCAATTCGATTTCGAACGTCAGTACCGGCGTGACGCTGGCGATCACAGCGCGGGTGACGCCCAGCGGCATCGTCACTATGATGGTGAATCAGCAGGTCAGCGACCCGACGGCCACTACGAGCAGCAATATTCAATCGCCTTCCTTTTCAAATAAATCCATCCAGACGCAAATCACCGTTCAGGATGGCGATACGATCGCGATTGGGGGCGCCATCAGCGAGTCCAATACCGTCAAGATGAGCGGCATTCCCGGCCTCCACCGGATTCCGATTTTGGGCGCTCTTTTCGGGTTTCGTGAGTACGATCAGGCCCGGACTGAATTGGTAATATTCCTTACACCTCACGTAATCTACGACGCCAACCAAATGGCCGACGCCACGGACGAGATCAAGTCGCGTTTCAAGGCCCTTCGGAAGGACATTCGCGAGTAAGCTCCCACCGCTAGAGGCGGCGCCTTGTTTGATCAGCGACTTACGAACCTTCAGGCCGCCAACGCTACCATTTACCACAAGTAATAGCCATTCGGTGTTGGTACTACGCCATTCGCTGTAAATTATTGACCTCTCTGGGCCTGACATGGTTTAATAGCCTGCTAGACTGCATTCAGCGTGTCGGGGGTAGCAGGGCGTTCTCGTAGTACTTTATCCTTGACTTACTCTCGCTTTGAATGATATGAATGATTTTGACTGCGTCCCAACGGTTTGGCGGCATTCATCTTTGGCGCATGAATCCCGCGAGCACTGAGATAAGAGAAGTTTAAGAAGAATTTGAGCTAAATGGAGACGATGAACACGATTCGAGCAGGCGGACGGGGCTGTCAAGCTCCGGCTTCGCTATTTCTCGGACAGGATTCGCAATCTTCATGACGAGCAGACACTCGAGGCTCAGGTTGAAAAAGAGAACTTCCATCAATTCAATTTCAGTTTTTCACAAGGAGAAGGAAATGGCAGATTTTCGCAAATGGTTATTTGCGTTTGCGGTTCTTGCGCTGATGTTGGGCGCGTTCACCGCCAACGCACAAATCCCCGGCGGAGGCTCTTCGGTTGTTTGTAATATCAGCCCCGCGAACCCGACCATCGTGTCGGTAGAAAATATCACTGCGCTGGTAGGCGACTTCGTGCTCATCTGTTCGGGTGGCACGCCGACGCCGGTCGGCCAGATTATCCCGCAGGACAACGTCACCCTGACGTTGAATCAGAACATCACAAGCCGGCTGCTGACGGGCGGTTATATCGATGCATTGTTGACCATCGATGAACCGTTCCCGACGGCTGCACTTGGCGGAACACCGCATCCGCTGTTTGGTACCACCGCCCAGCAAGTGGTTGGGTCCCCAACTGGCCAGACGGTTTGCTTCTCGGTGCAGAGTGCCATTCCGGGCAACGCGAGTAGCCCTTCTGGCTGCAACGTCATGAAGGGAACGTACAATCCTGCAACGTTCCTGTTCAGCGGGAGTCCCTACGATCCGAGTAATCCGGCCGCGTCCTCCCAGGATACCCAGGTCTCGAACATCTTCGTTGCGCACGCGACATCCAACCCCGGCCAGGTCACCTGGCTCGGTGTGCCGATCGACGCCCCCGGCACGGCCGGCACCCGCGTCATCCGGATGACCAACATTCGCGCCAATGCGTGCGCCGCTGGTCTCTCCGGTGGGTTGGTCCCGACGCAGATCAATGCTTTCGTGTCGTTCAATGGCGGCCAGAACGTGGTTGTTAGCCAGAGCCAGCAAACTCTCGCGTATGTGCAGCAGGGCCTGATCGTCAGCTCGACGACCAGCACCTTTGTCCAGTGCACGAACCTGAACTCCGGAGGCGGGGGTCCCGGCGGCAACTTCGGCAGCACACCTAAGGCAGGTATACCCACATTCGCGGTTAAGTTGACCGAAGGCTACGCGGCTGCATTTAAACGGCAAACCGCCGCTTTCGCGACTATCACTGACACCAACAATCAAACCGCTCCCGGCAGTGCCCAGAACATCGTGGGCCTGAACTATAACTCGGAGAGCGGCTTCGAGCCCACTGGGAACGCGCCTGGCGCGCTGGGAACGGCTAGCCAGGGTGATCGCTTCTTGCTGGTGTTCAACAACGTTGGAACCGGCGTCAACCTCTGGGTGCCACAGTTTGTGGCGCTCGCGGGCGGCCTCCCCAACCCCGGAAACGGCGGCGCCATTAACCCCGGGCCTGCTAATGGTTGGACGGGCGGCTGGCTGCAATTGGTCGGCACAGCCTCTGACTTGAACGGAAACGTGTCGTCGCTCGCTCCGAGCGCCACCGCCACGTTCGTCCCAGGAGCCAATGGCTTCCTGGCGTCGAACCCATTCCCGGCACCCACGGCCCCCGCAACGGCTCTACCCCCCGCGTTCTACAACGCCGTTCAATTGACCGGCAGCGGCAGCAATGTCTTCACTGCCGTGTATGAAGTTGAAAACGCCGACCCCTCCGCGATCGAAACCGCGACTATTCCGGTTGGCGTGGCGTTCATCTCGAATACGCCCAACAACCTGCCGGCGCCTGGAACGTCCACTGTGACGGTCTCCATGGCTCCGCTGAGCACGGTCAATACGGCGTCCGCGAGCGACCCGATTCCGCGCTGGTGCAACAAGTCGAGCGCCATAAATGCGTTCAAGATTAACCTCTGCACCTGCAACTTGCTGTTCCCGTTCGTGACCAATATCAGCGGCTTCGATACTGGTATCGCGATCGCGAACACCTCGCTTGACACTACATACGGCGTAGCTGCTCAAAACGGCAACGTTACGCTGAACTTCTACGGCAGCGTGCCCGGTACGCCGGCGCCTGCTCCGATCACTCCGCAAACGACGAGTGCTACGGTTAATGCCGGTACCGAGTTGCTGTTCACGCTATCCAGTGGCGGTGACCACGGTATCCAGGCTGAAGTCGGATTCACCGGCTACATCATTGCGGTGGCCAACTTCCAGTTCTGCCACGGGTTCGCATTCATCAGCGATCTCGGCGCTCAGAAGCTGGCTGAAGGCTACTTGGCGATCGAACTTGATACTCCGCAGTGGAGCGCTGCCGGCACGCTAGGCATCGGCGCCACCCGCACGGGTATCATCAACGAAAACCAAGGCCACTAAACCTGGCCCGTAGCTGTAATTGAAATAAGGGGGAGGCTTCGGCCTCCCCCTTTTTGCGTTTGTGGCCCAGAAATATCTATCATCCAGACAACTGCTGTGCTATCTTAACGGTTTAAGCTCCCCCGCGTCTCCGAAAAAACTTCAATTGTAGTGAGGTATCATGCGCAAAGTACGTTTGCTGATTCCCGCCGCGCTCGGCCTGTTTTCATTAGGAATGAACGCTCAGACGTTATTCCTGCTGCCGGGGCAAAATGGAGGAGACGCGAGCGCTATAGCGTTCAACATCAATCCGTTTTACCAACTGTCGGCCTTTAATGCGGTTAGCCCAAGCGCGTATCAGGCTTTCTCGAACAACGATGGTTCCGAATACTATTTCATATCCAGCACCAACACAGGTACCGTAATTAGTGCAAAGTCCCAGTTGGGGAACATTCAATCGCTGTACAGTCTAGGTGCGCCGGCTGCTGCGGCGGTCCGAACCCCAGATGGGCAACGGTTGTTGATTGCAGCAGGGAATCTGTGGGTGATCAACGTCGCCAATGACTCACTCGCCACTCCGTCGGGCATAACGTTGGGTGGCACAGTGATCGACGTGGCCTCAAGCATCGACTCCCGTCGCGCGTTCGCTCTCGTCAATATCGGCTCAGGATATACATTGAACGCGGTAGATCTTGCGACACTTCAGTCGGTCAAAACGCTATCCTTGCCCGTGAACGGAACCCCCAGTGGAGTTGCGGTCGGCCCTAACGGCCTGGTGTATGTTGGCACATTAAATGGTCTCCTCGAAATAGATCCAACCTCGCTTACTGTACGCAATGCGATTTCCGTCCCCTCGAACGGAGTGGTGGGCAAACCTTCCTTTACCCCAGACGGCCGGCTTGCCGTCGCGGCAAATCAAAATGCCGCCAACGGCTACGCTCTCTTTATATTCGATATAACTCCGGCAGGCAAAACGCTCTCTGCATCTATCCCCACCACCTCCATACCCAACGCCGTGACCCAGGTATTCGTAGTGAGTAACAATCAAGCGTATGCCTTCTCCCCGGCGTCTCAGACTTTATACACGGTCCAACTGAACACGCAAAGCGTGACTGTGTTTCAAGGGGCAAACACCGGCGCGATATCGCTTGTTGGCACCACCAGCGATATCGCAAACACGACCGGGTCACCCGCCGGATCGCACACGACCACGAAATATCTTTTCTTCGTTAGCAGTGGCGTTTTGTACGTGTGGGATATTGCTGGCAACCAACTGGCGAACCAGCTATCTTTTTCCGGCACGCCTGGTGCGCTGTCCGTCGTGACTCCGTCGGTCGGCGCCGGATTTCCGACTTCCGTTCTCGCATATGGCGACCAGCAGAACCTCCCGCTTAGCGGGACCAGCGCTCCCTTGGTCGTACGAGCAGTGGACGCCCAGGGCAAACCCGTGGTCGGGGTAAGCGTGACTTTTACCGCGTCCGACTCCAACGCCACACTCCAATCCCATGGCGCGCTGACCAACGACGACGGTATGGCGGAGACTGCTATTACAGGATCAGGTAACGCCGGCCCGGTCCAGGTGACTGCGAACGTAGGCAATGGCCTCAGCTATACCTTCACGGTCAATTTCGGCTCAAGTTCCGGCGGGGGCGGCGGTGGTGGCGGAGGCGGCGGCACCGGCAGCGGCGGAGTCACCATCGTGTCGGGACAAGGCGATTTGGTTCCCAGCGGCTCTTTAATCTCTCAAGAGAACGGGACGATGATTGTCCAATACACCGATGCGAGCGGAAAGCCGGTGGTCGGCCAGCCGATCACATTCACCAACACGTCCTTTGGGGATACCGGCAGCCTACAATGCGCAGCGGCCTCAATCGGGTGCTCTCAGCAGTCCACGAGCGTTCTTGTCGTCACGACCGACTCCCAAGGTATGGCGCAAGCAGACTACTCGGGAGGCGTTGTTCCTCCTCTGAGTCAGACCGGCTATAACCAGGCGGTCATCACGGCCGCTCCTCCTACCGGGAACGCCGTAACGTTTTATGTCACTACGTTCCCGGCGCTGCTTACGCCAACAGCGCGGCTCTTGACTCCTCAACCGGGTACGACGATCTCGGGTTCGGCCGGCCAGACGATCAGTGGCGCAGTGCAGGCGACAATTTCCAGTTTCCAGGGTTCGCCGATCCCGAACGTCAGTTTGCGGATTGTGAATCCGCCTAGTCCAGCGTCGTCGCCTTCAGCTCAGTGCGCCGGCGGATTCGCTCTCTCGGATGCCACCGGCCTAGCTTCCTGCGACCTCGTGCTTTCGGGCACCACAGGTACCGCGCATCTCACCGCGGAGCTTGGATATCTTTTAGGTGAGTACGACGTCAACATCAACGTCCAAGCCAGCCTCCCCTCAAAGATCGCCATCATCCAAGGAAACAACCAAACTGGGAAGCCCGGCCAGGCGCTCGCTCAGCCGTTCATAGTTCAAGTCACCGATTCAGCCGGGCATCCCGTTGCCGGAACCCCCGTAAGCTGGAAGGTTCTCAACGGCACCATCACGTTGAGCCAGCAGTCCAGCGTTACCGATACGAACGGCAAGGCGTCTGCGCAAGCAACGCTCGGCAATACGCCGGGCAACGCTCAAGTGCAGGTGACTGCCGGTTCCGGCGGCGCACAGCTCACTGCAACGTTTACTGCGACTATTACTGCACCAATTGCGGGGCTCACGCTGGTTTCCGGCAATAACCAAACAGCTATTGCGAACGCCGCCTTCGCGAATCCGCTCGTGGTGAACGTCACGGATTCCACCGGCAAGCCCGTCGCGAACGTGCCCGTCTCATTCTCTGTCACCAGCGGTTCCGCTACGGTCGCGACACAGAGCACAACTACCGACGCCAGCGGTAACGCATCCACCAAGGTCACGGCGGGTGGTAGTGCGGGCGCTGTTGTGGTGACCGCGAGCGCCAGCGGCTTTACGGCGACGTTTAATCTGACCGTCTCCCCTCCCGGCCCGAGCAATATCGTGTTTCTCAATGCGGCCAGCCTGCAGGTTTCAGGTCCGCTGCCTGGCATGGTTTCTCCGGGCGAAATCGTGACGATCCAGGGCACTGGTCTTACCCCGGGCATCACTGGAGTTGTTGTGCCGAGCAGCATTCGTGGCCCGGAGGCACAATTCCAGTCCGGTATCCAGAGCATCCGACTCAACCTGGGTGTTGATGGTGTGACTCCAAAGAGCATCGTGGGGCCGCTGCCAACGTCGCTCGCCGGCATTTCCGTGACATTTAACGGAACGCCGGCGCCAATCTACTCCGTGTCGAACGTGAACGGGGTTCAGCAGGTCACCGTTCAGGTGCCTTATGAAGTTGCAGGTTCGGCCTCCGCTACGGTCGTGATCAATACGCCCGGAGGCGGATCTGGTACCTTCAATGTGCAAGTTCAGCCGTACTCGCCGGGTATTTTCACCACCAACGTGTTCGGTTTGGCGAACGAGGTTGTCGCGGTTCGTCCTGACGGCAGCTACGTATCACCATCAAATCCCGCACGCCGCGGAGAGGTGATTACCATCTTCGTCACGGGCGCGGGGCAAACCACTCCGCCCACCGGTACGAATGAATCCGGGATTCCCGGCCAGAATATCGCTGCTACCATCGCGGTCGGGTTCAACAACGGCGGCGTTCCGTACAATTCCGCGCAAACCGTCCTTGGTCTGGTGGGTGTGTACGCGATCTCGCTTCAAGTTCCGCCCGATACTACGCCCGGCCCGCAACAGCCGGTAGGATTCATCGTCTATGATGCGGCGGGCAACCCGTATTTCGCGAATAGTCCCGTCATCCCGATCCAGTAGCTACGGGTTCAACTCAATGGTTGGAAGGCGGACCGCGGGTCCGCCTTCCGCCCGCGGGACTCAGTTGTGAGCCGCCCGGGCGCTTCGCAGCCTTCACGCGGCCGTAAACGGAGCAAGACCGCAGCGCCGGATCCGGCTGCACCGCGAACCAATCTGGCCCCTGAGCCAAACTGGGTCCGTGGTGCATCGCTGGCCATTGCAGCTCTGGTGCTCGTGGGTTTGTTTAGCACCGAAGCCGCCGATAGCGATTTCTGGTGGCATCTCAAGACTGGCCAATACATAATCCAGCACCATTCTTTGCCCGTTCCCGATCCTTTCTCTTTCAGCACAGCGTACAACCCGCCGTCCAATCCGGGCGATGAGCGCGTTCAGCATTTTAATCTGACCCACGAGTGGCTGGCGCAAGCATTGCTTTACTGCGTATTTTGGGCTGCCGGATTCCCCGGAATCATCCTTGCGCGTGCGGCCCTCCTTGCTGGTTTCTGCGGGTTCGCGGGTCTGCTGGCCGCGCGCCGGTCCAAGAACTTCTATCTGGGATTGGGCGCGGCTCTGGCCACTGCCTCGGTGGCCATAAACTTTACCGCCGACCGTCCGGCGCTGTTTAGTTTCTTCATGACGGGCTTGTTTCTGGTGCTGCTGGATTCTGGCCAGTTTTTATGGGCACTGCCGGCTCTCTCCTTACTTTGGGCGAATTGCCACGGGGGATTTTTTCTAGGCTGGGTAGTGCTTGCCGCCTACTGTGCGGCGAGCCTGCTCCCCGCATCGGGACTGACGCGCAGGCCGATGTTGTGGATATCGGCGGCCATTTCGATCGCTGTCTGTGGACTAAACCCGAACGGCTTTGAAGTCGTCGCAACGCTGCTGCGCTACCGCCGGAGTGCGATGACCGCGAATCTCATCGAGTGGCATCCCCCGTATCTTTGGGGACCGCCTTACGCATTCGATATTCTGCTCTATTCTTCCGCGGCGGTGCTGATCTATTCCTGGCGGCGCGTCCGATGGCAGGATTGGGCGCTATTCGCCGCCTTTACGGCCGCTTCGCTGGCAGCGTTCCGCAATATACCTCTCATCGGATTCCTTGCACCGGTGCTGATCGCCAGCTATTTTCCATTCCGTCTTCGCATGCCGCGATTCACGGCCTGGCTTGCCCCTGGCGCGCTCGGCTGCGCGCTTGCGTTCGGCATTGCCTCGGGTTCTTTCTTTCAGCTTCGGGCCGCGGAATGGAAATTTCCAGCCGCGGCAGCCGGTTACCTGCTTCAGAATCACGTTCCCGGGCCGCTGTTCAACACCTGGGAGGACGGAGGATATCTGATCTGGAGGCTCTGGCCTGAGCAGCGCGTATTCATCGATGGGCGGGCGCTCAGCGAAGCCTCGAACCGCGATTATCGCGAGATCCTCTACAATCTCGGTTCGGATGTCGGACACGTGACCGGGCCACGCGCCGAATTGCTGCGCCGGTACAACATTCAATCGGTCGTCACAAACACGTTCGAGTATGTCACAGGGGCGATGTACCCATTAGCTTTGGCGCTGGCTGACAGCCCAGATTGGCAACTAGACTACGACGATACGCACAGTATCGTCTTCAGACGCGCTACCCAGCCGGATGCGGCGGAAATTCCGGCGAAATTGCGCCGCGTTCTGGATCACATGGATGCTGAGTGCGCCGACTACATCCAGCACGATCCGCGTTTGCCTTTATGCGCTCGAACCATGGGGCGGTATTGGGCCGAAGGCGCCCATTGGGACCGCGCATACCGGATGCTGTCGCTCTACCTTGACCATAAGCGCACTCCGGATCCGGAAGCCGAGCGGGCTTTCCAGCGGCTGGTGCAGGCCGGCCACTAAAGACACCGCCCGGTTTTGAAACGGCGCCCGCAGGCTATACGTGTACGGAATGCGTAGTGCTGTTGCTTGTCGCATTGTTAGCGGCTTGGACTTGATCCGCTGTCGCGGGTCCAGTAGCGTTGTAAAGCGTGCCCACCTGTCCGCTTCCCGGTGCTCCGTAATATCCGTTGCCGCAGTTCGGACCGTTGACCAAGAACATGCTGACATCGGGCGCGCTCATGTTCTGCTGTAGCTCGGCCCACCATTGATCGAAGCCGTTGCGATCCACCGATTCATAGACCGGCGCCTTCGGCGGGTCGCCTTGGCTGCCATTTAGCTGCCAGTTTTGGAATGCGTTGAGGTAATTTTGATACCGGCGCACATTTTCATCGTTGGCCTGCGCCTCATTCAGCGAGTAGTTCAGCTCTTTGGAGTAGTTGTCGGTCGCATACACGCCCGGATCCGTGCTCGGCGTTTGGGTCAGTACATAAAGCGTTGGAGGAGCAGCGGGTGTCGGCGGCGTTGGGGCGGGGCCTTGCTGGACCTTGGGCGAGGTTGACGCGCCGGCCGTCAGTTTTTCGCTGGCAATGATCTGCTCGAATAGGCCGGTCGCTGCCGATTCGGGCACATTCCCGGCCGGCTGAGGGGCCGAAGCAGCACCACCCGAAACAGCCACTTGGCTTGCGCCTTTAGGAAGCGATGCGCGAGAACTTGACACCCCGGTGACGAGATTCTGACGCTGGGCGTCCGCCGGCGTCGAAGTGTGCGGGGGGCTGGGAGATGCTTGCACCTCGTGAAGCGTTTTCCCGAACGAGGGGGTCGAGACGTTCGGTTTCAATAGGTTAGGTATCCTCTGGGATGCGGCGCGCAACGGAGACGGACCCGCGGCTTCACTGCTTTGCCGGGTTCCTACATTCAGAAAATTCACTGGCCACTAGCCTCCGTCAAAACCAATGGCACGAAAAAGGCCAGTCTCGGCTTCTCAGTTCTGAGGGGTCTGCGTAAACGTGATCTTGATCGGGAAATCTTGCTGGATCGGCTGCGTGTGCAGATTCACGGTAATGGGAGGACGAACTCCCGGATGCACCAGGCAGTCCTTGCAATTGATAGCCGGGTCGTCGAAATTGAACTGGATGACAATTGCAATCTCTTCTCCGGGTCCTACCTGAGACTTGGCCGGGACAACCGTGAGGCCGGGCATCCCCGTCGGATCCGCCGAGACCGTGATCGGGCCGAGCGAACCATTCTTCAAGTGAATTTCGCGCTTATTTGATCGCGTCTCGTCGATGGTCACTTCTGAAGCATCCACGGTGATTTTGGAAAGAATGCTGCGCGCGGCGGCCGCGGGATCGCGCGGAATCATCGCCACCACCGGGTTTTCGCTCTCCGGCCCTGCCTTCATCTTCCCCCACGGGCTGTCCACTTGACCGCTGTCGTCGTGATACCAGAACCATTCGCCGTTCTCGACCTTCCAGTGCGTCACAGCAGGCATGGTGACAGGCATTTTTTGCCCGTGAAACGCCAGCTCGGTTTTGCAAGCCGTCATCACTGTGGCCTTGGTGAAATTATCCGAATAGGTTATTTTCGAAATGTTAAAGCCGTGGTAACGGGTTTTCTCGGCAGCGAAAAAGAAGTCTTTGGAGTCTTCGGCCACGTATTGGTCGGCTTGCCGGAACTTGCCGTCCACATGCGCCTGGTAGAACGCCTCCACGCGAGTCCGCAATGCCTCATCGATGGCAGGCGGAGCCTTGTCGAACACATCCGAGGGCGATTGAGCGGGGGCCGGCAGGGAAACGGTCGATAAGCCACAGACAATGGAAAAGACAGAAAGGCACAATTTCCGCATCGGTCGATTTACTCCTCTGGAATGGGCCAAGCCCTTTTAGAATTATGGCGTTTATCGAGGGAGGCTGCAAGGTGGACAGGGGGGCTTGCTGAAAGCCTCAAAAGGAGCGCAACAGACCGTTTGGCTGGGAGGCAGGGACTCGAACCCCGATACGCAGATCCAGAGTCTGCAGTCTTACCATTAGACGACCTCCCAGCACGCGCTCCCATTTTAGCATCAGGTTAGTAGCAGACCAGTCGAACTAGGGCGGTGGCTTTTGTTTTTGCCTTACCGAAGCGCGACGGCGAGTACGATTGAGAAAGGATTTCCATTGCTTCAACTCTCCGTCAGCATCAAAGGTTTCCCAGGCCTTGCGAAACTCCTTGGATTTGCGCTTCAGTGCGCGCTCCACTTTCGCGCCGAGTTGCTTGTCTTTGGGAAGAACGTCGAGAATAGTCTGATGATCGCTAATCTTGCCCAGGATGTCCTGCAGGTCGCGTAAAGCCTTCAGCCGCCGTTCCAAGCTCTTTCCATAAACGGGCCGGAACAGCTCCAAAGCATATCGAAATTTCTTCGTTGTGACGCGGAACTGGTGGAGGGCCTTGGCGGAGCGCTTGCCATCGGCCGCAGTTCGGCCGCTCTTAAAATATTGTTCGGCCAGCTTCGGCAACACCCGGCAGGCGTTCGAGGCGGCAGTTTCTGAGGGTTTCCATTTCATACGGTACGAAGCGACAAGCTGTTGCGCCATTTAGCGGAGAAATCGCGCGCGCTCCAGCGGCGCACCATTTCTTCAAACTGGCGCTGGTACTGCCTCCGCTCTTTTTGCAGGCGCTGGCGGTGAGTGGTTGTCTTAAGGTCCTCAAGAAAATCGAGTGTGATGTCGCGATTGCGGATTTCCGAGGTGAGCCGCATCATGCGCTTTAACATGCGCCTGATCTTCTTCACTTCCCATTTGGGAAAGAAATCCGCGAATATCAACAGCCCTTGAGTAAATCGGCGGATACTGACGCGCAGGTCATGGATTTCGTCGGGCCCGGGCTTCCTTGCTGCCCTGTGCACTTGAAAGGCGAGACTTGTAAGCAGATGATTCATCTGCTCGACTATATAGTCGTTGAGCACCTTGCCGGTCATGATTTCACCCGTGTAACCGACAGCATGGTTTCGTAATGTTCGCGAAATGCGTCCGCCACGCGCTCGACGGCCCACATCTCCAGGTCCGTATCGGCGTTGGATTGCAACGCGAGTGTTACAGAACCATTCCGGATTTGCACCTGTAGGTCCGATACCCGTTGCTCATGACTGCGGTCCAGGCTATCGGCGATTCGAAGCAAGGGCGTCAAAAGCGTTATGGCGCGGCGCGAATCCGGATCGACAGCTTGGAACAGCGAGTGCCGGGGGAGGGGCATCGACTTTCTATGATAGCGGCAAAGCAGGGCGATCATCTGCCGCTCCCGGTCGGTGAATCCTGGCAGATCCGAGTGCGCGACCAGATAATACGAATGCTTGTGATGGCTGCTGGCGCTGACGAAGTGTCCGATGTCGTGCAGGTAACCGGCTGCCTCGAGTAATTTGCCGTGGGCCGGCGGCAAGCGATGCAGCGGTTGTAGTGCCTCGAACAGCTGGTGCGCCAAACCGGCCACCTTGCGCGCATGCAGCATAGGCGAGCCGTACCGGCGCACCATTTGCTCGACAATGCGCCGTTGGTCGCGATTCAGCATAGTTAGCTCGCGCCCCACGCCTCGCGTCGCCAGATCGGCGATGATGCCGTCGCGCACGCCGGCGGCCGAGTAGTGCAACGAGGAGTTATGAAACAGTTCGAGCGCGCGGCGAAATACGGCAGCGCCGGCAATGATGATCTCGGCCCGCCGCGGCCCGATACCCTGGATGCGCGCGCGATGCGCCAGATCGGCCGCGCTCACCTCCCGAGCAAATTTGCGGACTTGCTGCAGCGACGCTTTCAGCCGGTCGGCTTCCTCGCGGCGCGGCCGCGCGACACGGTTAACGGCGCACACAATGGCTGCCGCTGTGGCGGAAGTGGCGATCAAACGATCGAAAGGTCCGGCGCCAATGCGCCGCAGTGGCGTCGCCAGTTTTTCCTCAATATATTCGTACATGCGGTGCAGTTCGAGCGCCGCTGGCGGATCGTTTTTCAAGAAAGCTTCGGTCAGCCGCACCGCGCCCAGGGGTTTCGAGAACGCTTCCACCAGCTCGCCGCGATCGCTGAGTATCAGCTCGGCACTGCCGCCGCCGACATCCACAATGAACACGCGTTTTTCGCCCTGCGGCCACCGGCTCTGAACGCCCAGATGAATCAGGCGCGCTTCCTCTTGTCCTGAAATGATCTCGACCGGGGCCCCCAACACCGCCGAAGCGCGCTCCAGAAATTCGTGTTGATTGCTCGCGTCACGCACCGCGCTGGTGGCAACCGCGCGCACCGCGATAACTTCCAGCTTGCGATAGGTTTGCGCCATTCGTGAAAGGACTTGAGTGAGGTACTCCAGCGCCTCTGGCGCGATCCGTCCCGACTGAAATACGCTCGCGCCCAACCGGGTGACCTGGCGATCCGCGGCGAGAATCTTGCTGGGCGCACCCGGGGTGATCTCCGCCACCTGCATGCGAACCGAGTTGCTGCCGATGTCCACCGCTGCGTAACGCGGCATAACTTCCAATACTAGCGAAAGCAAGGCCGCGATCTCGACGAAAATCAGCGGGCAAGATGTTCCCGACACGCCCTCCCCTGTAACCCTTTTGTAAAGAAACGATAGCATGCCCGGGCGGTATAATAGGCATTTCCTTCGTTTCTATGCCTCTCCTGGTCCCGAACCGCCACCGCGGCAAACTGATTGTGGTTGAAGGAATCGACGGCTCGGGAAAATCCACGCAGCTTTCGCTGTTGAGCCAGTGGCTGCGCTCGCAGCGCATCGCGGTCGCGTTCAGCGAGTGGAACTCTTCGCCGCTCGTGCGCGAGACTACCCGCCGCGCCAAAAAGAAGAGCATGTTCACCCCGGTGACGTTCAGCTTGATTCACGCCACCGATTTCGCGGATCGCCTGGAGCGCTATATCCTCCCGCTGCTCAAAGCCGGCGCGGTAGTGTGCGCGGACCGCTACGCTTACACGGCGTTTGCGCGCGATGTGGTGCGCGGCGTGAGCCGCCGGTGGGTGCGCAATTTGTACAAATTCTCCGTGCGCCCCAACCTGGCGTTCTATTTTCGCGTGCCCTTGGAAGTGGCCATCGGGCGCATTTTGGGCGGCCGCAACGCCATCAAATATTACGAAGCAGGCATGGATCTCGAGCTGAGCCGCAACATCGAAGAGAGCTTTCGGATTTTCCAGGGCCGCATCCTGGAAGAATACGAAGCCATGATTCAAGAGGTCGGGTTCCACGTGATCGACGCCACCGGCTCCATCGAGGATCAGCAGCAGGAAATGCGGCGGATCGTGATGGAGGAACTGGGCGCGAGCCTGCGCAACGGCGTTTTGCGCGCCTCGCAAGGAGACATCGATGCTGCGCAAGCAGCCGTTGGAATCTTATAGCGAACCGCTGGTGAATGTAGACGAGCAGGCGCTGCTCGGTAAACTCATCGTCATCGAAGGTCCGGATTCGGTGGGCCGCTCGACTCAAGTGGCGCGGCTGCGGACCTGGCTCGAGCATCAAGGCCACGCCGTGCTCGATACGGGCCTGGCGCGCGGAGCGCTGGCCGGCAAAGGCATCTCGCGCGCAAAAAAAGGCAACACGCTGGGGCCGCTGACCATGACCCTGTTCTACGCGACTGATTTTGCCGATCGCCTGGAGAACGAGATCATCCCCGCTCTGCGGGCCGGATTTGTAGTGCTGACGGATCGCTATATCTTCTCCCTCATGGCACGGGCGATCGCGCGCAGCGAGGATCGCGCCTGGATCGAGCGAGTAGCCAGCTTTGCGCTGGTGCCGCACGCGATTTATTATTTGCGTGCTGACGTGAAGGATCTGCTGACACGCGTGGTGCTGGGCCGCGGCGCCTTCGATTACTGGGAGAGTGGCATGGATATGCGCTTTGGCGCCGACATGCATGACAGCTTCGTGAAATATCAGACGCGCGTGATCCGCGCGCTGGACCGCATGGCCAAGCGCTACAATTTCGTCGTTTTGGATGCTACCAAGACTCCGGACCAGATCTTCAAGGAACTGCAGCGCTCCATCGGAAAACTTTTTTGAATGCCGCGCGCCTTACGCTTGGGCCGCGGCTAATGCGGTGCCGCGAGGCCGTACAACAAAATAGCTAAGACTATGGCCGTGAGCAGCACATAGGTCCCGTCCCGCTCCAGCGCGAAACCCGCCATGGAGAATGCCACGCGCGCGATGGGCGTGCAAATCAGCAGCAGCAATCCAAGCTGAATAATACCCCGGCAATCGGAAGGCCGCGCAGCCCCCAGCACGCCTTGGATGCTGCGGTATTTTCGTTCTATAGCATGGAATTCATGATAATCGGGGCTTTCGTTTCCATGCTGCCACAAATAGCAGATAGCACCGGAAAGGACGATTAAAGCCGAGAGTGAGACGCCTGCGATTAGTAGCACGCTCACGATTTTCTCCAAACGCTGGTCGGTCACTAGAGTTTTTGCACTCCGTTGACGATCATTTCAATCGCCATCACGCCCACGACCGCGGCAAAGGTCCAGCGCAATACCCGGACGCGCGCTCCGATCAGCTTGCGCGCGCCGATCAACGATCCGGTTAGCACCCCCAACATAACAGGCATGGCGAGCACCGGTTCGATGTAGCCGCGGCTCAGATAAATCCCAGCGCTGGCCGCCGCGGTTACGCCGATCATGAAGTTGCTGGTGGTGGTGGACACCTTGAAGGGAATGCGCATGGCCTGATCCATCGCGATCACCTTCAGCGCGCCCGAGCCGATGCCGAGCAGGCCGGAAAGAGTGCCTGCGCCGAACATCAAGCCCAGGCCCGTTTTGACATGGGTGACTTTATAAGATTGATGCCCACCGTCTGCCGGATAACTGCCGTTCAGCTTAAAACGCGTTGCGAGCGGATCGGGTTTCCCGCTGCTATCGTGGGGGCGCGGCCGCGTGGACATCCAGGCGGAGTGCAGTAGAACGGCTCCGAAAACGATACCAAGAATCCCGGTGGGCGTGCGAGTAGCCAAGTAGGCGCCTAGTAGCGCGCCAATCGTCGTGGCGAGTTCCAGAAACATGCCGATCCGGATGTTGGAATAACCCTCGCGAACGTACGCTGCGGCGGCGCCCGACGAGGTCGCGATGACAGAGACCAGGGAAGCGCCAATTGCAAACCGGATATCGACTCCCAGCAAAAGCGTCAGTGCGGGCGTCACCACTACGCCGCCGCCTAGCCCGGTCAACGCACCTAACAGCCCGGCTATCGCCGAGATCGTAAACACGAGAGGCGTAAACTCCAGGTTCGTCATCCGACTATCTCAAGGATAGCGTTTGTCCGGAAGTATCGACTTAGTGGTAAGTGGTGGCCGAAGCCGCGGAATCGCGATCGGAGCGCCGGAAAGCGCGTTGCTCGACATCGGGCCAGAACTCATCCCAGGCATTGGCCGCGATACGTCCTAGGAAACCAAGTCCGACCCGAACCGTGGCGCGGCTGAGCGTCGCTTCACTATCGGCGCGCCATGTATTGGACAAGTAGTTGTTGCCCGCGATAGCCGCGTAGCGGGCGAATGCCGGCATGGTTTGTCCGTTCCTATTCTGTGCAAGGAAGGCCATCTTGATGACATGGCCGACCCGGCTGCCGAAGCTCTCGCCGGCAGCGCGTGGATAGCGCGGATCTTCACCCCATATGGCGCCCAAACCGGCTTCCATGGTGTTGCTGGTGGCGATACCCGTCAGCCGCATTCCGTAGCGATCCCCGAATCCCTCCCAATGTGTCCCGTACTCGCGAGGTGTATTGAAGAGGGTGCCCCATCCGGCGCTGACGACACCAGCCGCCAAGCTCCGCGGCCCGATCGTGTTGAGGATGGCCCAATGTAGCCGTTCTTTGCCGGTGATCGCATGCGGTGCGCCAGCAGCGCTGGCGGTGGATGCGGGATCGGACTGCGCTAACAGGCAGGCTGGGACGGCTGCGATCGCGAGCAGAAGTATGAGGCGGATTGGTGTGTTCACGAACAGAGGCGTACCGTTTAATTGGAGGCGCGGGATGGCGCTTGGTGTTCGCAAGTAACGGTGACAAGGTACCAAACGAGCTCAGGTCTCCGGCATGCGCCGCGCGAGCGCGGGGACCTAGAGCGGTTGCGCTCAGGGCGAGCTGCTGTATGTCGAATCGCGCCTACGTGCTGGCGGGCTAGCACCCACCAGCATGAGGACGTCAAATACAACAGCCAACTAGAACATGAACAGCGGGGTTCCGGCTACCGGCGGCTTCTCTTCGCCCGGAGCACCCACCGGCTGCTCCTGTAATTCCGCGCCAACGGGGCGGCAGAAGATCCCGGTGTCGCCGAGATAAACTTCCAACTCCGCCGGCCGGGGCAAGGTGCCTTGGATTAGAGCTTCTGAAAGCGGATCCTCGATATATTTCTGAAGAGCGCGCCGCAGCGGGCGCGCACCATAGCTGCGATCCACCAGCGTCTTCTCCAGGATATAGCGTGCTGCGTCTTCGTTCACGCGGATCTTGATCTGCTTCGAGACAAGGTTCGTGTTGATCTGCTCCACCAGCAGGTTAATGATCTTCAACAGATCCTCGTCGGTGAGCGAGGTGAACAGGATCACTTCGTCCAGACGGTTCAAAAACTCGGGGTTGAACGCCTTCTTCACTTCGCCCATCACCTGATCCTCCACCTTGGGGGGAATTCCCGTGGTGGAGGGTGCCGAGAAGCCGATTTGGGTTTTCTTATCCAGGAAACGCGCTCCCAGATTGGAGGTCATGATGATAATGGTGTTCTTGAAATCCACCGTGTTGCCTAAACCATCGGTCAACTGGCCGTCTTCAAAAACCTGCAGCAGGATGTTGTAAACGTCTGGATGCGCCTTCTCGATTTCATCCAGAAGAATGATGGAGTAGGGCGCGCGCTTCACGCGTTCGGTGAGCTGTCCACCCTCTTCATAACCGACGTATCCGGGAGGCGAGCCGATTAGTTTCGAGACCGAGTGTTTTTCCATGAACTCGGACATGTCGAAGCGGATCAGAGACTTTTCGCTGCCGAACAGGAACTCAGCCAACGCGCGGGCAACCTCGGTCTTGCCGACGCCGGTCGGCCCCAAGAACAGAAACGATCCGGCCGGCCGCTTGGGTGATTTGAGACCCGCCCGGGAGCGGCGGATGGCTCGCGCCAATGCCGAGATAGCTTTTTCCTGGCTAATAACGCGTTTGTGCAGCTCTTCCTCGATGCGGATGAGCTTGGTAACTTCTTCCTCCTTGATGGCCGTCATCGGCACGCCGGTCCAGCGCGCCACCACATCTTCGATGTCGTCCTTGGTTACGACGCCGGTGGAGGTATCATCAAGATTATATTTTTCGCGCAGCTGGCGCAGGTTCTCTCGTTCCTTGCGCTCTTCGTCGGAATAGAAGCGCGCTTTCTCGAACTCGTGGTTTGCGATCGCATTCTCCATGCGATGCACGATGAACTTGATGCGCTTCTGGATATCGGCCACTTCGCCGGGAAGTGTCGTTTGCCGCAGCTTTACCCGCGCGCCCGCCTCATCGATCAAGTCAATGGCCTTGTCCGGCAGGAAGCGGTCCGGAATGAATCGTGTGGACGTATGCACGGCCGACTCGATGGCTTCATCCGTGTACGCCACTGCATGAAATTTCTCGTAGCGCTCCTTAATGCCGAACAAAATTCTAATCGCGTCGGATTCGGTCGGCGGAGGAACTTTAACGGCCTGGAAGCGGCGTTCGAGCGACCGGTCTTTCTCGATCGACTTCCGGTATTCGCCCGGCGTCGTTGCGCCGATGCACTGGATTTCGCCGCGCGATAAAGCCGGTTTTAAGATGTTGGCTGCGTCTAACGATCCTTCGGCCGAGCCCGCGCCAACCAGCGTGTGCAGCTCATCAATGAAGATGATGGCGTTTTGATTTTCCATCAGCTCCTTCATGATGGTCTTGAGCCGCTCCTCGAACTGGCCGCGATACTTGGTTCCGGCAACGATCAAGGAAAGGTCCAGCGCCAGAATTCGCTTATCTGAGAGGAACGATGGAACGTCGCCGTCGGCGATGCGCTGGGCCAGGCCTTCCACGATTGCGGTCTTGCCCACTCCGGGCTCGCCGATCAAGACCGGATTGTTCTTAGTGCGCCGGCAGAGGATCTGCACCACGCGCTCCAACTCGTAGTCGCGACCGATGAGCGGATCGAGCGAGCCATCCATGGCCGCCTGTGTCAGATCCCGGCTGAACTCGGCGAGCAGCGAGCTTTCTTTAGGCCGGTTGGAGGCAACCTTTTCGGACGACGACCTCTGGATCTCCTCACGCACCTGCGACAGCCGGAGGCCGCGCTCATGCAGAATCTCCGCCGCGAAGCACTTCTCTTCCCGCAGCAGCCCCAGCAGCAGATGCTCGGTCCCAATGTGTTTGTGGTTTAGCCGCTCGGCCTCTTCGGCCCCGTAGGCCAGGACGCGCTTGCACTCGTGGCTCAGCGGCAGGTCAACGGACGTCGAAACTTTCTCGCGCACAGTCGTGTGCGCCTCAATCTGCTTGCGAATGGACTCAATGGCGGCGTGAGAACGTAAAAAACGGTTCGCCAGCGCTTTGTCCTCCCGCAAGAGGCCCAGCAGCAGATGCTCGGTCTCGATGTAGGGGCTTCCAAACTGACTCGCTTCGTACCGTGCAAAGAAAATAACCCGGCGCGCCTTCTCGGTATAACGTTCAAACATAATTCCCGCTATCTTTCCACATGATCGGCTGTTCTTGGACGGGCCGACAGAGTGGAATCCCATCACCCGTCCAGGGGGCGAGCACCCCCTTATCCAACTGCAAAATTCGATCGCACCGCGAGGCGAACGAGAGGTTATGAGTTACAAAGATCGATGTGAGCTGGTGGGAGCGGTGCAAATCCTCAATGAGAGAGATGATCATCTCGCCGGTCCGGAAGTCCAGGTTGCCTGTCGGTTCATCGGCCAGCAGAACACGGGGTTTAGCTGCCAGCGCCCGGGCCAGGGCAACGCGCTGTTGCTCACCGCCCGATAACTCCCCGGCCCGATGTGAGGCACGGTTCCGTAACCCGACTTCATCTAACCTCGCTAGCGATTCCGGTGCGGCTTCCTCTATATGGATGCCCCGAATCAGCAATGGCATCATCACGTTTTCGAGCGCCGTAAACTCAGGCAACAGCGAATGATTCTGCCACACAAAGCCGATCTCCCGGTTCCGAAACTCCGCCAGTTCCCCCTCCGAGAGATTTGAGATGTCCTGGTGTCCGAAGTATATCGTACCGCTGGAAGGTCTGTCCAGACCACCAACCAGATACATGAGCGTGCTCTTGCCGGCGCCCGATTCCCCAATCAACGCCAGTCTTTCGCCGGGCCTCACCTCGAAGTTCAGGCCCGCAAACACAACTAGCTCGCTGGCTCCGGACTGGAACTTCTTGGTCAGATTGACGCCGCGGATGGCCGCTGCGTCAGCGGTTTTCATGGACTCTGTCGGCCTCTATTAATAGGCTAACACCCCGCGCAAATATCGGATTCCTTATACAGTACTACGACGGTAAAATTATGTTATGAATGCACGTGCGCACTGGGAAAGGGTTTACCAGGGCAAAGCGCCCGATGCGTTCAGCTGGTACCGGCCGCATCTGGATACCTCGTTGGACCTGGTCCGTCAGGCTGCGCCAAGCACGTCGGCGTCCATTATCGATGCCGGTGCCGGCGAATCCACCCTGGTCGACGACCTACTCGCTTCCGGTTACGAGAATATTACGCTACTAGACATCTCCGCCACGGCACTCGATGCAACGAAAGCGCGCCTGGGGCCGCGCGCCGCGCAGGTCAGGTGGATCGTTGGAGACGCAATTGAGGCCGAACTCCCGCCGGCTTGCTATGACATATGGCACGACCGCGCCGTTTTTCACTTCTTGACCGGCGAAGACCAGCGGACAGCGTATGTCCGTCAGGTATTGCGTGCGGTCAGACGCGGGGGACACGTAATTATCGGCACGTTCGGGCCGGAGGGGCCGCGCAAATGCAGTGGCCTGGATGTGGTGCGCTACAACGCCGCACTATTGCACGATCAGTTCGGACGCCACTTTCGCCTGCTCGATAGCCGGGAAGAGCTTCATCGCACCCCATTCGGCACTACGCAGCAATTTCTATACTGCTACTGCATTCTGGAGTGAATGGCTCCAAGCCAAACGACCGGCAGATGGGTTGCCAGGGCATTTGCCAGCTTCTGATCGGCTGTAATCATTTGGGTCTTCGTTTCAACCGCCAACGCGATATATACCGAATCGTAAACGGTTCGCCCATAGGCGCGCGCGATTCCAACTGCGGAGTCGAGCAAGGTGGATGTGCGGAAAGTCCGAAACCCGTGCTTAACGAGAGTCTGGATTGCAATGTCCGTTAGACGCTTATCGCAACGGCTGCACCTCTCTGCTTTCCAGAAGACGTTGGCGAACTCAGCGAAAAGGAGATCTGGCACGAAGAAGTCCAGACGTCCTTCTGCGTAGCGATGCAACAAAGCTTCAGCCTCGGCGCCCAAAGGTTCAGCGGAAAGAAATCACTTCACCGCAATGCTCGCATCCAGCACAAAAGCGGTCACCGGTTGCGGTCCTCGCGCAGCAACTCCTCCGTCGCCAGCCCTTTAGAAGCTCCCTTGCTTTTGAAAGCCCCCCTGGTTTGTGAGCGGATTCCTTGGATTTGCTTATAAAAAGCGACCCTGCGCCGAAGCTCGGTGCGCGTCGGGAGGGTGTGTTCCAGCAAAGAGATAGTTTCGGCCGCAATCGATCGCCGGTTCGCCTTGGCCTGCGCGCGCAAAGCGTCGTATACGTCATCGGGCACGTTTTCTACATATAGGGTTGGCATAGGATTTCGCTAGGGAAATCCTAGCACAACGATCCACGACTGACAGGGAGCTTGGGCGGCGGTTAGCCGCGGCGGTCTGCATTTGGTTCACGCCCATTTGGAGGGGCGCCTGAGCCGGCCGTCACTTTTCTCGGGCCTGAACCGCCTCGTTCAAACGATACACGATGCTCAGGTCCGTGCGCGCGATGACGCTGTAGTCTTGCAACCAGCCATGCAGTTCGGGATAATTTGCGATCGCGAGCCGCGGGTTCAACAAGCTCAAGCCATCGACAATGAAGGTGGGCCGGGTTGCCGCCAGCGCGATGCGATTGCGTGCTGCCCAATCGGGCAGGACAGGCCGCGAGTCGAACAGATGCCGATCGGCAGGCACCCCGGTCAGCGGCTGCGAGTCCCAGAACAGCGACGCCGTGCTCAGCCTCGTATAGACGAAGACACCCGGGCGGTAGCCCCAGACAAAGAGCGTGTCGCCATTGTGCTTCAAGTAATTGACGCGCGCGGCAGCGGCCTGGCTGTCTTCATCCAGAACCGCGTCGGTCCAGCGCGGCGTCCGGCCGCCCGCCAGATCGGCCGCCAGCAGTGCATAACGGGGCGCGAAACGGATGAAAGGAATCAGAATCGCGATCACGGCGGCGGCCCAACCCAGCCGATACCGGGGTGTGCCCGAATCAGCCAGGAGGGCCTGCAATCCGCGTGAGGCGGCTAGAACAAGCGGCGGGAGGAGCTGTAAAAGATAGCGCGGCGCAAACTGGCCCCCGAGCGACACGCCGGCCAACGAGACCAAGCACCAGGCAGCCAACCACCACTGCGTTTTTTTTCGCTCCCGCCACCCAAGCGAAATTGCGCCAATTGCAAGCACGGCATGGAAACCCAACCAATCCAGCGTCCGCCGGAGCGCGTTCCAGGCGGGATTTTCAAGCGGCGGAATACGGACATATGCGAAGCCCCATTCCCAGACCTGCCGGACGTAGCCGTTCAGACCGCCTCCCCACGCCAGGGCAACCAAGCCGATGCCGGTGGGGACCGCAAAACCGGCTATCAGCAAGGCGAATCCTCGCCAGGCAAGCAACAGGCACATGGCGAGCACAAACAGCCCCTTGGTATGGAACAGGAACGCGATCCCGCTCCACACACCGGCTTGGAACGCCTTACCGCGCCATGCGGCATGCACCGCCGCAATATGCGGCCACATCATGAACAGATCCGGCGCGATGGGGATCACGGCGGACGCGTGGTAGAAGTTCAGAAAAAAACAGAGCAGGGCCGCCGCGAGCAAACCCTCCCGCGCGGTCCAGAGGTCGCGCGCGAAGCGATACATGGCGGCGCAAATAACCAGCACATAAAGCGCCCCAAATGTGCGCAAAGGCCACCCCGCCAACCCGCCCAGGCCAGCATAAATCCAAGCCGCCAGCGGTGGCTTGTCGTACCAAAGGTCCCGATAAAGCAGCTTACCGTGGAGTACCTGGATTCCTGCGGCCAGGTGATAATCTTCGTCCGCCCAAAGGATCCGCACGTGGCACAGCCGCAGCGCTAACGTGACCGCGAATAGGACCAAGAAGAAAAGCAGCGGCGCGCCGGGTTGTCCTGTCTTGCGCAACCCACTATCATAGTAGGAGCCGTTGGCCCACCCTTTTGGCTCCTTTAACGACGCTCAGAGGGCTGGTATCCCCATTGGAAGGAGGTGATCGACATTGGCTGAAGTCCACGTCCAGGAGGGCGAAACGTTAGAAAGCGCCCTGCGGCGGTTTAAGAGAAAAGTCCAGCAAGAGGACATCATCAAAGAAATCAAGAGACACTCCTTCTATCTCAAGCCCGGCGAAAAAAAGCGCACCAAAGAAGCACTGGCGCGCAAGCGTAACCGCAAGAAGAGAAACAAGGAAGTCGAGTAGCCCCGCCTGTAAAATCCTTCTCAAAAAGAAATTGCTCGCCAGCGGCGCCAGGAATTCGGGCCGCTGCGCGAGCAGATTCCTTTTAGCGTGTCAGGCTTTAATTAGTTCCGCCCGGCGGGCAGGTCTTCGCCGCACCCTTGAATGTTCCGCCGTCCGAGTACGCGCCGTTGGCAGCGATGGACGGCGCACCGTAGAACCAGGAGAAGAACGCCAGTTCCTGCAGGTGGTAATTGAAGCCATTCAGCGTCGCGACCGGCAGCAGAGTTCCACTGAGCGGATCGCCTACCTCATAATTGTTCTGGCATCCCGACACCTGTCCGACGCCGCCCCAAGCTGGCGTGGCATTGGTGCCACCCGGATCCTGCATCCACTCGTTGATCTCATGCGCCAGACTGGATACGTCGGCCACACCCGTGAAGAGAGATTGGTCGCGGCCCTCGAACTCGGCCACGGCATAGGTCTGAACCGGCGAGCCGACCGCATTGTGATAACCGAGGATGCAGCAGTTGTTCAGATTCGATGCGCGGCCCTGCGACATCACGGCATTGTAGAACAGGAATACTGGAAGGGCGTTGGTGCCAATTCCCAACGACTTTATCAGCGACTGCGCGATGGGATCCCAGGTATTGATATTCACCACACCTAAGTAACCCGGAAGGTTCGTACTCCCCGTGTTGCTCCCACACTGGCCGCTGGCCGTATACACCGTCGCGTTCGAAAAATAATTATTGGATGCCGTAAGCGTTACGGTCTGCACCGGTTCAACCATTGGGCTGAGCAGCGTATGAAATCTCCCTTGATTCGGGGTCGTCACATTTGCCCAAAAACTGGCGCGGTTGAAGTGATCCGCGTATTGGGTGGAATCGTCGCCGCTGCCAGTCAAGCTGAACGGATAATTCTGAAAAATCGGTGAGCCCTGAGTGAGGCTGAGCGCGGTGTTATTCTGCCCCAGGCACCCCACGTCGGCTCCCGTCGGATCGAAAGCATAGCTGGTCGTGCTGCTGTACTTAAAGACCAGCTTCACGGGGATCAAGTACGTCGGCACGATCGTCTGAGTTCCGACGGCCGGATTCGCTCCCACGATCTGGCCCGAGTAATGGCTGCCATTCCGGGAGGACGTAACCGAGTACGTATAGACAGGCAGCCCGAACGTGGTTGAACCGCCCGACACCCTGGCCGCGCCGCCACCTGATGTTTTTGCGGCGTTCACGGCCTTGGCAGCTTCCGAGCCGCTCATGTGATTCAGCCTGGTTCCGGCTGCGATCTTGATCGGTCGATCGGAATTGTCGCTCTGGTCGTCCTCGGCCTGCATCAAAGTCACAGAGCCAAAAGCAAGCAGGGCCACGCATGGCATAGTCGCGCGGAGTCCCGTTGAGAAGTTCATGTAGATTCCTTTCCCCAGCAAACCGGCTCTCTACGCTCCTCCGCCGGCTGATTTTTTGGGTATTGCCTGCGATTCTATCATTGGGTCGTTGGAATGGAAATCAGGAAAGGGCCCTAGAGGACTAATGGAAGTACTGGGTATTGCCGATAGAGTTATTAGCAGGAGACGGTATGGCAACGTCGCCCATTGAAGACTGGTCCCTAGCATCCATTCGGAGCACGAAGGGAATCTCTTTAGAAGAGATCTCCAGGAATACCAAAATCAAGGTCTCCACGTTGCAAGCGTTGGAGAAAGGCGAATTCGATCGCCTGCCCGGGGGCATCTACAACATCAGCTACCTGCGGCAGTACGCACGTGCGATCGGAGCCGAGGAAGGGCCCTTGGTCGAACTGTATCGGACCAAGTTTCGGGCTTTGGTTTAGGCAACGGTTCTAGTACGGAATCTGCAAAATCAAGGAGAAGCTCTCTTATATGGCGGCACCATCGTTTGGAATGGAACACTCTGCTCCCCAAGCGGTCATCGGAAAAGGCGTCAGCGTTCGCGGCCAGATTCAAAGCCGTGAAGACCTTAGAATCGAAGGCGAAGTTGAAGGCACCATCGAAATTGTGGGCCACTGCCTCACTATCGACGGCAACGGCAACGTCCGGGCTGGAGTGAAGGCGCGCACCCTTGAAGTCCAGGGCTCCGTTGAAGGACAGGTCGAAGCCATAGACAAGGTCTACATCCGTAAGGGGGCCAAATTCGTGGGCGATATCCGCTCGGGAGGCATCGTCATCGAAGATGGCGGGTTTATCAAGGGAAACGTCGATTTGTCGCACCGTACCAACGCTAAATCAACGAACGGCGCCGGCGACTAGTCCGGCCTATCCTCCGAACGGCGAAAGATGATAATTGGATTGCGTGGGCAATCCAACCCGTCGAGTCTTCCTGGTCTCCGGCGCCGCTAGTCTGGTCCGTACCGCCGCGCCACAATCCAGCCCGCTCCCGGATGCTATCCACAAACTCCGTCCCATGACGGGCGGCATCCATCCCATCCAACGCGAGGAGTATGAAGCGCGCGTTGAAAAAGCCCGCAGGTATATGCGCGAGAACCGCCTAAACGCGGTGCTGATGGAGCGCGGATCGAGCGCGTACTATTTCAGCGGGGAGCGCAGAGATCAAATCTTATTGATGTCCCGCCGGGACGAGCCGGTATGGCTGCCACTCGGAACCGGCGACACGAAGTACAAACCTGTTGCTGAAGCCCTAAAGGAACGGGGCGCAGTTACCGGCCGGCTGGGTATCGAAGAACGCGTCCGCTTTGAAGTGGTCGATGCTTTAGGAAAGCTTGCTCCCGCGCTGGAATTCACCAGCGCCGATCCGGTCACTGCGGGCTGCCGCATGATCAAATCCCCGGCCGAACTGGCTCTCATGCAACGTGCCAACGACATCACGATCGCCTGCTATCGCGCGGCCCTGGCGTCTCTGCGCGAAGGCATGACGCAGCATGAGCTGAGCGCCAACATCGCCGCCGCATACAAAGCGCTGGGTGTAGACGGCAACGCTATGGCGATCTTTGGCAAGTACACCGCCTACCCGCACGGGAGCGTCCAGCCGCAAAAGCTTCGCGAAGGCGACCTGGTGTTGATCGACGACGGCTGCAGTGTGGAAGGCTATCAGTCCGACGTCACGCGTACCGTTATCTTCGGCAAGGCTACAGCGCGGCAACGCGAGATCTGGGAACTGGAACGGCGAGCTCAGGATGCCGCGCTGGCGGCAGCCAAGCCCGGCCGGCCTTGCGAGGACGTGGATGCGGCCGCTCGCAAGGTGATCACCGACTACGGTTTTGGACCCGGATACAAAGTCCCTGGGTTGCCGCACCGCACAGGGCACGGCATCGGCCTGGACGGCCACGAATGGCCGTACCTGGTGCATGGCAACAAGCGGCCGCTCGAGCCCGGCATGTGCTTCAGCGATGAGCCAACCATCGCGATCTACGGCGAATTCGGCGTGCGCCTGGAGGACTGCATGTACATCACCGAAGACGGCGCGCGCCTGTTCACCAAACAAAGTCCGGCCATCGATCAGCCTTTCGGATAATCCATGCCCCAGGCCAACCGTACTGTTGATGACACGTTTCGCTCCCGGATCGAAAAGCTCCGGGAAGCAATGAAGGAGTTCGGGCTTGAAGCCGTAATCGTCGAACCCGGTCCGGCGATGACCTATCTGACGGGAGTCCGCCGGGGGCGAAGCGAACGGACGTTCGCGCTGGTGGTCCCCTCACGTGGGGAGATTGCCTTCGTAGTCCCCGGCTTTGAAGAAATGCGGGCCCGTGAATTGATTCAACCCGGCACCGACATTCGAATTTGGCAAGAGGACGAGAGCCCCTTCGAGCGCCTCGCCCAGATTCTGAAGGATCGCGGCATCGTCTCCGGCCGGATCGGGCTCGACCCCTCGGTTCGCTTCTTCGTGTTCGATGGCGTCGGAAGAGTCGCGCCGGATTTGAAATACGTCAGCGCCGAACCGGCCCTAAAATCGGCGGGGGCGGATACGCCCGCTCCAGCCCAACGGTAGCGCGTGCTTCTAGCGGAAAGGCTGGTCCAACGCCTGGAAGGTCGTCACGAACTGGACGCCGAGCACGTTCAAGCGCGTACCTGGCCGTCCTTGAATATTCAGCCACTCGTAGCTGCCCTTGAGCAACTGGTGGCGATTGATCCAACTTCCTGCCCCGAGTTCATAGGAGGCGATATTTGGCGCAAGCTGTGCTGTCGCCCCGCCGCGGCTATCCGCCGCCCCTCCGGGGTTCATCCATCCCGCTCGTCCGGATATGAACAAACGCGGCGTGATTACAGTTTTCAATTCGCCGTAGGTTGAAGAGAGAGACGGCGCTTGGGTCAGGTTGGGCGAGTCGAACTGAAAATGTTGGTACTCGCCCGATGCGCTGAAGCGCCCACGCGCCCACTGAGCATCCGCGCCGATGCCCGTGGCCGGAAAACTGCGCAGCGTTGCTCCCATTGGCAGCAGCGGGACCAGAATCGGACTGAGATAAGGCCCTCGGAAAGCGGACACCCCTACCCGGAACCCCTGCCGGACGCTGTAACCCGCGCCTGCCGTCCACTGCGCGTACTCACCCGTCAGCGAGACTGGCTGCGGATTGATGGGCGAACTGTTCGTGATTTGAATCCTCGCGTCCAGGCGGTGCCCTGAAAAGTCCATTTCGAGCCCAGGCAACCCATATAGCGACACCGACGTCAGCCCTGCGACCCGCCCCGGCGCCCCGCCGCAACCGTTTCGGATTGAGCCGTAATGTTGAGCGAGCAGGTCGGTCACTCCGCAAGGAAGCTGATCCGTCCGAAGGGTCAACGTCTGGATATAGCTCAGCGGCTGGTCCAGCAGCGGATTCTGAGCATCGTCGTAGCGAAGCGGAAACGAGCCAAACGCCGAAGCAAGCTGGCCTGCCTTGACTACAAACGAAACCTTTTCAGTTCGAATTGAGTAGCCGATGAACGCCTGAATCACGTTCGTGTACCACTCGTGCTCCGGCTGGTAGGCATCATAGTACAGATAAGGTGAAAGCCGAATGTCGATAGCGCCGTAGGCGAACCAGTGCGAGCCGAGCTTTACGCTGGGGTATAGCGCCGCCCGGACACCCGCGGCGAACGGCGACGCGGCCGGGTCCGCAACTTGCAGCCGCTGCGTATACAGTGCGCCGCCGCTCAGCGTGACAGGCAGGCTGATACCGCTGTTGGAATCCTGGGCATTGCTTATCGCGAGCAGTAGAGCGCAAACGGCAAAGCTGCGAAGAATTTTCAACATGGCCTTGCTTCCGCCCAGCTCGCCGATTCCACGTTTTGATCCTCCTCCGCCGCAAGCGCAAAGCTCAACCAGATACGGAATTTGGACCCAATTCCCACCCGGCTCTCGACGCCGATTGTCCCGCCCATCATTTCCACCAGTTGCTTGACAATTGTCAGGCCTAGTCCAGTACCGCCGTAGCGCCGCGTCATGGATCCATCGGCCTGCGTGAATTTCTCAAAAATTGCGCTCAGCTTTTCTGGCGGAACACCGATGCCTGTGTCCGCCACGACCATGGAAAGGCTCGCTGTGGTAGCGGTTCGCTCCAGACACTCTATTTGCACCTCAACCCGGCCCTTCTCCGTAAACTTAATCGCATTTCCAACGAGGTTCGTCAGGATTTGCCGGATGCGCAGATCATCTCCGATGATCCGCTCTGGAAGATCTGCGGCGAAATGCGATTCCAGCGCGATGCCCTTATTGGAAGCTTGGGCTGAAAGCAGCGCGACCACGTCCCGAACGGCTTGGCGCAGATCGAACGGAACCGGATGAATGTTCATTTTGCCGGCCTCGATCCGCGAGAAATCCAGAAGGTCGTTGATAATGGCGAGCAGGGCGCCGGCAGAATCCCGCACTGTCGTCGCATACTCTTTTTGTTCGTCATCGAGGCGCGTTTCCAGCAGCAGTTCGGTCAGGCCAATAACACCGTTCATCGGCGTGCGCAATTCATGGCTCATGTTGGCCATGAATTCGCTCTTGGCTTGATTGGCCGATTCGGCCTCGAGCTTGGCTTTCTCCAGCTCTTCGCGGTGGCGCCGTTCGGCCGATGCCACGCGGTTGAACGCCTCGGTCAACAGTCGCAGTTCTCCCACCGCCTGCCCGGCAGTGATGCGCTCCGGGAGTTGGTTGGTCTCCTCGGCTTGCCGGAACTGTGCCACTAAGTCGCGCAGCGGTCGGGAAACAGATCGGGACGTCGCAAGCGTGCACAGTAACGCCAGGAACAAGCCCCCGATGCTGATCTTCGCCAGGATGGGAATCCAGCCCGCGGTGAAATCGCGTACTGCCGCATCCAGCGAGCGCAGCTCGATCAGCTGGTATGGTGCACGAAGCCAGGGCTCATGCAGCGGTGACACCAGCCACGTCTCTCCAGCGTGGCGGATCTCGCATTCCTTGCCGGCTTCCGTACAGGCGCGCGTAAGTTCTGGCTCTAAGAACGGCCAGATCGAGGCGGGAAGACTCGATCGCACAATCCGCCCATCCTGAAGCAAAGCAGTTTCGCCTCCGAAGTGATATCGGCTCAGCTCGAAGCGGCTCCCCAGCTTCAACTCACCTAGCTGATCGTCATCGATGGTGATCGGGGTTGAGCTGACCTCGTAAAGCACGCCGCCTGTTTCAATGAGGGACGGCTGTTCTGGGATGTCGGGTATTTCCCTTTGCTCGCCAACAGGTCCGTCCTTAAACTCCAGCGCGGCAATAGTGCGGCCCTTCCAGTCGCTGATGGCCATCAAGTCGAATCCGGCCACCGCCCGGATTTCTCGAAGCTGCGCCTCAATGGTGTTTCGGACCTCGTCTTGGGCCTCCCGGCTGCGCGCCGGCTCACGAGTCAATCCGATCGCTGCTTTCAAACCAGGAGAATTGGCGAGTACTGCAACGAATTGACTGATGCGCCGCGAATGATCCTCGTTCGCTTGCGCCAGTAGCTGTTCGGACTTCTGCAACGAATCGCGCAGGCCCTGCTTCAGCCGTTGCTCCACCAGGGCATTGAAGGCGAAGAAACTCCCCAACAACGCCACGCAGAGCGGGACAAACGCGAACAGAAACGCTCGCGTCGTCAGCGAAGTGGTTCGCGTCAAGGATGCGGCTCCACGTCCACAGGAACGCGGATGCCGACATCAACCTGCCCCTGCTCGGGAACCGTCACGTCGATAGCGTGCATTCCCGCGATCTTGTGCCACGCAGTCAGATGGTAATGACCAGCCGGCACGCCCCGCCAGGAGAAGCTCCCGTCGGCCGCGGGTTTGGCGAACCAAGGACTGTCCGTCACTACAATGGCCGCGTACATGTTGGCATGAATGTGGCAGTACACCTGAACGATTCCGGCGTGGCTGAATTTTACGGAGCGGCTCTCGCCCCGCGCGTAAAATCCCAGATCGAATGGCTGCGCCTTGGAAAGCGAAAACACGTTATGGAAGATGGGATCGGAGTTCGGAAACTCGATTGTAGATCCTACCGGCACAACCAGCAGTTCGGCGCCGAACCGGGTGTTCCGCTGATCGAGAACGGCCGTTACCGGCGGCTGGCCCGGGAACGAGCCTCCTTCCAGGATCACCGCCATCCGGTCGTATTCACTTATAGTCCCGCCGTCGTCGCTCGAAGCTGGCGCGGCCGCGCTACCGCGCAAATTGTAGACGATCGGGGACACGCGCTTTTTGGTCAGGCGCTTGGTGATGATTGCGTAGCCTGTAATGTCTCCAGCCCAGGCGGCGGAAGTGAGCGCAATCAAACAGATGGCTCGAGATGACCGAAACATGGAGTTTGACCCGGTATCCTGAAGATCGGTGGAGCTGGTCAGAACCTATAGGGCGAGCACACGCGCGCGAGTTTATAAGAGAATGAGCGGGAATACGAGAAAGCAAACCCGCTCATCGATACGATCCAAAGCAACTAAAACAACAGCCGCAGAGAAAACTGGATCTGCCGCGCGGCGCCGTAAGCCCCACCCGTAGTTCCTACGGCGGTAGCTACCGCGGTGCCCAGCGTGGACGTGATCTGGCCGAACGTGGATGAACTCTCGTTGTGTACCGGATTGGCGAAATTTACGTTGTTGTACAAATTGAAGAAATCCCCACGGAACTGAAGCCGGATCCGGTTTTCCGTGATGGCGAAATTCTTCGCTGCCGCCAAGTCCCAATTAAACAGCCCGGGGCCATAAAACTCATTGCGTCCCGAAGTGCCGACGCGGCCCGTCGGCGGAGGTGGGCAGACGAGCTTGCCGGTTTGGCGGGAGCATCCGAAAAGTGAAATGTCGAACGCGGTATCAGGGTTTCCGTAGTTCGTAATCATTGGGCCCGCACCCACAAGATCCGGACGATCTGTGAATTGGTTGAACCCGCTAAAGTCCTGCGCATTGTTGTAAACGGTAAAGGGCTGGCCAGTTTGCGCCGTCACCAGACCCGATACGGTCCATCCGCCGAATAGCTGCCGGTTAAATTGATTGTTCCAGCCAAAGATCCTATGTCCGGGACCGACCGGTATATCCATGCTGTAGAGGATGCTCGCGTGTGAGCGTGTGTCAAAGTCTGAAGGAGCGCGCTCCAGATTCAAGTGCCTGCCGTCAGGAGGGGAGGTAGAACCGGTTGAACTGAAGAATGCCGAGGCGTCGTCGATCGACTTGGCGTAGACGTAGGATGCTTGGAGAAAATAGTTCCTCCCTTGGTACTTGGCAATGGTCACCATGCCGTTGTATATCGAGTTGCCAATGTCGTACCCGGTTGGAATCGTACCAAACAGCGGATAGGGGAAAGTCTGAACATTCGGCGCCTGATTCCCTCGCACTAGAGGATTGTTGACCGTAACGTAGGGCTGGTTCTGATCTATGAATAAACCCAATTTGTGCCCGGCGCTACCTTGATAATCCACCTCGAGCGAAAAATTGTTACCAATCTTCCTCTGGACGCCCAGATTGTACTGATACAAATAAGCGCTCCGAATGTTAGGATCTTCGGCATTGAGCGAAATCAAGCCCACATGAGGGCTGCCATCGGCATTAAATTTAACCAGCGGTACATTCTGATTGAAGCCCGTGCCCCAGGAGAACTTGCCCGGCTGCGTTACGCCGGCCGATTGCGAAGTTGTCAGACTGTACGGCACGTTCAGTCCCATGTTGGCCGGAATGTTGTTGAAGATATCGTCATAACCGATGCGGAACCCCGCGCGGATCACCGTATCGTCGTTTCCAAATAGACTCTTGGCGAAGCGTGGCGTGTAGGCCAAGCCGAGGACAGGCGCGAAATTGTTTTTGTCAGTATGAACACCGCTGTCGCTGAGCGTGATGGGCGCTTGCTGAAGGACCAGAGACGCAGGTCCCACTTTGGTCGGATCTATGGTCAACACTTTGTTCGTGCCAAGCAGCACAGGGCCGACGCCGGGAATGAAATTGGTGGCGTCAAAACGGGTCTGGTAGATCGCCGACGGGTATTCGTAACGGATGCCAATGTTGATCGTCAGGTTATCTTTGGCCTTATATTGATCCTGCCAATAAAGATCCCACGGGAAACGGTCCCAATAAGCTAATGTGCTGCCACTCTTGAACGTTGAAGTATTCACCAGTCCGGCGGCGAAATCGGACCAGTTCACAAAATTGAAAGTGCCGCGCGATGAACCGTCCAGATAGCGCCGCGCCTGCTCACGGCGAATGTGGTAACCGAACTTAATGTTGTGCTTGCTCTTGCCGAACGGAGCGACCCAGGAAAGATTGTCGAATAGTTCCGTGGTGTTGGTAATGCGCCCCTGCGGGAGGTTGTTGGTGCTCCCCAACGATACATGGCCGTCGTTAATATTGATGGTCGGCAAGCCGGAATCCTGAAGATTCTTGGTGCTATCCACTACGCCTGGCAGAGGCACGCCGTTGATCTGGAAGATGCTGGCCGCGTTGAATCCGTTGTCTTGCACTGTAATAAAAGTCTGGTTTCGCGAATAGCCGATCCGGAACTCGTTCAGCACGGTCGGACTAAAGGTGTGATCCTCCACCAAGGAACCGTTCCGGCTCACGGGCACATTCGCGTTTCCCGTTCAAATTCGGCAGCGCGCCAGGCGTAAAAAACGTGCCCTGGAAATCGGCGAACCGGCCTATTAGCACGTCCTTGTCCCCGATGCGGTGATCGATTCGAATCAAACCCGTATGGTCGAAATCGGTGGCGCCTACATTTGCGATGAAATTGTTCGCTGTACCCGGCACCGAAGTGTTCGGAAGCGGCCAGAACTGCAATAACGCTTTTGAAATCGGATCCGTCACCTGCCCCCGCTCCGTGAGAGTAGGCACCTCGGTTGTGCTTACCGTCGGCGCCACCTGCCGGAATCCTTCGTAGGACACAAAAAAGAATGTTTTATTGCGCTTGATCGGTCCGCCGAACGTGGCGCCGTATTGACTGCGATGCAACGGATTCTTGGGCGCCCGGTTGCGGTTGGTGAAGAAGTCCGCCGCGTCCAGATCCGAATTGCGCAAGTACTCAAACAGGCTGCCGTGAAATGCATTCGTGCCGCTCTTGGTCACCACGTCCACTTCGCCGCCGGTGCCCCGGCCATATTCGGCAGATGCCACACTGGTCTGAACCGAAAATTCTTGCACGGCATCGGTGATACGAAACGCGTTGAGCGCGCCATCCACCTGCGTGTCCATGTTGCTTACGCCATCCCACATGAAAATGTTGGATTGCGAACGTGCCCCTGCGACATTGAAACTCAACACCTGCGTTCCAGCCGCCGTCGGCACCACCCCGGGAGTTACCAGCGCCAGGTCCAGCACCTGCCGCGCGTTGAGCGGCATGTCGGAAATAGTGCGGCTGTTGACGACGCTGCTCAAAGTGCTCTTGTCGTTTTCCAGCAGCGGTGCCACCGCTTCGACCTGCACCGATTCGCTCAGGCTCCCTATTTCCAGCGCCAGATCCAGGTGCGTGATCTGATCTACCTGCACCAAAACGGAAGGAACATCTACTCTTTTGAATCCTTGCGCTTCGGCGACGAGGGAATATGTCGCGGGCGCAAGTTGCAGAAGCTGAAACTCCCCGTTCGCGTTCGTGGTTGTGTTGATTTTGGCGTTGGTCGAATTGTTGGTAAGAGTGATCCTTACACCGGGAACGAGCGCACCCGTAGAGTCCTTTACCGATCCCTGAATACTACCTACCGGGGACGCGAAAGTGATGCTACTCACCCCGATTGCTAAAACGGCCAAAAGCGCTACATTTCTCATATTTTGAACCCTCAGCAGGATGGAAGAACAGACGGCGCGGTCTGCCCCGTTTAGTACGTTCTTAACGAACTTGGGAAGGAGTATACACCACCTGCAGGGGAATGCATAGTGAGACCTATGCGAATCAGTGCAGAACTTTGAAATTCTTATCGTTTCTGGCTCGGACTTCGTAACGGAAATTACGGAGCCGCCGGATTCACACAGACAAAACGGCTGCGGCCGCGGCGGGGAAGATTCGCGTCACCCGATTCACAAAATAAGGGCAGTCACGTAACGGCAGAAAACCAACATTCACCCGGCTGCCGATCACGCTAAACACCAGGATCAGCGCGATGGGAATCGCCTGCAGGAGGATAATGCCGAGCAGCCCAGCCAAATACGCGGCCACGCTCACGACGCTGGGACTGGCGCTCACGCGCACCCCGATGCCGATCGCAATGAGAATCACTTCCAGAATGAGCGCCAGCGCGATTGCGATCAGCAGGCGCGCGCCCACGATATCTCCGTACACGAAGAATGCGCTCAGACCGTGTAGCAGCAGCGCAATGAAGTTCATTTTCGACTCGCCCGCGATGCGCGCGCCCCGCGCAATGGGCATGGATGAAAACTGAATGCGCGACCGAATCACCGCAGCCGCGTAGTGGTTCCAAATCTCGGGAACCACTACCAGCCGTCGCAAACATTCAAAAGGCACCACGCTGAAATTGCCGACGCGAACGGGATCTCCGGTAAGCAGCCGATGGATTACGCGATATAAGTGATACAAAACGCGAAACGGCAGCCGCTCCAGCCGCTTGCTGCGGGCCGCGAATACGATAGCGCTCGGTCCGCCGGCGTGGTACCGTTCCAAAAGCCGCTGGATGTCTTCGGGCCGGTCCTCTCCATCGCCATCCATAAGCACCACGGCCTCGCACGGCCGGTTCTCATAGACGTAGACCAGTCCCACTGCGATCGCGCGCTGATGGCCAAGATTGCGGCGCAAGCGAAGCACATCAATACTTCGTAACGCGTTGAACCGCCGTTGCGCGAACCCGGATGGCGTGTCCTCGGTCGAGCCGTCGTCGACCAGCAGGGCCTCGACCGAAGCCGGCGATTTCACGAAAGCTGCGTCCAGACGATCCAAGAGTAGATCGGCGGCGTCCCAGTCGTTAAACAAAGGAATTAGGACAACAATCCGTTCCGTACTGGACGCGCTGCTGCGATGCTCAGGCAACGTTCCTTATTATTTCAGAGTTCGCGCGAAACTCGCGGCGCGCGCCGCAGATTTCAATCTGGCCGCGCACGGCCCGGTGTACCATAATGAGGCTTGCCCGCCGTGAAACCAGGAACAGGTGCGGCAGTAGATCCTCATGCGCGTGCGAATCCATTTGGTCCTGCTTTCCGTTTGGACGTGCGTCTTGCTCAATCCCGGCAACTTGGGCACGGTGGACACCGTGCGGAGGCTGCAGGTCACTCGCTGGATTTGGCGCGGAGAGCCGCCCGTACGCCCCGATGATCCCGGCGCTGGGGTGGTCGGCCGTAATGGCGTCCGGCATCCCCCCTACGGAATCGGTCAGAGCCTGGTCATGCTGCCGTTCGATATCTTCGCCAACGCAGTTATCGGCCCGGTGCTCAAGCGATTCAATCTCGATGCATCACGCCAAGCCCAGATCGTGGAACTCGCGTTGGCATTTCTGATGCAGTCGTTTCTCACAGCGTGCGCGCTGCTCCTGGCTTATGAGCTTTTGCGAACGCTCCGTTTCTCTACCGGTACGAGCGCGACGGGCGCGCTCGCTTTGCTTTTTGCGACTACAGTATTGCAGTACGTGCAATGCGCTCAAGAGAACCTTCTGCTTTTGGCGCTCGCGCTGGCAACTCTGTACGCCGTCCGCCGGTACGTCGGTGACCCCGGAATTCAGTGGGCCGCGGCGGCAGGCCTTGCGAGCAGCCTGGCCCTCCTTACCCGTCTGACCTCGGTCCTCGAGACCGGTGTCTTAGGAATATATGCTCTGGCGTGCACGTCGCAACGGAAGCGATTCCTGGCCGGCTTTGCGGCCCCGATCGCCGCAGCGCTGCTCTTCGACCGCTGGTATCAGTACTACCGCTTCGGCGAGATCTTCAGCACCTACACCGGCATCGTCGAGCGGCAGTTCCGGCCCGCCGGGGCGCCCGAGAAATTTCTGTTCTCCTATCCTTTTTGGAAAGGGTTCCTCGGCGCCTTGTTTTCGCCCGATAAATCCGTTCTTTTGTTCGATCCGCTGCTCGCGCTGTCACTCGTGCTGGTGGCTTGGAATTGGCGTGCGCTCGAACGGCAACTCCGGCTCCTGCTCGGAGCCCTGGTTCTTCTTCTGGGCATGTATCTTACGTTTTATGCCAAATATTATTTTTTCGGGGGCGGTGTAGCGTGGGGCGACCGCTACGTCCTTCTGCCCGTACAGCTGTTCTGTCTTTTTGCAGTTCCGTTGCTGCTCGCCAGCCCGCGTCCGCTACCCCAATCCTTGCGCCGCGGGCTCTGGACTTTCGTGATCGCCTCAGTTGTCATTCAAGCAAGCTCGACCATCATCGCGGCCAATCTGGAAGTCATGCAACGAGAGCGCGGCTATCCCGGCGGGGCCATCTGGAACCGCGCTATCAACCTCATCCAGATTTCGACGGGCCGCGAAGACCCGCAGCGCTTCGCAGGCATCCCGGTCGAGTGGCGCACGCTTTACTATTTTCCTTTCCAGCTTCGCTTCCGCTTCCCGGCGCTGGCGCCTTGGGCCATTGCTGGCTGGCTGGCGTTGATCGTCGTATTACCCGTGCTCATATTGACGGCACTACGCGCGGCGCGCGCTCCGGCCGTCCGTGCCAGCCCCGAAGTCGCATCGACCGCAAGAATTCCGTAAACTCAAGAGTGTGTTCTAAGTGGGTTCTTGGGTGCGCTCTCGCGATAATTGGCGCCGCCCAACTCGCGGCTCTAAATCCGCATCGCACACTTACCCAATACACCCACACCATCTGGACCGTAGAACACGGGCTGCCTCAGGATACAATCCACGCCATTAGTCAAACCAAAGATCGTTATCTCTGGGTTGGAACCGATGAAGGTCTGGCCCAGTTCGATGGCTACGACTTTACGGTTTTCAACAAAGAGAACGGCGCACTTCCCAGCGACAGCATTAACGCCCTGTTTGCCGCCACGGACGGAAGCTTATGGATCGGCACGACGGCAGGCCTGACACGCTATTACCAAGGCAAATTCACCAGCTTTTCCAGAAAAGATGGCCTCCCCGATTCCTTTATCAATTCCATCACACAGGACCGCTCCGGCGACATCTGGGTCGTCGCCGGCAGCTACTTGAGCCGCCTTCAAAACGGTAAATTCATCACCTATCAGCCCGGTGACGGGCTGCCGATCGAATCGATGCGGGCGGTTTACACGGGCCACGACGGCACTCTGTACGTCGCTGGCTACTCCGGCCTCGCCCGGCGCGAAGGCAACCGCTTCGTTCCGGTAATCACGAAATCCCAGATCGGCGACAGCGTAGTTACGACACTTATTGAAGATCGCAACGGAAATATTTGGGCAGCCAATAACGGCTTACTAAAACGAACTCCGTCGGGTCAGTTCAAGCGCTACACGACGAGTGACGGCCTTCCCGATATCCTCGTCCGATCGATCTGGGAGGATCGAGACGGAAATCTTTGGGTGGGTACCAACGGTGGGTTGTCGCGGCTAGAAGGCGATCGCTTCGTCAGCAGCCCCCTAGCCAGCTCCCGCGGAGCTGATTGGGTGCGCTCCATCTATGAGGACACGGAGGGTAATCTCTGGGTGGGCATGAATAGCGGCCTGAACCGCTTCCGCGATGGCACATTCACCAATTACGGCGTACCCGAGGGCCTGCCGAGCGACGAGCCCACTGCCGTCTATCAGGACCGCCGCGGAAGGATCTGGATCGGTTTTCATGACCAGGGACTAATCGAATTCGGAAACCCACGCCGGGCCTATACCATGCGCGACGGTTTGCCCGGAAACGAGATCTTCTCCATTCGTGAAGATCACAACGGCGACCTGCTGATCGCCACGCGAGATGGAATCAGCCGAATGCACGACGGACACCTGACTAGCCAGGTGGTTCGGGATGCGCTGAACCGCCGGCTGGCCCTCGATTATTTGGAAACCTCCAGCGGGAAACTGCTGGTAGCCTCCACGAGTGGTTTGACTGAATTGGATTCTGGACATCCCGGCAAGAACTTAATTCCCGGTGGGCCGCTTCTGAACGACGCCGTAGTAACCGTTCTTGAGGCGCGCGACGGTACTATGTGGGCTGGAACCTTCGGCAAGGGTTTGTGGCGCTTACGCAACGGCAACCTGCGCCTGTTTACCACGGCGGATGGCCTTTCGAGCAACCAGATTCAGTCATTAACTGAGGACAGCGATGGCACTGTTTGGATCGGCACATTCGGCGGAGGTCTCGATGCCGTGCGCGATGACCGCTTTCAATACGCCACCGCGCGAGATGGCCTGCTCAGCGACAACATCGCGCATGTTGAAATCGATTTTCAGGGCTGGCTGTGGCTCAGCACTACACGAGGAATCTGCCGCGTCCGTAAAAGCGACTTGCTCGATTTCTTTTCGTCAAAGATCCGCTCCGTAACAACGGTCAACTATGGCGTATCCGATGGCCTGCGCAGCGCTCAGTGCGCCCCGAGCTACCCGACCAGTACGGGCGGAATTCGGAGTAAAGACGGCCGGCTCTGGTTTCCCACCGGCCGCGGCCTTGCTGTGTTCGATCCTACGGAAAAAACCACCCTGCCCGCTGCGCCAGTGGTCCACTTGCTCGACCTACAAGTCGACGGGCGATTGCTTTCCCTGAACGCCGCGGCAAACCTCGCCCCCGGCAGTGGGAGGCTGCAGTTCCGCTATACCGCGATTCATCTCAGCGCACCCGAAAAAGTTCGCTATTCGTTCCAGCTCGAAGGCTTGGATCAGGACTGGACCACCGGTGTCACGCGCCGGGTGACGAACTACAACAGCCTGCCGCATGGCCACTACCGCTTCAAAGTCCGCGCGACGGTTCCCGGAGCCCCCACCAGCGAGGCCGCTTTCGCCTTTCAACTTCTCCCATATTTCTACGAGACCGCTTGGTTTCGCTATTTGTGCGCCGCTGCCGCTGCCCTGGCGATCTGGGGCCTTTTCCGTCTGCGCCTTCGCCAGATCCGGCAGCGCTTTGCTCTCGTGTTAGAAGAGCGGGCGCGGCTGGCGCGCGAAATTCACGACACGCTCGCGCAGGGCTTCGTCGGAATCTCGTCGCAGCTGGATGCCGTCGCTTTGACGCTGAAAAGCCATACCGAATTAGCGGCCAAACATCTGGATCTGGCCCGGAAAATGGCCCGCCATAGCCTCACTGAAGCCCGGCGGTCGGTAATGGATCTCCGCGACTCGGCGCTTGAAGGCCAGGAACTCCCCGCCGCATTATCAGAGGCCGCTCGTCAATGGACGGCAGGCTCGCCGGTGTGCGTGCAGGTGGATGTCTCCGGTAACGGCTGCAAGCTGCCGGAGGAGATGGAACAGAATCTGCTTCGAATCGCCCAAGAGGCGGTCACCAATGCGATTAAGCACGCCGGGGCCAAAGAAGTACGGATCCGTTTGGCGCTCCAGCCCAAGCAGCTCAGCATGGTTGTGGCTGACGACGGCAAGGGGTTCGAACAGACGGAGGCGTTCTCGGAGACCGGCGGCCATTTCGGGCTCCTCGGCATGCGCGAACGCGCCGAGCGTCTTGGCGGTCAACTACGCCTGGCCAGCCAGCCCGGGCAGGGAACTAAAGTTGAAGTGACGGTGCCGCTCACGTGACTGCACCCAAGCCCGATCCGGTCCGTATCCTGATCGCCGAAGATCACCTGATCGCGCGCCTCGGCGTGAAAACGATCATCAGCATGCAGCCGGACATGTCCGTGGTGGCCGAAGCCGCCAATGGCACGCAGGCTGTCGAGCTGTACCGCAAATTCCGGCCGGACGTACTCCTCATGGATATGCGCATGCCCGGCCTGAGTGGCATCGAAGCTGCCTTGGCTATACGGGCCGAATTTCCCGCCGCGCGTATCATCGGGCTCAGCACGTATGGCGGCGACGAGGACATACGCCGCGCACTTCAGGCCGGCATGAGTGCCTATCTCACCAAAGATGTCCTGCACGATGAGTTGATCCGCGCCATCCGCACTGTTCATAGCGGCGAAACCTACCTGACGGCCGCCGTACGTGCCGTTCTGGCCGCCGGTTCCCTGCCGGCCGACCTGAGCGCCCGCGAGATGGAAGTGTTGACGCTGATCGTCAAAGGTAAAAGCAACAAGCAGATTGGCTATGCTTTGGGCATTGCCGAACACACGGTTAAGAATCACGTTAAGAACATCCTGGACAAGCTCGGGGTCGACGATCGGACTCAAGCCGCTACCGCAGCCATCCAGCGTGGGATAATTCATCTGTAGTCGATGATGTTCCAAGCAACACGCCGGGGCAGCGCGAAGAGGCTTGAGCGCGTAATCTTAACCATAGCCCTAAAGAGCTACTAACCTTCGGGCCAACTGATGTCATCCTTTAACTTAGTGCGTTTTTGACCCCTCCGTATGTGGATAGTTCGCCTTGCGCTGCGGCGCCCTTACACGTTCGTGGTGATGTCGCTCGCCATCCTGTTGCTGGGCGTGGCGGCGATCGTCAGCATGCCGATCGATATCTTCCCTTACATCGATATCCCCGTCATCAGCGTGGTCTGGTCCTACAACGGCATTTCGCCCGACGAGATGGAAAAGCGCATCGTCACGATATTCGAGCGCGCCATGACCACTACCGTCAACGACATCGAGCACATCGAGTCGCAGTCGTTCACAGGCGTTTCCGTGATTCGCGTCTACTTCCACCCGCGCGCGAAAGCCGAAATGGCCATGGCCCAAATTACCGCCATGGCACAGGGCATCACGCGCGGTATGCCGCCCGGCATCTTCCCGCCTTCCGTACTGAAATATGACGCTTCCAGCGTCCCCGTGCTGCAGTTGGGCCTCGAAAGCAAAACCCTGGCCGAACAAGAAATTCAGGACCTGGGCCAGAATTTCATCCGCACGCCCCTGGCGACGGTGCAAGGAGCATCGGTGCCGTCGCCCTACGGAGGCAAGCAGCGCCAGATCGTCGTCGATCTCGACCCGGCCCAGATGTACGCTAAACAGGTTTCGGCCACGGACGTCTCCACCGCGGTCAATCTGCAAAGCCTAATTCTGCCCGCCGGCACGGTCAAAATCGCGGATCGCGAGTATCAGGTCCGGCTCAATAGCAGCCCGGAAGTTCTTGGAGAGTTGAACGACCTGCCGGTAAAAACCGTAAACGGCGCCACGATTTATCTGAAGGATGTCGCCACGGTGCACGACGGCTTTTCTGTTCAACAGAACATCGTGCGCACCAACGGGACCCGCGGCGCGCTGCTCACCATCATGCGCAATGGCCAGGCCTCCACGCTAGATATCGTGAACCAGGTGAAAGCCCTTTTGCCGAAAGTCCTGGCAGGCTTGCCGCCGGAATTGCACGTGCGTCAGCTGTTCGATCAAAGCTTGTTCGTCCGCGCCTCTATTACCGGCGTGCTCCGCGAATCCATCATGGCCGCGGTCCTAACCGGCTTGATGATCCTGTTGTTTTTGGGTAGCTGGCGCAGCACGCTGATCGTCTGCATCTCGATTCCCCTTTCAATCCTGGCGTCCATCGTCGTGCTGAACCTGATGGGTCACACCATCAATGTCATGACGCTTGGCGGGTTGGCGCTGGCCGTCGGCATCCTGGTGGACGACGCGACCGTCACCATCGAAAATATCCACCGGAATCTCTCCATGAAGAAGCCGCTGGTCCGCGCCGTGCTGGATGGCGCGCAGCAGATCGCGATTCCGGCTTTCGTCTCCACGCTGTCCATCTGCATCGTGTTCGTTCCGGTTTTGCTTTTGACGGGTGCGGCGAAATATCTGTTTACGCCTCTGGCGCTGGCCGTAGTGTTCGCCATGCTCGCGTCGTATTTGCTGTCGCGGACCCTCGTACCCACAATGGTGCACTACCTCCTAAAACTGGAAGTAGCCATGTACCGCCGCGGAGAGCACGGCGAAGGTGGCACCGCCGAAGTGCACCCGCTGATCTGGCGAATTCACTTCGCGTTCAATCGCATTTTCGAGCGGTTTCGCGCTGCCTACGCCGGCTTGCTCGATTGGGCGCTCGATCATCGCGCGCCGGTTCTGGCTGGGTTCGTGCTGTTCGTCGGCGCGTCCATGGGCCTGATCTATTTCGTCGGCAGCGATTTCTTCCCCACCGTCGATTCCGGTCAGATCCGGCTGCATGCCCGCGCCCCGGCCGGTACCCGCATCGAAAAAACCGAGCTGATCTTCGCAGATGTTGAGAACGAAATCCGCCGCGTTATTCCGGCTAGCGAACTGGATACCGTGCTGGACAACATTGGCCTGCCGCCCGGCGGCTTCAATATCGGCTTCGGCGATAATCCGAATATCGGAACCAGCGACGGAGATATCCTTATCTCGCTGAACCCCGAGCATACCTCCACAGAGATCTACACCGATCGCCTCAGAAAACGGCTGAACGAAAAATTCCCAGAGGATACCTTCTATTTCGAAGCGGCCAACATTACCAACCAGATTCTCAACTTTGGCTTGCCGGCACCGATCGACGTCCAGGTGACCGGCCGCGAGGCGGCGCCCAACTACCAGATCGCCAAGCAACTGGCCGAACGCATCGCCCAAATTCCCGGCGCCGCCGACGTCCACATCCATCAAGTGGTGGATGCGCCCGAACTACGCATCAATGTCGACCGCGTGAAAGCCGGCCAGATCGGCCTCACTCAGCGCGATGTAGCCAACAGCATGCTTATCTCGCTCAGCGGCAGCGGCCAGGTCGCGCCGAACCAGTGGCTCAATTGGAAGAATGGCGTCAATTACCAGATCCTGGTGCAGACGCCGCAATACAAGCTGGACTCGGTGGACGCGCTCATGCGCACCCCAATTGCTCCTGTGAACGGCGCTCTGGTTACCAATACGGCCAACTCAATGGCGGGTTCCGCGATGGCCGGCAATTCGTTCACCGGCGCGGCCCCCAGCGGCAGTTCCAGCGCGTACGGCAACCCCGGCGCGCTGCCGTATCAGACACAGCTGCTCTCAAACCTAGCCACGGTAGAACACCGCTCGGCCGACGAGATCGTCAACCACTACAATGTCCAGCCCGCATTCGACATTTACGCCAACGTCGATCGCACCGACCTGGGAAGCGTCACTTCCAAAGTGATGAAGATCATGAATCAGACCCAGATTCCCAAATCCAGTTCGCTCACGTTGCGCGGCCAGGCCGCCACCATGCAGACTTCGTTTCAGCGGCTCGGCCTGGGGCTCATTGCCGCGGTCATTTTGGTATATCTGTTGATGGCGGTTAATTTCCAATCCTGGGTGGATCCGTTTATTATCCTTTGCGCTCTGCCCGGCGCTCTATCCGGCATCCTCTGGATGTTGTTCACCACCCAAACCAGTTTTAGCGTTCCGTCACTCATGGGCGCGATTATGTGCATCGGTGTGGCTACCGCGAACAGCATTCTAATGGTCACCTTCGCTAATGACGAACGTATGGAAGGAAAAGGAGTTAGAGCGGCAGCGCTGTCAGCCGGTTTTACCCGGCTGCGCCCAGTGTTGATGACCGCCTTTGCCATGATCCTGGGCATGCTGCCCATGTCGCTCGGAATGGGCGAGGGCGGCGAACAGAACGCGCCGCTCGGCCGCGCCGTTATCGGCGGACTGTTGCTCGCAACCGTCACAACGCTGTTTATCGTTCCCATCGTCTACACGTATTTGCGGAAACGCCCGCCAGTGGATTACGACCGGCGCATCGAGGACGAAGAGCGCGAGTGGATGGAATCCGAGATCCAGGTGTACTAGGTGACAGAGGAGCAATCGAATCCGGTGGAGACGAGCACGGAAGAACAGTTACGAGCGGAAGTCGAGCGGCTTAGGCGCGAGTTGGAAGAGCAGAAGCGCGCCAAGGACGCGCATTCCGCCCTAGCGCACCCCGCCCGTCCGTCGGGCAAGAAGATTCTCGCCCTGCTTTTCTTATTGGCGGTTGCGTTCGGCGCGGCTTTCGTATTGGGATATATTCCGCACCAGCGCCGGCAGCTCCAGTTGGTAGCTGAAGCCGATGCCCAGAAAGAGAGCCTGCCCGAAGCCAGTTTCGCCGTCGCCGAGCGCGGCGCCGCCAGCGGCAGCCTGGTGCTGCCGGGAAACATTCAGGCCGTCACCGAAGCCCCCATCCTGGCCCGTGCCGAAGGCTACGTCCTGAAACGTTACGCCGACATCGGCGACCGGGTGACCGCCGGGCAATTGCTGGCCGAAATCGAAGCTCCCGATCTCGATCAGCAGGTCCGTCAGGCCCAGGCCGCCGTCGAGCAGTCGCAAGCCGATCTGGAGCGCGCCAAAGCCGCCCTGGAGCAGGGCCGCGCCAACGAGGCGCTTGCCAAAGTCACGGCCGGGCGCTGGGATAACCTGGTAAAGCGCGGTGCGGTTTCTAAGCAGGAAAATGATCAGTATCAGGCTCAATACCAGGCCCAAGCCGCCAATGTTCGCGCGCTTGACCGGGCCGTCGCCGCCGCTCAGGGCAGCCTCGCCGCCGCTCAGGCCAACGTCGCGCGTCTATCGGATCTTCACAATTACCTCAAGGTCCGCGCGCCCTTCGAGGGCGTCATTACACTCCGCAATATCGATGTAGGGGCTTTGGTAAACACCGGCAACACCATGCTCTTCCGCATCGCGCAGACCAACCTGCTGCGCACTTATTTGAACGTGCCCCAGGCCAACGCCGCAGACGTGCATGTGGGTCAAACCGCCATGCTGAACACCGCCGAACTGCCGGACCGCAAATTTCACGGCACCGTCACGCGCACCGCCAATGCCCTGGACCCGGCATCTCGTACTTTGCTGGTTGAGGTTCAAGTCCCGAATTCCGACGGTAGGCTGCTCCCCGGCATGTACGTTCAGGTAGACCTGAACCTTCCGCGCAAGGATCCGCCTCTGCTGATATCGGCCGACACTTTGGTCGTGCGGCCCGAGGGCACCATGGTCGCCGCTCTGGATTCAAACAACAGTGTGCATTTCCAGCGCGTTATGGTGGGCCGCGATCTCGGCGATCGGATCGAGGTTTTGTCCGGCCTGACCGAAGGCCAGCGCGCGATTGTGAATCCGAACGATACGGTGCAGGAAGGCGTTATGGTAAAGCCGATTCCGGCCGTGGCGGCGGGCGCCGTCAATTCCAAGCGCTCTTCCAAACGCTAATGCGGTGCGCGCATTTCGGTGTCCACGTTCCCAATAGCGGGAGCGCCTAACGGATGGACGGACCAAGCCGCCCCGCCGCCGCAGATTATCTTAATTTTTTTGAGAGTTCCATGAAAAAAACCAGCATTCTACTCGTGTCTCTATTGCTCCTAGAATCTCCTGGCATTCTGGACGCCGCCGATTTATCCCTATTTAGCTGGCAGCGCATAAAAGATCGTTACGTCGAGCATCCTCCCGCTCCGGTGGACATGACCAATTCGCCGCGGCTGCATCAATTACTTCGCGCCGGGAACATCTACTTGTCTCTTCCCGACGCGATCGCGCTGGCCATCGAGAACAATCTGGACGTCGAGTTCGAGCGTTACACGCTTCCCTCCGCAACGACGGAAGTGCTGCGCGCCAAAGGTGGCGGCTTGTTGCGCGGCTTGTTGTACAACCTGGCCGAAGTTCCGGTTGGTGTCGGTGGTCCCGCGAGCCCCTTGGTTACGAGCGCGGCTTCATCCAGTTTCGCCGTCGGCTCGGTGCCCACCAATCCTTCCGAGCTAGGCGTGCTGGGTACCCCTGTTGATAATCTTTCCGTGCAGGGCATTCCGCTTTCCACCGGTCCAGCAATTCCGTCCTTCGACCCGACCCTGGCCGCGCAGGTGAACTGGACACATCAGACCACGCCGGAATTGAATCGAAACCTGGGCGTGGAGGCCTTGACTACAAATACTACGCAGGCGAATGCCGCTTATGTTCAAGGCTTCGGCCCCGGCACTCAGCTCAACTTCACCTTTAACAACCTGCGCCAGACGTTGAACTCATATCAAAGCAGCTACAGCCCTTACACAGCATCCAGCCTTGGATTCACGATTACCCAACCGCTGCTGCGCGGATTCGGCCTGGCCGTCAATCGGCGTTTCATACGCATCGCGAAGAACGAGGGAAAAATTGCGAACCTTCTCTTCCAGCAGCAATTGATTGCAACTGTGTACGGGACGGTTCGCCTTTACACCGACCTGGTCGCGCTTTATGAAGACGTTCGCGTGAAAGAAGGAACGCTCGGTTCCGCCGAGAAGCTGTACACCGATACGAAGGCGCAGGTCGATGAAGGAACACAAGCGCCCGTCGAGCTGACGCGTGCCAACGCCCAAGTTTTTTCCGTTCGCCAGGATCTGATCAACGCGCGCGGTCTGCTGGAAGAGCAGGAAGCAATCGTCAAGAACGTCGTTACGCGCCGCACCGAGAACGATCCGGAAATTCTCAATGCACACATCGTTCCCACCAGCACCGTTGAGGTGCCCGCGCAAGACGGATTGCCGCCCATCCAGGATCTGATTTCCCAAGCGCTTTCCAATCGTCCGGACTTGCTTCAAGCCGGTGTCCAAGTCGAAAATTCGCAGATCAGCCTTGAAGGCTCGCGCAACGAATTGCTGCCCGAAGTAGACCTGGTCGGCGTAGTGCAAAATAGCGCCTTGGCGGGCCAAGCGAATCCGCTTGCCGCGGCACTCGATCCAACCTTCATTGGGGGGTACGGCAGCGCGCTAGAGCAAATCTTCGCCCGGCGCTATCCCACCTACGGCGCCGGCGTCAACATCACCCTGCCTTTACGCAACCGCGTGGCGCAAGCCGACGTCGCGCGCGACGAGATTCAACTCCGCCAGACCCGCATCCGGCTGGAGCAGTTCCGCAAACAAGCGCAGCTTGAGGTGGAAGACGCGCTGGTGGCGATGCGGCGCGCTCGCGCATCCTACGAGGCCGCGCTCCAAACCCAGCGGTTGCAGCAGGAATCGCTGGACGTCGAACAGGCCAAGTTCGAGGTCGGAGCGTCCACCAGCTTCTTCATCATCCAGTATCAGACGTTGCTTGCTCAGGCCGCTTCCACAGTCGTCGTGGCGAGGAGCGCATATTTAAAAGCTCGCGCCGCCTTGCAACGCGCCGTCGGCTCCATCTTGGCCGACAATCACGTTGAAGTTGACGCGGCCCTGCGCGGGCGTTGAGCGATCAGTTCGAAATTGCTGCTCAGCGCGCGCAGGCCGGGGCACGCGGTCAGCGCGGCGTCCAACCGGCGCGCCACGCGGTAGCCGGGAGCCCAGGAAGGAAAGAGCCCCGCCAGCGGCGTCGAGCAGAAATCGAACCAGTAAGTCGCCGCTTCCAAACCGGCCCGTTCGAAATACGCGGCCGTGCTGGCGGGCAGAAGCTGGCGTTCGTCCTCGGTCTGGTATTTCTTCATCAAACCAGGAACCAGTAGTTTTCCAACAAACCCGGAGAGCCTTCTCCGGCTCGGCTCGAGCGCATAGAACGCTGCACCCTCGCGTAACAACGGCGCGACATCGCGAGCCAGCGCCTCCAGCGCCGGGTCCGGAAGATGATGCAGGAAGAAAATCGCCAGAATCGCATCGAACGATTCGCCCAACACCGGAACAGAGGGCCAGCTGCCTTCTAAGAATCGTACGTTGCGGATTCCTTTCGAGCGGGCAGCTTGATTCGCCTGTCTAACGGCTGTGGGCGACAAATCGATGCCCGTTACGTGCCCGACGTGCCGAGCCAGCAATAGCTCGGTGTCTCCGATCCCGCAGCCGATGCTAAGCACGCGCGCATCCCGTTGCGCGCCGGTCCGCCGCAATAGCCGCCCCACCAGGTATTCGCGAAAAGCCACTACCGCCGGCTTCGCAAAATGGGCCGCCCCAAATCCTCTATACAGATTTTCGTAATACTCGAGTTCGCGCTCGAGTATTTGGCCGGTATCCGTGGCTGGCCGCTCTGGCAACTTACCATCTTAGCGTTCGCGGCCTGGGCGAATATGAATGCTAACTAACTCCCGGCTGTAAAAAGAATGCAAAGAGATTGTGGATCGAGGTCGAAAACCAGCATCCCCAGCTTATACTGCGGTTAGCGAGCTGCGAGGTAGGTTTTGTCTTCGGTAGAGTTCGATCCCGTCGAGGTCTCGGTAGCCGGGGAGACGCGCAACGCGTCCAGCCTCGTTATGCCTGAGGCAGCCGAGCGCGCGGCGGCATTCGCCCTGCTGGCGTTGTCCACACCGGCTATCCTCAGTTCGGCCGCCGTAATCACGCTGTTATCGGGGCGTTCTCCCTTCGTAGCACACCTTCGCGTAGGGCGCTACGGTCGGCCTTTCTGGGTGGTGAAGCTGCGAACCATGTGGCAGGAAGGCGATTCAGCACGCCAAGGCTGGAGTTGGATCGATCATGTCATCGCCGAGCCATCCGAGGATCGCAAGGACAGCTCCGACCCGCGCATTGCGAGCCGGTTCGCCGCCTTTTGCCGGCGCCACTCTATCGATGAACTGCCGCAGCTCTGGCACGTGGCTCGCGGCCAGATGTCGCTAGTTGGCCCGCGGCCGTTGACGCGGAGCGAGCTGGACCGGCATTATGGCCCGCACGCGGCCGAACTGCTGTCCGTCAAACCGGGCATCACCGGACTGTGGCAAGTTTACGGCCGCAGCGCCGTCCGCTTCCCGCAGCGCAGCGCTATGGACCTGAAAATGGTGCGCTCGCTCAGTCTCGGCATGTATCTCAAGATTCTGTGGCGCACGCTTCCCGCCGTCATTGCGGGAAACGGCGCCTGGTAGCACGACCACATCAACGAGCGCGTTGCTCGTGCCGTAGCCGTCTTATTGGATTACTGATATCGTCGTGCTCGCGGGACTGGTCACCCCGCCTTCCTGGATCTGCAACGGGACCTGATCGCCGATCGGCGCATTACTCGGGATCTTGATTGCTAATTGGTTCACACCTACAAACTGCGGGCTGAGTACCGAATAGACCAGTGGCGCGGGCACGTTCCCAACCATGACCGTTGGCGTGGTTGCTGTGTTACGCAATTGTCCGTCCACCAGTTGCGGATTTGTCCCGTCGGGAATGCTGTTATCCAGCGCCCCCAAGCCGCTCGCGTAGATCACGACCACATCGCCTGCCCTCGCGCCGTGGCTCGTCAAACCGGGTACTGCGCCCGCCGGCCAAGCCAGCGTATTATCGGCGTTGTTCACCGCGATGGCGCGGCCGCTCGATGCAAAAATTCCGGGCCCGAGTGGCCCGACGTTGATCTGCTGGGGAGCAGATGCGTTCCCATTCACGCTCACGATCGCGCTTACCGGCGCTCCACCGGGCACCACCTCCCAAGGGATCTGCACGTTTACCTGCGACGGAATGCTGTTGGCTGGGTCGCCGGGCGAGGCAAACAACAGCGGAGCCGTGTATGTATTGCTGCCCTGCACGAACTGAACGGTAACACCGCCCAGAGACGTCGAGAGTGGAATTGTGTCGGCCTGCGCCGTCGTGGATGCCAGGTTACTTCCAAAGATCGTCGCAAGCGAGCCGGGCGCGACCGGCGTCTGGAAGCTCGCTGCGTTCACTACCGAATTGCCGGAAAAGGCTGGGTTCTGACACCATGCCGAACCAACCGAGGCGAGCAACACTAAGACCACACGGTTCGTCATTAAAGCTCCTGGGTTTACTATAGGCGCGCCGCCCCGCACGAGCAATGGCAAGCACGTAAAATCTTTGTGAAAAGCTAGCGGCCCTGAGTGCTCGATTTTGTAAGTGTTTCTAACGTCTGGGCCACCTGCGTATCGTGCCCACCGTCGCGCTCCACTGCCGTCTGTGCCTCTTGCAGGGCTTCATGCCCGCGCCCCTCCAGCGCAAGGAGCTGGGCCAGCATCCAGTGTGGCTTGAACCAGTTCGGAGACCAGGCAATCGCGTTGCGCAACGCCCGCTCCACGCCCGCTGCATCGTTGTTCGCCGCCAGCAGTGTTGCCAGGTTGTACCACGCGTTCTGCCGGTCCTCCGCACTGCTGACCGCGCGTACCGCTGCCTCGAGCGCCTCTTGACGGGCCACCAGACGCGTCACAAATATCGGCGATCTCGCCGCCAGTTCCTGCATCGCGCGCGAATACGAAAGATCGTCGCCTGTGCCTTCCAGCTGCCATCTCAGAACCGTGCGATAAGCTTCGGCAGCGCGTTGCGCATCGCCGGAAGCGATCCTCCGCTGGGCCACCGCCAACGCAGTATCGGCAATGAGCAGGCGGCACGTATATCCAACGAGCAATAGGCTGACTGTGGCCATAACCGCACGCGGGTATAGAAAACGCACCGAGCGGACCTGTTGCTCGGTCGTCGCGCCTGTGATTGCGACCAAAAGACCGATCAGCAGATAAAAGTACAGCAACACCGGAATTACAAAGACGATAAACTGCTGTGCCGCCATCAACCCCGCCAGTCCGGCCGCGAGCGGAGCAGCCAGTGGCTTTGCCGGCAGCGCCGGATGTGCCGCGCACCACGCCCCGAGCCAGCAGAAACCCAGCAACGTGAGCAGCGCCAGTATCCCGCCCCACGTGAGCGCATCCAGGAAAATGTTATGCGGCGATTCATGATAGAAATCCGGAAACGCCCGGGCCAGAGCGACGGATTCGAACCGGGCAAATTCGGTGGAAAACGTCTCCGGCCCAAAGCCTGCGAGCGGCCGCTGCGCCGCCATCCCGATCGCATCCCGCCACAGCAGCAGGCGCGCTCCTCCGTGCGCATCTTCGACAGACCAGTGCAGCCGCGCCCTGAGTTTCAGCCCGGCCGGGGAAAAAAAGAACAACGCCAGCATGGCCGCGCACAACGCGCCCGCCGTTAGGGATCTCACTCCGATGCGAAGGCGCGCCAGAGCGAGGAGTATGATTCCTCCCAGGATCAAGCCCAGCATTGCCGATCGTGTACCGCTCAATACGATCGCAATCGCTGCGACCGCCGATGCGCCGGCTCCTGCCCAGCGGCTCCACGTACGTGTCTCCAACCGAGCCAAAGCGATCCCCAGAAACACCACTGCGACCAGCCAGGCGGCGAAATAATCCGCATGTCCCATCGTGCCGGGGGGCCGCACGATCATGTAACGTCCCTCGCCAACCTCGTATGCTTTCAAGGGCAGCAACGCGTCCCAGCCGAAATATTGCGCGATGCCATAGCCAGACGACACAGCGCCGGCCGCTGCGCAGGCCCGCAATAACAGGCGGATATTCCCGGAATCCGCTGCCATCCATGCCCCAGCCGCCGCGGCAAACAACAACAGGGCCGTCTCAGGAATCAAGCCCAACCGCCGCCAACCGCCGCCGTTCAGCGACAGCATCGCATGCTTCGAGAACACGGTCGCGACGGCCATGGAAATCCAGGCAGCGGCGAGCAATCCTGCGAACCACCGCCCGGCCGGCCGGCGCAGCAGATTGTAAAAATTTTGTACATTTGTTTTCCAGTAGAAGGGAATTAGCGCCGAGCCCAATAGGAGAATCGCGAGTTTGGGCGTAACATCGAAATGAGAAAGTACGCCGGGCGTGATCAGGAGCGGAACTAGCGCCGCCACAAGCGGCACGATCCAGCGCATAATGGACAGCCTAACGCACCCGCAGAGGCACGAATAGTATGCACGAATCCTTCGATGCTTTCGAGTACATCGATTACCTTCGGCGGCGCTGGCGCGTTATCGCCGTCGCATGTGGAACCGCGCTGGCTCTTGCGCTCGTCGCGAGTCTGCTTCTGCCGAAGCGCTACACCGCCACCGCGAGCATCCTTATCGAGCCCCCCTCCGGCAACGATGTGCGCATGGGCATTGCGGTGAGTGCAGTGTATCTCGAATCGCTAAAGACGTACGAGAGCTTCGCCTCCAGCGACAGTCTGTTCGCGCGCGCTATTGCGATTTATCATCTGCAGAATGCCGGGCAACCGATCGAATCGTTGAAACGCCGTGTGCTTAAGGTTTCCAAGCCGCGTGATACAAAAATCCTAGAGATCAGCGTGACGCTTCGGGATCCTAAACTCGCCCAGGCTGTTGCGCAGTTCCTGGCCAACGAAACTGTCGCCATAAGCCGCAACGAGAGTGTTTCCTCCGACAATGCGTTCGTCGATCAGGCTCGGAATCAGGTCTTGGAAGCAAGCAAACGGCTGGAGGTTGCGCAGAGGGCTTGGGAAGAACTGGCTGCAAAAGAGCCCGTCGCTTCGTTGCAAAGCGAAATCGATTCGGACGTTGACCTCGAAGGCGAGTTGCGCAAGCAATTGGTGGACGCGCAAGCCAACGTCGCCGAATACCAGCAAAGCAGCGGTCAGTTCGCCCACGAACAACTCCTGGCCGCGGAAGCGCGCGCAGCGCTGCTCGATAAGCACGTCCAGGCTCTGGCACGCGAGATCCAAGAAAAAAGCACAACTCTGGCGCGCCGCGGGGCAGATCGGGATGCCTTGCAGTCGGAAATCAAGGCCGCCCAGTCCGTGTACGAGGCGGACACTGCTCGCGTTCGCGAATATCGCGCGGCCGCCGGTTCACACGCTGAACAGTTGCGCGTCATCGATCCCGGCATCGTACCGCAGCGTCCGAGTTCGCCGAACATATCGCTCAATGCGGGTGCCGCGTTGCTGTTCGCATTTGTGGGTTCGGTTGTGTATTTGAGCGTTGCCTTCGCATACCGTCGCCGGAGAATTTTCCAGCCGCCCGCCGTTCGTGAGATGCGTGCATGATAGCCGGCCTGCGCGCGCCCCTCCGCCGCGAAGCTCTATTGGGCGCGGGTCTGGGCGGCTATGCCGCGCTGGCGGCGCTCGCGCCTTCAATCGCGGCCAAAGCTGTGCTGTGCGCGCCGTTGATCGCAATTCCCATCGCATGGCCGATGTTGCGAAAACCGCGCCTCTGGCTGGCGCTGTTTTTCGCGGCCGCGCTGCTGCTCCCGCCCCTGCCAATCCACCTGGGGGATTCCGGCCCGCACGTAGCGCTCGTATTCGCCGGCGCCGGGTTGTTTATTGGTTTGCTGCGCCTGGCCGAATGGCGTATCGAGATCAATTCTATTGGCGGGTGCCTGCTGGCGCTGTTCGCCATCGTGTTCGCGAGCTTGGCCATGGCACTGATCTACTCTGGCGTTTCCATCGCCGCAGGTAGCCTGGCCCGCGTTTGCCTGCTCGGAATTTCCGTTTACGTGTACTTCTACGTTCGCAGCGGTCCCGGCCGCATCCCGGGTTTCGAAGGCTTTCGTTGGATCCGGCTGTTGTTCTGCGCGGCCGCTTTATCCGCCCTGTTCGCTTGCGTCGATTTCTATTACCAGTTCCCCGCTCCCGCTGGCTACGAGCAGCAATTCATCTGGGTCGATACGGGGGTTTTCCGGCGGGCCCAAGGAATCTTTTACGAGGCAAGCACGCTTGGAAATCTGTGCGCATTCTTCCTTGAAATGGTGGCAGTGGCGCTGTTCCGGCCGCGCGGCGCCCAATCCCTATCTTTATTTTCATTGCTGGCAGGTGCGTCGGCCCTCGCCTGGGCGCTTGTCTTGTCCTACTCGCGCGGCTCGTTGATCAATGTGGCCGTGGCGCTCATCGTTCTATTGTGGTTTCAGCGCCACCGCGTGCGGTGGAACCGAGTTCTGGCCGGCGCCGCTGCGTTGGTGGGCCTCCTCGCACTGCTGGCCATCTTTTCACCGGTCTTCAGCGGAGCCTATTGGCAGCGCGTGACGGTCGGCTTCCAGTTCTTTAACGAATCGCCCGATGTCATTCTTTCCGGCCGTGTCCAGAGCTGGCGCGTTCTGCTGGACTTTCTCCAAGCGCATTCCTGGTACGCGCTGCTCGGCGTCGGATACAAGACGCTGCCCTATTCCGATTTCATTGGCACCACCGCTGTTGGTGACAACACGTACCTGACGCTGCTGGCCGAGACGGGGATCCTCGGGCTCGCGGCGGTGATCGCGTTGAATGTCGCTATTCTCCGCCGCTCCTACCGCGCAGCGCATTCCACCGATGATCTGCGCTCTTTCTGCGGCCTCTGGATGCTGTGCTTCTGGTCTGGGCAGGCGGTACAGATGCTTTCGGCCGATCTCCTGACGTACTGGCGCATCCTCCCGGTGTACTTCTTCGTGCTGGCGCTGGCGGCGTGAACGTTCTGCTCCTCGATCAGTTCGGCGAGCTCGGCGGTGCGCAGCGCGTCTTACTAGACACCGTTGCCGCCGCTCAGCAGCGCGGCTGGGGTGTGTGGGCCGCCCTCCCGGCGACGGGCCCCCTGAGCGGCCTACTGCGATCGCGCGGCGTCGCCGTCGTACGGATTCCTTGTGGCCCGTACAATCCCGGAACGAAGGACCTGCGGGACTTGCTGCGGTTTCTGTTGGACCTGCTGCGGCAGGTGCGATTGATTCGAAGCCTCGTGAAAAGGACGCGATTTGATTTGATCTACGTGAATGGTCCACGCGTGTTGCCTGCGGCCGCTCTGGCCGCGCATGCGCCGGCGCGCGTGCTGTTTCACGCGCACAGCCATATCGGGCAGAGGCTCGCGCGCACCCTCGTCGTATCGAGCATACGGCACGCGGGCGCGGCTGTGGTCGCTTGCAGCGACTCTGTAATGCAGGCGCTGCGCGGCAGCGTGAATCCCGAAAGCCAGTTCGTCATCCCCAACGGTGTTCCTGAGATTGTCTTTCGCGATCGCGAGTTTGGCCGAGATGGGAAATGGCGCATCGGCGTCATCGGACGCATCAGTCCGGAAAAGGGCCAAGCCGAATTCTTGCGCGCCGCGGCGGTCCTGCAGCGGGAATTTCCGAAAGCGGAGTTTGTCATCTGCGGCGCGCCGCTGTATTCGGCCCCATCCTACTTCGATCGCGTTCAAGAACTGGCACGCGGGCTGCCCGTGCAGTTCCTGGGCTGGCGCGATGACATTGGCCCGGTCCTCTCGGACCTCGATCTACTCGCTGTCCCGTCGCAGCAGGAGGGAATGGGCCGCGTCGTGGTGGAGGCATACTCGGCCGGGGTTCCGGTGGTCGCGTTTGCAACCGGCGGCATTCCAGAAATCGTCAGCGATGGCGAGACGGGTTTTCTGGTGCAGCAGAAAACGCCGGAAGCCTTTGCCCAAGGTCTGAGCCGCACTATGCGGAGCGACCCCACAAACCTGCGCCGTATCGCTGCGAATGCGCGGCGAGCGTGGGAAAGCCGCTACACGGCGCGCATGTACCAGGACCGCATTTCGCAGGTGATGCAGTCGGTGGCCGATCCCGCAAAACAGAAGACCGCGCTAGGCGGTTGATCCGAACCAGCGAATCGCGCTTCTCACTGTCGGCAGCAATGCGCGTGCATGATGTAAAACGCGCGATGCAAGATAGCCCATGTAGCGGCAACGCGCGCGCCAGCGCACGCTCCATGTCAGCTGTTCCCGCGGCACGGTTACCGTATCCACAGCGCCCGGCAAACCGCGCGGCAACAAGCGGCGGGCCAGTACCCGCATGCGCGAGCGCCCGCAGTCCAACAAGCTCCAATGCAGCCAGAGCTCGTCTTTGTTGGGCCGAAACGGTGACGATAGCGGCGACCAGGAATAAAGATCCAGCCAGCGCTTCAATTCGGCAGCAAGACGTTCAATTTCGTCGAGTGCCGCTGCCGGCATGCCGCAGCGGAACCATCGCTCGGAGAGCGCGAAACAGGTGGCCTCCAGACGCCGTAAGAACGGATCATGCAACTCGCGCCACGTCTCCCAGAACGCCTCGTCTGCGGTGCTGCGATCCAGCATCCAAGCCATCTCGTACACGTGCGAAGGCCGGAGGCTGCCGCGAAGGAGATGACACATTACGTGCAGGCATGCAATGGCGGTCTCATCCGCCGGATGGAATCCGGTGAAACAAAGATCGTCAATACGCCGCTGCCTCCTCCGATTCCAAAACTCCTCAATGCCGGCCGGAGCGAAAAGCTCAGTTCTTTCGTCCCACACGCCGAAGTGCAGCTCAAGCGCGATCGGGATTTCGGGATCGAAGTAATCGCCGGTCCAAATCCATCCCGTTTTGCGGATCAGAGTCGGGAGGTGATTGGTGGGATGCGAGTCATCGGCAGCGATGGGCACATAACCCAAGTCCCGTGCCGCCTGGTATGCCTCGTGCACTTGAGCGGGCGTAAAGAGCAAATCGAGATCGCCCTGATAGCGGTGATGCGGATGGCCAACGAAACGCGGGTAGTGGCTGAAGCCTTTTAAAACAGCGCATTCCAGTCCCGCCGACTCGAATGCGGTGGCCGCTTCGGCGTACGCGTTTTTCACGCGCTGCCAGCGCTCCGCGCTCTTCTCCAAGTCGCGATCGATGCGAGTCGCGACCCACTGTGGCAAATACTCGCGGCTGGTTAACGCGAGCGGCAGCGTCAATTGCGAGCGGTCGCAGAACAGCAGCGCTTGTCTCCAGCCCGCTTCGTCTAAAGTCGCGAGCGCTTGCGGTTGCGGAGACCGGAAACGCAGAGCGGCCAGAACTGCACCCACGTATGGCGGCAAGCCGTTCATGAAGAGCTCAGTTGTTCCAGCACTGCGATCGCCTCGGGTAGCGAAGAGTAGCGCAATTCCCACACACCGGCTTTGACCAATCGGCGATGGCCGTCCTGTTGCGCACGGCGCACCTCGAGCGGCCCTAAGGAAGCGTGCAGCGCCCATCGCGCCAAGGCCTGGTCTTCGGGGTAGGGCCGGATGGAAGCGGCGCCTTGCTGCTGGCGTTCCAGGAAAACAACATGATTTACGTTAGCGCCGGGCGCGGTCGCGATTGGCAGATCAGCCGCTTGGAGCTCCATCGCGATCTTGCCGTTCGGGCGCACGACCGCAGGCCAGTTGGCCAGCTCAGGAAAAAATCGGCGGGTATCTTCGCGCAGCCGCAGATTCGTGTAATCGCCCACTCCGTACAGGTCAGGCCGGGAACGAACCAGCGACATGCCGTCGTCTGTGATGTAGGTCCATCCGTCGCGGCAGCAGGCGTAAGACAACGTGCTCTTGCCCGCCATCGAATCGCCGCACAGCAGGACGCCTGCTCCATTCTTCGCGATGAAAGCGCCGTGCAGCGGAGCCAGCCAGCGTTGCTCCACCAACAGCAGGGCCGCCGTCAAAAAGCGGTAGCGAAGCAGCGGGCGGTCGGCCGCAGTGGCCTGTGTGATCGATCCGAAACCGAACGCGCGCGCGAAATCGAACAGCATGAAATTTTCCGCATCGCCGTACACCGAGAGCAAGTGCTCGCGTGAGGCGAAGATCGATTTGGGCGTGGACAAAGGCGTTTGCGACTCCGCAGTTTCCAGACACAGCCGCACCGGAGCGTCATCGCAGGTCTGGGCGAACGAGTTCCAGGCCTCGGCCGCCGCCTGCATTACACTGCTGGAGTTGGTCTCCAGCTTGAACGGGAACCCCAACGGATAAAATGTCCGGCGGAGGTGCAGATCGGCTCCAGCGAGGAAGGTATCGAGCTGTGCCTGATCGCTCGAGACTGATTGAGGAGTCACAATCATCCGTTTGTCAGGTTAAGACATCGCGAACCCAGAAGCCAATAGTACAGCCGACGCGCCTGTAGAAAATTTACAAGAAACATACAATCCAGAAACAAAGCGGTGCCGGAGAGGATTGGCCGGAGCAAGCGGCGCGTGCCATACTTCGGATGCATGCGTGCGGCGATCGTGCATTATTGGCTGCTGAACATGCGCGGCGGCGAGAAAGTGGTCGAGGCGCTGTGCCGGCTTTTGCCTGACGCGGACCTGTTCACCTTGTTCTATGATCCGGCGCGCGTGTCCGAGTTGATCCGGTCGCGACGCGTGCGTGCGTCCTTCCTGCAGCCGCTTCGGAGGCACTATCGCTCGCTGCTTCCGTTGATGCCGATGGCTCTCGAGAGCTTCGATCTGCGCGGGTATGACCTGATCGTCTCGAGCGAGTCGGGCCCGGCTAAAGGAATCATCGCGCCGTCAGAGGCGCGGCACGTTTGCTACTGCCATACGCCGATGCGGTATTTGTGGGATCTCTATCCGGCCTATCGCAACGAGTGGACGCGCTGGCGGCTGAAGCGCTGGGCGATGGCGCCCTTGGCTCACCACCTGCGGCTGTGGGATTACGCTTCGGCCGCGCGTGTAGACCAGTTTGTAGCGAATAGCGAGAATGTGCGCCGGCGCATTTGGAAGACTTACCGGCGCGAGGCCGGCGTCGTCAATCCGCCAGTGGCCGTCCAGACATTCTATTCCAAGCCGGCTGAAGACTACTACTTAATCGTGTCCGAGTTCGTGGCGTACAAACGTTTGGACACGGCGGTGCGGGCATTCGCCAAGAGCGGGCGCAAGCTCAAGGTGGCGGGCGACGGTCCTGAGTTCAAGTCGCTTCGAAAAGCTGCCACGGCGAACATCGAGTTTTGCGGGCGGGTACCGGATGCCGATCTTCGCGAGCTCTACGCGCGCTGCCGTGCGTTTCTCATGCCGGGCGAGGAAGACTTCGGCATGACGGCGGTCGAAGCGCTGGCCAGCGGCAAACCAGTGATCGCCCTGGCGCGCGGGGGAGCGCTGGAGATCGTTCCAACTTCGAACCCCATGGGCGGACTGTTTTACGAGCAGGCCCATGAGGACGCGCTGGAGCAGGCCATCGGCGAATGGGAGCGATGCGAAACGCAACTGGATCCGCGGGCGCTTCAGGCTTACGCAGCGCGTTTCTCCGAGGCGGAGTTCGCCCGGAAAATGCGCCCCATTCTCTTCGGATCGGACGCGCATTCCGCCGGACGCTAGCGCCGGGGCGGCTTTTTCCGGGCGGCGCGCCGGCGCGGTGAAAAGTCGTGTTCGTGCTTTTCCATCCAAACGCGTCCGGCCCGGAACATGACGCCTTCCGTTTCCAGGCGCAAACGCTGCTCGATGCCATTTTCGCCGGGCAGCATGATCTTGCCTCCGGCGCCCACCACGCGATGCCACGGCAACGCGCGCGCGTTTCGCAACGCCCAAGCCACTTGCCGCGCGCGCCCGGGGAAGCCGGCGGCTTGCGCCACCTGGCCGTAGCTGGCCACCTTGCCTTTAGGGATTTGGCGGATGGTGTCTCGGATCAGTGCCAGCATCATTGGGACTTGTACCAAGCCAGTGTACGGCGCAAACCTTCTTCCAGCGTGAAACGAGGAGCGTGTCCCAAGTCGCGCACAGCGGCGGTTCTGTCGGCTTGCGAATCGCGCACATCGCCCGCGCGCGATGGCCCGTAGTTGGGTGGAAGGGAGACCCCCTCGATTTTCTGCAACAATTCCCAGACTTGGTTTAGTGAACAGCGCGCGCCGTTGCCCGCGTTATACATCTTTCCGGCGACACCGGACGCCACAGCCGCCTTGAGGCACAGCGCGGCCACGTCTTCGACGTAGGTCCAGTCGCGGGTCTGCTCGCCATCACCGAAAATCGTGGGTGCGCGGCGCTCGATCAAAGCGCGCATGAACACCGAGATGACGCCCGAATACGGGCTGGACGGGTCCTGGCGGGGGCCGTAGACATTGAAGAAACGAAGCGCCACGGTTTCCAGACCGAAGCAGGAATGGAAGACGCTAGCGTAATATTCACCCAAGAGTTTTTGGACCGCGTAAGGCGACTTGGGATGGGGCGCCATGGTCTCGACCTTCGGGAGCGTGGCAACATCGCCATAAGCCGATGACGAGGCCGCATAAACCAGACGGCCGACCTGAGCCTCGGCGCAGGCGCAAAAAACGTTGAACGCGCCGTCGATGTTCACCTCATGCGAAAGCGCAGGCTCCTCAATGGAGCGGGGCACCGAAGGGATGGCGGCCAGATGAAAAACCACGGCGGCTCCCCGTACCGCGGCGGCAACGGCATCGTAGTCGCGAATGTCGCAGCGATCCAATTCGACTTGAGACCTCACTTCGTCGAGGTTTCGCTCGTGTCCCGTGAGAAGATTATCGATCACGCGTACGCGGCAGTTGCCTTGGGCCAGCAGGGCACGGACCAGGGCAGAACCGATAAATCCTGCTCCGCCTGTAACGACGCACGTTTGCATGTCGAGGCTATTCCTTCGTCGCCACGGCAATCAGCGACAGGCCGCGCCAAGGCAGGACGCCATCGACACGCCGCCAGATCCAGATGGTCTTGTCGAATAACTTGAGCATTGGCTTATTGAGATGTTTGCGGCGCAGCACTTTGCCGAA